>NZ_JBNAIC010000014.1:0-73010 GCF_050031695.1 Pleomorphochaeta sp. | reverse complement strand
CAGCGTTTCCTTGGATATTAGATACAGCTAGATCATGTGATACCTTAGATGAATTCTTACAAAGTATAAATGAAATTACTGATGAAGAAAATCTTGATGAAAATTTAGCTTTTGATTTAGATAACTTCAATGATACCTGGTTAAGTAATAAAGATTCTAAACGTGCATTTGCAGCTAAAATATATGAGTTTTCTAGAGTTGTTACTCCTCAACAAGCTGATAGAGTATTTATTAATAGTACTTCAGATAAATATGATTTAATTAATTTAGCAATTGAATTAAATACTCCATATATGGATGTAGAAAATAATAAAGTTGTAATAAAACAACCAGTATTTAAAGGTGTTTCTCCTATTGTCTTGTCTATTAATGAAGATTCAACAAAGAAACAAGTTAGCCAGGCTTTAAATCAAATCAAGAAGAATACAAAGGCTTACAGACAAGCTTTAATTGTTAAGCAACAAGCTGAACAAAGAATAAAAATGCTTCATGGAGATAATGATATTTCTGATATTTCAGATAGATTAGCTTATAGTGAAATGTTCTTAAATGATGTTGATATAGAAGAAGAGTTATCCACTTATTCAGGATTTAAAAATATTAAAGTTGATGAAAATATTAAACAAAAGAATTTAACTAATATTGAATTAACTGAAGAGTATATAGAAAAACAAATCCAAGAGTTAGATATTAAAGATAAAGAATTATCAGCAGCTAAAAAAGAAGTTAACTCATTAGAAAAAGAAGTAGAAAAGTTAAAAGCATCTAAAGTTGATAATAAAGAAACTAAAAAAGAATTAACTTCTGTTAATAATGCTTTAAAAAGAGCTTTAAAAACTATTGAGGTATTAAATGAAAAAGAAGTAAATCGTAAAGCAAGAATAGTAAGAAATGATTTAATTAAAAATATTAAAACTAGATCTAAATTTAACAGTGATATTCATGACGCAAAATATAAAGAAAGTATTGATTGGGTTCATCATATCTTTGATAGAGAAAATAGAGAAGATACATCTTTAAATATTCCATTTTCAGATGATTTCAATAGACCTGGTAATGAACCTTTATATATTCCTAGAATGTTAATGGAATATATTCCTAAAGATTTTATTTTAACCAGGGACAATCGTGTTAGTCGTTGGAATGTTGAAGATTTAGAAAAACTTGAATTAGTATTAAGAAATTTATTGGATGATTCTAAGGCTAGCTTATTCAATAAAAAAGAAATTGAAAGACAAAGAAGAGAGGCTATAAATAATGCTTATTTCACACAAATGTATGGTAGGCAAGCTGAAAGATTTGATGAAAACTTAGGTTATGCTTCAGCTATCAATAGAGATATTAGAGTTAATGTTGAAAATGCTCCAGAAAATATTTTCTTTCATGGGAAAGAAGGTAAGATGAAAAGAGCATATAATGTATTTACTGGTGCGTTTGGTCACATTCAAAGAATTTCTAGGGAATTAGACGGAAATAAAGAGGGTGTTTTATATAATCATTTTACAAGGGATTTACAAGGTAATTTTTCTTCCTATTACTTGCATAAACAGCAAAGAATAGAAGTTTTAGATAAATATATGCAAGATCATGATATTAACATAAATTATATGGCCGAGAAGATTTATAAATATAATCCTTCAAAAAATATTGAAATAGATTTAACCAGAGAACAATGCTTAGGTGTATATATTTATTCTTTAAATAAATTTGGTTTGCCTAAATTAATGAGTGCTGGTGGTAATAAATTATCTAATAATGATATTTTAAACATTCAAGCTAAATTATCTAACAAAGATATTATGTTTGCACATAAATTAATAGAATTAATAGGTAGAGGTGATGCTTCAGAAAGGTTAGAAAATACTCTTTATCATGTTTATAATAAGATTATTAAAAAAGAAAAAAATTATTTCCCATTAGCTGCTGATTCAATAGAACCTAAAGAAGATAAATCATCAAAAACTAAAGTAATTGGTGCAAAAAGAACATTACAAAGTTGGGTTGATAATGGAATGATGAAAGATAGAGTTGATGCAATTTACTCCTTGGATCTAAATGTTATTAGTACATTTAAATCTCAGGTAGATGCTCAGGAAAGAGTTATAGCTTTTTCACGTTGGGTAAAAGATTCAAACTATTTATTAGCTGATAATGCTTCAGTAGGTCAAATTCTATCTAATCTTTATGGGGAAAGCCGACAAAAGAATTTGCAAGATTTTGTTAATAGAGTTGCTAAAATATCTGAACAAATTTCAAAAATAGAGAAGATGGCCAATCTAGCTTTATCTAATTTTTCAGCTAGTAGGATTACATATTCAGTATCAGCAACTATGCACCAATTAGCTTCATTAGGGGCAAGTGTAAGAGGTGATATAGATACAGATATTTTAGTTGCATGTTTAATAGATCCACATGTTATGAATCGAAAATCTGAAATGGAAACTTTAGCTCCAGAAATGAAAAATCGTGTATTTAATTTAGAAGTTAGTAGATTTAGAAATCTAGAGCATACAAATAAAACTACTAGAGGTGTTTCTAAAGCTGTAGATGCGGGTATGAAAGGTTCTGAATTAATAGATGCCTTTGTTACTACAAAGTTATGGTGGGGTGTTTATAAAACTCAAATAAGAAAAGGTCAAACTGAACAAGAAGCTATATTTAGAGCTAGTCAATTTATTGCTGAAACACAATCTTCCTCAAATGAAATGGATTTATCAGATGTCCAAGCGGGTAAAAGTCATTTTTTAAGAACGTTGGCTAGATTTAAGAATGATAACTTTCAAAGATGGAATCAATTATTTTTTGATTTACCTTATTTTATGAAGACAAAACAATATAGTAAAGTTATGGGAACCTTATTCTCTAATGTTCTATCAGCAGGTATATTTGTGGCAACAACAGGAGCTTTAATGAAAGCTGCTGGGGATGATGAAGATAAGTATAAAAGTTTAGTTAAAAGTTTTATTGATTCAGTTATTAGACAATTGATAGGTGATACGATTCCTTTAGTTGGTGATGATGTAGTTGAGGCCTTTGACACATATAGGTTTGGAAGTTCTATGGCTTGGCAACCAGCATTAAATGCTGTAGGAACAGTATGGCAAGAATTTAAGGATGAAGATGATGATACTGAAGCATTAAAAAAGAAAGGTTTTAATATGTTTTCTGAAACTTTAGGACTATTATATGGATTACCAACAACTCAATCTCAGAGAGCCTATAGGGCAATAAAAGAAAAAGATCTATTGAGATTACTTGGCGGTTATTGGTCTCAGTAAGATAAAATATCCCTGGTTAATTCCAGGGATAAAAAAATGCTATAGAATGAAAAAGTTTTTTTTAATAATTTTATTTGGCGAATATAATTCATCAACTTTTTCAGCTACAGGTTTCATATTGTCTGCAACTAAGTGAGTATATCTTGCTTGTATCCTTAATAAGTCTTGGTGTTTCCATGATAAATATTCAGCTATTAGTAAAGGAGATATTCCAGTATTTAATAGATTAGTATTAAATGAGTGCCTTAGAATATGACAAGTCATTTCTTTAATAATATCTTCATCTTCAGGGAATTTAGCACACCCATATATTCTTATTTGTGCTAAAGTTGAATCTATCCAGTTACTATTTTTTTTAAAATATCTGGTATCTGGTGTTTCAGGTTCTTCTAAACAGCTAATAGCATATAAGGTTGTTTTTGAAAGAGGTATAATTCTAGTGAATCCCATTTTTGGTTCTGTAAATTTTCCTCTTTGCCATTGTCTATCAATTGTTAGAGTGTTATTTTTTATTCGAGAAGGAGTCATCCCTAGTATTTCTCCTCTTCTCATACCTGTTGTAGCTAAAATTGTATAGAAAGCCCATCTTTCAATAGATTGAAATACATGTTTATCTTTTATGATGGTAGCTAAAATATTAGCAGGAATTGCAAATTTTGGTTTTTCTTTATAGTTAATTTTTGGTTGATTTGCTCCAGGATTATATTCTAATCTTCCTTCTTGATATGCTTGGGTAAAAGTTAATTTTAAAAAATCAAATAGAAGTTGTGATGTTCTAGTATAACCTTTTTTAGTAATTATTAATTCTTTTATGTTTTGGAAATCTATTCGAATGAATTGATCTAATGGTTTACTTAGAATAGCAGGTTTTTCATTTAGGACTTCAAGTAATAATTTAGCATATCGAGAATTTAGTTTTGTATAACTATCTGTATATCTTGATCCATTTAATAAAGCTGATTTTCTGCGTGGGTTAGTTTCTGGTTTAATAAAAAGGCTAATCCAATCTTTTAGTATAAGAGCCTCATTTGAAAAATTATTTGAGTTTCCAATAAAAGAGTTTGCTACTTTTATTGCGTCTTTCTTGTTTTTGCATTTAGTTGATTTTTGATGTCTTACTCCGTTTGAATCTGAGTACTGAAAATAATAGTTTTTTGATTTGCCTCTAAGATAAACTCTTGTGATTTCTTGACTGCCTGATTTCATGTTTTTTTCTCCTTTTTGCTGCGAATTGCAACCAAAAAGAAAGAATAGACAAAATAGATAGGTTGATAAGTCCTATTAGATAAGAAATTAGCTTTATCGTAACTCTACGTGAGGTAGAGCTACGAACGCTTAATGTCAAAGGGTGGATGACGGGACTTGAACCCGCAACAACCAGAACCACAATCTAGCGCTCTACCATTGAACTACATCCACCATATAGCCTTGTAATAGTTAACTACTACGTGGCTCAACGAGGCATACAATGCCATATTTTTATGGTTTTTGTCAATAAGAAAATGGAAAAATATTTAAAAATTGTTAATATAATTAATTTGTTTAAATTTTTCTTTAGTATTATAGTTTTTTTATGCCTAGAATTGATGATTTTAAGAAAATTTATACATTATTTATGATATTAAGTAAAAAAAAATATATTGTTATTTACTTGAGTTTTATTTTTTTGTATTCTTTGAATCAAATTCCGAACTTTTAATTTCATAACAATCTTTTTTGGAATTTAGCCTCCATTTTTATGGGGGTTTTTTATAAAATAATTATATTTTATTTTTTTTCATAATGTTGACTATTATTAATATAAGTTGCATTATGAACAGTGTTCAAAATAAACTAAATAAGAGAAACATATGAGTGATAAAAGAATATATTTATTAAGAGATGAAAAAGTATTTACATCTTTGATTACAATGGCAGCACCTGCAATTTTAGGGTTATTAGTTCAAGGTGTTTATAATATGGTTGATACAATGTTTGTATCATGGTTAGGTCCGACTGCAACAGGAGCTACTCAAGTAGTATTTGTAATTACTACATCCTTAAGTGCTATAGGGTTAATGTTTGGAATAGGGGTTTCAACGTATATTTCTCGATTATTAGGTCAAAATGAACAAGAACAAGCTGAGAGAGCTTTTTCTATTGTATTTTTTGGTGCAATTGTAGTTGGTCTTTGTGTTACTTTATTATTTTTTATATTTATAGATCCCTTATTAAGGCTTGTCGGTGCTACAAACTCTTTATTAGAAATGTCTAGAGATTATTCTCATTATTTAATTTTTGGTTTTCCTTTTATGATATTAAATATGTTAATGAATAACTCATTAAGGGGAGAAGGTAGTGCTAAATATTCAATGATAGGAATGGGATCTGGTGCTATTTTGAATATTATTTTAGATCCTGTTTTTATATTTGTTTTAAATTTAGGTATAAAAGGCGCAGCTATAGCAACTAGTATTTCTCAAATTGCCACAACTATCATCTTATTATCTTATTATTTGAATGGTAAATCTTTATTGAGATTTAAATTTAGATTCAAGTTAATAGATAAAAAGATTTGGAAAGAAGTCTTAAACGTTGGTATTCCAAGCTTTCTAACTCAACTATTAATGAGTATTTCTGTTAGTTTTATAAATAATCAAGCTGGTAATTTTGGTGGAGATAATGCAATTGCTGCTATTGGAATAGTAACTAAATTAATTTATATTTCTATATTTGTTTTTTTTGGACTTGGTATGGGGCTACAACCTTTAGCAGGCTACAGCTATGGAGCTAAAAATCAAAAGAGATTATTAAAATCTTTATATTATGCTATGCTCTTATCTATATTATTAGGTATCTTTTTTAATTTAGTAATATATTTCTTTGGCTCTAATATAATTTCAATATTTAAGCCAACAGAAGAAGTATTCAATTATGCTATATTTTATTTAAACATTTATATGATTTCTATTACAACGATGAGTATCCAATTTAATGTAATCTATTTCTTACAAGCAATAGGTAAGGGGTTTATTTCTTTATTATTTAGTGTTTCTAGGCAAGGAATTTTATTAATTCCTATGTTATTAATATTGCCAAAATATTATGGGATTAATGGCGTGTTTTATGCTCAAGCATTATCTGATATAATAATATTTATCTTTACTTTAATTGTATTATTTCTAATTGTTAAAAAGTTTAAGAAGAAGATGTAAAATATAATGGCAAATAAGAAATTAAATAAACAGCAAATTATTGAGGTTGCTAAAGATATATCTATAAAAAAAACTACAACTCTTGCTAGTATGAGAGAAATAGCTAAAGTTCTTAATGTTTCCGTTGGAACTCTTTATAACTATTATGATAATCAAGAAAGTCTTTGGTGTGATGTTTTTAATGAAATGTGGGAAGGTACTGAAGAATCAATAAATAATATTCTTAAACAAAATCTTGATCACAATGAAAAAATAAAAAAAATGATAATTGTTATTACTTCTGATATTAAAAAAAGAAACGGTTATGGCTATAAACTATTTAATTTATTAGGGAAAAATAAACAATTTAGTGAAATTAAATTATTTAACGTAAGAAGTTTTCTTGATGCCTCTTTTAGAAAAGTATTATCAGGTTCTATAAATCAAAAACAAGCAAAAATTAATATTTTAATTACTCTTTTATTAAATGGTACAATCGAAGAGAATGATATCTTATTAAACGAGTATATTGATATCTTAAAGTAAATGTATTTATAGTAAAAATTAATCTTTATAAATAGTTGATTTTTTCTATATAATTAGTCAAAAGCTAATTTTATTATAAATAATAAGTTCAAACTAGTTTTGCCAAATATTTCGTAAATGAAATATTCTCTATAATTCAAATATTATGACAAGTTTGTAATATAAATATAAATATATATATTGATTATTTCTTATTCGGTGTTATATGATAATATTAATAACAAAGCATTAATAATAGGGGAATTTTATAAATAATTGATGTTATGCTTTTTTGCGTAATTTAGTTTTATAAAAATATTATTCTTTTTCTATTTGAATTTATTATATATGTTTATTTAACGGAGAAATTATGCCTAAAAAGAGTAAAAATATTGTATCATTGTTAAATCTTACTATTATTTCAGTTTATCTCTTAACAGTGTTATTTTTTATCTTTACAGATGATTCTATAGGTATGAATTTAAATAGAAATGATATAATTTCATTTAATAATGGATGGACTATTTCTTATAATGGTATAGTTGATGAGACTTCTATTTTACCACAAGATTTTAATCTTGAACCTGGTCAAGTATATTCTATTGAAAGAATTATAAATGAAGAAGATTTTATTTATCCAATACTTAGAATTAGATCATCAATGATGAATGTAAAAGCATATATAGATGATGAATTAATTCATTCATTAGATATGAATTCTAGTAAATTAGGCTTAATTGAGCCATATCCAGCTTCGTGGCAATTAATTAACATTCCTATTTCTTCTTCAAGTGGTAAAATATTAAAAATAACATTTTCATCTCCAACGCCGCATTTTTCAGGACTAATTAATTCTATAATGTTAGGAGAGGGTGGAGCTATTATTCTAAATTTGATACAAGAGAATTTTCTTAATTTAGTTATTTCTACTTTAATTATTTTTTTGAGCCTTTTTTCTTTATCTTCACTTTTTTGGATTAAAAATATAGGAATAAATAAGCATATTCTTTACCTCTCATCTTTTGGTATTGCAGCTGGTCTTTGGATAATTTCAGAATCAACACTGCTCCAACTTTTTATCTCAAATCGCTTTTTAATTTCTAGCACAAGTTATATTTTGAATTTAGTTTTACCCTTAATAATAATATTATTTTTTAGAGATGTTATTTTAGAAGGATTTTATAAACTTCTTTCTTTTATTGCTCAAATAACTATTTTCTTATTAGTTTTGGAATTTATTTTACAATTAAGTGGTAAAGTTTCTTTTATTTCTTCAACGATTTATTCAATAGTACTTATTTTAATTACAGCTATTATAATACTGTATTGTTTAATCTATGAAGGGTTTAAAAAGGAAAATATTAAAGCAAGAAATTATTTGTTAATATTTTTAGCATTATTTGTATTTGCTGCAATTATAATGGGATTATTTATATTTGGGGTTTATAGCAAATTAGAGAAATTTTTATCATTAGGAGTATTTGGTTTCTTCTTGTTAGTTTTGAGTGATGCTATTGAATCAATTAATGAATTATTAGAAACAAGAAATAAATCTTTGATGTATAAACGACTCGCTTTTGAAGATTATCTTACTAAAGGTTGGAATAGAGCATCCTTTGAAAGTGATGTTGATAATTTAATAAATCAGGGAATAAGTTTCAGATTGGTTTTACTAGATTTAAATCATTTAAAACGAATAAATGATACTTTAGGTCATGCCGAAGGTGATTATGCTATTATTGAATCTTATAATTCATTGAATATTAGTATAGGTGAAAATGGGAAAAGTTATAGAATAAGTGGTGATGAATTTGCATGTATTATTTATGATGTTAGCCATGATTTTTACCAAAAATATACTAATCAAATAAATGAATATTTAAAAGATAAATCTAAAAATAAATCTTATGATATTATTCTAGCATATGGTTCAAAAATCTATAATAATAAAGAACTGTTTACTTCTTTCTATAAAACAGTTGATAAAAAAATGTATGAACATAAACAACTTTTGAAGAATGCTCGGTAGTTACAATAATAATCACAATTTTAACTTTCATTTATGACATTGTTAATCTTTTAATATTAATATAGTCCACCTTAAAAAAAGGATTCTTAGTGGCTAAATGGTACACTTATAATATAGTGAATAAACTAATAATTAATTTTTATAGTTGCGAATATGAAAATTACCGGTATATTATAATTATAGAGGTATTTAAATGGTTCATCATATTTACAAAAATAGATTTATTTTACTTATCCTTATATTTGGTTTATTTATTTTAGGAAATATAAATGCAGATGATACCAATAAAAAAGTTAAATTTACTGAGGAAGAGTTAGATTATATAGAACAATCTCCAATTTTGACGGTTGGGCTGAAACCTGATCGTTTTGTTATGAGTTATTTTAAGGAAGATGAAGGTTTTGGTGGTTTAAATTATAATATTATGGAATCTATTTCAAAAATTAGTGGTTTGGATTTTGACTATGTATCTTTATTACCTAAAAAGACGCGTGCTCAATCATTAATTGATAAAGATTGTGATCTTGCAATAGCTTTTTTTGATTATGATAAACAACAAGAATCTAGTGGTCTTTTATTTAGTAAATCGTTTATGGAAAATTCTTTTGAATTAATTATAAAAAAAACGGAAGATTTTTCTACTGATTCTAGATTTTCAATTGCGGTACCAGCTTCAGCAAATTCATTATTAAATTTTATTAATGAACAATTTCCTTTAGCTGAAGTTGTATTTACTTCTGCAGATGAAAGAGCAGAAAATGTACTTAAGGGAGATGTTGATGCAACTATTATAGGAAGATATGAGGCAAATTATATTCTTCAAATGCCACGATATAGATCTCTTACTTCTTATCCAACTAACATTGTATTAGGTGATAATTCAATAGGATTAAGTTCAACAAAAGATCCTATCTTGGTGGATATAATAGATAAAAGTATTGACTATATGATGGAAAACGAATTTTCAAAAATCTTTGCTGAAAGCATTGTGATGAAAAGGTATGAATATACATTTTATGATATGTTGATAAGTCAAAATGATAAAATTCTTATGATTGTTTTAGCTATAAGTATAATTTTATTGTTAATTTTCAGATTTAGAAATAAACACATTCAAAGATTAAAAAAATCAGCAGAAGTTGCTAATCAAGCTAAAACGGAGTTTATATCTAGAATGTCTCATGATATGAGAACACCACTTGGAACAATCATAAATCTTACTGAATTTGGTATAAGTGAAACATCTGAATCAATAGCATTAGATTATTTTAAAAGTATAAAAAATAGTAGTGAATATCTATTATCTATAGTAAATGATGTATTAGATATTCAACGAATAGAAGAAAAAAATATTATTTTAGAAGAAAAACCTATATTATTTAATAATTTAATAACTTCAGTAAATCAAATTATCAAACCGTTAGCAGAGGAACAAGGGTTAGTTTATAAGTGTAATGTCTCAAACGAATTGATGAATGAAATAATACAAATTGATCAAGTTCAATCTAAGAAAATTTTAGTTAATCTACTTTCTAATTCAATTAAATTTACACCAAAAGGTGGTGCGGTATCGTTGTCTGTTGAAAAAGTTGATGAAGATGATTTAACAGTCAAATTATTGTATAAAATTGAAGATAATGGTATTGGAATGTCAGAGAACTTTCAACAAAAAATGTACGAGCCTTTTGAAATCGAAAGAGATGATTCACAAGCATTGCATATTGGAACTGGTTTAGGACTTTCTATTACTAAATATTTAATTGAAAAGATGGGTGGTTATATTTCTTGTATATCAGAAAAAAATGTTGGAACAACATTTTTTATTGAAATTAGGTATAATAAGGCTTCAGAAAGTATGTCTTTATCAGAATCTGATATAAATAAAGATTGTATTAAAAAATTACTAAAAGGGAAAAAAGTTTTAGTTTGCGAAGACCATGCTCTGAATCAAATGATTATAAAAAAACTATTATCTGATCAAGGACTATTTGTTGATATAGCTGACAATGGCTTAAAAGGTGTTAAAATGGTTAATGATACAGCTTATGATTTGATTTTAATGGATATAAGAATGCCTGTTATGGATGGTTATACTGCAACTAAAGAGATAAAAAAGATCAATCAAAATGTCCCTATAATTGGACTCAGTGCTGATGCTTCCTTAAGTGATTTTAAAAAAGCTTCGCTTTCACCATTAGATGCTTATATTAGCAAACCGATAGACAAAGAAGTTTTCTATTTAACTATATGTGAAGTATTTCTTAAAAAAGAGAGTTCTTCCTAAATCTGTATTTTATAAAGGTTAAACATATTTTTTTATGAACTAAAAAAAAGTTGTTGAAATATCAAATATATGATTTTCAACAACTTATATCACTAAATATAATTAATTCAATTATAGGTTTAAAATGTAATTATTCATGAAAGAAATTATTTCATCAGTAGTACCCATTTGAAGTACTTTCTCACTTAATTCTTTTGCTTCAGAATAACTAACACTTCTAATTATTTTTTTAACTCTTAAAATGCTACTAGCACTCATACTAAATTCATCTAGTCCAAGTCCTAATAGAATTAAGGTTGCAATTTCGTTACCTGCAAGTTCACCACACATTCCAGTCCATTTACCTTCAGCATGAGATGCATCTATAACATTTTTAATTAAAGTTAATACAGCAGGATGTAAAGGTTGGTATAGGTCAGATATTTTCTCATTTCCTCTATCAACTGCAAGTGTATATTGAGTTAAATCATTAGTCCCTATACTAAAGAAGTCTACTTCTTTTGCTAAAATTGGTGCAATTACAGCTGAAGCAGGAGTTTCAACCATAATTCCAACTTCGATATCTTCGTCAAAAGGAATATTTTCTTCTCTAAGTGATTTTTTTACATCTTCTACTAAAGCTTTTAATTTTCTAATTTCTTTAACAGAAATAATCATAGGGAACATAATTTTTAAATTACCATAAGCGCTAGCCCTTAAAATAGCTCTCAATTGAGTTATTATTATATTAGGGGTGTCAAGACACATTCTAATAGCTCTCCATCCTAAGAAGGGGTTTAGTTCTTTTGGGAAATCAAGGTATTCAAGTGATTTATCACCACCAATATCGATGGTTCGAATAATAATACCACGATCGCCCATAGCCTCAGCTACGTTTTTATAAGCTTGCATTTGAACTTCTTCACAAGGCATTTGAGGTTTATCCATAAATAAGAATTCAGTTCTATAAAGCCCGACGCCATCTGCCCCATGTTTTAAGGCTCCTTCAACATCTCTATCAGTTCCAATATTAGCACAAAGTTCAACTTTGTGACCGTCAGTTGTTTCAACTGTTAAATCTTTTAAAGATTCAAGTGCTTTTTTGTTGTCAAAGAAAGCTTCTATTTTAGTTTGGTATTCAGCTCTTGTTTTATCATCAATTTCAGTAATAATTTTACCAGTTGATGCGTCTAAAATAATTTCATCGCCATTGTTTAATTCATTTAATAAAGAGGAACAACCAACTAGAGCAGGTAGTTCAAGAGTTCTTGCCATGATTGCAACATGGGAAGTAGCACCACCAACTTCACAAGCAAACCCTAATACTTTATCTTTATCTATTTGTGCAGTATCAGAAGGTGTTAAATCTTCAGCAATAATAATTACAGGTTCTTCAATATCTGATAAACTCATTAATTCAACACCTGCTATACAGTAAGATAAGCGCTTTCCAATATCTCTGATATCTGCAGCTCTTTCTTGCATGTATGGATTATCCAATGCTTCTAAATCTTTTGCATTTTCTTCCATTACAAGAACAGAAGCTTTTTCAGCACACATTCTTTTTGAGAATATATATTCTTTTATGCCTTCTTCTATATCTTCGTCACCAATTAATTCAATATGACCTTCAAAAATTTCGGCATCATCTTCACCAAGAGTTTCTAATGCTTTTTGATATACAGCATTAAGTTGCTCGATAGCTAGATCTCTACCTTGAATGAATCTTTTAAATTCTGCTTCTTCACTACCGCAGGCAATAGGGTAATCAGAAATTTCAAGTTTTTGATGTCTAAAAACAAATACTTTGCCGATAACTATTCCAGGTGAAGCTGAAATTCCACTAAAAGTTTTCATATAATAATACCTTCTTTATTTTTAAAAAATATGTTTATTATTCTGTAAGATTCGCTAAGAAATTAGATAAAGCATCAATAGCTTCATTTTCTTGTTCACCATCACATTCAATAATAATATGATCACCTTTAGAAACACCAACTTTCATTAGTTTTAAAAGACTTTTTGCACTGAATTCTGTATCACCACGTTTTACATTTATAGTACAAGGAAATGTTTTTGCTAACTTTACGAATTGGTTTCCAGGTCTTGTATGTAATCCAGTTTCATTTATAATTTCTACTTCTCTTGATATCATGATTATTCTCCCATATTTATTTATAAGTTGTTATCAAGAATTGTTTTGTATTCTTGATATACTATTATATAGATGCTTAATATATATTTTTAGCATCTATTCCTCAGGAAAATTTATTTTTAAAGAATTAATTATCCTGAGGATATTATTTATTCCTCGTATTATTTTTAAATTATTTTTTAGCACAAGGGATAGAACTAAAAAATAACATAGATTTGTAGCATATTAGCTACAATAGATTTAACTACATGAGGGTAAGGTGTTGTTCAATTAGGATAAGGTTGCTCAATTTTAATAATATTGATTTTATTAAAAATAAATAAATTATTACTAAAATTGTTTGCTTAGTATTCCTTTGCTTACATCTTCTTATTTGTTAATTTATTTAAGTAAAATTATTACCTATCTTAACTAGCTTAATCTATTTCATCAAAAAGCTTTTTGATATCGTCAAGAGTTTTTGCAGCTCTTAATCTATCAATAGTATCTTCATTGTCAAGTAAAGTTACTACTTGTACGATAGCTTCTTCGTTTTGAGTTTTAGCATCTCTTGCTGCTAAAGTAATAAGGATGTCGATTGGGTCATTATCTGGATCACCAAAAACAACAGGCTCTTTTAAAGTAACAAGTGCAAAACTATTTTCTAAAACGCCACCTTCTGGTCTAGCATGAGGCATAGCTAAGCCTGGTGCTAATAAATAATAAGGTCCAAGTTCTTCGGTATTTTGAATTATTTCTTCATAATAACGAGGTTCAATTGTTCCTGCTTCAACTAGCATATCTGTTCCAGCTTTTACTGCAGCCTTCCAATCTTTTGCATCAACTTGTAACGCTATCGCTTTTCTAGAAAGCAAATGTTCTTTTAAATCCATAATTTAATTCCTTTCTTTTTATTTAATATCTTCTGGGAAATTGTTTTTTACAATTTCAAGAATTTTTGGTCCAAATTCTTTTTCGTCCATTAAATTCTTAAGTGCAAGAACATGTGTTCTTTCAGGAACTGTTCCTAAACCTGATGCTAATTGTGAAGAAAGAAGCACAATATCAACACCTTGGCTAATATAACCTTTTGCTTGACCTAGTGAACATGAATCAATTGTGCAATTAATATTATTTGCTTCAACAAATTTTTTAACTTTAAGTTTAATAACAAGTGAAGTTCCCATACCATTACCGCATGCTGCTAATATTTTTACCATAATTTACTCCTACTATAATATTTATAATATAATATGTTATTTAATTTATAGGGATTCTCATAAGAGAATCCCAAAATAATTCAAAAGATTAATTATCTCTCATTGTTGTGAAATAAGTTTCCTTATGTCTTCTGTATTGAAGTTGAGGAATAATCATCATTAATGGAATTAATAGAATTGGTACAATAATTCCAAGTTTGTCAGTTAATAATACTGAACCAGCCCATAATGTAGCCCAGTCAATCATACCCATCCAACCAACAATGTGTGGACTGTCTTTTAATACAGTTAATACTAATGCTGATCCAAATACTTGAATTAATCCAGAAAGGAAAGGAATAATTGCAGCAGCTCTTCTTCCACCGGCTTTGTTAGCAAATACTGCTAAAGTACCATTATCGAAGAATAAACAAATGAATCCTGCAATAATTAATACTGGTGATTTTAAAGCAACTAATAATAGGATTGCTATCATTTGGCCAAAGAAACCGAAAATAAATCCGAATGTTGGTGCATTAGGTGAGAAACCAAAAGTAACAGCACAGTCAACAGCTGGAACAGAACCTTTAAGAAGTTTATCACTAATACCTTGGAATGATGCTGTTAATTCAGCTACGAACATTCTAACACCAGTTTGAAGTACTGTAATATATACTGCGAAAAGTGCTGTTTGTTCAAAGATATATGTTCCAAAGAAGTATTTATCTGTATTATAATCGAATGATTCTGGTCCTAAAATAACCATGATAACACCAATGAATAATGTCATTAATAATGTATTAGCAACAACGTTATCATTAAGAATAGATAAGAAACCAGGAGATTCAACATGGTTAACATCATGTTCTTTATTACCTAGTAATCCACCTAATTTATAAGCAAACCAAGCTCCGAACATTTGTTGGTGACCAATTGTAAAACCTGCACCATCTGTAACTTCTTGTGTAGCTTCAATAATAAGGTTAGAAGCAACTGACCAATAAGTACCCATAAGAAGACCAATAATAATTACTAAGAAAGGAGAAGCTGGATTACCACCTGAAGCTCCTAATACCCAATACATTGCCCATAATAGAACAGCTGATTGTTGGTACATGATGTGACCAGTAATAAATAAAGTTCTAATTTTAGTTTGTTTTCTGAATGCAACATATAGAATATTTAGTGCAAAAGCAATTAACATTACATATCCAACATATTGTAAAGAACCTAAAACATCTAAAGCTTCAGTAGCTGAAGTTTGGCCGAAATAAGGGTCAATAACAAGAGCTGTAATACCATATTTTGCATTAAGACTGTTAATGATTGGTCTGAAAGTTCCTACAAGTCCACCAGTTCCGACTTGAAGAATCTTAAAACCAACATACGCTTTAATGAAACCTGCAAGTGCTTCATAAACTTTTTTGCCAAGTAACATATACCCGATAAAAGTAATGGTACCTAATAATAACGCTGGTTGTCCTAGAAATTTATTAATAAATGCTAAGAAAATTGATAGAATAAAATCCATAATTCCACTCCCCATGTGTTTTTATCTGTCGGAATGAATAATATTCATTTTTATCCGACTTTTTATATTTAATTAATAGTAACCTAGGAATTTCAAAAACACAAGAAAATAATCAAAAAAATCAAAATAAATGTTTTTATTGTTTTTTTTATCGAAAATATATAACAAATGAATAGATATTTTTCTTTTTGATTGATTTTTAAATAAAAAACAATCATATATTGGTTATTTTATCTTTTTGTTCTTTTTATAAAAAAGTTACTATATGTTTAAAAAATTAATTTTCCTTAAGGTTGAAGGTAAATTCATCTATTTTTCTATGAAGTTGATTTACTGTATTAGCAATATAATCCATTTTATAAGAAATTAGATCGTCTTCATTTCCCATACCCCAAGTTACGCCTACACTATAAAGATTTCCAGCTATTGCAGTTTTTGCATCAATTACAGTATCGCCAACAAAAAGAATATTTTTTCTTTTAAATCCACTTCTCACTATTAGAGTATCAACAGATTCTTTTTCAGGTTTTGAATAAGGTGAACTTCCGCTACCTTGTATATATTTAAAATCAATATCTGAAAAATAGTAATTAGTTATATGCTCTAATAAACCTTGTGGTTTATTAGAAAAAACAGCTAAATTGTTGGTTTTTTGTATTTGTTGTAACATATCTATAATACCTTCATATGGTTTAGAATATGTGAAAGCATTTTCATAGTATGTCTTTTTAAAATGTTCAACTGCTTCAGTTATAAAATCTTCATTATCTTTATAATCTAATGGAATAGTTTTTTTTAATGTTTGTGCGGGTCCATAACCTAGTAATTCTCTATACGTTGATATTGGATAAGTTGAGAAACCATAAAAGTCTAAAGTTTTATTAAAATTATGTGCTATATCTTTTAAAGAATCCAACAAAGTTCCATCCATATCAAATACGATAGATGCTTTTTCCATAATATACTCCATTAATTATAATTCTTATTATTCTTTATAAAAACGATAAAGTAATTATAAAGAATAATAACTAAAGTCTATAAAAGAGATTTAAAAGGTAAATCTGGTTCAATAGCGAATGCATCATGGAAGCCTCTATCGAACATAAATTCTAAATCATCTTTATTTTCAGGCCAAGTGAATTTACCACCAACTTGCCAAATGTATGGTTTGAATTGATATTTTAATCTATCTTTCTTCATATTCCATAACATTTTAATTTCTTGAGGATCAGCCATGAAATTAGTCCAAACATCATGATGGATTGGAATAATAACTTGAGTATTTAATGATTCAGCCATTCTTAACATATCTGCTGCATTAATTTTATCAGTCATACCTCTTGGGTTTTCACCAAATGAACCAAGTGCAACATCAATATGATGATCATTTCCATGTTTTGCAAAATAGTTTGAATAGTGAGAATCACCACTATGATATAAATTACCACCAGGTGTTTTGAATAAATAGTTAACAGCAATGTCATCCATTTCTCTAACAGGATTATCTTTTAGAATCATTCCTTTAGGTGCAGTAACTAATTCTGTTCTATCAAATGAATCTAGTGCAACAATTTCAGTATCTTTAATTTTTACTGTATCTCCAGGTCTTACTACAATACAACGTTCTTTAGGAACACCCCAAGACATCCATAAGTCTACACAAGCTTGTGGTCCAATAAAAGGAACACTTTCATCACAATTTTGTAAAACTGCTGCTGCAACATATGGATCAATATGGTCACCATGATCATGAGTTGAAAGAACAGCATCAACTGTTTTAATTTCAAATGGATCAAGAACACAAGGAGCGTTACGTAAATTTGGTTGTAGAGCAACACAACCAATCATTCTTTGATGTTGGTGTTGTTTTTTCATTAATGGATCTTTTTTTGTTCTTTTACCACTTTTTGTCCAAAAGTCAACCATAATATTAGCATTACCTTCTGATTTTAACCAAATCCCAGTACATCCTAACCACCACATTGCAAAAGTTCCAGGTTTAACAACTTCGTTTTCGATTTCTTCATTTAACCAAGTACCCCATTCAGGGAAAACATCGTGTAACCATTTGTCTTTGTTGATTTCTTTTACGTTCATCTATAATCTCCTATTTTCTTTTTCGATTATTTTTTTTCTTATTACTGTATTTTTCACACGAAAAGTTCAAAAAGTCAAGATTTATTTTTTCTTTTTGTTCTTTTCTTTCTTTTTATTCGTTTTTTTTACAATTTCCTTTCTTTTTGCTAAAATGTATTATATACTTTAATAAAACGATCAAAAATTCTATAATTACATATGTATTGCTTTTTTTTATGGAGAGAACAAAATAAATGACCAAAAAACCTATATCGTCAAATAGACAATTAAAAATATTAGACATACTGTCTGAGAAGCAAAAAATTAAGGTTCAAGATTTAAGTGAGATATTAGATGTTTCGCCAGTAACTATTAGAAGAGATTTAGATTCCTTAGATTCACAAAAATTATTAATTAGAACTCATGGTGGAGCTTCTGTTTTACAAGAATGGGATACTATTCAACCAGAACGTCTTTTTCAAGAAAAAGTAGATTTAAATAAGGATAAAAAACTTAGAATAGCAAAAAAAGCTGTAGAAATGTTGAAGGATAATGATACAATTTTTGTAAATAGTGGAACTACCACTTTGAGTTTTATCTCTGAAATTAATAAAAAAGTTCATGTAATTACTAATAATGCAAGAGCAATAACAAAACAAATGAATCCTGAGATAGAATTAATTGTTCTTGGTGGAGAATATAGAGAAGCATCTCAATCATTAGTTGGGATATTTACTATTGAAAATTTGCAAAAGATAAATAGTAACTATACTTTTTTAGGAGTTAATGGTCTTTTTGCTGAAAAAGGATTAATGACATCTGTTTTACAAGAATGTAGTGTTAATAATGCAATGATAAATAATACTAATGATAAAGTGATAGTATTAGCAGACCATTCAAAAATTGGTAGAATGTCAAATTTTGTTACAGCTCCTTGTTCAGATATAGATATTTTAATTACTGATGATCTAACACCAGAAGAAGAACTTGTTAAATTTAGAAATATGGGTATAGAAATTATTATTGCGTAATTAAAGTCTTATTAATCTTTACTTATTTTTTTGTTATTTTATTGTGATATTATAGAGGTTCAGGTTTTGAAAAATAATAACCTTGGATAAAATCACATTGTAAATTTAGTAAACTTTCATATTGGTCTTTTGTCTCTACACCTTCTGCAACAACTTTTAAATTCAATTGTTTTGCTAATGTTATTATATTTTTTATTACAATTGCTGATCTTTCATTTATGTTAATCTTATCAATGAATGATTTATCTATTTTTATTTCATCTACTTTAAGACTTTCTAAATAACTAAAAGATGAGTACCCTGTACCAAAATCATCAATTGATACATTAATACCCAAAGCTTTAATTTCTGATAAAGTTTTATTTATTTCATTAATTCCCATAATGATAACTTCTTCAGTTATTTCAATTATTATATTTTCTCCATCAATTTCATATTCATTCAATTTTGTTTTTAAGTAATTAATGAAATCAATATGTATTAAATGAGATGGAGAAATATTAATTGAAACTTGTATTTTCTTATTGTACTTTTTGCATAGTTTGTTATATTCTTGAAAAACTTTATCTATGATTAATTCTCCAAATTGCGCAGATTTATCAAGTTCTTCTATTATTGGAACAAAAACACCAGGACTTACATTACCAATAATAGGCGAATACCATCTAGCTAATGCTTCTGCTCCTATTATTTCAGTGTCTTTTGCTGAAATTTTAGTTTGATAGCTAATAGTAAAAGCTTTTTTTTCAATTGCTTCTTCTACTAATTTATTAAGTTTAGCATTGTACCTAATCAAATCTTCTAAATCATCATTAAATTCTATTCTTTTGATGTTGTTATTTTTTTTGATGTAAGTCATTGCTATATTAGTTTTATTGTAACAATCTAGGGGGCTCATTTTTTCTTTTTCATATTTAGTATAACTAACATATAAGTCTAGTTTATGGTTTAATTTATGTATTCTATACTTTTTATCAATAATTTCTTCAATTTTATTTAAATAATTTATCATATTATTATCTGTTATATTTTCAATCCATAGAGCTAATTCACTTCCTGCAGTTTTTGCTAATAGGTTTAATTCTATTTCTTGATTTTGTAATGTTTTTGCTAACTCTAAAATTACAGAATCACCCATTTCTTTACCATAAATGGAATTAATGAAAGCCAAATTTTTAATATAAAAGATTATTATATATGCACAGTTAATATCTTTTGATCTGTTATTTATATGATTAATTAGATAATGTTGATTTGGTAATTTAGTTAAACTATCATAATAAGCTAACTTGTAAATTTTTTTATTGCTCTTCTCAATTATTTCAAGATAATTGTATAAAGTATCAATTATATTGAAAAATACAATTCTAAACAGTATAAAAAATAGAATGAACATTAAGACATGAGTAATCCAAGCGGTTATTCCAATATTTATATATAAATTATTAGAATATAAAGTTCCCCAAACTCCTAAAATAGCTAAAATCATTATTGATATAATATTTACAAAAAAACTTTCTTTTTTAGTAAATATTAAAATAGGTATTATATTTCCAATTGTTAATAAAATGATAAATCCAGTACTAAATCCACCATCAAAAAAAACTAATATTGCGAGTGTAATTATTACTACTATCATAGTATAAAATTTTTTATCCATTGTTAATTTTTTGTGGAATACACTTAATACTATAAATATAATAGCTATGATTAAATCAATATACATATAAATTATAGGAATGTCACTAAAGTAAATAGAAAAAGCAATTACAGAAGATATAATAGCAACAAGAGGCAAAATACTATCTATTTGCTGCTCTATTTTATTATATACATCTTTTAATACTTTTTTTTTCACAAGTTTTTCCTTTTTTTAATATCATAAATTTTGATTGTCTGTGTTAGAAGTCTATCAGTAATTATTGCAGTAAGCAATTAAAAAATTAAGCTTCTCAATATGTTGAGAAGAAATACCAATATTTTTTTTGTAGAAATTAATAAATGTAATTTTATTATTTAAGATAATAATTCCAAATTACACAAGAAAAGTGATTGAACCATTTTTGTTATAAAAGTAGATATATTTTTCTAGATTTATAATACAAGTTAAATAACAAAATTAAGATTCCTTTAATGTTGTATTTAGATATGATTTAGTTAATAGATTGATTCTATTGTTGTAGTTGTATGTAATATTAGATTGATAAATATATATATGTATTGTTTAATTTTTTTTAAATATTAAATGTATAATAAATTGTAATATTTACTTTTAAGGTAAGTATTTATAAAAAATATTATTTAATTGCAGATTGTTCTTTTTATTATTCTTCTTATCTAATAACCTTTTTATTAAAATAACTAATTCTCTATCATTTTTATTATTATTTTATATGGGACTAATTATAGAAGAGAAAAAATAATTTGACGCCATATGTATTGTGTTGTATTCTTGTATTACTTATTACAAAACAATAATTACAAAAATTGATTGTAATAATAAACAAAAGGAGTCTTATAATGATTAAGAAATTTTTAATGGTAATGCTATGTGTATTAGTTTCTACAAGTATGCTATTTGCAGGTGGACAAGAGGAAGAAAAAGCTTTAGATGCAACTGTAGATGAAAATTGGCCTGATATGACTTGGGAACAAGTTTTAGCTGAAGCTGATGGACAAACTGTAAATTTTTATATGTGGGGCGGAGGTACTTCATATAATAATTTTGTAGATAATGTTTTAGGTGAAGCTGCTGAAGAATATGGTGTAACAATCAATAGAGTTGGGGTTACTAATATTACTGAAGCTGTAAATACTGTAATTGGTGAAAAAGCAGCTGGAAAAGTTGATGGTGGTACCGTTGATATTTTCTGGATTAATGGTTCTAACTTTATGATGATGCAACAAGCTGGTGTAACATTCCCAGAATGGTCAGAAGCTATTCCAAATGCTAAACATGTTAACTGGGATAATCCATCGATCAAGTTTGATATGGGATATCCTGTAAATGGTCAAGAATCACCTTGGATGACAGCTCAATTCCAATTAATCTATAATTCTGATTTATATAGTAAAGATGAATTACCAAAGAATTATACTGAATTCATGGCTTTTGCAAAAGCAAATCCTGGTGTAGTTACTTACCCTGGAATTCCTGATTTCCACGGAACAAGATTTATTAAAGCTGCTATGTATGAATTAACAGGCGGTTTTGAACAATATAATAGAGATGATATTACTAAAGAAGAATTTGAAGAAATGACAGAACCTGTTTGGGAATATTTTGAAGAACTTGAACCATATCTATGGAAAGAAGGTAAAACTTATCCTTCATCAACCCAACAACTTGAATTATATAATAATGGGGAAAGTGTATTTTCTGTAACAATGAATGGTATGGGAATTTATAATGATATTCAAAACGGTAAATATCCTGAAGCATCAAAAGTATATTGTTTAGATACTTCTATTGCAGATACTAACTATGTTGCACTTACTTTCAATGGTGCTCATAAAGCTGGTGCTATGGTAATTGCAAATATCATTGCTGATCCATTTATTCAAGCTAAAAATATATCCTCAACTGGTGGAGCTCCTGCTATTGATTCAACAACACTTACAGATGAACAAACTGAAGCTTTTGCTAAAGAATTAGCAAAACTTGCACCTGGTACTTATGTAGAAGCTTCTGAAAAAGCTAGAACTACAGCACCTGAAATAAGTTCTTACTTAAATATTTATATAGAAGAAATTTGGAACGAAAGAATCGGATCTAATTAGTAATTATTTAATCAGGAGAAGTACTTCTTCTCCTGATTCTTCAATATCATGCATTCGTATGAAAAGAAATTCAGGAGTAAGTGAGGGTGAAAAATATTATCTACCCTCGATAAACCTATGAAAGAAAAAACAAAAAACTGGTTGATGTTATCACCCGTACTAATAATTATTGTTGGATTGTTTGGTGGTGGCTTCATCTATGGACTTGTACAGAGTCTTAATTATATACCAATAATTGGACAATATGAGGTGAATTTAGATGCATATAAAGCTATACTTCAAGATAAAGAATTTTTATCATCTTTAGGCTTTACCTTTTGGATTGCACTAGGTTCGACTTTTTTCTCTATTGTTGTTGCAATTATTTTATCAATGGGATTGAGGAAACGTTTTAAGAGAAAAGGTGCTGTGTTATTTGCATATCAATTTCCTCTTCCAATCCCTCATATTGTAAGTGGTATCGCTATTTTGTTCCTTTTTGGACAAAGTGGATTTATAGCACGTATTTTAGCCTTACTTGGAATTATTGAATCTTCTAGTCAGTTCCCTGAGATGATTTTTGATTCCCATGGTATCGGAATTATATTAGCTTTGATGTGGAAATTTGTACCATTTGTAGGTGTTGCACTAGTTGGAATATTACAAACAACAGGTACTGCATACGAAGAAGCTGCTATTAGTTTAGGTGCTAATTCATGGAATAGATTTCGCTATGTGCTTCTTCCTATGATGCTTCCATCTATATCTACTTCATCAATACTTATTTTCGCTTATGCCTTTGGTTCATATGAAATTCCTTTCTTATTAGGATCAACATATCCTAAAGCATTATCGATTGTTGCATATCAGAAATTTACAAATATAGATTTAGCTTACAGATCACAAGCTATGGCTATGTCTACAATTATAGCAGTAATAGTGTTATTTATTGTAATTGTTTATCGAAGATTGTCTTCTAAAGTACGTTATTAGGAGTGAATAAAAAAATGTCTAAATCAAAAAGAAAAAAAAGTGGCAAAAATGGACTGAGGAATTTTTCCATAGTTTATATTTTAGTAACTGTATTCATTCCATTCATACCTATTATAATATGGTCTTTTGCTTTCAGATGGAACTATCCTAATGTTGTTCCAGAATGGGGCTTAAGGGCTTGGAAATATGCATTAAGTCAAAAGTCAATTATTTCGTCTCTTTTATTAAGTATTAATGTGTCATTAACTGTTACTTTAATTTCATTATGTGTTGGAATGCCTGCAGCAAAAGTTCTTGGAACTAAAGATTTTAAAGGGAAAAAAGTTGTTGAAACAATTGTAACACTTCCTGCTATTGTTCCAGTACTTGTTGTAATTATGGGATTACAAGTAATATTTATTAAGATAAACTTAATTAATACTTTTTGGGGCGTAGTTATTGTTCAATTGATACCTACAATACCATATATGATTATGTATCTTCAAAGTACCTTTGAGGATTATCCAGTATCTTATGAAGATCAAGCTAAAGTATTAGGTGCTTCAACTATGGTTACTTTTTTCCAAATTACAATTCCTATAATTTATCCTGGAATTATAGTAGCTAGTCTATATGCCTTTTTAGTATCATGGTCACAATATTTATTAACAATAATGATTGGTGGACCAAATGTAAGAACACTTCCAACACAGCTATTTGCTTTCATTGGAAGCGGAGATAATGCAATTTCAGCGGTTGTATCTATTATTTTCGTTTTCCCAGCGATATTAATGCTGCTTATCACATCAAGATATCTTTCCGGTAACGGAGAAAAAAAATCAGGAGGAAATGAAGTATGAGCACAAAGCTCGAATTAAAAAACCTTGTAAAACACTATGAAGGAAATCCGCTACCAAGCGTTGAAGATATGAATATTACAATTGAACCTGGAGAAATGATAGCTTTTCTAGGGCCTAGTGGCTGTGGTAAAACTACTACTCTTAGAATGATTGCAGGCCTTATAGAACCTACTGAAGGTGATGTATTATTTAATGGGGAGTCAGTATTAGATATTCCACCTAGAAAACGTGAAGTATCTATGGTTTTCCAAAAAGCAATGCTTTTCCCTCATATGTCTATTTATGATAATGTTGCTTTTGGATTAAAAATGCGTAAAAGACCAAAAGATGAAATAGAAAAGAAAGTTAATCAAATGCTTGATTTTGTTCAACTTAATGGGTATGGAAAGAAAAAACCAACTCAATTAAGTGGAGGTCAAGAACAGAGAGTTTCTCTTGCAAGAGGACTTGTAATTGAACCTAAAATTTTCTTGCTTGATGAGCCTTTATCAGCACTAGATGCAAAATTAAGAATTGAGATGAGAGATATGATTCTCTCAATTCAAAGAGAGCTTGGTGTTACAAGTATATTTGTAACTCATGATCAAGAAGAGGCTGTAATGCTTTCTGATAGAATTGCATTAATGTTTGATGGAAAGTTACAACAATTTGATAAACCAGAAATGTTTTATCGTAAACCTAGAACTAAACGTATAGCAGAGTTCTTTGGTTGTAGTAATTTTGTTAAAGGAATTCAGAGAGGAAACACAGTTGAAACTGAATTTGGTACAGTTACACTGAAAGAACTACCTAAAGATAATAGAGATGTATATCTTGTTGTAAGAAATGAATGTTTTGAAGTTAGTGAAGAAAGTGATGCAATGCAAGCTAAAATTACTAGTAGAATATTTATGGGAACTAGCGTTAGATATGTATTCGATATTAACGGAGTTTCTTTACAGGCTACTATGGATAATGCAGCCTCTTACGATGTAGGTGATACTGTTGGATTAACCTTTATCGAGGATAAACTTTGGGCTGTAGCTCAAGATGATACTATTTAATATGGAGAAAATCTTAAAAATAAAATTATGCGTGATAAAAAAATAGAACACTTAAAAAAACTTGCTGATGATAATGGTTTTTTTAAGATTGCTGCAATTGATCATCGGCAGGTATTTATAAATGCTTGTACTGAAATAACAAATAAAGAAATATCTTTTTCTCAGATAGTTAATCTAAAGATGAGTTTAATTGAAAGTTTAAAACCTTATGTATCATCTTTTTTGCTAGATCCTATATATAGTGCTAAACAAGTGAGAAAAAGAGTTGATTTAGAAAATAAAGGATTATTAGTTGGAATAGAAGGTGATGATTATTCTTCAACTTCTTTTGGAGACAATTATTTAACTGAAGAAATTGATATTGATAATATCCTATCTATTAATGGGGATTGTGTTAAACTTTTTATTTATTATTATGATATTGATAGAATAGAAATTCTTGAAAAAGAAAGAGCTTTAGTAAAATCTGTGGCTTTAAAATGTCATAGTTTAGGTTTACCTTTTCTATTTGAACCTATTCTTGCTCCTGAATATTCAATTCTAAGTCATGATGAAAGAATTGAAGCACAAAAACGTATGATAACTACATTTAGTGATTTACCTATAGATATTTATAAAATTTCTTTTCCTTGTGATTTGAATGAAGTATCTTCTTTAAAAGCAAAAGAAGTTTGTCAATCAATTATCAGTTTATCTGATGCGCCTTTTATTTTGTTAACTTCTGGAATTAATTTTGAAACTTTTAAAGACCAATTAAAAATCTTTAGTGAAGCAGGAGGTTGTGGCTATGCTATGGGGAGAAGTCTATGGAGCAATGGTCTAAAAAGTCTTCTTGAAGACGGAGTTAATAGTGAAGAAATGGTCTTTAATATCAAAGAAATCAATGATATTATAGAAACATATGCAAAACCTTGGAATTAGAGGAGTCTTGAAATGGGATCTAAAAAATTATTATATATTCAATTAGCTGAAAAAATTCAAGATAGAATTAATAATGGAGAATTAGGCCCAGGAGATCTCGTTCCTAGTGAAAATGAACTTGTGAAATTATATAATATGAGTAGAGTTACCGTAAGACATGCTTATAAGCACTTAATTGATCAAGGAATTCTTAGAACAATTCAAGGAAAAGGCACTTATGTTAATGATGTAGAAGAACATGACTGGACATGGATGAGCAGTTTTACAGCTGGAGTTTTAAATGAAGGACATGTCCCTACTACAAAAATTATTGATTTTAAGAAAATAAAAGCTGAAGATGATCTTTGTGATAAACTTCAAATAGCTAAAGGTACCGCTTGTTTCTATTTTAATAGACTTAGGTTTATAGATAATAAACCAGTTTGGTTAACTAAAACATATATTCCTTGTGAAAATTGTGAAACGTTATCTCCAGATTATTGTTCCATTGCAGGCGTTGGGCAATCACTATTTACAGTTTTAAGACAAAATTTTAATTTTAATTTTGTTTTTAAAAATGAAATAAAGGTTGCAATGAATATTAAGAAAAAAGATGCCCAATTGCTTCATATTATTGAAAATAAGCCAGTAATATCAACTGGTTTGATTGCATATGATGATAAGAATATCCCTTTGTTATATGAAAATACTATTTTTGAACAAAGTATAACAAAATCCCCAATGAGAAAATTTAATTAAGATAATAGAGCATATTTTAATGCTCTGTATCAATTAATTAAATCTAATATCATATTTTTTTGAAGGCCTAAATTCTAGGTTTGCTTAATTATATGCCGATTTATTATTATTTTGTGCTTTACGGCACATTTAGGAGAAATTATGAAAAAAGTGATACTTGATTGTGATAATACAATGGGCGTACTTCGCTCCGATATAGATGACGGACTCACATTTGCATACCTTTATGCTCATGAAGATATTGATTTACTTGGTATTACTTGTACTTTTGCAAACAATAAAGAGCATGTAGTTTATTATAATACAATTCAAATGCTTGAAGATATGAATATTAATGATGTTCCTGTATTAAAAGGGGGAAGAACTCCTTGTTCTTATGATAGTGAAGCTGTAGATTTTTTAATTAAAATGGCAAATGAATATCCTAATGAGGTTACAGTTATAGCTATTGGATCTATGAATAATATAGCTGGAGCATATAATAAAGATCCAAAGTTTTTTGAGAAGATAAAAAGGATTATTACAATGGGTGGGCTTGTTGGTGATATGAAAGTTAATGGAGTTCAGTGTGAAGAACTAAATTATTCTGTAGATCATAAATCTGCTTCATCTGTTATATTTAATTGTCCTAATTTAACATTATTATCAGCTCAATGTACTGTTCAAGCAGAGTATTTTGCTAAAGAAGTTCAAAAAATACGAGAAATTAATTCTTCATATTCTAATTATATAATGCCCATGATAGACCATTGGTTATCTTATTGTAGCCTTTTTTATGGTGATAAAGGTTCTTTTATTAATTGGGATTTATGCTGTGCAATTTATTTAACAAATCCTGAGCTTTTTGATCAAAGATTGTGTAGAGTTAAAAAAGATTATAAAAGAATGGAAAGAGGCTATATTGAATTAGATGTCGATGGTTCAGATTTTGATATAAATGAAGTTGAAATACCAACAACTATATTAGATTTAGATAAATTTAATGAACTTTTTTATAATCAATTAAAGAAAATAGATATTTAAATAATTGATTTGTATTTAGCATTATGTAAATAAACTAATAGCTCAATATTATTACAAAAGTTGAATCGTAAAATTGTTCTTACGTAATTACTAATTTGATTAGATAATAATATCTTTTTATCAAAGTCTTATTGGAATTTTAATAGATAAGAGATTTATAGCAAAATAATTTACAAAAACAATACTTTTTATGTTAAAATTATGATAATGAATATTAAATTCATTATTACCCAAATAAATGGACTTACTTAGTTGTTTTCCTTTTATTGGGAATTGATTTAAGGAAAACCATTAGGAGGGTTTATTATGAATAAAAAAGTATTGTTACTAAGTATTTTACTTTTGTTTACATCGGCAACAGGTTCTATTTTTGCAGAGAGTAGTATCGCAGTTGGACCATTTGTTGATAATTACACGGGAATGACTATAAGTGAACTAAGTGAATTTGTTACACTTCAAGATGAGGATGCAGAATTTAGTGAAGTTTTAGAACTGCTTTTTGTTCCGCATTGGGGGACTATGGCTGGAGTAGAAGCTGTTTATAAAAATGGATTATTTCAATTAGATTCAAGTCTATTTACTTTTATGTTAGACCCTAGTATTCTTGGAGCAAATTTGTTGGCAGGTATAAACTTAGATATGGGAAAAGTTGATTTAGGGCTAACAGCTGGGGTTCTTTATTTTGTAGGTGCTGAATATTATTATAGATGTAATACTAATTTAGATATAGATTTAGGAAAGGTTGTTTTAAGATCTTCTCTTTGTGCAATATCTGATAATGATATGTTAGCAGATTTTGAAGAAATAGATTATGATGTGATTTTAGGGCTTGGGTGTTTATTTAAGCTTTAATGAAAAAAAGTTGATTGATTTTTTCAATCAACTTTTTTTATTTACTTTAGTATTAAATCAACTGCTTTATGATAAGCTTTTAGAGTCTGTGATTTCTGTAGTTTTTTAACTTGTTTTTCATTCTCAGGAAAGTTTATTTTCCAAACTCTCCAATAATCTTTCATTTTAAATAGGAGGCTTCTTTCACCGTATAGAATTTCTGAATATTGTTTATATAGAGAATCGTGAAATTCTCTAAATTTTTCAATATTATTAGGTTTTCCTGTTTTATATTCTTCAACTAATCCTGGATTTGCAATTAACCCTCTACCTAGCATTATTTTATTAATTGTTGGGAAATTTGTGACAAATTCATTTATGTTATCTACTGTAAATAAATCTCCATTATAACAAACTTCATGTTTTGACTCATTAACAATAAATTTAAATACTTCTAAGTTTATCGGACCTTTATAATAATCTTCTCTAAGTCGAGGATGAACAATTAACTCTTTTATTGGATAATCATTAAATATGGTAAGTAATGTTTTAATTTCTAAAGGGTCACTATACCCAATTCTAGTTTTAACAGAAATATCTTGAATGTTATTTTTGAATATATCATCAAAAAATAATCTAAGTCTTTCTGTATCTCTTAGTTGACCTGAACCTTTAAATTTACTTGTAACAGTACCTGATGGACAACCTAAATTTAGATTAATCTCATTATATCCCATATTTTTGAGTGTTGCTGATACAATATTGAATGTATTAGAGTTATTAGTTAATAACTGTGGCACAATATTAGAAATTAAGTTGTTCTCTTTATTGACTTCTCTTTGAGATTTTTTTGCTAAGCAACCAGCACTATTAGCATTTAGAAAAGGTGTAAAATATTTATCTACATCTTTATAAAAGTTAGAGTAGGTATTTCTAAAAATATAATTTGTAATTCCTTCTAAAGGAGCAAAGTAAAATAACATGAATGAAATATAGATTATTTAGGTCTTTTTGTTTAGATATAATTTGTTTATTTATATAAAAAAGTAAAGCTTAATTAAAAAAGATTGATATATTTAAAATTTTAATATCATAAATAAAAATCTAATTTATGGTGTTTATCAAATTAAAGTTTAGAAAACTTTTCAAGATTCAAAATTAGAAAATATAAATAAATATAAAAAATGTAATTATTTAGTTGACATAATATCTAATTATAATATATTATGTTGACATAATATAAACCGACTAATTAAAATAGGATGTATAAAAAGATGAAAAATGAAAATGATGCTGATTTATTACTACGTAAAGTATGTAAGATGCATACTAATAAAGTAAATCAAGTTTTAAGTAAAGTTAAACTACATAAAGGACAACCTTTATTATTAAAGCTATTGATAAATCATGATGGTATCCCTCAATCAAGCATAGCAAAAGAATTAGAAATTACTCCTGCAACTGTAAGTGCTATGGTAAAGAGAATGGAGAAATCTGGTTTTATTGTAAGACGTAGAAATGCTGAAGATGAAAGAGTATCTAATATATATTTAACTGAAGAAGGAAGAGCTCTTAGATCTGAGTTAAATAATGCTCAAAAAGAAATGGAAGGTATTGTGTTTAATGGTTTTTCTGACGAAGAGAAAGAAATATTATCAGGATATCTTGAAAGAATGATAGAAAATTTGAAATAGGAATTTTCTTTACATAATAAGTTAGTCGACATAATAAATGTTGACTAAATATAATAAACAATAAAACATGGAGAAATAAATGAACAAAAGAAACAATGATAAAAAAAGAAGTGTATTAAAAAAAGTATTAATATCTATCGGTTCTATTTTGATAATAGCAATTGCTGCAGCAAGTATTTATTGGTTTTCAATTCCTAAAGGGCAACGCAATATGTTAACTTTTATGATGTTTAGTGGTGGAAATTATGACAATTATGAAGTTTCACAAGTTATAGATAGAAATGAAGTAGATTTTGAACCAACAACATATATTCCTGTTGCTGCAGAAACTAGTGAAACAGATCATAATCAAAACATTGCAGTAGTAACTGAAATGTTACAAAACGAGAGTTCAAGCATGTTGAAAGGTGCATATGTTCAAACTATTGGTGTTGAAGATTATACCGGATGGCATTTTTTAGCAGATGAGGGAGCAGCAGAAGGGGAATATCCATATGGTCCATCACCATTGAGTTATTACACAACCGGTGTTGCAACTAACTTACATACACAAATATTATATGCATCTGATGCTTTAGCTGTAGAGTTAGATGATGTAAAAGTTGAAGTAGTAAACAAATTTAGATGGAATCAAATGAGTTCAGATAATGGAACTGGCCATACTGATACAACAAAAACAAGTGTAATTATAGAAAGTAGTGCAAGTGAAGAAGCTGTACAATCTGTAATTGATTTAGCTTTTAATGCTTGGGCAGCAGGGGAAGCTTTAGCTAATAAAACTACAATTGAACCTCAATTAGTAATAAATGGTGAAAATTGGAACAATTACAATTTAAGAGCTGTAACATCTCTATCAGATGAATCAGTTGTAGATGGATTTATGATAAGTAGTGTTACTGATAAAACAATATATCCAGAAACTATTGAATTAGCATTAAATGAAGAACAAGGAATGAGTTTATCTTCTATGGATAATATGGAATTTGAAATCTATGCAATCTCAGAATCTGCGAATAATAGTGATAGACCACAATTAAAGAAAGCAACAATATCAACACCTTCTGGAGAATCATGGGAAATATATAGCGATGAATTTATGAGTGAAGATGATACACCATTAGCTCCAACTTCTTTAGAATATTTTACAGCTGGTACAGCTCTTTGTCTAACTTCCCAAACAACATTGGTAAGTGCAATGATGGATTTAGATTTTACTGAATACAGAGTAGAAAACCAAACAGATTATAGAGAAGAAAATATTAATTCAGATAAAATGGTAAGTTATGCAGATACAGTTCATTCTTATGTATTAATTGAATCTGATGAATCTAAAGAAAGATTAGAAGAATTCTATAATAAATCTTTATCACTTTGCTTTGCAGGTGAAGGTTTAAGCCAAGAAACTGAAATGATTACAACATTCTATTTAAATAATAAAGAACTTAAGTAAGAAATAAGTATTATTTATTAATGCAAATAAAAATCTCCATGCGATTATAAAAAAAATAATCGTCTGGAGTTTTTTTTGTATTATTCAGCTGATTTCTGTGGTAGAATAATACTCGGTTAAATAGTATTTATTAATAGGTTAGCTTTTTAGAAAAGTAGGTTTAATGAGAAACATTAAAAAGTATTATATTTATATTTTTATTGTTATTTTGAGTATATTATTTTCTGTTGTAGTAAAAGAATTTGGTGAGAGCAATATTGAACATATGAAAGTTCAATTACTATCTGAAAATAAAGAAAGAAATGCCGCTAATATAAAATTTATTATTAGTGAAATAGATGAACTTAGAAAATATAATGATGAGATAACAGTAAAAAAGATAATACATGATCAAATTGATAATCTTCCAATAGATGATAATAGAGATATATGGATATATGAAATTATAAATTATGATGGTGGAGATGATTTTGCTAAAATAATAGTTCCTCAAAATATAAGTGAAAGCGAAAATGATTTAATTTCATCTGATAATGAAAACTCTATAGTTCTTGATGCAGTTAAAAATAATGGAAAAGTTTTTTTAAGCTATCATTATCCCATTTATAGTGATGAAAGTTTAGAATTAAAACATTCTTATTTTGAATTATATCAAGATTATAATTGGATTATTGGTTGTGGAATTCTAGAATCTAATCTTTTTAGCAATGTAAATAATTTATCAAGAATTCAAAGTAAAATAATTATTATATTTTCAACTTTATTAGTCATGTTTTCAATAATTATATGTAAAATTATATATGATAGAAAAAAGAAAGAAAAAGAAACTAATCAACTTAAATATGAAAAAATAATAGCTGATAAAAAGAATGAAGCAAAAACTGAATTTCTTTCAACAATATCACATGAACTTAGAACTCCTTTAAATGCAATTATTGGTTTAAATGATCTTTTATTCCAAAGCATAGGTTCTCCTTCACAAATTCAAGAGTATTCGAATAAAATTTCTGAATCGAGTCAAATTCTTTTATCATTGATAAATGATGTACTTGATATGTCTGCTATAGAAAAAAGTAAAATAAAAATTGCAGAAGAAAATTTTAATTTATATTTGCTAATTCATAGTGTATCAAATATTTATAGCAATCTTGCAATAAAAAAAGGGTTAGATTATGAAGTCATTATGGATGATGATACTACTGAATTCTTAATTGGAGATAGTTATCGAATACGACAGATAATTTTGAATCTTCTCTCTAATGCTATTAAATTTACTGATGAAGGACAAATAAGATTAAAGGTTATTGAAGAAAAAAATGAAAGTAATAATGTGATTTTAAATATCATAGTATCAGATACCGGCTGTGGTATGAAAAAAGATATGATAAATAGATTATTCAATCAATTTGAACAAGCCGATGCGAGTGTAGTGAGAAAATATGGTGGTTCAGGGTTAGGCTTATCAATTACTAAGAATTTAGTAGAAAATATGAAAGGAACCATAGAGGTTGAATCAAAATATGGTGAAGGTTCAACCTTTATAGTAAAACTTCCATTAAAAATTGGTGCTGATGATTTTAAAATAGTTGATAAAACTAAAATAAAGCAAAAAGTTTTAATTATTGGAAATAGTGATAAAAATAATAAAATTTTTAAAGTTATATTAGAAGACTGGAGTGTTAATTTTGAAGAATTAATGATCTCTAATGATTCTTTAGATAATTTTGAAGATAATATAATTAATTTTGAAACTTTTATAATCACAGTTGATTTTTCTTTCAATATAGATAGTTTTGATTTGGCAACTATAATAAAAAGAATTAAACCAGAATCAATTGTTATTTTGCTGATAGGGTATAACTATTTAGCAATTCAAAATAATAATAAAAATAATATCAACATAGATTATTTTATTCATAAACCAATTATTAAAAAAGATTTATATTTCAAACTTACAAGAATCTATATCAATCAGACAGATGAAAATATAGCAAAAATGGAGAATTTTATAAAAGGGAAAAATGTACTTATTGTAGATGATAATAAAATTAACCTATTAGTTGCTTCAACTTTATTAAAAAACTTTGGTCTACAAGTTACTGTCTCTCAATCAGGTCAAGAATCTATAAATTTAGTAAAGTCTAGTAAGGCATTTGATATTATTTTCATGGATATCAGAATGCCAGAAATGGATGGACTTACTGCTACAAGAAAAATTAGAGAAATTAATAAAGACATTCCTATAGTAGCACTTAGTGCAAATGCTTTTGAAGAAGATGTTAGAAAAAGTATGGAAGCTGGTATGAACTATCATCTATCAAAACCTATAGATAAAAAAACTTTATTATTTGTTCTCTACAAATATCTAAAAGATGAAATAGATTGACAATACTTATATTAACTTTTTAAGATAGGTAATCTATAAATAGTATTTTTTGTCAAAGTGGACCTTTTATCGAGTGAAAAAATTATAAAATATTGCCAAGTTTTAGAATAAAATATACCTCTTTTTGTTATAGTAATTAAATAAGATAAATTATATAATAGCTTATTGGACAAACGTGGAGGATTCTACATGATTAGTCAAAAAGAACGTATGAATAGTTTATCTCATGGAATTGGAGTTATTTTAGGGATTGTAGCATTAATAATTTTAGAAAAGAAATCTAGTAGTAATACCTATGCAGGGATTGCATTTCTTATATATGGTCTTTCTCAAATTACATTATATCTAACCTCAACTGCGACACACCTTTTAACAGGAAAGCCGAAGTTTCATGCAGTTGTACGCGTTCTTGACCAGTCTGCTGTCTATCTTCTTATTGCCGGTACTTATACGCCTATAGCTTTGCTTTCGCTGCCTAATCCTTATAAGTGGCAAATGCTCCTAATTATTTGGACTATGGCAGCCGCTGGAATTATCATGAAATCGGTGTTCCTTTCAAAGGTACATTTAGTCTCTGATATTCTTTATTTACCGATGGGTTGGTTGGTAGTGTTTTTCTTAAATCCATTGAGAGAATTTGCTCCTGAAGGATTATTATTCTGGATATTTTTAGGTGGTATCATTTATTCTGTGGGATTTATTTTTTATGCTATTAAAAAAATACCATATAATCATTTGATATGGCATCTTTTTGTACTTGGTGGAAGTATCTGTTTCTTTATTGGTTTTTTACTACACCTTGTGTGATTTTTTGCTTCAATAGCAAATTTTAACTAATCATTTATTTATTTTCATAATAAACAAGCCTAATGAAAAAATTTCATAAAAATATACTTTTCTTTTTTAGAAAATAGTTCTTAGAAAAACTGATTATAATTGAAATAATAATCCATTTTTTTTAAGAAGTTAATGCTAAATGATTAGTTAATTTTAAAAATTTATAAAATAAAGATTAGTGTTTTTCTACAGTTCATTATCAGAGAGTGAATCTAACATTTCTGCAATTTCAACTAACTTGATGAATTCAGAGCGATATCCATTTTCATCATCCCCTTTAGAAGCTTTTGCTTGTTTAATAACATGCTCCCAAGAAGAATTTCCTTTATATGGGCTATCTCGAAGCAACATACCAAACTCTACTACAGCTGAAGCAAAAGTGAAATCTAAATCAGTATCACCTTGATGATTGTTTAGCTCTTCTTCATTCATTAATACTGATAAGAGTTGACTCTTCTCTTCTCCATCATCAGGCTTTTTATAACGTAGTTTGAAAGATAGAATATCATTAGATTGAATAATTGTACTCTCTTGAAATACTAAAGGATCAGATTGAGACTCTAAATTTGTTTGATTCGAGTCAGTTAAAACTAATTCATAGAAAGCAGTAACGCTTTGCCCTGAACCCATTTCCCCTGCATCTTTAGTGTCATCATTAAAATCTTCACGATTAAGTAATCGATTTTCGTAGCCTATAATTCTATAGGATGCAACCTTATTGGGATTAAATTCAATTTGTACTTTTACATCCTTAGCAACTGTAAAAAGATTGCCCCAAATTTCTTTTCCTAATACTTTTTTTCCTTCAAGAAGATTATCTATATATGCGTAATTGCCATTACCAATATTAGACAGACTTTCCATTCTCGAATCCTTGTAGTTGCCCATACCAAGTCCAAGAATTGTCAGATATATATTATTCTCACGTTTTTCTTCTATCAAACGCTCTAATGCACCAGTAGAGCTGACTCCAACATTGAAATCTCCATCTGTACAAAGAATTACTCTATTATTACCACCTTTAATGTAATTTTCCCCTGCAATTTTATATGCAAGTTCTATTCCGTCCCTTCCAGCTGTAGATCCTCCAGCTTTTAATTCAGTGAAAGCTCGAATTATTGTTGTTTTGTCTGTCCCAGGAGTTGATTCAAGAATAACTCCTGCTGAGCCAGCATAAGCTACGATAGATATCGTATCTTTTTCTCTTAACTGATCAACAAGTACATTCATACTCTTCTGTAAAAGAGGAAGCTTATTATCGTTATGCATTGACCCAGAAGTATCTATAAGAAATACTAAATTAGAGGCTGGTAAATCTTCAGTACTTATCTCTTCAGCTTGTATTGATACCCTAAGCAATTGATGGTTATTTTCCCAAGGTGCTGGTTCTATATCAAGTTGAAAACCGACAGAGTTTTCACCTTCTGGTTGAGGATAATCATATGAAAAATATTGAAGAAACTCTTCAATTCTTATTGCATCTACCGGTGGAAGTTCTTCATTTTGCATAAGAAAACGTCTAACATTAGTATAACTTGCTGTATCAACATCAATAGAAAAAGTAGAAACAGGATTATCTATAACACTTTTAAATGCATTATCAGTAATTTTATCATATTCTTCAGTATTAAATTCATTTATAGGATTAGGTAGGCTTGTTATTGATTCACCTCCCTTTGCCATCATAGGGGAAACAGCTAGAGTTTTGACAGCTGATTTTGGCATATTAATAGCTTCTTCCATTATAATTTCTTCATCTACTGTAACATCTTCTGTTATTGAGAATTTTTTAGACTCATTACTTTTACTAGCACAGCTGATTAGAAAAAATAAATTAGCTATGATAAATAAATTTATTAGAAAGTATCGTTTCATGAGAAAACCTCCATATATTTATGATAACTATTTAAAACTATAATAGTTTCAATCTTCACAAATATTTATATAAAAGTAATAATTGCAACTAATTAATTATTTCTATAGTCTTTTTTTAAGTTAAATCAACCTAAATTTTTAATAAGATATTTTTATAATTAAAGAGCTCTAAATCAAGAAAAGAAAAATTGAAATAGTTAAGCAAAAAATATAAGATTTATGTCTTTATCCTTATTTTTAGCTTTATTTGTACTATTAATAAAAGATTCAATAGAATTATATATTAGCTTATTTAAATGCTATATTGCTATTTTTTATTAATATTCATTACTAATTGAATAATAATATTTTGAATTAAAATAATAAACACAAATGTATTAATATGATTAAAGGTAAAAGGGGAATTGTTTGAAAAATATAGAAAAGTTTAAACTCTATTAGATAATTATAAAAAATTATCCTAATTATCTAAAAACACACTATACTTTTTCATTATAAATCTAGGAGCAATCTTTTTCTTGCTCCCTATCTATTATTTTCAATAGTTGTATTATAAAGATCTTTTCCAGTATGATCTTTAAAAGTTAAATCTAAAGAGTTTTCATATACTTGTATATCGAGCCAACCAAAAGTTTGATTATTTAACCAAATAGATTGAGGAGAAATATAATCACTTGTTTGATCTAAAATTCCGCCCATAGTCCCAATGATGCCATAATAAGTATTACCATGCTTTAATAATTCCATAAGATGATTGTGTCCACTAAGCATTAGTTCAACATTATAATCTTCTATTAGATTATCAACTTTTTCAATTACATCCTTATTATCATACCATTCTACATTTGTTTCAGGATCAATGTACCCAGAACAATAGCCAAAGCAGTGTGAAAGAATAATTGTCATATCATCTTCTTCAATTTCTTCAAGTTGCTTAATAAGCCATTTTTCTTGAGTTGCATCAAATTCTTCTGCATCCCAAAGTAAATCAAGAGTAATAATATGTAAATCATCAAAATCAACACGACTATAATAATTATCATGGTTTTTTTGAAAATATTTTTTAAAAACTTTAGTTCCATTAATTAATGCATCATGATTACCCATTACAACATGAACTGGAGTACCATTTAAGTATTTTTCAAAATTAGTTGCTGCTTCTATATAAAAAGATTCAGTTGAACCAATTTCAGCTATATCTCCTAAACATAAAAAAGCATCATAGTTTGCTTTTCCTATATTTTTAAGTATTTGAGTTCTAACTTCATCATTACTATTTTCACTTCCCCAGTGAGGATCAGAAGATACTGCTAAAGAGAGTAAAGGCTCATTTTCATGTAAATTGTTTTCAATTGCGACTTCTTTAAAAAGGTATTCATCAGTAGAGTTATTGAAACTTGGTATATTAAAAGCTATAAACATTGCTATCAAGAGTATGGAAAGAAGGGAAGTTGTAGTTATTGAAAGTCTTCTAAATAATTTAATTAAATTTAAGTTCTTATATTTTTTTAAAGAGAATAAAAATAAAATAATATTTATAAAATTAAAGGCCCACATAGCTATTAAAATCTTTTTATACATGGGATTCCATCTACATAATCCTGAGAATCCATGTAAATTTGTTATCCAAAATAAAATAATTGTTGATATTGTTAGTAAAATTATATTTATTATTTGTAGTTTTTTTAGTTTTTTCATTTAGTCCTCAAGCTTAGTTAATATATTTTATCATAAATAATAATTTTTTGTTTGTTTTTTATGAATAATTAATATTACTTAAAAATAGTTTGATATTTATAGATTAAAGTAGATAAATACATTTAAACCACATAATTTGAAATTAATAATAATTAAAATTCATCATTTACAATCATTATTAAAATGAAGTACTGTAGGATTTTTCAATAATTATTCTTTTACAAAAAGTGCGGATTTGTTAGAAACTTATTAAATAAATAATGCGGAATTGTAAGTGTTTTAAGTATTTAAGTAGTTTTTTACCTTAATAGAATAATCAATAAGTTAAATAGCTCTCTTGATAAAAAAATTAATAATCTGTCAAATTCTTTCTAAGAAGTTGCACTTTTTTCATACAAAACCAATAATTTTTTCTATTAAGGTTGTTTGAATTTCTAATGTTTTTTTCTATATGTTCAATAGATTCAAGCCAATCATTATTAAACATACCTTCATTAAGATACTTTGAGAATAAAGTAACTAAATTTTCATCTTTTAGTTTAATTTCATTAAGTATTATTTGTGAAAGTTTTGCATAATATGGAAAGGATATTTCTCCTGTAATATTATTAAATATCAAATTAAATTCTTTTTTATCTACAAAGGATTCATTTAAAAGCTTATTTTTTTCAACTGTATCTCCTAGATAACAATAAAATAAACTCGATTGTGATTTACCTTTTACTTTCCTTAAAATTCTACCAAGTCGTTGAATTCTTTGTCTTTCTTGGGCATTCCCAGATAATATTATTCCAATATCAGATGAGGGTATATTTAATCCTTCATCGAGCGCTTTACATGTTAATAATATTTTAGAAGATCCTATTCTATATGATTCTAGAGCACTTTGTTTTTCCCATTCTTCCATATTACTATGATATTTAGCTATTTTACCTTTGTATTTTTTATTTAGGCGAAAATAAAGTGCATCAACTTGTATAATTCTTTCTGTAAAAATAATTATTTTTTTTGTATCAAATAACAAATCAATTAAATTTATTACAGCTAAAAGTCGAGAGTTTGCATTATATAATATATCTTGTCTTTCTCTCAGTTTTTGTAAAATTGATAAAGCCATACCACCTAATTCTTCATCTTCAGTTCTAATTATTTTTTTTAGTGATGTTATGAATTGATCAAGATTCATTTTAGTTTTCTTAAGTTCAGGAAACTTTGAATAAAGTATAGAAATTAGTCTTGAGATTTGCTTTGAAACTACATCATATTCAAGTGCTTCTTCTTCAGTAAAACTAAGTTTTATATTATATATTACGCATTCATTTATAATGTTATCTTTCATAGCTTTAGAAATAGAATAATTATAAAATATGGGGCCAATTGTTTTTTCAGTTGTATAGCTAGATGTTATTGTTTTTGGTGTAGCTGATAAACCTAAACTAAAATACTGTTTGGTATCATATTTTTTATTAGTTAGGAACTCAAATATCTTAGAATTTTCAGGGCTTGAATAATGATGGCATTCATCTAATATTAGGAGATGAGAATTTCCTTCATTTTGTTCATCTAAAATAGTTTTAGAAAATGTATATCTTGCTGAATTAATAACATAAATCATAAATAGTTTAGAATCATAACATTTTTCTTTACCATAAAAACATCCGATTTCATCCTTGTTTATGCAAAAATCATTTATAAGGCAAGTTTTCCACTGTTGAACAAGAAAAGTTTTAGGAACAATTATTTTTATTTTAAGATTAGACCTATTATTTAATAACATTATTGCTGAATATATAGCCATGAAGGTTTTTCCTCCACCTGTAGCTACTTGTGCAATACCTCTACAATCGCTTGAAAACCATTTATTAATACATTCTTTTTGCCATTTATAAAGCTTAATGTTTGTAGGAATCTTTCTCATATATAATAAATATTATAAATTGTATAAATATATTTGTATAGTTACTTTTAATATAGTTTTGTATATATAAAAAGCAATAATTTAAATATAGTTGAAAGTTGCCTTTTTTTGTTTTAAATATAAAGATATCTTTTTTTCTTATATATATTTATTAAGTTCTTTGTTTTATGTAATTACTTTACATGGCTATAATATTCGTATAGTATAAAAATGTTAAAATTTTATTTTATATAAATTAAATAATTGCTTAATTAATAAACCGTTAGAATAATTAAAAACTTCTTATAAGTTTAATTTAAAAGGAGAATATATTTATGAATTACGAAGATTTTTTTCAAAAATATACAGAAATAGAGAAAATTAACAAAGACAGTATCAAAACATTTAATCGTTTTCAAAGAGCTCTGTCAAAACATATTGCTCAAGGTGAAATAAAACTAGTCAAACAAGATCTTGAAAATATAAAAAACAATAATATTCTTATAGAAGAATCTACAAAACAATTAGAAGAATTAGTAGAATCTTTTAATCCTCAAGAATATATTGAGAGTGGGGAATGGACAAATCAAATGTTAGAGTATGGTAAACAAGCTAAAGTTGATATCCAAGGATCTTTCCCTATTTATGAAATGTTTCCTTTCAAAGTTAGAATTGACAGTGAAAATCAAGATATTTTTATTGATAGGAAAAAAGCTTCATATTTGAGACCATCATTTTTTATCAATAAAGTTAAAGAAATGCAAACTAAACTTAATAAAGCATCATTCAATGCAGTTAAATTTGCAACAGAATTAGCAAATTGTTATGATCAATATTTAATAATTCATAATAAGAAAGCTCAAGCAGATGTTTATCTTTTAGATTTATATAAGTTATTAGTTCCAATGGGTAGATTTAAATCTGATTATAATAAACAAGCATTTGCTTTTGATATTGCACGTCTTAGAAGAGCCGGTGAAATAATCATAAAAGATGGTAGAAAAATACAATTAGGCTCTAGTAGAAATGAAAAGAAAGCTATTAGAGTATTAAATGATTTGGGTCTTGAAGAATTCTTCTCTACTGTAATGTTCTATAAATAAAGAAGATTTATTTTAGTTGAAACTATAAAGGTGGATTTTATAAATGGAAATCGAAAGAAACTACGAAAATAATAATTTTTCTTTTATTCAAAATAAACACAATATGAATAGTGGAGTTGGTTTTATTAATGATTTTTGGGAAAAACATTATTTAAAAGAATATATTAAAGAAGGTGGAAGTAAAATTAAATTTATCACTGGTAGCAAGGGAAGTGGTAAATCTTATTTGATGAATCAATTTAATGAAGTTGCAAAGAATAATGGATATCTTACTGTTTCTTTTTCTGCAAATGAAATTTGGTTAAATGATTTTAAATTTATATTCTTAGAAACACTTAGACAATGCGATTTAGATTCGTTAATGGAAAAATGTGCAAAAAAAATAATAACAGAATTAGGTTATGATTATAATCAAATCAATGATGGTGAAAACTTTATTGATTATTTAGCTTCTTTAGGAAAAAATGATGCTATTGAGAGAGGTGAAATTAGAAATCAACTTCGAGTATTATTTAAAGATAATCCCAAAATGGATATCAATTTTGCATTAGCTTGCTCTCTTTTATGTGGAGGCGTATTAGGTCAACCTCCTCTTGAGGATTCAAGCAAAGAGTTGATTTTTAATTGGTTATATAATGTGAAAGGTTTTCGCATTACATCTTTAAGACCCTTAGGAATGTCACCTGCAAGAATAACTAAATTTAATGCAAGAACAATGTTACAATCTTTATCAGAATTAGTTATTGTAAGTGGTTATGCAGGACTCATTGTAACTATAGACGATTTAGAAATTCTTGTTGATAGATCAAGCCTTGCTCCTTTACATTATACTAAGATGAGAAGAGAAGATACTTATGAAAGTATCCGAGAATTAATTGATGACATAGATAATTTTAAACATATTATGTTTATTTTTGGCTGTTCTAATCAACTTATTGATAATGAAAAAATGGGAATGAAATCTTATCAAGCACTTTGGATGAGAATCCAAAATGAAGTTTGGAATGATAAAATCAATAACTTTGGAGATATAATCAATATGGATGATGTTGCAAGACAGGTATATACACCAGAAGTTCTAGTAAATATGTCGAAAGAGTTTTCAAGTCAAATTATTAATAAAGAAATAGAACCAAAAATAATTGATGAAGAATATGCAAAAAAACTAATTGAAAAATCAAAACTAGGTGGTGTTTCAATTCCAATTCTTGTTAAGAATGCTACTTTAGGCATTACTAATATGGAGGAAAATTAAATGGATTTTGATTTTGAATCAAGACATATTATTGAGGCTTTACGCTCTGGAATTCCTTCAAGAACTGTAGGAAAATGTTTCAATGATTCACGTACAGATTTACTCGAAAAAATAGAAAAAGAATTAATTGAAGTTTCAGAAACTAATAATTCTAATTCAAGAATAATTAGTGGTAAATATGGTGAAGGTAAAACTCATATGCTGAATACAGTATTTGATATTGCAAATGCTAATAACATGGTTGTTTCTATGATTTCATTAAGTAAAGAAACTCCTTTTAATAAGTTGTTTCTCCTTTACCAAAAATTGGTAAACAATACTTATCTTCCTAATAGAGAACAACCAGGCTTTATTCAAGAATTAGATAAACTTACCTTAAATTCTAAAATTACTAGTGATCTTCTTCTTTATTGTTTGTCTGAATTAAAGAGGGATAAATTATTTTACGTTCTTAAATCATTCGTTTCTACAGATAGTTTAGAAGAGAAATATTTACTACAATCTGATTTAGAAGGAGATGTTATACCAAATACAAAGGTAAAACAAATCTATAAAAGAATTTTTAATGAAAGGATCAAATTTAAAGAAAATTTCTATAAAACTCGTCATTTTGAAGATTATTTTTATTTCTTAAGTAAACTATTTAAAGAATTGGGATATAACGGTTGGCTAATAATGTTTGATGAAACAGAACTGGTTGGTCGCTTAGGGAAAAAGACAAGATTATATTCTTATAGACAAATGGAGAAATTTCTCTTTCCTGATTCAAATTTAGAGTCTACTTATACTCTTTTCGCAATTACTTCTTCATATTCTGCTGATGTAATTGATAGTAAAAAAGACTATGAAGCTATTGATAAATATTTTCCTGAAAACATAGAACCTTTTGTTAGAGTTTTAGAAACTATTGAATCTGCAGAACAACTAAAGCCTTTAAATTCTGATGAAATTAGTGATATTTTAAAAAAGATAATATATTACCATGGAAAGGCTTATAACTGGGAACCAGATGTAGATGTAAGTGAAATTTTAAATAAAAGTAATAATAGTGGATATTTACTTAGATCAAAAATAAGAATTGCTATTGAATATCTTGATAATCTTTATATTTATAGGGATTTAGGTAATGTTTCTATTGGAAAAATAACTGAAAAAGAATCTGATATGCCACTTTTTGATCTTGAAGAAGAATTAAATACTTAATTATAGGACTATACTTAAATAATAAAAGGTATAGTCTTTATAAACAATAACTTCCAACTTTTTTAGCCATATTACCATAATAAATATAATTAAATATTCTCTATTAGAAGTTAATTCTATTTAAATTAAATATTAAAACGCTTATAGAGTTAACTTTATTTAACTCTAATTTGAAACCTATATTTATACTAACAGTGCAAATAGAAATAAAAATAATCATATAAATAACTATCAAAAGCGTTTTTTCAAATTAATGATTAGTTGTATCAGTAATTTTAAAAGAAATATTATTAAAGGTTTAATAACTCATTGTTTGTGAAAGCTTTTTTATGAAAAAAAACTTTAGCTATTATACTAGAAAAAAGATCACTACATTTCTTAAATTTAAGTTATTCACTTTAGCAATTTCTAATTTCTTATTTGACCAACCTCTTTGTAATCTATTTCTATCTGTAAATGCTAGATAAGTTTAGTTTAATCTTTTTCCCAATATTCAACTTTTAGGGGAGAATTAATTAGTTAAATATTTAATTGTATATGCAATTAATTGTGAAAAGTAAGAGTCAAACAATTTAGATTATATATTATTTTATTTTAGATAGTTTATCAAACTAATAAGTGCTTTAAATCACAGAAGAAAAAGTTTCAAAAGATAAATGTAATTAATTAGAAAGACAAAATGAAGAATAATTAATTAAGAAAAAAGAATTTACTTTTACAATTAACAACATAGAATCACTGAAAAATATTAGAATAGTAATAATTGACCGCTAAAATAGGGTATGCTATCATTAATTATAATTTAAGCGATAAATTATAGGAATTAGGTATGAAACTGTTAGTATTTGTATTAAATGATGAAGAGTTATTAGAAGAAGTAATGGAAGCTTATATTGAAGCTGGCATCACAGGTTCAACTATACTTGATTCTGAAGGTATGGGTAGATTTTTAAGCTATGAAGTACCTTTATTTGCTAAATTCAAAGATTTCATGAAAGGAAATAAACCCTACAACAAAACAATTTTTTCAGTTGTATATAGCGATGAAGTTATAAAAAGAGCTAAAGAACTAGTTGATGAAATAGTTGGTGGTCTAGAAAATACTGGTGCTGGAATTATGTTCACTCTACCTGTAGATTGGGCAGCTGGGTTAATTGAAGAAGGAGAAGAGGTATAATACTATGTATGGAATTTATTCATTAATCGATAAATCATGTATTTTGCTTGATAAACAAATGCATTCAATCGATGAAATAATCAAAACTTTAACAAATCAACTTAATAAAAGCATGCCAAATATCGCATCAACAGAATTGATGGATAAGGTTGTTAAAGACGGTTTTCATACAACTTGCATGGGTAATAAATGTGCAATAACACATGCTAGATGTATATCAATGGAAAAATCATTGATAGCAGTTATGCGTCTTAAACCTGAAATTAATTTACAAGCACTTGATAAAAAAAATGTTAAACTTATATTCTTATTAGTTGGTCCACAAAAAAGTAGTAGTTACCATTTAAAAATATTAAGTAGGTTAGCTCGTATATTAAGTCACGAATCTTTTAGAGAAGGGCTTTTTAATGCACCTGATGCTGAAAGTTTCTTTAATTTAATAAAACAAGAGGAACAATAGATGAATTATGGAAGAACTTGGGCAATTTTAAGATTTATATTAACAACCCTTTTTCTTTTTTTTATATGGATATTATTTACTGCCACTACAGAAACTTTTACCCTTGTTTTTGGGCTCTTTGCTTCTTTATTAACAGCAAGTCTTACTTACCATATATTTTTACCAAAACATCAAGCAAGCTTAAATTTTATTCTACCAAATCCATTTTATCTAATTGTTTTTTTGGCTTTGATGGTAATGAATTTATATAAATCAAGTTTTCAAGTTGCTAAAGCTGTTTTTACTGGTAATACGAATCCTCGTATAGTTCATTTTAGAACAAGACTTAAATCTGATATTGCAAGAACTATATTAGCGAATTCAATTACTTTTACCCCTGGAACCTTAACTCTAGATTTAAATGATGACCATATAATAGTTCATTGGCTTTTGTGTAGTACAATACATAACAAAGCTGCTGGTGAAAAAATAAAAAGTAATATTGAAAAATCATTAAAAAGGACTTGGAAGTGACAAACTTTATTCTATCAGGAATGAGATATTTTTTAATTGTATTTGCAACTATAACTATCATACGTTTATTAATTGGTCCCTCAGCTAGTGATAGATTAATAGCAATGAATGTATTATCTGCCATAGCCTTAGCTTTGCTAATACTTTGGGGGGTAACGACTAAGAATGTGTTATATCTTGATGTAGCTCTTGTATATGATATTTTTGGATTTTTAGGATTTTTAGCAATTACAAGATTTCTAAAAAATACAAAGGATAAGCTATGATTATAAAAGAAGTAGCAGCACTTATTTTCTTTATAATAGGATCAGCTTTTGGGATTGTGGGAATGATTGGACTTTTTCGTTTCAAAGATCCTTATAGTCGTTTGCACTCAGGATCTCTTTGTGGTACTACAACTGTTTTTTCATATCTTATAGCATTATTAATTCTATCTCCTTCAATAGCTATAACATCTCGTATAGTCATTCTAGTAATTTTCTTTTTAATTTCTGCACCAACTGGTAGCTCTATTGTAAGTAAATTTATTTGGGAATCAGAAGAGGCAGAAGATCAAAGAAGTTCAATGCAAAAAGAGGATAAGAGCTTATGAATATACTGCTACTTAGTTTGATACTTTGCTTATCTATTTTTTCACTAATTTCTAAAGATTTACTACATTCAATTATAGCTTTATCAGCTATAAGTATTCTTAGTGCTCTGTTTTTTACTTTTTTAAAAGCTCCAGATGTAGCTATAACAGAAGCTGCTGTTGGTACAGGTGTATCTACAATAATTTATGTTTGGGCAATAAGACATACAAAAAGAAAAGATGGGGATAAGTAATGAGGAAAGTAAAAGTTTTAAAAGTATTTCTAACCATATTAATAATCTCACTAGCAACTTTACCCTTAATTATAAGTAATGTAAGTTGGCCCACAATGACACGAGATTATCTTTTTTCTAATGCACTTGAAGAAACTGGGGCATCTAATACAGTTAGTTCAATATATTTAGGATATCGTCTTATGGATACTTTAGGTGAAACTTTAGTCTTATTTGTTGCCATCACAGGAACCATGTCCATTCTTTTAAACTTACATAAACAAGCACTAGAAAGTGTCAAAACTCAATCTGCTTTAGCTCCAGAGAAGCGAGTAAAAAATGCGCTTAGAACTAATTTAGTAGAAGTTGTAGCATCAAAACTTGGACCTATAATTTTACTATTTGGTTTATATGTAATGTTATTTGGACATATATCTCCTGGGGGAGGATTCCAAGGTGGCGTTATATTTGCATCTGCAATAGTTTTTTTAGTACTCGGAACTGATGTAAAAACTAAAATTACTAATTCACACGTATTAGAAAGAATTGAAGCATTCTCTTTTATATCACTAATTTTAGTAACAACATATGTAGTGTTTTTCCCAGAAGGTTTCTTTAATAATACTGCTAGTGGGAACTCATTTCTTTCTGCTGGAATTATTATTGTTTTAAATATAATTATTGGAATTAAAGTAGGAACTAGCTTAGCTGTTATGATAATAGCTATGATGGGAGGACAACATGATAATTGAGAGAGTATTGATTTTTCTAATTTTTATAACCGGATTTATCGGACTAATAGTGGTGAAAAATATAATTAAAAAAATTATTGGACTTAATTTGTTAAATTCTGCCATAGTATTATTATTTATTTTAGAAGCAAGTAGAATTGGTGATCATTCTCCTATCTTAGTTGGCCAAGGGAAAAATATAGTTGATCCAGTTCCTCAAGCACTTATGCTTACTGCTATAGTTATTGGAGTGTGCGTTACTTCTCTTTCTCTTGCAATGGCAGTTAGACTTTATAAAACAACAGGGTCCTTAGATATCACAATTATAAAAGAAAGAATAGAAAATGAATCCAAATAGTTTATTATTAACACCAATCTTTTTGCCGCTTCTAGCAGCAAGTATTGTTTTGACATCAAAAAGCTTTTTACCAGTAAAAGCTCGACGTTTTAGCGAATATTTTGGAATTTTAATTGGCCTTATAATGCCTATTCTATTTGTTTTTTCATTGTATCCATATGTGATAAATCAAGGTAGTTTAATTGTTGTAATTGGCTCTTATAAACCAACAATAGGTATTGTATATAAGTTTGATTCACTATCTCTTTTTATGATTGTTTTAACAAACTTATTAACAGTACCAGCATGGATTTATTCAAGGACAGTAGGCCCTTCTCATTCTTACTTTACTGCTCTGATATTAATACAGAGTGCCACAATTGCTGCCATTAGTATGACCTCTGATATTTTTAATCTGTTTGTATGTTTAGAAGTAATGGGTCTAATTGCATATGTATTAATCGCTAGTAAACAAGAAAAAAGTGCTGTTTTTGCTGCTTTCAACTATATGATGTATTCTTCATCCTCAATGGTATTTTTCCTACTAGGATCTTTTGGATTGTACCGTTTGACTGGAAGCTTATCTTATCAAAGAATCACAGAAGCTTTATTAAACCTTTCTTCAAAAGAGTTAAATATTGCCTTAATGTGTCTTTTGTTGATGATAGTTCCTATATTATTACGTGTTGCAATAATGCCTCTTTCAAATTGGTTAGTTGGAGCACACTCTAAAGCTCCACACCCAGTTTCTGCTCTTCTATCTGGTATTCTTATAAAAATCCCACTCTTTGTGTTGGTTAGAGTCTTTTCTCTCTCCCCAATACTAAAAAACATAACTCCTTCTCTTGCATATATAGGATCTATTACTGCACTAATTGGTGTACTGTTTGCTCTATCTCAATCAGATGCTAAAAAACTTTTAGCATATCATTCAATTAGTCAAATAGGTTATATTGTAACAGCATGGGCAATGGCCTTAAATGCAGGCATTGATACAACACCTGGTGCTATATTATTGATTGCAGCTTTATTTCATACATTTAGCCACGGTATTTTCAAAGGTCTATTATTCTTATCTATTGGAACAGCAATTGATGCTGCAGCCTCTAGAAATGTTTATGAAATAAGAGGTGTTAATTTATTGCTCCGTCAAAAAGGCGAAAGATTTCCAATTACCATGATTTGCTATTTAGTCGGAGCTTTATCGATTATGGCAATACCACCATTTAATGGTTTTTTCAGTAAAACTCTATTAACATATTATTTAAAACCAAGTATCAATTATACAATATTGAGCATTGCAGGAGCTGGTACTGTAGCGTCTTTTATAAAATTATCTAGGATTTTTTTACCAAATAAGCAAATCAAAAAACAAATCAATGAAGTATCGAAAGAAAAGTTCCCATTTTCTATACATTTAAGTCTAATTATATTAGCTCTGTTAGCGTTATTAACTGGTATTTTTTCTCAGAATATTTTCGAAATACTAGAGAATATGTTTATTTCAACAAGCCAAAGACCAATAAATAAAACTATATTCTTTTCACAATCAAGCATTTTTAAAACTCTTTATACAGTTTTAGGAGGTGTTCTATTGTTTGTAATTGCAACAAGTAAAATAGGATCTAAGGTGCTACATAAATTGAAAGGTATAAAAACTGACTTTACTGATCAGTATTTTCATTTTGCAATCACTTTAGCAGTGTTGTCATATTTTATATTTGTGTAACTTTTAAAGAATATTATTTTGATGAAGATTCTTTCACAATCAAACATATATCACTTGAGTTATCTAGCGTTCCCATTTCTACTTTTTTATAGATAAATTAGTTTCTAATATTTGTACAAATAACTTTTTCTAGTTTTTTTATTTATTAAATTTGTTCATATTATAAAAGGTTTAATTATAGAGTGCTCAGATATAAAAAACAGTTAGTGATGAAATGCTTAGGTTGCATAAATACTATTTCTTGATTTGTTAATTTACCACAAGATGGACATAATAGTTGAAGATATTCAACTTCAATAATAATTTTGTTCATCAAAACAAAAAAGATGTTTTAAATATGGTTTATTAATATCTATAAAATGATAATAGATTAAAGGACAAATATATTAATGATTTTGTAATATAGTTTTTTCAAAAAACAGTAAAAAAGCAATTCAATTATATAATAAATAATCTGCTATCTTAATTTAAAGATATAAAAATATGCTTTAAAAAAAAATAGCAGTTCTAAGATATAAATAAGTAATTAAATTATTATTTTTTACGGTGCTTTTTTATATCATCTTGTAAATGGTTTAAAAGATTTTGATATCTTTTTTCGATATATTTTCTTTTTATTTTTAAAGTTTGAGTGAGCTCTTTACCTACAAGAAAATCATTCTTAACTGCAAGAATTTTAGTTACAAATTCAAAATTTTTAAAACCATGTTCTTTATTTATTAAAGAATTTACTTCTTTCATCAAATGTCTCATGATATCTTCATGTGTTATAGAGCCCTTACCTTCAAGAGCTATTTCTTCGTAGGAAAGCTTTAATTCTGAAGCCAGTTTCATTAATTCTTCATCGTTTACAGCAACAATAGCAGTAAGTTGTTTTTTATCTTGACCCAAAACTACTGCATGGTCAATATAAATACTTTCTTTCATTTTTTCTTCAATAGGCTCTGGTTCAACATTCTCTCCACCCATCAGAACAATAGTATCCTTCATCCTACCAACGATAATAATTTCACCATTTTCACTTCTTACAGCCAAATCACCTGTATTTAACCAACCATCCTTCGAGAGAACTTTATCAGTAGCTTCTTTGTTTTTATAATAACCAAGCATAACTTGAGGTCCACGTACAAACACAACACCTTTTTCACCAATTTTTGTAATACCCCCATCTTCTCTCCTAATTTCAACCGAAGTATTATCAAAAGGAATTCCTGTTGTATTAAAAGTATTATGTTCTATTGTTCTACTTAAAATACCGGGAGCAGTTTCAGTCATTCCATATGCATTAACTAAAGGAATTTCTAAGGCATTAAAAAACTCATCAATATATTTAGGTAGAGCTCCTGCTGCAGAAGTTGCAACACGTAAACGTCCTCCTAATTTTACCATGAAAGGTTTGAAAATTTTCTGTGCAAAAAAATGACCTGGGAAATAAAGGATTATTCTAACAAAATGATAAATTGTAGCAATAACTTTCCTAATCCAAGATCTTTTCTTCAATGATATATAATCACCTTTTAAATATTGCTTCGAAACAAGATATGTTTTATTAAATCTAATAAACAATAATAATAAAGTACGTTTAAAAACAGACATCGTGCTTATTGTTTTAAGCATCTTTTGATAAATAGATTCCCACATTCTTGGTACTGAAATTAATACTTGAGGTTTTTCTTTTATTAAATCTACACCAAATCTACCTGGGGCAGAATAAACTAGAGTCATTCCTGCAGAATATGCACAATATTCAAAGGCTCTTTCATAAACATGCCATGAAGGAAGCATCACTACCGAAACCTCATGACGATTTATATCAACTCCTAATCGAGGAGTATTAGCATGTATATTTTGAAGAAAATTTGCATGAGTTAACATAACTCCTTTTGGATTACCTGTAGTTCCTGAAGTATAAACTATAGTTAAAAGATCTTCCGCTTTAATTTTTGCTGAAAGCTTATCTAACATTTGAGGATTTTTTTCATACTTTGGAGATCCAAATTGTAAGACTTCTTTATAAAAATGAATTTTATTTTTTATACTTTTAGCAATATTAGAAATATCACCATCATCTATTATAAAAAGACTTTTACAGTTATTCCAATCACTTTCATCAAATACTTCTATTAATTCAGATAATTGTTTTACATTTTCGACAATAAGATATTTCGAATCAGAATGATTATAAATAAAATGAGATTCTTTTGGTGTTGTATCTGAACCTCTTGGGACAGATATTGCTCTTAATGCCATAATTGCAAAATCAGTTACTATCCATTCAAAACGATTGTTTACAAAAAAACTGATATGATCATCTTTTCCCATACCAAAATGTTCAAAACCCGCTGTTAATAAGGCTATAGTTTTAACAAATTCTCCATAAGTTTTATTTGGAATATTTTTTTTAATATTTGATTTATGGGATATTCTTTCAGGATAGATAGAGGCTGTTTTTAATGGAACCTCAAGAATATTATTATACATTATTTCTCCATTTAATGATTAAAAATAAAATAATATTTTAATAATGAGCTTAAATATTTTTTAATCATTTAAATTTATTCAATTCTTTATTTTGACTTTTTTTATCAATTCAAAGCCTCTTTTTTTTTAAATACATAATAATTTTTAAGAATTAAAATATTAAAAATGACAGTTAAAAAGAAAGCAACCTAAATGAATATAAAACTCCTAATTGTATTTTTAATAAGACATTTAATTCCTGTCAAATTTGATAATTAAAAGCACATAACAAATTGTTGTTTCATAATAAGTTGTACAAAATGTAAAGTCAAGTTTATTCGTCATCACCTTGTTCTTTATAAAATAGGGGTATTATAAATTATTTTATCTTATCTAAAAATGTAATAAAAGTAATTTTATTTCATTATACCGAGATATTTGTGATTATATTTAAATGAAATAGAAAATATTTTATGAAAATAAAATTATTATTATTTGTATTAATTATTAGCTCAATATTTTTTAAGCTGCGCTACAAATGAATTACAAGATGATCCATTAAACAACAGATAAAAAATTGATTTAGAAAAATTATTGGTAAGTTTGTATGAAATAGCTAGATTTCGAAGTGTTTTTAAGAAGAATGTTATTGGTGATACAGTAGAATACTCTCTTAGAGAAGATATTAGAATTAGTATGGATTCTGTTGGGAAAACTTTTGAAATATTCGTGAAATATTCTAGAAAGTGTCTTGATTGTCATCTCACTATATAGTGATTATTTCATAGGTACGATTTTTCAAAATAAATCTATATTCATCTGTATAAGGAATCTAATACAATTACACCTTAATATGCTCTAGGGTGTATAAAAGATGGTTCTAAAAATCAAAAATATCCTCTTTTAATAAAAAATCCTTTATTCCAATAATCATTATTCCACTTTCATCTATTCGAGGTTTTATGACTTTACCTAAAATAATAATCTTTTTAAAAGAATCATTAATATTCCTAAAGGGTCTTTTTTCTTGCTCCTTTTTTTCTTCTGAAGGAAGCGAATAGGCAGACTGTATATAATATTTTTTAATCCCTTTGCTCGCAATGAAATCTATTTCCAACTTTTTTCTAAGTAGTTTGTTTTTCGTATTTAACTCTCGTATTTTAACAACCCCAATATCAACATTGAAACTACGTACTTTAAGTTGATTATAAATAATATTTTCCATTAAATGAGTTTCTTCAATTTGCCTAAAATTAAGTCTTGCATTCCTAAGCCCAACATCAACAAAATAATATTTCATTGGAGAATTAATATACTTCTTGCCTTTTACATCATATTGCATAGCTGCATCAATTAAAAAAGATTCTTTTAATGCTTCTAGATAAGATTTAATTGTATCATCTGTTATCGTACTTTTTTTAACAGATTTAAAAGTGTTTTCTAATTTTTTAGGATTAGTTAAAGATCCAATTGAAGACGAAATAATATTCACTATCTCTTCTAAATTACTTGTATTTCTAATTTTATTTCTCTCTACAATATCAACTAAATATGTTTCTCTAAAAAGGTTTTTTAAATACTGAGATTTTTTCTCATCACTTTCCATAGATATTATTCTAGGCAGTCCGCCATAAATCATATATTCATCAAAGGCTTCTTCAAAAGTTCCATTATATACAGAGAAAAATTCTGAAAAGGATAATGGAAATATCCTAATCTCATCACCTCTACCTCTAAATTCAGTAATTACATCAGATGATAAAAATTTTGAATTACTCCCTGTAACATATATATCTACATTGTTAATATAAAGAAGTCCATTCAATAAATCTGTAAAATTTTCTACAAATTGTATTTCATCAATTAAAATATAATGTAAATCATCATTTATAATTTTTGAAGTAATATATTTATATAGTAGCTTTGGATCCCTTAAATCAATGAATTTTATATTATCTAATTGTATTTTTATAATATTTTCATCTTTTATTCCTTTAGCTATTAGGTACTTTGAAAATAAATTAAATAATATATAAGACTTTCCTGCTCTTCTAACTCCAGTAATTACTTTTATTAAACCATTATGTTCACTACTCTTCAATTTATCTAAATATAAATCTCTTTTGATTTCCATTACTGCACGTCCTATTCGATAAATTAGGCGATATTACCTACTTTATCGATTACAGTATATCAGAGAATATACGATATCACAACTTCTATTCGATTATTTTGGTTAAACAACCATTTTTATCGAATTAAAATTTCAACTCGTATGATATCTGTATTAATAGTAATTTAAAAATAATGAAATATAATAATTTACACTTAGTAATTGAAAAAATCAAACTAGTCGGTTTATCGGGTAAAGTTAATAATAACAATTTTTTTTCAATTAAAGGATTCAAAATTTTTTTCACTTAAATATGGCCTACTCTTAATAGCTAAAAATTCCTGAATTTCTGCTCTTGTTTTTGGTTCTTTACAAAATTCTAAAACCTTTTGAGATTTAATTTGTATTTCATCATGTTCACTATCATGTTCACTACTTAATGATAATAAAGGAATAATAGTTTTAAAAATATCATCTTAATTAAATTAAGGATCTTCTCCAGAATAAATTTCATTGTATTTAAAAATATTCCTAACACTAACCAATTTCTTTAAAAAAATCGAGCTATTGTTGGATTTTTTGGAAATGGAGAGAAACTATTGAGATTAATTAGCTCATTCCCATATACATAAATTTGGGAATAGACACTTGGGGTTGCGGATATTTTTTTAGACAATCATGCAGTGATTGCTAAAGATTTTCGATATTATATAGGACTTAAATATCCTAATTTTACTTTATTAGCTATTTATATAGAATGTGGGTTTAAATCTTCTTCTAGTTTCTATTCAATTGTAAAAGAAGAATATGGAGTAACTCCAAAAGTGCTAACTAATCAGATTAGTTCATAGTGGTTTTATATTCTCCAGGACTTATTCCAAAGTATGATTTAAAAACTGTACCAAAATGTTTTGAAGAGGAAAATCCCACATCTAATGCTACATCTTGTACTTTTGAGTTTGGATTGGAAAGTAATGCTTTTGCTGTTTCCATTCGCATTCGAAGTAAATATTTAGAATATGGCTCTCCAATTTCTTTATGAAAAATCGTACTTAAATATGATGGTGTTATATTAAAAATATCTGCTAGTATTGTTAAGCTTAAACCTTCTCTGAAGTGAAGTTGTAAATATTCTTGAATTTGTGAAACTAGGCTGTTTTTGTTTTCTGTTTTTTGTTTAATTGAAATTCTTATGGAATCTTTATCTTTTAATGTTATAGCATAAAGAGCTGCTGATAATTCTTCATCTCTTAATGGTTTTAATAAATAGTCTATAACATTAAGTTTTAGAGCTGCTCTTGCATATTCAAATTCATTATATCCAGTTACTATAATTATTGGTAAATCTTTTAGATTGTTATAAATATATTTTGATAATTCTATCCCATCCATTGCTGGCATTTTGATATCAGTAATTACAACATCATATTTGTTATTTTGTAATAGTTGAATCGCATAAATACCATCACTGGCTGTATCTTCGCAAATCCAATCTTCATTGATTTTATTTAAATTATTTCCTAAGTAATCTCTCATTAGTGGTTCATCGTCTACAACTAAAGCTTTATACATTTTTGTATTCTCCTTCATCTTTAGGGATTGTAATTATAAATGAAGATCCCTCATTTTCAATAGATTTTATAGATAATCCATATGCACTGCCATATCTAAGTTTTATCCTTCTAGATATATTAATAAGGGCAACTCTTTTGATATTTCCATCGATTGAAGAATTTGGATTATCAAGCTTTTCTTTTAATTCTTGGAGTTTTATTTCATCAATTCCAACTCCATTATCATTAATACATATTAAAATATTATTATCTTTTTCTTTAGAATATATATTTATAAGGCATTCATCTTCTTTCCGTTGAAATCCATGAATAAGAGCATTTTCAATAATAGGTTGAATCGATAATGCAGGTATTAAAGTTTCTAAGTGTTTTTCTTTAATATTGATTTTATAATTAAGATTAGTATATCGGATTTTTTGCATGCTTAGGTAGTTATTACAGATGACCATTTCTGATCTTAGTGTTATTTGAGAATCGGCATGAACCAAAGCATTTAAAAGTGATGCTAGTTTTTCAATATAATCAATAGCTTCTTCTCTTCTGTTTACTTTAACTAATAAACTAATATTATTTAAACTATTAAATAGGAAATGAGGTTTTATTTGATTGCACATAGCTATATATTGAGCTTCTTTTTCAAGATATTTGACTTCATAAATTTCTTTTGTAAGTTGAATGTTTTTTTGCATTGTTTGATTAATTTTTTCAGTCATTTCATTGAATGATGTTGCTAAGTATGCTATTTCATCATCTCCTTCAACATTAGCTTTTACACTATAATCTTCTTTTTGAACTTCTTTCATTAAAGATGTAACATTATAGATAGGACTTAATAATTCTCTTACAAACCAAGCTGAGACAACTATTCCAATAACTACAAATAATAGAGCAAGGAATATAGATCTATTTTGAATTTGATTTATGTTCTTTGTCATTTCATGGATGCTTGTAATGTCATAGATTTTCCATTTTGTTATAGAAATATCAACACTTGTTATTAGAAATTGTTCTCCCTCATTTTCAATAATATTGTTTATATCATTTGTATTTATTACATCATCAAATATTTCAACAATTAACTTATGAGAGTAGGATTTGCTATTTGCATATATTAAAGCATTATTATAGTTAGTAATTAATAAAGCTTTTCCCTTTGAATCAATTACTTTATTACATACTTTATCTAAACCTTTTGAATTAACATCTATTCTAAAGATACCTATTGATTTATTATTATCATTTAAATCAACAATATTACTTAATACTTTAAATTCAAAATCATTATTATCAGAATAAATAATAATTGGTATTTTACTATTTCTAACTCTTTGTATCAAATCATCACTTAGACCTGAACTAGTAATATAGTCATTAGTTCTATTGCTTGAAAATAATTCTTCTCCACAATAAATATAGGCATATTCAATATCATCATGGGGCAGTAAAATATTTGTTTTTAAAAACGATTCAATTGTTCTCTGTCTTTTTAGTATAGAGGACGGTTCTGTAGCTGTTTGAGAGAGAGCTTCAATCAATTCAGTATCATAATAAGGAATAATGCATAATTCTTGAACTCCTTGTAGATATGTTTCTACATTGTTTGCAAGTTGTTCAAGGGTTGTCTTTGTTGCATTATAGGAAAGATCTATCATATCTTCTTTATAATTTCTAGAAGAAATGATTGTAACAAACATTACTGAAAAGAATATAAGGATACTTGTGCTAAATATTAGTTTTTGTTTGATTGTCCATTTATTTTTCATAAATCATTCCTTTTCTCTTATACTATAAGTGTATAATCACTATAGCAAGCTTTTACTTGTAATAATGAGTAAATCGAATAAACTTGAACCTATATTGAAAAAACTTGGTATTTAGCAATTTGGTTTTTGAGGTGATAATAAGTTATCACAATCAAAAGGAGTTATATATTATGAAAAAAAGACTAATATCAGTTCTAGCTATAATGTTAGTGGCTAGTGGTTTTATTTTTGCACAAGGTGGAACAGAAGTATCATTTTTCACAGGAAAAGTTGAAACTATTGATTTAATGAATGAAATTATCAATGAGTTTAATGCTCAAGAAGAAGGTTTCTCTGTATCACAAGAATATCAAAAAGATGCAAGTAATATTATAAAAGTAAAATTCGCATCAGGTGAAGTTCCTGATATTATGACAACTTATGAACAAGCTTATGTTGATCAAGGTAAATATTTAGATTTAGGCGATGAAATTTGGTGGGATAGATTAATTCCTTCAATGAAAGATAGTTGTACAGATATTAAAACAGGTAATCAATATAGAGTATGTACAAATATGACTATGGCTGGTCTTTTCTATAATAAAGATGTCTTTGATGAATTAGGACTAGAAACTGCAACTACTTGGGATGAATTTGTAGAAAACTTAGAAGTTATTAAAAAAGAAAAACCAGAATTAACACCTTTATTTATTCCTGGTAAAGAAGCTTGGTCTTTAGGGCACTGGATTGAATTTGTTCCTCATGGTTATTTAAAACAAACTCTAGGACCAATTGATTGTAAAATTGCTATGCTAAATAATGAAAGTGATAAGCTTAACTTTGGAGATCCTAATGGTTTTATGGCTGAATTTGCAAGAAATCTTGTTGAACTTCAAGATAAAGGTTTAATTAATTCTGATGTATTAACAGCTACAGCAGATAATAGAACTGAAGCTTTTGTAAGTGGACAAGCTGTAATGTTCTCAGATGGTATGTGGGCTTTAGGTGGTCTATTAGCTGCTAATCCTAATATGAATATTGGCTTTGCTCCTTATCCATCTTATATGCCTAATACTAAACCTGTTGTTTTATCTGCAGAAGATAGTGGGTATAGTATTTCAGCTTCTTCAACAAATATTGAAGGTGCTAAAAAGTTCTTAACTTTCTTATTCTCAAAAGAAAATATGACAAAATATTCAGAAAGTTTAGGATCTCCTAGTGCATTTAAAGATGTAGATGCTAATTGGGCTCCAAAAGGATTTAGAGATGAAGTAACTTCTGCACTTAACTCTGCTGTAAACATTGGATTTACAAATGAAAAACCAGCTGGTTTCTCAGGTGATGATGCAGGAAGAATGGTACAAGATTTATTTGCAAAAACTTATTCTCCTGAAGAATTTGCAAAAGCTTATGAAGATGCTTGGAACAAAGGTTTCTAAATTAAATGGGTAGGGGATTTTCCTCTACCATATATTTCTAGGATTAAATAATGAAAAAAAGAATTGATGGAATCCAACTAATGAGTATTCCGGCAGCTATGTTGTACGGGATTTTTTTTGTCTTTCCTCTATTACAAGGAATAAGGCTAAGCTTTACTGATTGGAATGGAATGGGAAAAGCAAGTTTTGTAGGATTTCAAAATTATATAGATTTTTTTAGTGATACTAGAGCTTTAGGTGATATTAAAACAACTGTTTTATTTGCTATTGGTAGTGCATTTCTTTTAAATGTAGTTGGATTAATTTATGCTTTAATAATGAAGAATAAATTTAAATTCCAATCTTTTGTTAGAGTGGTTATTTATTTGCCAGCTATTATTAGTCCCTTAATTATGGGATATATATGGTATTTTCTACTTCAACCTGGAAGAGGATTTATTTATAGAGCTGCTGAGTTTTTTAATTATGAAGTTGCATTTAACTGGATGGGCCAATATTCCTATACAATAATTGTCTTAATATTAGTAAATGTTTGGCAATACGCTGGGATGACTATGATTATATATTTAGCAGGTTTGCAATCCATTGCTAATGAATTATATGAAAGTGCTAAAATCGATGGGGCTAAAAGAAGTCAAATTTTTAGAAAAATAACAATGCCTCTATTAATACCTTCTATTAGAATTAATGTTGTTACTAATATTATAGGATCTCTTTCAGTCTTCGATATTATCATGTCGTTAACAGAAGGTGGACCTGGATATTCAACCGAAAGTTTAAGTATTTATATTATGAGAATGTGTTATGGAAATAGGACTGGTTATTCAACTGCTGTTGCTATGATTTTATTCCTATTGATTTTGGTGCCAGTATTAATTTCGTTTAGATTAACTAAATCAAGGAGTTAGATAAAATGAAGAAATTTGATTTATTAAAAGTCTTAAAAATCATTTTAATCATATTTATTTGTGCAATTTGTATAATGCCATTTTATGTATTGATAGTTTTATCTCTTAATAATCCAAGTTCTCTATTTTATGAAGGGAATATGTTTGTTCCGGATTTTCATATTTATAATTATATTGAAGCTATTCAAAAATCTCATATTTTTAGAGCTATGTTTAACTCATTAGTTATTACTTTAGGCTCTCTAAGTTTATCAATAGTTGTAGGGGGTATGGCAGGATATTCTATTGCAAGAAGAGCGAGTAAATTTAACTATATACTATTTTCTACTTTAATTGCTTGTATGATGATTCCGGGTATTATTAATACAGTCCCTCTATATACTCTGATGAGAAGAATTCATGGGGTTGATACTTTGTGGGGTATGATATTTGTAACCTCTACTTTATCTCTTCCAACTTGTGTGTTTATTTATACAACTTTTATTAGAGAATTACCTAAAGAATTAAATGAAGCGGCTGAAATAGATGGTTGTACTGGAATATCTGCATTTTGGAAGATTATTTTTCCTCTATTAAAACCTGCAACGGCCTCCTTTGTTATATTGAATGGTTTTGGAATTTGGAATAACTATGCTCAAGCAGTATTCTTTTTACAAAGTAATAAGAAACATAATGTACCTCAAGCATTATCTGTGTTTTTTCAACAATTTGCAGGAGCAAAATGGCATCTAGTATCTGCAACAGCAACTATTGCAATTATACCGGTTGTAATTATTTTCTTGATTTTTCAAAAACAATTTATGAGTGGATTAGCTGATGGAGCAGTAAAGGGATGATAAAAGAGTTTTATTTAAATAAAAGTAAATATAATAGAAGTGATGAAATTGAGTTAACTATAGATAGTAATGTAATAGATAAAACAGCATTAATTACAATCTTTAATTTGGATAAGCAAATTAGAGAAATAAAAAAAACATTATGCTTTGGAATAAATAAAATAAATCTTGGAATCTTCGATTATGATTTTTCAGGTTTCATATTTACTATCAGAATTGATGATTATGAGATTAATTCATCATTTTCAATTGATACTAATGATAAAATTATTAGATATGGATTTTTAAGTGATTTTGAAAAAGTTGATAATAATGATGATATTAATTGGATGAGAGATAATCATATTAGTTTTGTTCAATATTATGATTGGTCGTATCATCATGATGATATGGTATCAAATGCAAAGAGTTATGTTGATTCAATGGGGAAAAGAAATAATTTAGATATTATTTCTAATAAGATTAGTTATTGTAAATCTTTAGGTATGAAGAATATGGCTTATGGACCTATTTATGCTGCAACTAAAGATTATTTTTTAAATCATAAAGAAGAAGCATATTATGCTATAAAGGATAAACCTTTATCCTTTATAGATACTTTCTATTTTATGAATATTGGAGAATCTTCTTATTGGAGATCACACATAATAAGTGAATATAAAAAGAGTATTAATCAAGTAGGCTTCGATGGTATTCACCTTGATACTTATGGCTATCCAAAAAAAGCTTTAGATTATAATAATGAAGTTATTGAACTAGGTAGGGAAATCCCAAAGTTTTTAGATAACGTTGAAGAGTCTTTAAATAATGCAAAATTAATATTTAATAATGTTGGTGCTTGGCCCTTAACTAGAGAATGTGCAAGAAGTCAAACGGCTATTTATATTGAAGTTTGGCCACCTTTTGATACTTTCTATAATTTAAAAGAGATTATTCTTAAGGCAAAAGAGTTTAATAAACCTATAATCTTAGCAGCCTATATTGCAAGCTTTAGACTTGATAGAGAAAATGCTCTATACAGTGCATTATTTACAACTTTCTATATCAATTCATTGGGAGCAACTCATTTGTTCTTAGGAGAAGAAGGCTGTGTAATAACTCAAGGGTATTATTGTGATTATACTAAACTTAGAGACGAAGAGAAAAAGATTGTAAAAAGATATCAAGATTTCTTTGTTGCTTATCAAAGTTTACTTTATGATGATTCATTTGTTGATGTAACTATGACCTATAGTGGTTGGGATAATGAAGAATATATTATTGAAGGTAATTATTCACTTACATCAGAATCAAATAATATTTCTGTGATTATTAGAGAGAATAAGAATAAACATTTAATTAGTCTTATGAATTTAGAAAATAATGATAATGTCTGGCATCTTGGTAAAAAGGAACCAAGTTTATCATCTTCTTTAATATTTAAAGTACAAATTTATAGTGATGTTAAAAAAGTATTATTTTTAGATCCTGAAGATAGTAAACTGTTACCAACTTTTCTTGATTATGAAATAAGAGAAGGGGCTAGAAGTAAAGTTATTGAATTTGAAGTTCCAAAGTTTAAAGTAGGGGCTTTAGTATATTTTATTGAGGAGAATTAAATTGATTCAGGTTAGTGGAAATGAATATATATCTTTAGCAAATATCGAAGAGAGAGATGGATCTATTAAATATTTAACAACTCTTAATATGCAGCATAAAGGATTATTTCAAATAGAAGGGGATAGTTTAATATCTCCTTTTGTTAAAATAAACAATGAGATTATAGAATTAGATAATAAATTAGTTTGGGATAGAATTAATTATTGGATACCTCAAGCTATTTTTGAAACTGATAATATTAAAATTACATTTACTTATTTAGCTCCTAAAGGGCATAAAGCAATTGCTTTGAATGTTTGTGTTGAAAATAAGAGTTATAAAGACTTAGATATTGAAGTTAGTTATATATTAGACTGGACGCGAACTTTTCATGTAATTAATGAGAGTAATTTAATTGATAGTTCTATTATAGAAAAAGAGAGTAATTGGAATCATGGTAAAGTTTATCAACAAATTAATATATTACCTTTGATTGCACTAGCACCAATGGATTCTAAAGATAAATATAAGACGTTAAAACCTCATGAAAGTTTGTCTTATGATTATTTTTTAGGTATTGGGTACGATGAGGTTGCTTCTGCTACCGCAGCAAAGCATTTAAAGAGAATTGGTTTTGATTATCTATTAAAAGAAAATGTAGACTATTTAAATAGTAAGATAATAAAAAACGAAGATAAATATGTAGAGATGATTATGAATACTAATTTATTTTTTGCATACTTTTATTCTTGTGGAATAACTTTAGATAGTGAAGAGTTAGTATTAGTAACATCTAGATCTCCTAGATATTATGTATCTGCAGCTTATTGGGATAGGGATTCTCTTCTTTGGAGCTTTCCATCTATCTTATTAATGGATGAGGATTTATCAAGAGATATTCTTAAATATGTATATACAGTTCAAATTAATAATGTTGGAGAGCATAGTAGATTTATTGATGGGACTTTATTAGAGCCTGGGTTTGAATTAGATGAATTGTGTGCTCCAGTTTTAGCCCTTAATTCATATATTGAAAAGACAAGTGATAAATCTATCTTAGATGAATCATATATTAAAGAAGGACTATCTTTGATTTTAAAGAAATTGAGAAGTAAAAAACATCCTACAATTAATCTATATGAAACTTTCTTAATGCCTACTGATGATTTTACAACTGAAAAATACTTAACATATAATAATGTGTTAGTTTATAAAGTATTTAAAATATTAGCTAATTATTTAAATATAGATGAATTAAATATAGATGCTGAATTAGTAAAAGCTGCAATTTATAATCACTTAGTTGAAGATGATATGTTTGTTTGGTCTAGTGATTTAAATGGACATAGTAGTATTTATGATGAGCCACCAGGAAGTCTTCAATTGCTAAGTTATTTAGATTTTTGTGATAAAGAATCTAATACCTTTATTAAAACAGTGAATCATATTAGATCTAGCGATTATAGTTTATCTTTTGCAAATAATAAAATTAGTGAAATTGGATGTAATCATGCACCTCATCCTTGGATTTTATCTCTATGTAATAGTTTATTAGCAGGTTTTGGGAATAAAGCTATAGAAAATTTAAAGTTAATGAAAATGGATAATTATACTGCATGTGAAAGTATAGATGAAGAAAGTGGAGAATGTACAACAGGGGAAGCTTTTGCTACTTGTGCGGGGTTTTTAGCTTTTAGTTTGAATTATTACTATTTTAATTAATAAAAAATTGCACCTGCTCATAATGAAAAGGTGCATGAATAATATTTTTAGTCTACTGTTGGAATTCTTTTGATATTGAGATTTGTGAAAATATCAGTTTCATCATAACTAGTAGTTGAAAATTCAGATACAACAGCTCCCTCATCTCCTGCTTGAAACCAGTGAAGAGTGTTAGGGTAGATTGTATATTGTTCTCCTGGATTTAAAACTATTTCATTAAATACGGTAAAATACTCATTAGGAGGAGTAACTTTAATATCTTTAGTAGCTTCTCCACTTACATATAGATAAACTTTACCGTATCTACATCTAAATGTTTCTTATTTTCCATCTAGTTTACCAATTTGTGTATGTCTGTGTTCAGGACATGTTTGTTTAGGAAATAGAACTCATTCTTTAGAACAAACTTTTTTAGTATTAATATATGTTATTAATTGTAAGCCTTCATTATCCAAATTATTAAGTCCAAAATCAGCAACTTCTAAACAGTTTTTTTCTTCTTCGGTTAATACGATACTGGCTTTTTCATAATATGATAAAGCTCTTGTTTTTGCTTTTTCATATACCTCTTTTTTCATCCCTCACTCCTTCTATAATACTGTAATTACATTAATATTTTTTGATTTTAAAGCTTATTTATCATTAATGCTCAATTTGCTATCTGCCTAGATATTTACACATCAATACAACTATACGATTATAAAAAAAGTGGGTGTATTTTCCCTATATAGGGTTTATCAATCATAAAAATTATAATATATATTATTTTCTATTTGTATAATACTTTTGCTTTTTACTAGTTAATTTATCTGGTAAAGTTAATAATAACAAATCTTTTTCAATTAAAGGGTTCAAAATTTTTTGACTTAAATATGGCCTACTCTTAATAGCTAAAAATTCCTGAATTTCTGCTCTTGTTTTTGGTTCTTTACAAAATTCTAAAACCTTTCGTGATTTAATTTGTATTTCATCATGTTCACTATCATGTTCACTACTTAATGATACTAAAGGAATAATAGTTTTAAAAATATCATCTTATTTAAATTAAGGATCTTCTCTAGAATAAATTTCATTGTATTTAAAAATATTCCTAACACCTGAACCTAATATTGGTTTAGCAAATATGTATAATAAAGATAAATTTAGACTATATTTAGCTGATACAGGCCTACTTATTACACTTATGTTTAAAGATAAAGATTTTACTGATAATATCATTTATTCAAAATTATTGAATAATAAATTGCCTATAAATTTGGGTATTGTTTATGAAAATGTTGTAGCTCAAATCCTTACAGCTAATGGGAATAAACTATATTATCATACTTTTTATGATAAAATTCAAAAACGAAATTATGAGGTCGATTTTTTATTAGTTAAAAGAGAGAAAATATGTCCAATAGAAGTAAAATCTTCTAGTTACAAAGCACATAAATCATTAGATATTTTTTCTGAAAAATATTCAAAAACAATTAAAGAAAAAATAGTAATATATACTAAAGATTTAGATAAACAAGTGGTCTGCACCTAATTTATTTGACAATGTTTTTGTAAAATTCTTTCGTTTTCAGTTTTATTAATTGAATAATAATATATGATTGATAACACTACTAATTTTTTATATAGAAAAGTTAGTATAAATACCATCACTAGTATCACCTTTTTTAATGATATTTCAAAAACTACCTACTGCACCTGATGGAGCATCTTCTATTTGATTTCTTAAGAATTCCATATTTTTAGTTATAAAATATTATTTATAATTGAATAAGCATTCCTCAAAAAAATATATAAGTATGCAATAATATCACAATATTAGGCTTATTTAAATAGACAAATTATATTTATAATGCTAAACTATGTAAAAATATCGCATAGTTTGAGGTTTTTATGATAATAGAATATGGAGCAAAAAACTGTTTTTCATTTAAAGATTGGCTACAAATTAGTTTTGAAGCTACTAGAAAAGTTGTTCCTAAGGAATACAAAATAGCTGATACGAATGTATTACCATATCTTTGCTTAGAAGGGAGTAATGCATCTGGTAAAACAAATGCATTAAAGGTATTGTATTTTATAATTTCTTTCGCAAGAAATTCATTTGATAATAAACCTGAAGAGAAAATAGCTTATGATACTTTCTTTAATAATGACGATAAAGCAGATTTTTTTCTTACTTTCACGTTAGATGATTATTTAGAAACTGATATAAAATATTATTATGAATTTTCATTAAAAAAGGGAAAAGTTTTCTCTGAATCTTTAAGTGAAAAAAAAGGTTCAAAAAAAGCTAAAAAGATTTTTACAAGAAATAAAAGCAAAGTGGAGGATAAATATTTTAATACTAATATGGGTATAAAATTTAGAGATAATGTTTCCTTTTTTTCTACTTTATTTCAATATGAAATAGATAAAAGCAATCCTTTTAAATCTTATTTTAATAAAATTACATCCAATGTTAATTATTTTGGTAGTTATAAGTTATCACATGAAAACATAAGTAAAATTTATTATGATAATCCAAATTTATTAAAAATAACCATAGAAGAATTGTCTCGCTTTGATTTAGGTTTAGTAAATATAGTAATTGAAAAAAGTGAAGATCCATCATTACCTGAAGAAAAAAGATATTACCCTATTTTTGTACATAAAACTGAAGAGGGAACTTGTAAATTAAATGAATATTCACAATCAGCAGGAACTATAAAACTGTATTATATTTTATTATATTTCTTATCACTAATGATGAATGGTGGATTATTGATTATGGATGAAATAGACAGAGAGCTTCATGATGAAATTGTAAGTGATTTATTATCTAAATTTAACAATGGCAATAATCCAAAAGGTGCTCAATTAATTTTTACCTCCCACAATTCTAGGTTATTAGATGATGCAAAAAAATACAGGAGTTATTTTTTTGAAAAAGAAAATGGTGAAAGCTTTTGTTATCGTGGTGATGAAATCCCTTTGAAAATTAGAAATGAGAGATCTTTAGCTGCTCTTTATAATAATGGAGATCTAGGAGGTAGACCTAATATTGTCAAAGAAGAATAGAAAAAATCCAAAAAAAGAAAATGCTTTAAAATCTTTTGAAACTCAAAATAGTTTGAATAACAATATTTCAAAATATTGTTGTTATAATTTTAAATATTTTAGAAGTACAGATAATGGACAATCTTTTGAAGAATGGCAGTAAAAGAAAATATTAGCTGACTTAATGAATAAATTAAAAGAATTCTCACAATTAAGTGTTGAAGAATTAAAACAAAATAAAAGATTAATAATATATGGGCAATTTCCAACATCAAAATGTACAGATTTTAAACATCCTTCAGATTTACCAAAAAATGGAATAAAATGGAGCCGTTTTCGAATAACAGGTGAAAAAAGGTTAATTGGATTTTTTGTTTCTAAAGAAGCAGAGATTGAGGATTGTAAAAATATAGCAAATGCTTTTTATGTTGTTTTTTAGATGAAAAACATAAATTTTATAAAAGTAATAAAAAACATACTTAATTATGATATGGTACATCCAAAGTTGGTAAAATAAAGTTTGAAAAACTTTGGAGAAATTTTTCATGAAAACTATTTTAGCTTTAGCAAAAACGTTATAATTCAAGCTTTTTGGAATTATATATAAATTAATATAAAGCCTATCTCCATTGTCATCTTTTTTAAAAGCTATTTCATAAACTCCAACTGCAAAAGGAATCCCCACTTCTTGAACTTTATATTGAATGATTCTATTATTTAATTACATGGATAGAGCTTCAGTCGCCTAAGGGCCTGGGGCCATTTTTTTAAAAAACATTTCACTTTTAAATTGTAATTTTCTAATAATGGATAGATAGAATAAGGAATGATGCATTTCAAACTATTTGATTATGCATATTATATATAGGGTATATACCCCTATATACTATATATATAATATTAATACTTTATTAGTATATTCTTATTCCACTTATTCCAAAAGATACTTAAATCATCAATCGTAAAGAATTAGTAATGGTACAAGATAGTGGAATGATTAGCTTTTTTACTTCCAGTTTTTAGCTTTTTATTCCTTTATTTTTATATTTTACACAGAATTGTTTATTATTAATGAAAGGTTAATCAAAAAAAAGTGGAATAAGATTTATAAAACATTAGCACCAATAGTTAAAATACTACTGATGCTAATATTTTTGTGTTATTAAAATTAACTATAGTGAATTGATAATTACTCTTTCAACTTTTTAACATAGGCTTGTTGTTTACCATAAAGAGGGAATCGCTTAGTTTTACTTTTATTTCCATCAAACCTTGTCCAATCATCCATATGTTTCATTATTGTAGCAATTTCATAGGAATCAGCTTTTTTAATAGAGGAAGGATCTCTCCCTAAACATTCACTCCATATTTCTAGATTGCAGACTGTAGTTCTTTCAACTTTTCCAATTCCACTATTAAACCCTGAAAGATAATCACGTCTCTCAAAAAGACTTAATTCATCCCATTTCTCAGGAAGTAAAGTATTAAGATATGCTTTAACGAGTCCTTCTCTTTCATCAGATTCAATAGCTTTGTCTTGAAAATCTCTTGCAACTTTTGCAATTTCACCTTCAAGATATAATGACTCTCCTTTCTGATATAGAACTAATGCTTCAGCCCATATTTGAGATATTACATTATAATTTAAATCCCATGCTTTCTTTATACTATCTCCTGTAACTGTTATAGGCCAAAATCTTCTGTTCCCAGTAATATCACGTAGGAATCCTCTCTCTGCATTAGTAGGTCCAACTATAATACATTGTCTTGGGTGGCTTTCTACATTTACACCATAACTAACTCTAAACTTGTCATCATTACGGGATATAAAAGATTTAACACTTTCAATATCAACTTTTCTCATACCTGCAAGTTCTCCTAGTTCTAATATCCAATAACCTTGAAGTTTCTCAGGACCTGATTTGTCTTTCATATCAGTTAGAGTTAAACTATCAGAAAACCATTTCCCACCTAATTTAGAGAATAGAGTTGATTTACCAATCCCCTGTGGTCCATTTAAGATTGGAACACAATCAAACTTAATACTAGGTTCATATATTCTAGCTACTGCTGCTATTAATGTCTTTCTTGTAACAGCTCTAATATAAGGAGAATCTTCTGCACCAAGATAATCAATTAATAAAGTATCTATCCTTTCGACTCCATCCCATATAGGTAATGAATTAAAATATTCTTTTATTGGATGATAAAGTCTCTCTCCACATATAGCTAAAAGAGCATTTTTTAATTTAGTTGGTGAATATAGTTTATAAACTTTTGAAGTGCTACAAAAAACAAACATTTTCTTTGTTTTAAAAGGCTACTAGATAATCACTTTGAAGGTATCATAGCTCATGCTACATATAATATAACAGATAGAAAGATAGAAGGAATTAATAATAAAATTAAAACTATAAGAAGACAGAGATATGAGTATCTAGATAATGATTATTTCATTTTAAAGCTCTTCGATGCAAGTAGGAAAGCTTATGTAAGAAATCCTCCCTCAAATAAAATCACACAAAGTTTGTGATTGAACCTTAATTTTTTTGAATTTGTTAAAGAAATAATTGACTTATTATACACTCAAAAATATAATTACATTGAAGATCAAAAATAAATAGAAATATTTTTTTTAAGAAAGGACATATATCGATTCTTTCAACTTTTTTTTATTTTTAGATTTTTTTGATATTATAAAAGTTTAAAATTAGAAGCTGTCTAGATTATTGGGCAGTTTTTTTTGTTAAATTTGATAAATCCTAATGATTCAATACTGATAAAAATTACCCCAAAGAATTAGGCTGTTATTAAACGATAGCATTAATTTAAATTCTATTTTCCTTTATACCTTAATATTATCTTTAGAATAAACCTCAATTTTATCAACTATAGTTAGAAAAAGGTTCGGTGAAAGTTCAGTTAAGATTCCATCTTGTGATTTTATGTTTTTAAAAAATTGTTTGATTTTACTTTTTCTAATAGTTTTATCTTGAATTGTAGATTGAAGGCTTTTTAATTCATTAAGAGCAGAAGAATATGTTGGATATAAACTATTAAACTTTTCATCATACTCTGCTTGGTTTTGAATTATTGTAGCATTAGAAGCTACTAACTGCCTAGATATTTACACATCAATACAACAATACGATTATAAAAAAAGTGGGTGTATTTTTTCTTAATAGGGTAAAAATATTTAATAAATGCGTTAAATCATTTTATTACGTGCCAAACTCCATAATGTTTCGAACCTATCCATTCAATTAATCTTTTATTTTGTAAAGAACTGAAAGCTCTTTCAATAGTTCTTTTTGTAACATCTACCTTTTTAGCTATATCTTCTACAGAATAGCTCTCATCATCTAATAAATAACTTATAACTTTCTTTTCTGTTTTATTCAAACCGACATTCAAACCGACATTTTTTTTCGCAATTTTTGACATTACTTCAGAATCAAAAGGACTAGTACATCGTATGTAATTACTCTATATTCAAAAAATTTTAAAACTATATTAATAATAATTGGTCGAATTCCATAACCACTATATTAAAAAATTACCAAAAACATCGAAAGAGTTTTTATTTACAATAATAAAAGCTATTGACAGAAAAATTAATCAATATTATTTTTTGCAAGTAGTTATAGACAAACTACTCAATATTTCTAATAAATATTGACGGCCATTGAAATAATTAGTGTTGCCAAGGATATTAATTATGTAGCCTAACATAGGTTTTACGTTTAGATAGACCATTTCTTGGATAGGGTATTAACCGAACGAAAACGTAAATAGTAAAACTTTCGTTTAGGAGATGTTTTTACTTTTTATCATTAACTAATCTATAGATTAGATTTTTTTTCACTTGACTATTAAATAAAATTATTTAATAATTTTATTACAGTCAGTGGTGGTAGGATTGCCCCACGTAAAAAACAGAAAAATCCGAACAGAATGGACTGTAAGCAAGCCTCCTAATTGGAGGCTTTACTTTTTGCTTTGGAGTAATTGTACTTATGGAAATTGTTAAATTAGATAAAACCTTTTACAAAGATAATAATAATCTAATAGAAGCCTTAGATCATGTACAAGGAAACTGAATTAAAAATAAAACTCGGGGTTTTTGATTAGTCATAATAAATATCAATAATTTAACAGTTGCAATTCCCCTAAGATCAAATATAAAGAACAAAGCATCATTTATTACTAAAAAGAATCATATTGCAAATAGTTTAGGAAAGGGGCTTGATTATTCTAAAGCATTATTAATTTTACTAACCCATATTATATTTTATTTAAAGAGCCTTTTTTAATACCAAATGACGAATATATATATCTATTACTTCTAAAGAAAATTATATTAAAAAAAGTTTTGAAAAATATGTATCTAAATATATTTCAGCAGTAAAAAATAATAACACACATATTCTTAACAGTAAAATATATAGATTTACAACTCTCAAAAATTATCACAAAGAATTAGGCTGTTAATAAACGATAGCATTAATTTAAATTCTATTTTCCTTTATACCCTTTATTTTTCATTCATAAAAACAACCTTAATATCAACTTTTGTATAAACTTCAATTCTATCAACAAGAGATAAAAAAAGATTTGGTGATAATTCAGTTAAGATTTTATCTTGTGATTTTAAAACTTTTAGAAATTGTTTGATTTTATTTTTTCTATTGTTTTTATCTTGAATTGTGGATTGAAGGCTTTTTAATTCATTAAGAGCTAAAGAATATGTAGAATATAGACTATTATACTTTTCATCATATTCTACCTGATTTTATATTGTTGTAGCATTAGAAGCTATTAGCTGATTTAATTCTTTTGATAATTTTTCAACTTCAATAGTTAAAGTTGCTTCTTTTGCTTTTAAATCATCTATTTGTAAAACTTGATTAAGAATAAGATTACAACTTTCTATAATAGAATCTTTATCTTTAATTAAATCATTAATTGCATTAAGTGCTATTTCTTTTAACTCTTCTTCATAAAAATGAGGGGTGGTACATCTTACTTTGTTTTTATATTTATTACTACATTGAAAGATTATTCTTT
>NZ_JBNAIC010000013.1:0-148471 GCF_050031695.1 Pleomorphochaeta sp. | reverse complement strand
TTCAATTGTGGTAGGATTCCACTCTTGGGGTTTTATTTTTTTCAACACTTTTTTATTTTCAAAATTATTTGTAATTAAAATCATAATCATAGACTACTAAGAATCAATAAAAAGCTCAAATTGCTATCAAAATACGCTTACGTTAAAGAATAAGAAATCATTTTAAATGTAGCAAGTAGTAGAAATACTACTTGAGTAGTAGCAAAAGAGGCAATGACACATGGAGTGGACAGGAGTACACGAAAAGCTTCTTGAGACGCTGATGGTAAACCCGAGATTTATAGCCTCAGAGCAAAACATCCTGTTGAAGGGTGGTCATGATTGTATAAAAATATTTATTTATTTTTTTACAATTCCAATTTACTGATATTAATTAACTTTAATTTATTAAATTTTACCCACACTTACTGATGATGTATCTAATTTTATTAAAATTATCTCTTCTTTTAATTTATCTTAAATATAAAAAGGACTAAATCTCAAAAGAGAGAAATAGTCCTTTTTTATTTAAAGTAAATGGTTTTATTTGTTTATTTATTTATACCCATTTTCTTTTTCATTTTAGCCCAAGAGTCTCTTAGTGTTACTGTTCTGTTAAAGACCTTATGATCATCAGTGCTATCTTTACTATCAACACAGAAATATCCGTTTCTAATAAATTGTAAATATTCTCCAACTTGTGCTTCTTTAGCATAAGGTTCGATTTTAGCATTTTCTACAATTACTAAAGATTCAGGATTTAAATCATCAAGATAGTCGCCAGTGTCTTTTCCTGGGTATTCACTTTTGAATAATTTATCATATAAGCGAACTTCTGCATTAATTGCTTGATTAACAGAAACCCAATGGCTTGTACCTCTAACTTTTCTCTTATCAGGTGTTGTTCCACCTCTGCTTTCTGGGTCATAAGTACAATGAACAGTTGTGATTTTACCATCTTCATCTTTTTCGAAACTAGTTGCAGTAACATAGTAAGTGTATTTAAGTCTAATTTCATTTCCAGGATAAAGTCTATGATATTTTCTAGGAGGTACTTCCATGAAGTCTTCTCTTTCAATATAAACTTCTCTTGAAAATGGAATCATATGAGTTTTAGAATTTGGATCTTCTGGATTATCTATTGCTTCAAAGTATTCAACTTTATCTTCAGGATAATTGTCGATAACTAATTTGATAGGATCTAATATAGCCATTAAACGAGTAGCTCTTTTGTTTAAATCTTCTCTAACACAGAATTCCATTAATGAATAATCAACAACACCTTCAGTTTTAGCAACCCCAACTCTATCAATGAAATCTCTCATTGATTCAGGGGAATAACCACGTCTTCTAACTCCACTAACTGTTGGCATTCTAGGATCATCCCATCCTTCAACAAGTTTTAAATTTACAAGATTTAATAAGCGTCTTTTACTCATTAGCATATAGTTAATATTTAATCTAGCAAATTCATATTGATGAGGAGCATGTTCAATTCCATCGATTTCTGTTGCCCAATCGTATGCAGGACGATGATCTTCGAATTCTAAAGTACAGATTGAGTGAGTAATGTTTTCAATTGCATCACTGATAGGGTGAGTATAATCATACATAGGATAAATGCACCATTTATCCCCTGTTCTAGGGTGATGAGCAAATTTTATTCTATAAAGAGCTGGATCTCTCATATTAATATTAGGAGAAGACATATCAATTTTAGCTCTAAGAGTATACTTTCCTTCTGGGTGTTTGCCATCTCTCATTTCTAAAAATAATCTTAAGTTTTCTTCAATACTTCTATCTCTATCAGGAGAGTTTTTACCAGGCTCTGTTAAAGTCCCTCTATATTCTCTCATTTCTTCTGGTGTTAAAGAATCAACAAAAGCCTTTCCATCTTTTATAAGCTGTACTGCAACTTCATATAATTTGTCATAATAATCAGATGCATAGTATTCATGTTCTTCCCAATCGAAGCCTAACCATTTGATATCTTCTTTAATAGATTCAATGTATTCAACATCTTCTTTTGTTGGGTTTGTATCATCTAATCTTAAATGACAAGTTCCACCGTATTTCTGTGCTAAACCAAAGTTTAAACAAATAGATTTAATGTGACCAATGTGTAAATAACCATTAGGTTCTGGTGGGAAACGTGTAATAATTTTATTATTAGGTACACGGTTGTTTTTCAAATCATCTTCAATGATTTTTTCTAAAAAGTTTAGAGGTTTTTCTTTTTTTTCTTCTAACTCCATTTCTCCGTCCTTTGCCCTTTCAAAGGGGCCTTAACTTAAAGACTATAATAGCATGATGCGGTAATTAAAGAAAAGTATGTAGAAACAAAAGAGATTAAAATATTATTTTTTTATATATTGAATATTATCAATTTTAACAAAATGTTCATTGTTAAATAAAAACCCAAATGTAACAGCATCTTTTGCAGCAGGTAAATTTGTTTTTAGTATTGTAGATTCATTAACTAAGATTTCAAAATTATCATTAACTCTATTAATTGAGATAATAATATTATCGAGATTAATGTAATTATTTTTGTCTATAGAGGTTTCAACTTTATACCCTTTTATAGAAGTAGTTATTGATAAATCATCATTAAAATTTAATTTTATATATGTAATGTCACTAATTGAGATATAGATTGAATAATCTTTATTATTTAAATAATGATTACTTTTAAAAGTAAAATCTTCATTGCTTATTGCATAGAAATAACTATTATTTCCTTTTGCTTCAATTCTATTATATCCAAGGTTTCTATATTTACCTTTATTTATCCATTTCATTTCTCTAGGTGTGATTTTTTTCATATCAACTAGATTATAGAAAACTATATATAATAGTGCAATAATAAATAGAATGTATTATAATCATATTTGCTATAAATTTAGTTAAAATAATATTTGAGGTAAGTCATGGTATTTGTAATTGGTGAATATGTTATAGATTTAGTAGATGATGGTAATAATAAATATGATATACATCTTGGTGGATGTGGATTAAATGCAGCAGTAGCATGTATAAAACATGATGTTCCAACTGCTTTTTTATCACCAATTTCACAAGATGCGAATGGTTTAAAAGTAATTGATTATTTAGTTGAACAAGAACTTCTTTTTGATCCTGAATTGTGTAATAATTCAGCTCCTTCTACATTGGCATTGGCAACAATACAAGAGAGCGGAAGTGCTAAATATGATTTTTATATTAAAAATACAGCTTCAATGGTTATGCAAAGTGAACAGTTATTAAATGCTTTATCAATGCATTCAGATATAAAAGTTATTCACGTTGGATCTCTTTCAATGCTTATGAATCCGACTAGTTCTGCTATTCTTGATGTATTATCTTTTAAAACACCTAAGCCAATTATTTTTGTAGATCCAAATATTAGAGCTCAAGAAGTAGTAAAAATACCAAATTGGGAAAAAAAATTAAATGATTTTTTTGAAATTGCAAATATTATTAAGTTAAGTGATGAAGACTTATCCTTTATTTATAAAGGTCTTTCAATTGAAGAAGCTGTTTCAAAGATAAAAACAATAAATAAAGATGTTCATATCGTAATTACAAAAGGTAGTAAAGGTGCTACTTGGATTACTCCAAAAGATGATGTATATAATCAAGATAATTATAAAGTAGAAGTTGTTGATACAATTGGAGCAGGTGATACGTTCTCAGGTTCCTTATTAGCTTATTTATCAAAGAATAGTGTATTTGGAGATGATGGAGAAAGTCCAAAATTTAGATTAAATGAATCAGTTATTAAATCAGCATTAAAATATGCTTGTTACAGTGCTTCTTTAAATTGTTCGAAAAATGGTTGTAATCCTCCAACTTGTGATGAAGTTGAGAGTATTATAAATAAATAAAATGTAAAAACTAAATGGATTATTACTATGAATAAAACACCACAAAACAGATTATTTAGATTTATTATATTAACTTTATTAATACTGTTATTAATTTTTTCTATTATATTAATATATAATTGGTCAAATAAGTTATCTAAAGAATATGAAAAGAATAAGCTTAAACAAAATGTGCAAAAAGTTTTAGAAGAAGAAGGTGAGAGGGGCTTATTATCTTTAGCTGATGTTAATGTGGATGAAATTTTTTATAATGAAGATAGTGTTTCTTTAGTTTTAGATGATAGTTCTTCTTGGTTATATACTAGTGAAGAAATGCATAATATTAAATTATATGAAAAATGTAGCAATAGTGTAGTCCATATATCAGGGAGTTCTTCAACCAGTGATGTTGTATCCTATAATAGAACTAATAAGTCGGGAAGTGGTGTTATTCTCTCTTCTAAAGGTGATATACTAACTAATTACCATGTAATTGAAGATTTAGATAATATAATTGTAACATTATCTGATGGATCTTATTATAGTGCAACTATTACAGGTAGTGATAGTGTTGATGATATAGCATTAATTAAAATAGATGTTGAAAAAAAAGAACTAGTTCCTGTTGATTTAGGAAATAGTTTTAACTTAAAAGTTGGTCAAAAAGTTTACGCTATTGGAAATCCATATGGGTACGATAGAACATTAACAACTGGTATTGTAAGTGGTTTAGATCGAGCTGTACAAACTAGTGATGATGCTATAATTATGGGAATGATTCAAACCGATGCAAGTATAAATCCAGGTAATAGTGGGGGCCCTTTATTAAATTCTCATTATGAAATGATTGGAATGAATACTTCCGTTTATGGTGAAAATGGTCAGTCAGGTATGAATTTTGCAATTCCTATTGATACCATATTGTCAATTATCCCAGATTTAATAAATTATGGTAAAGTCATGCGGGGTTGGATAGATATAGTGCCTGTTCAACTTACAAAACAATTAGCCGATTATGCAAGATTAGATGTAGAAAAAGGTGTTTTAATTAGTCAAGTTGTTAACGGTGGAAAAGCTGATGAAGCAGGTCTTAAAGGTGGCGATATTAAAATAGCTTATGGTGCTTCAACCCTATATTTAGGTGGTGATGTAATAACTAAAATTGATAATAAACCTATTGAAAGTTATAATGATTTTTATAATGCTTTATTAACTACTAGAATGGGAGATAAAGTAAAAGTAACAATTAATAGAGAAGGTGATGAGTTAGTTAAAACCGTCGAATTAGTTGAGCGAAGTGAAGAAATGGATAAGGTTGTTCAATAATGAGTGATGAATTAAAAGTTGATTTAAAATGGGGTGGTGAATTAGTAGAAAATTATCATCATCAAGCTCAAGGTGGAAAAACCTTAGCTCTCCATGTAGTTTCCCCTTATGACCCTTCAGGGGACCAAGCACAAGCTATAGATAAACTTAGTGAAGGTATAAAGAATGGGGAGCAAACTCAAGTATTAAAAGGTGTTACAGGAAGTGGTAAAACATATACTATGGCTAAAATCATAGAAAAGATAAATAAGCCAACATTAATTTTATCACATAATAAAACATTAGCAGCTCAATTATATAGAGAATTTAAAACATTCTTTCCTAATAATGCTGTTGAATATTTTGTTTCAACATATGATTATTATCAACCTGAAGCTTATGTCCCTGGAAAAGATTTATATATTGAGAAAACTGCTGATATCAATGATGAAATAGATAGACTTCGCTTATCTGCAACTTTTTCTCTTATGGAAAGACGTGATGTTATTGTTGTATCTACAGTCTCTTGTATTTATGGTTTAGGTAGTCCTGTTAGTATTAAAGACATGGTTAATGTTTTTAAAGTAGGTACTGTTTTTGATCATAGAAGTGAATTAGATAAATTGGTCAGAATGCAATATGAGAGAAACGATAGTGTATTAGAACGTGGTAAATTTAGAGTAAGAGGTGATGTTATTGAAATATATCCTTCCTACTTAGAAAACGCTGTTCGAATTACACTTGATTGGGATATTATTGAAGATATCTCATGGTTTGACCCTTTAAATAATAAAAAACAAGAAAGTGTAGAAGGATTTTCACTTTACCCCGCAAAACAGTTTGTCATGCCTCATGAAGCTGTTTTAGAAGGGTTAGGTCGAATTCAAAATGAACTTAAAGATAGAATTGAATATTTTGATTCCCAGGGAAAAGCTGTAGAAGCTCAAAGGATTCAAAGTCGAGTTGAATATGATATAGAGTTATTAAAAGAAATTGGATACTGTTCAGGAATAGAGAATTATTCTAGACAATTGACTAATAGAAAAGAAGGCTCTAGACCAGCTGTTTTATTAGATTATTTTCCATCAGATTTTGTGACTTTTATAGATGAATCACACGTTACTCTTCCACAAGTTGGTGCAATGTATGAAGGCGATAGATCAAGAAAACTTAATTTAGTGAATTTTGGTTTTAGATTACCTTCAGCCCTAGATAATAGACCATTAAAATATGAAGAATTTGATAAAATTGTTAATCAAAGAGTTTATGTATCTGCAACTCCAGGTAAGAGAGAAATTGAAGAAGCTAGCAATCTTGTTGAACAAATAATTAGGCCTACAGGTCTTTTAGATCCTGAAATTTCAGTTAGAAAAACTGAAGGGCAGATGGAAGATTTATATAAAGAAATAAATAATACTATTAAAATTGGGAAAAGAGTATTAATCACAACACTAACAAAAAGAATGAGTGAAGATTTAACAGATTATTTGAGTTCTTTAGGATTAAAGGTAAGATATTTACACAGTGATATTGGAACAATTGAAAGAGTAGAAATATTAAGAGATTTAAGAAAAGGTGTATTCGATGTTCTAATTGGTATTAATTTACTAAGAGAAGGTTTAGATTTACCTGAAGTTTCATTAGTTGCAATTTTAGATGCTGATAAAATTGGTTTCTTAAGGTCTGCAACATCCTTAATTCAAACTATTGGTAGAGCTGCAAGAAATGCTGATGGTAGAGTAATTATGTATGCCGATAAAGAAAGTATTGCTATGGAAGAAGCAATAAATGAAACTAATCGAAGACGTGTTATTCAAATGGAATATAATGAAAAACATGGTATTACGCCAAAATCAATAGAAAAGGCAATTGAAGATATCATAGAAAGAGAAGAAGAAGAGAAAAAACAAGACGTTGAAGGTGAATTAAATATTAGACGCTCTTCTTATAATTTATTAGAAAAGAAAAGTAGAAATAAATATATTAAAGAATTAGAAAAAGAAATGTTTAAATATGCTAAAGATTTAGAATTCGAAAAGGCTGCTTTAATTCGTGATGAGATAGAAAAAGTTAAAAATCAAGATATTACAAGTTAATATGTAAATAAAGCAACATCAAATCTTCCACTCGATATACAAGGGTATTGGTGTGGTACAAATTCACTATCAGAGACAAGATTTATTTCTTGATTTTCTATTATATATTCATAAAGGGAATCTATACTAAGAATTTTTTTATTTATGGCTGGAGGATCACCTTCAGCTAATACTCCTTGGATTCCATCTTTATCTGTATAATCTGGTAATATTTGACTTGATAGAGTTCCTTTTTCCCCATCACACCATCCTAAGCCTTCTAATAAGGCTTTTGTAAAATAACCATGTTGTCTATTTCCAACATTGTATCCCGGTTCATGAGCTGTATTATCTTTTTCTGTAGCGCTTAAAATATATATATTGGATTTTTTGCTTTCTTTACTAAATAGATTTTCAAAAGCTTTATTGAATGTAAATATCTCTTCTTCGATTGAGTATGAGTTTCCTTTATATAAAGATCCTGAGTAGCAAGAGTCTGAGATAATAATAAATTTTCCATTTGTATTATTTAAGTTGTCATATAACTCATCTACACTTAAAGTTTGATTTTCACAAATTGTATCATTGTCTGTGAAAAAATATGATCCATCATTAGTATTAGTTGTAGCTAATAATAGATTCCCATTTGAATCAGAATGACCGGAAAAATATATTATATTTATTGAATTCTCACTAGATTTTTTATTTAAATTTTTAATTGCTTCAATAATATTATATTTACTAGGATATGTAATTTGTGAAATATATTCATTAGAATAATCTATTCCAATTTGGTAGAAATTATGACTATTAAAATTTACTTGATTTCTTTCACTCATTAAACTTAATGCTTTATTTAGTTCTTTAGCATCATTAATTGTACCATATAGATTGTTAATATTAGGTGCATTTTTATAATCTAAAGCTATTGTGACTAAATTGATTTCAGTTGGAGTTTTTATATCAAATAAACTGCAACTACACATTATAATAGTGATGGATATAAATAATAATATTTTTTTCATAATACCTTCTCTTAATATTATGAATAATATTTATTTACATATTGCTTTTAATATTCAAATAAAACTAAATCGTATCTCCAACCTGAAGTTTGTAATTCTTGTGAATCTAAATCATAATAATCAAAATATTCATAATCTAAATTTTCATCTATATAACTTACTATGGAATCAAGACTTAATATACCATCTTCAACTGCAGGTGGAATATCTTCAGTAATTTTTAATTCATCATCATCCCAGCCAAGCCCTTCAAGTAAAGCATAAGTAAAGACACCATGTAATCTACTATTCCATCCATCTGGGAACTCATATGAACTTTCATCGTTGGAAGAAGCACTGATAAAAAAGATAGAAGAATCATCACTGCCTGAACTAAATAATTTTTCAAGTGCAGCAGAGAGTGAAAAATCATCTTCAGATAAAGAATATTCACTATCTTGATAAAAATTACCTGAGTAACAGGAATCAGAAATAATTACGGTATAACCTTCAACATCTTCTAAAAGTTCATAAATTTGTTCTATGCTTAGTAGTTGATCTTCAGTTGAAAAGTCAGATTCCCCTGTATCTGTATCAGTTGTTGCTAATACCCAAGCGCCATCATAATCGTATGTTGTAAAACTATCATAAACATCATATGTTCCATGACCTGAATAATATATGATATTTATAGTATTATCATCTGAAATGTCGCTTAAATTTTCTAATGCAGTAATTATATGTTCTTTACTTGGATAAAATTCATCACTAATAGTTTCACTAGAATAACTAGCACCTTCTTGAAGGTAAGAGTATCCTGTATATGTTATATCTATATCTCTATTATTACTTAGATCTTCAAATGATGCTTCAACATCTGTTGCATCATTTATTGTTGCATCAAGACTGAAATCATATTCTTCATATGAATTTGATCTTGGTGACCAATATAGTTGATAAGTATTACTATAATCTAAACCTATTGTTATCATATTAATTTTATTATAAGTAACTTCTTCATAAAATAATTCACAACTAGTTAAAGTTAGAATAAGAAAAAGTATAGGTATAAAAAGTTTTTTCATTCAATAATCCCTTTAAATTAATAATTAAAGCCATTGTTAGTATTTGAATTATTATCGGTATCCCAATCAAGGTTTATAGTAGCCCCTAAACCAACGGTAGGTGATAATAAATATTTTCTATAAATTACATTAACAATAAGGTTTAAATTAATATCAATATCTTCGTTATCATTTATTTTATATGATGGAACAAATGCCATATTGATATACATTTCCTTGCTAGTAGATTCACCTAAGGTGCCAACACCTAAAGCAAGTTTTGTATTTATTTTGATAGTTTCATTAAAGTTATGACCCCAATCTAAACCAAGACCGATTGCAGAAAATTCTCTTAAATAAGTATTGCTATAAACAATTGATCTAGAAACATGTAGTATAGATAAGTAAGCTCCAACTTCTTCTTTTTTTATTTTAAAATATAGTGGTTCAATATCATACATTGAAGAAACTGATGAATAAACGGGTAAATCATCACTATCATCTAAAGTTATAGATGGACAATAAGTAAAACCATAATCAAATTTTGACCCAACTTCCACTGCAAATAAAGAAGATGTTGTAATTAATAAGATAAATAAAAATATAATACTTTTTTTCAATTGATACTCCTATTTATTTATTAATACAATATTTTCAATTATTGCTTTATTCTATCAATAAATCATTTTTAAATTCTTTTAAGTCTTTTAATTTTATGCATATATCTACATTCTTTACAATGGGCTTAGTTTTTGAATACACATATATACATACATCTTCATATAACAACTTTATTATATAAAAAAGACCTCTAAATTCACAAGAAAGAACATTAGCATTTTCTAAAATAATATGTGGTAGAATTTCTTTTACATTAAATTTTGTTCTATCTATTAAATATGCACATTCATATCTAAAGAAATAAGATGAATCTATTTCAATTGGTTTATTTAATTTATAATTTAGAATATTAGAAGGGATAAAATTCCCAGCACCGATAAAAGTTGATGCAAATTTAGTTTTAGGGTTATTATATATCTCTTCAGGTGTTGCACACATTTCAATTTTCCCATTATTCATTAATACAATAGTATCACTAATGGAAAGAGCTTCGCTTTGATCGTGTGTAACATAAATCATAGTAATTTTTAATTTTTTTTGAATTCTTCTAATTTCATCTCTTAAGTGATTACGCATTTTAGCATCTAGAGCTGATAAAGGTTCATCTAATAATAGAAGTTTTGGTTCAAATGCTAAAGCTCTAGCTAATGCTATACGTTGTCTCTCTCCTCCTGAAAGGCTTTCGATATTTCTATTTTCAAAATTTGATAGTCCAACTAGTTCTAATAATTCTTTAACTCTTTTTTTTCTAATATCTTTTTTTACTTTTTTTATCTTTAATGGATAAGCAATATTTTTTTCAACATTAAGATGAGGATATAATGCATAATCTTGGAAGACCATAGCAATTTTTCTTTCATTAACTTTTAATTTAGAAATATCTTGATCATCAATAATAATATGGCCTTCATCATTATCAATTAATCCAGTAATTAATTGAAGGGTTGTACTTTTTCCACATCCAGAAGGACCTAATAAAGAAATTAGTTGTCCTTTTTCTAAATTTAAATCTATATCTAATAAAAACTGGTCAAATTGTTTTTTTAATTTAAGTTCTATATTGTTTTTCATAATCTACTCTATATATATTTACTATTATCTTTTTTTAAATATTCACTACTAATAAATACTATAGAACAAACAATTATTAATATAGTACCTAAAGCGCAAGCTCCACCAAAATTATACGATCCAATTAATCTATACATAGTAACTGGTATTGTGACAATAGAAGAGGAAGCTAATATTAATGTTGCATTAACCTCTCCCATACTAATTGCGAAAGCAAATATTGCACCACTTATTAAAGAACTTTTTAATAAAGGTACTTCAATATTTAAAAAAGCTCTAAATCCACTGGCCCCTAATGTCATGGCACTGTTTTTTAATGAAGGGGGTAATTTTCTAATTTCAGGTGTTATTGCTCTAATATTAAAAGGTAGTACGATAATTAGATGAGCAAGAATGACTAAAATTAATCCACCCGAATTTTTTATTTTAGCAGCTATTAAATAATAACCAAGACCTATAATTACTGACGATACAGCTAAAGGTAGCATTGATAGTAATTCCACAAAAAGAGAAGATCTTGATTTATCTCTTTTGCTAGCAATAGCTAATGAAAGTGATAATGGTGTTGATAATATAGCAACAGTTAAAGCAATTTTTAATGAGTTTATTATTGAATCAAAACTTGATTTCATAACTCCTGTAGTTGAACTTAGTCCTAATAATTGTTTATACCATTTAAGAGTAAAAATACTTTGATCGCTTCTTGTATTTGATGCAAGAAATGATTTGATAATAATAGATATTATTGGCGATAAAACAAATAAAACTACGAAAAAAGTATAAATAATGCTTAGAATTAACCCTATTTTAGAAACAGGCTTTTTTTCTTTTTTATATAAACTTTTATATACATTTTCTTTTGTTGTTGCTTTCCTTTGGAATCTGTTATATAGAATTAAAAGAATAATACAAAATAATATGGAAATTATAGCATATGATGAAGCGCTATTTAAATCCATAGATATTCTAGCTCTTCTATATATTTCAACTTCCATGGTGGTATATTTAGGGCCTCCTCCTAAAACTAGTATTATAGAAAAACTTGTAAAGCAAAATAGAAAAACTAGAAGAGAAGAAGATATAATAGAAACTATCAATCTAGGTAATGTTATATGTATAAAAGTTTGGAATTTACTTGCTCCAAAAACAAGTGAAGATAACTCGAGTTTATAATCTAAATTTTCCCAATAAGTTGTTACTAATACTAAGATAATAGGGAAGTTGTAGAAAGCATGGGCTATAATAATAGCTTTATAAGAATATAAGATTTTCAAAGGTGGATTTTCAAGGTTGAATAATTTCATAAGAATAACATTTAAAAATCCATTATTACCATAAAAAGTAACAAACCCTAGTATTACTAAAATTGCAGGAAGTACAAAGGGAATTGTACAAATAGCTAATATTAATTTTCTACCTTTTATTTGATAATTTACTAATAGGTATGCCCCCGGAAGTGCAATAATTAAAGAAAGCAAAGTTGAAAAAAAGGCTTGATTTATAGTGAAAAGTAGAATTCTATGAGTGTATGAATCACTAATTAATTCAATAAATGGTCTAAAAGTAAATTTATTATCGATAATAAAAGCATTAGATAAAGTACTAAATAGAGGAAGTAGAAAAATAAGAAAAAGTAAGATTAAAGAAGGAATTGGAATTATCTTCTCATATAAATCTCTATTGTCTAAATATTTTTTTTTCATACTTTCCTCTATTATTATTATAAGCTTATCTGCTCATTACCTCTGTCCATTCATCTAACCATGTATCAAGATTATCTTCAATATCACTAGCTTCTAAACTTAATGTAACATTTGGTTTTGGTGCCCATTCAAAAGCACTAGGTAAATCTGTATTTAAGTTAGTTGGGTACATTGAATTCGCACAAGCAATATCATTTTGTGCATCAGTTAATAAGAAATCAACAAATTGTTTAGCTGCTTCTTTCTTTTTACTACTCTTTAATATACCAACACCTTCAATTGTTGCACTATGACCTTCATCAAAAATAATTGCTTGGTATCTTGTAGTTTCTTCCCACATTACGTGATAAACAGGAGATGTAGTGTAAGATAGAGTAATTGGAGCTTCCCCTGCTGTGAACATACCATAAGCACTAGACCAACCTTCAGTAATGGTTAATGCATTATCTTTCATAGCTTCCCACCAATCTAAGTAATTTTCTCCATATAATTCTCTTGTCCAAATAAGAAGCCCAAGACCTACAGATGAAGTTCTAGGATCAATTAATAGTACTTTATCTTTATATTTAGAATCTGTTAAATCATTAAGAGATTTAGGTAGGTCACTTTCACTTATTTTTTCACTGTCATATACAAACGCGAAGTTACCATAGTCAAATGGTAATAATCTTTTTTGTTCATCAAATTGTAAGAATTCAGGGATATTTTCTAAAGCACTTGAATTATAAGCTTCAAATAAATCACTGTTATATGCTTTCATAGCCATGTCATTAGAAATTCCAACAATTACATCTGCTATTGGGTTTTCTTTTTCTAATTGAGCTTTAGTTAGCATTTCAATAGCATCTCCAGCTGAAACTAGATTTACTGTGATACCTGTTTTTTCTTCAAAAGTTTCAACAACTTTTTGACCAGGACCCCAATCTCCACAAAAAGCATCATAAGCGTAAACTGTAATTTCATTAGGATTAACAGTTTCTTCAGTTTCCTTTGCACCAGCTGCAAATAGAGTAGATGTTGTAGCAACAAAGGCCACAACAATTAAAAAAAACTTTTTCATAAAAAAGCCTCCAAATTAAAGTTTGGCCTCAGGGTAATATTTTATTATTTTTAAGATAAATAACAGATGTCTCCCTACGCTGGTATTATCCAGATCAGGTAAACGGGTTTTATCTCAGGCAAAAAAGCCACCCCAGGACGTTTCTTAGATTAATAATGTAAAATATTCTTGTCAAGTATATTTCATTAGAGTAACATTAAAGCATGGAAAAATTATATTATTGTGAATCTATTGCTAAAATAGATGAAATTTCTCAAAAAGAGTTTAATCAACCTGGTATAATATTAATGGAACAAGCTGGGCTAAAAGCTTGGCAATATATGAAGAATAAAATTAAGCATTCAGATAAAATATTGATAGTCGCTGGTGGTGGTAATAATGGAGGGGATGCATTAGTAATAGCAAGATGTGCTATTAATGATGGATTTAACAATATTAAAATACTATATTGTTCTAACAAATTTAGTGAAAGTACATTAATACAAAAAAAGATATTAGAAAAATATAATGTTGAATCTATATTTATAGATGATGATAGTTCTTTAGTTTTTAGAGAAATTAATGATGCAAGTATAATAGTTGATGGTATTTTTGCTATTGGTTTAAAAAGTAAGATCAGAGTTAATAGTGAAAAACTTATTAATAATATTAATGAGAGTAATGCTATAGTTTATAGCGTTGATGTTCCAAGCGGCATAAGTGATGTCGTAAATGAAGTTTCTATTAATGCCAATTATACTTTTTGCATGGGCCCCTTAAAGCTTCTATATTATTTTCATAAAAACATTTTAAAATGTGGCCAAATAATAGAAATTAATCCAAGCTTTCCACCTTTTGCAATTTCAAAGGTTGAAGAAAGTGCTTATATTGAGGAGTCCTTAAATCATAATATAAAAGCACTAGCTATGACGGATTATAAAAAAAGTAGAGGTCATTTAGCTGTCTTTGGAGGAAGTACTCAATACAGTGGAGCTCTTAGATTAACTTCTAAAGCTGCATTTACTAGTAGATGTGGTTTAGTGAGTGTTTTTTGTGATAAAGATATATACAATATTGTAGCAACAGAGAGCCCTTCAATAATTGTAAATATTATTAAAGATAATTTTGATTTAAATCCATATGATGCTATTTTAGTAGGTCCTGGCTGGTCTAATAATCGTGAACATTTATTAAAGAAATTACTTTTCTTTAATAAGCCTATGGTAATAGATGCAGATGGAATTAGAGCTTTTGCCAATTTATATAAAAAAGAAAGAATTAATATGGATAATAAACAAATTATATTTACCCCGCATTTGGGAGAATTGAAAGCATTAGCTGATGCTGTATTAGTAGATTATTCTTTAAATAATACAGTAGATTTTATAAAAAGCTTGAAAGATTTAAGTTCTAAATTAAATTCTGTTATAGTATGTAAAGCTAGTGTAACTTATATAGTTTCACCAAATAATAAGCCAATAATTATTAAGAACTTAAACCCAAGTTTAGCAGTTGCAGGTAGTGGGGATGTTTTAGCTGGATGTATTTCATCTCTTTTAGCGAATACAAAAGATTTATATAATAGTGCAATTGAAGGGGTTAAAATTCACTCTAAAGCAGGTCTCTTAGCGAATAAAGATGTAGGCTTTTATACAAGTGAAGAATTAATGAAATATATAGGGATACAATTGTCATGATGCAGATTTGGTTTGTTACAAATATTTATTTGATATATACAGGATTATTATTAATAACTCAAGAATATGGGATAAGAATCCCTATATTATTGAATATGAGAGAATATTTATTAAATAATAAAGGTATCTTTATATTTGTAATGTTTTTAGGGTATTTTTTAACAATTTTAAATTGTTTTTTTCCTACTGTTCCAGGACCAATTATATTAGGTGATTTAATAGTAACTATTGCTTTATTAATTTCATCTATATGGTACAATATAATCCTATTTACAAGTAAAGAAAAACTAATAATTAATCAAGAAAAAAAGAAACTTTATGTAAGAATGGCAATCTTTAATTTTACTGTTGCTCTTTTACATTTTCTTTTACCAAGTTGGGTCTTGTTATAAAAAGGGAAAGAAATTATGGAATCTAATCAAAGAATTACAACAGCAGGTATCTGCTTTAATGATGATAAAATATTAATTGGAAAAAGAATCGATAAAGGCTCAATTGCAAATAAATGGGAATTCCCTGGTGGAAAAAATCGATGGGGTGAAAGTGTAAGTGATACCTTAAAGAGAGAGTTTAAAGAAGAATTAGGTATTGATGTAGAAGTTCTAGAAGAGCTAGCTACTTGTGAGTTCGATAACAAAGGAACTCATTATTTTTTAAAAGCACATAGAGTAATTATTAAAAATGATATTAAGAATTTAGATTTAAGTGTGCATACACAATTAAAATGGGAAAAGCTTGATAATTTAAGCAATTATAATTTTGCAAATAGTGATAAAATGATAATTAACCAATTAATTGAAGCTGATAAGGAAAAATAAGAATGAAACTTTTTGATAAAATAGATGAAATAATAAATCCAAATGATGGAAAGCTAGTTATTGCTTTGACAGGTGGTGGTGGAAAAACTACGACTTTAATAGAACTTGGTAAATATTATAGAGCTAAAGGTAATAAAGTATTATTAACTACTACGACAAAAATACAAGCACCAAGATTTTTCGATTTTGAAGTAGATGAAGTGTTTATAGATGAATCTACCTTTTTTAATCATTCACCAAAAAAAGGGGAGTCTGTTTTATATGTAGAAAAACATATAGTTAATGCTAAAAAAGCAGTATCTCCTAGATTGGAAATATTTCCAATTTTAACAAAAAAATATGATGTTGTAATTATTGAAGCTGATGGTGCTAGATGTTTACCTTGTAAAATCCATAGCGATAGAGATCCTGTTATTGTAGATGGGGTAACTTCAGTTATCGCTATAGCGGGGTTATCATCTTTCAATGACATGGCAGCTAATGTTTGTATGGGAGAAAATTCTACAGAAATAGTAGATAATAATTATTATCAAAAATTGATTAATGATGAGGATGCATTATTAAAAGGTATTGAAAAAAATCATAAGGCAATTATTTTGTTCAATCAAAGTGATTTAGTTAGTGAAAATGTTGCAAAATCTCTTTATGAATTAAAATCTGATTATCCTATATTAGTAGGATCAATTAAAAAGAACTTATTAATTTCAAAATAGGTAGATAAATTATAAGTTTTGCTTGTTTATCTATTTTTATGGTATTAGAATATTCTATAGGGAAGAATAGATGGAAAATATTAAAAAAAATGAAATAATTGTTTTTGGTATAAATAAAATGTTTGTTTTTTTATTGTTTGTTGAAATAATAAATCTAGGATATTCTTTTGTCATTGATTCTCTTATTTTGCCAAAAATTGTTTTAAATCTTATATTTATTATTTTAATAGTTATATATAATTTAATTAAAAAAGAGGATAAATTTGATGTTTACCACAATATATTAGTTGTTATTTATTTTATATATTTGTTGTTTTTTATTCCTAAAAATGATGTTTTATTCTCTTTTGGTTTTTATTTATTAGAATTTTTTATAGTTTTAGTTTCATCACATTATAAATTAAAAATAAAAGTTATTATTCAATTATTATTTGTAACATATATTATAGCACTTGAAACTGTATTTAATAGCTTAAAATTAGATTATTCTAGAGAAATATTTTTTATTCTTTCTTTTTATGTTTTTACATTATTTGCTCTTTTTGTTAGCGATTCTTTAACATCAAAATTAATATTTTTGTTAAAAAATAGTGAAGAAAGTAAAGAAGAAATAGAAATTTCAAATAACTTTTTCAAAACAATCCTAAATCAAGAGAAAATAAAGATTTTTTATTTTTTCCCAGATACTAGTAAAGCTGTTATATTAAGCAATAATATAGATGATGGGTTTACAAATGATATCCCTAATTTTTATGATTATGTTAGGGTTAATAATATTATTCCATTAGAATATTTTGGATTGGTTCAAAATACTATAAATTCCATATTAAAAGAAGGTTCTAGTTCAATAACTTTACCAATTTCCTTTTTTTCTGAAGAACCAATTTGGATGAAACTAAATGGTACAAAGATTTTTGATAAAGAATTAAATCAAGATAAAATAATAGTCAGTGCTACTAATGTTAATGATATAAAGAATATAGAGTTAAAATTTAACGATGCATTAAAAAAATGTTCAATATCTACTTGGGAATACAATATTACTGATGATACTATAGAAAATTATTCTGATTCTATATTAGATTATTATTTTTATGGGAATAAGGTAGAAAATGCTTCTAAAGTATTTATTACAAGAAAAATTATTTATTATGAAGATATTAATTTATTCCAAGAGTGTTTTGAAAAAGTAAAATTAGGAGAAAATGATGTAACTATTGATCTTAGGGTATTTCCTAGTAGGAATAGTTCATACACTTGGGTTCGAATACATTTTTCTATTTTAAAGGATAAATTTGGGAAACCATACAGTTCTTGGGTTTCTATTGAAAATATTAACGATGCAAAGATATCTGAAAAATGGTTTGAAATTGAGAGAAGGAAAAGTTTTGATAATAGACTAGGCTTGATTACCATGGTTGAAATGAATGTTTCAAGAGATTTTGTAATTGATTTCAATACTAGACATGGAGTTAATATTAATAAAAACAAAGAAAATAAACTATCTAATTTATTAGATTATTTCTTAAGTTCAGGTGTTATTGTTAAGAATGGAGAATTATTATACACAAGACTAAGTCAAAAATCATTAATCGAACATTATGAAAAAGGTGAGAGAGTTTTAGAATATAAATATAAACTTATCACTAAAGAAAACGATTTATTATATATTTCGAATATAATCAAATTATTTTTTGATATGCAAACTAAAGAAATAATTGCATTCATATTTTTTTATGATGTTACTGAGAATACTATATCTCAGCTATCTTTAGATGCTATTTTTAAATCTCATTTTGTTTACTTAGCATATGTTAATTTATTAAATTCTCATATGTCTATTAGTAAAACACAATTAAAAGATGTTACTAATGCTTCTAATTTAAACAGAATTTATAAAGATGAATGGAGCGTTTTTATAGAGAAATATGTTCATTTAGAAGATAAAGAATATGTATATTCTCAAGTAGATATTGAAAATGTAAGAGAAAGAATGAGATATAAGGATAATTTTACGTTTGATTACCGAATTAATGATGGTTGTAATATGGTTTCTCTTCGTAGATGTCATTTTATAAAAGCTCATGAAAATGATCCAATCATATTAATTGTTGAAGAAAATGTAACAAATGAAATGATTAATAGAGTAGAACATGAAGTTGTTTTAAAAGAAGCTTTATTACAAGCAACTCAAGCAGCAAATGCTAAGAGCGAATTCTTATCAAGAATGAGTCATGAAATTAGAACTCCTTTAAGTGCTATAATTGGTTTATCAGAGTTAGGTATTTCAAATGATTCTGTAGATTATATAGAATATTTTAATAAGATTAATGATTCAAGCACTTATTTATTAGGTCTACTAAATGATATTTTAGATATGAATAAATTAGAACTTGGCCAAGTAAAATTAACTTTTGATGCAATTGATATAGATGAATTTTATAATATGATAATTACAATTGCTGAAAATCAAGCTAAGAAAAAAAATATAAACTTTATTTTTAAGCATGAAAAGCCATATTATAAATATCAGATTATCGAAAGATTAAGAGTTCAGCAGATTATATTAAATATTTTAAATAATGCTTTAAAGTATACTCATCAAAATGGGAAAGTTATTTATTTAATTAAAAATGTAAAGGAAAATGGAAAATTGTTTGCTATTCATACAATTGAAGATAGTGGAGTTGGAATAAGTAAAGATTTCATAGATAAAATCTATACTCCTTTTTCAAGAGAAAAAAATTCTTTAAGTGATACTGAAGGTGGAACAGGTTTGGGGTTAGCAATTTGTTCAAATTTGGTTAAGCAATTAAATGGTGAAATAACTTTAGAGAGCGAATTAAATAAAGGTACAAAAGTACAAATAAAATTACCAATTAAAGTTATATCTGAAAAAGACTTTGTAAAAAATAATAAAGCTAAATCAAGAAAAACTTCAAAAGTAACATTTGAAAATAAAAAGATATTAATTGCTGAAGATCATGAAATTAATGCAATGGTTATTAAAACTATTTTAGAAAAATTAGGAATTTCAACAATTCATGCTGAAAATGGTAATGAAGCTGTTAATATATTTAAAGAGTCTAGTGAAAAAGATATTGATTTAATATTAATGGATATAATGATGCCAGAAATTGATGGATTAGAAGCAACAATGAAGATACGTGAACTTGATAGAAAAGATGCTAAAACAGTACCAATTATTGCGCTTAGTGCTAATGCTTTCGATGAAGATGTAGATAGAAGTATAAAAGTTGGTATGAATGATCACCTAAGAAAACCAATTCAAATGAATTTATTAATTGATACTTTAAAAAAATATTTATAAATTCTAATATTAATTTATTCTTTATTATTGTAGTAAATTTGTATTGATTTCAGATTGTTTTTCAAGTAAAAAAAAGAGGTTGCTTATTATGCAACCTCAAAAATGTATTTATTTAAATGACTGTATTATCGGGAATAATGGCATTTTTTCTAATTACGATAATACCGTCCCTAATAGAATACATCTCTTTATCTACATCTTCACGTGGGATATCATCTACTCCAATTCTACAACCATTTCCAATTCTAGCATTTTGGTCAATAATTGCTTTTTTAATGATAGTTCCTCGTCCTATACCAATATTTGGTATTCCTTTTTTACTATTGTCTAGTCTTTCTTCAGCTGTTTCATATGCAGCAGCTCCCATACAATAAACACTATCTAGTGATGCTCCACTTTCAATAAAAGTTCGAACCCCAATAATTGAGTTAACAATATATGCATTAGTAATAATAGAACCTTCGCTTGTTAATGAATTGCTAATGTTACAGAAGTTTACTTTTGTAGCAGGTAAATGTCTTCTATGAGTATAAATAGGCATTTCTTCATTGTAGAAATCAAACTCTGGTGTTATTGTAGCTAAATTAAGATTGGTATCAAAGAAAGCTTTTATTGTTCCAATATCTTCCCAGAAACTATCAAATAAGTATGCGTTTACTTTTCTTGTTTTAATAACATCAGGAATTATTTCTTTACCAAAGTCTGTTAAATCATTATTTAAAACTTCTTCCATAGTTTTTGCATTAAATATGTAAATTCCCATGCTAGCTAAATATTCGTTTGATTCATCAGCTTTTTTATTTAAATTGCTTGTAATTAGGGTTTCAGGAATTTTATACTCTGAAATATCTAAATCATCAGCAGGTTTTTCTAAGAATTTTTGGATAATACTTTCTTCATCAGCTCCAATAATACCAAGACCTGTAGCTTGCTTTCTTGAAATTGGTTTAGCAGCAATAGTTAATTCAGCACCAGAATTTATATGTTTTTCAAGCATATCATTAACATCCATACTATATAACTGATCACCTGATAAGATAATATAGTATTTAGCTTGAGTGTCTTTAAAGTGTATTAGGTTTTTTCTAACGGCGTCAGCAGTACCTTGATACCAAGTTTCACTATGTAAAGTTTGTTCAGCAGCTAAAATTTCAACAAAGCCTTGAGTGAAAGTGTCGAACTTATAAGTATTATTAATATGATTATGTAAGGATGCAGAATTAAATTGTGTTAATAAATAAATTTGCATTATATTACTATTAATACAATTTGAAATTGGAATATCTACAAGTCGATATTTTCCTGCAAATGGAACAGCTGGTTTAGCTCTATCTTTTGTTAGAGGATAAAGTCTTGTTCCTTTTCCCCCGCCTAGGATGATAGCTACTGCTTCTTGTTTTCTCATGATAACCCCTTTGAATAGATTTTTTCGTAAGATTGAGCTGAATGTGACCATGTCGAATCAAAATTCATACTTCTCTCAATCATTTTATTTAGTTTATTTTTATCATTATAATAAACGTTTAAAGCTCGTTTTATTGTATCAATTATATCATGACTTTCTAGTTGAGAAAATAAAAATCCTGTACCTTGTTGTGGGTATTCGCCAATATCCATGATAGTATCAGCAAGTCCACCAGTTTTTCTTGCAATCGGTAAGGTTCCATATCTGAGTGAATATAATTGATTTAATCCACATGGTTCATATCTACTAGGCATTAAGAAGAAATCACTAGCTCCTTCAACCATGTGTGCATATTTGTTACTGAACATTATATTTAATGATAAATTATCATATTTATCATCTAATATTTTTAATCTTCTAATTATTTCTTCATCACCTGTTCCTATAATTAGAACTTGTGAATCATTGTTTTTTAATATAGTTTCAAGAGCGTTTTCTCCATCGAGTAATTCATAAAATCCTTTTTGTTCTGCTATTCTTGAAATCATACTTATTAATGGAATATTATCGTTAACTTCTAGGTTAAATATTTTTTGGACTTCTCTTTTAAGTTGTTTTTTCCCTTCTAAATTATTTATATCATAATGAGTTGTAAAAAATTCGTCTGTAGAAGGATTCCATTCATCATAATCTATACCATTAATAATACCAAATAATGAGCTTTCTCTTTTCTTTAGAATATGGTCTAGATTGCAACCTAGTTCTTTTTCTTGAATTTCTTTTGCATATGTTGGGCTTACTGTTGTGATGAAATCACTATAAAGAAGTCCAACTTTTAACATATTAACTGTTTTGTTAATTGAGTCACCATTAAATATATCATCTTCTATCTCTATAGAAGCTTTTATAGCATCTAATCTTGGAAATGTACCTTGGTATGCTAAATTATGTATTGTGAAAACTGATTTACACTTATTAAAATATTTATCTTTATTTTGTTTTAATAAATATGGAGCAAAGCCTGCTGTCCAATCATGAGCATGTAAAATATCTATTTTCAAATCTATTTTTTTGCATAATGGAAATATAGCTTTTGATAATAGAATATATCTTTCAAAATTATCAGCATATGGAGTAAAAGATGTATCTCCATAAATCCCATTTCTTTCAGTAAAATAAGGATGCTTTACAGCATAAAAGTCAACATTTTTTAAAGTCGTTTTTACAACTTCAATATTTTCTTTTTTACTATTCAATTCTATATCAAAGTTAGCAATTGGAGAAGAAAAGTCATCTAAATTAATAAAACCGTAGGCAGGCATTAGAACTGATACATTATGGCCTAGTTCAGCTAGGGCAATTGAGAGAGCACTTGCAACATCTGCAAGTCCACCTGATTTCGAAAAAGGTACAGCTTCGCTGGTAATCATAAATATATTCATATCTCATATTATAACGGCATAAATATTTAAATCAAGAATTTAAATCTATTCGATAGTGAAAAAATATTAGTATTCTGTAAAAAACATAAAAAATCCTTTCAAAAAATGAAAGGATTGATATATTGTATTCAAAATAGCAATAATTAATATTTATTATTATTTATTTCATCTATATATTCTGTAGCTTGATGAGCTGCAATAGCTCCATCACTAACGGCTGTAACAACTTGTCTAAAAGGAGTATTTCTAACATCGCCAATTGCATAAAAACCTTTTAAAGAAGTTTCCATCTTGCCATTTGTTGCAACATATCCCCAATTATCTAGTAAAGATTTATCTAATAAATCTGTTTGAGGAAGCATGCCTGCAAAAATAAATACAGCATCAGCTTCAAGTGTTTTTGTGCTACCATCTTTAGTGCTTTCTAGTTTGATACTATTTACTTTTTGATCACCTATAATTTCAAGAGGTTTATATTCTAATTCTAATTTAATATTACTTTTATTTACTTGATCTATTAAATTAGCTTGTGCTCTAAATCTGTTTCTTCTATGTACAATAGTTACATCATCAGATAATTTGCTTAAATATATTGCATCTGTTAATGCTGTATCTCCACCACCGATAACTACAATCTTTTTGCCTCTAAAGAATGGTCCATCACAAGTTCCGCAATATGAAACACCTCTACCTGAAAATTCTTCTTCACCAGGAATATTTAAATGTCTATGCTCTGCACCTGTTGCCCAAATTAAAGCTAGTGCTTCAACTTCTTCATTTTTTAATTTTACAAAGAATGTGTCATCTTTTTTTTCATAAGAAACAAATTCATCATATATAAAATTTGCTCCAAAATTAGCAGCTTGTTTTTGCATTCTATCGGCTACTTCAAATCCAGAGATTGGTTCTACAAAGCCTGGGTAGTTTTCTATCATATCAATATACATAAATTGACCACCAGTAGCTAATTTTTCAACTACATGTACACTTCTTCCTGCTCTTGCACCATATTGTGCAGCAGCAAGTCCTGCAGCTCCACCACCAATAATTAGAATATCTGTTTTTATCATGATTTATTAACCTCATAAATATATTATAACGTAAATATAATCAAAGCAAGAATAAAAGAAAAGTTACTAAGTCACATAATAAAATAAACTATCAAAGTGATAGTTTATTTTATTGATATTATTTTTGTTTTCTTTTTAAATCTAATGCCATCTCTGCATCACTTTTTCTAATATATGAAGGTCCAAAGCCTATTGGTGCTGCTCCATTTATTTCAAATTCTTCTTTACCAAGTAAAGCTAAATGATAAGCTAAATCATATTGTGATGTATCTACTAATATTTTTAATGTTGGTAATTTTTTTTCTATATCAAAAGCTATTAATTTGTCATATATTTTTTTAGCATCTAGTCCTGTAATAAGAATTCTTTTTTCATTAGTCAATAATTCAATAATTTCTTCTTCATTAATATCTAAATCTTTAGTAATCCTAGTATTATTTCTAAATAGGGATATATAAAAACGTTTTTTTCTAGCATCAATTGCTGTCATAATAGTTCCATCAAAAAATGAAACAGGGGAAGCTAACAGTCTATTTGTTTCAATAGCAACAAGAGGAGTATTACTAGCTAAACTTATACCTTTTAGTGCACTCATAGCTATTCTAAGGCCAGTAAAAGAACCAGGTCCTTTTGTACAAACTAATAGATCAATATCAGATAGTTTAAGATTTTGATTTTCTACTAGTTTAATTATATTTGGGACCAAATTTTCACTATGTTGTAGCCCACCCGAAATTGAAAAAGAAGTTTTTGAAGAGTCAGTTAATAAGCATAAATATAATGTTGTTGTACTTGTATCTGCTGCTAAAATATTCATCTATTTTCCTTTGTTTATATGTTTGTAATTTCAATAACTCTATCAAGATTATCTTCAATCTTAATGTTAATAAAAATAGTATTATCAGGTAGCATATCTTCAATCTTTTCAGACCATTCAATCAAAGTTACACCATTACCATATAGCATTTCTTCTCCACCTAACATTTCAAATTCATCACAACCCGAGATTCTATATAAATCCATGTGGAAAAGTTTTAAATCTCCTGTATATTCTTGAATAATTGTAAATGTTGGAGAAACTATTGCTTCATCTATGTGTAAATATTGTGCTATACCTTTAGCAATAACAGTCTTTCCAGCACCAAGACTACCTCTTAATGAGATAACGGTTCCTTCTTTACATAAAGCACCTATTTTTTTTCCGATTTCTATTGTTTCAGTGCTATTGTGGCTAATATATTGCATTGATTATCCTTATGCTCTAATTCTCTTTATCGTCATGTTGATGTTTAAGATCTTCTTTAAGTTTTAAATCATCAACGACTTCTTCATTTATAATTTGCTTAATTTCTTCACCTGTAGTTTTAGTATAAATTTCAATTAAATGAATAACTAAAGGATCTTTTTCATCGACAGTTCTAGCTTTTTCTAATAAATATCTAGCTTTATCATAATTTTTGTCTTCTAAATTTAGTAAAGCATAGTTAGTTAATAGTGTGATGTTTTCAGGTTCTAAATCTATTGCAGTATCTAAATAAAATAATGCTAATTCTCTTTGTCCTTCTTCTAATGCACAAATTGCTAGTTCATTATATATTTCACTATTACATTCGCCAAGTTTAAGAGCTTCTAAGAAACAAGGTTTTGCTTGTGCAAATTTTTCTTGTCTTCTAAGAGCCCAACCTTTAAAGAAGTGAGCATTCCAAACATCTGGATTTTTTTCTAAGAATTCGTCTAATAGTTTAATTGCTTTATCTTCATTAGATAGGTTGATTTGATCGTATGCTTCTAATAATTTAGAGTCATCATCAATTTTTTCATTTATGTCACTTAGTAGTTTTTTTACTTGTGATATTCTTTCATCATCATTGCTTGCTAATTTAATATATTTTTCAAGAAATTCCCTAGCTGCTTCAATATTGTTTTGATAAACATGGAAATATCCTATTTCACATAATAAATCAGGATTATCTTCAAATTTTTCTAAGCCTTCATTTAATGTTCCAAAAGCTTTTTGTAAATAGTAGTCATATTCAGTTTCTGATTTTTCTTTTCTTATTGCTGCTTGGTTTGAATAGTGTGTTGCAAGATTAATAAAAGATGATGGTTGTGGAGCTAAGTTGTTAACTGCTATAAAAAGTTCTTCACTAAATTCATAATCTTTAGCTTTCTCTTTAGCAATTGCAGCAATATTTAACTGATTAACAGCATCTTCTTGAGCAGCTTGTATAAAATCTCTGTAATAATCAATGTGTTGATTTTTAGAATCCCAAGCAACTATTTTTATCATAGCAGCTACTATTCTCTCTATTGAAATATCATTAGGGTTTACTTCTTTTACTCCCTCTTCTAATTGGAAAGGAATTGGTATTTCTGGCTTTAATTGAAAGTCATTTATAGATTTTTTAAATTCTGAAGGAAGATTGATATATACAATCCCCTCTAATTTGTTGTTTTTATTCATCTTTTTGTCCTCGGGAATATAAGAAATGTGATGTGAATAGAGCTCGCTCTTGAACCTGTTGGTTCAAGGGGGACACTAGTTAAGCTAAAAATTCTGTTCCAATTCCTAAATAGGAAAAGGAGCAATGCAAAATAGCTATTCCGTATCCCAATGATATATGTTGAGCCAAGAGACATGCGCTCTCATTCACACCACTAAAATTAATCAAAACTAAGGTACTTAAATTGTACACTATGATTGCAAAAGTTTAAAGCTTAATTATTAGACTTTTACAAAAGGGAGAATAAACAAAACTAGAAGATGTTTCAAGGGGGATAGGGTAATGAATTGTATAATTTTAATATACTTTAATTAAATATAAAAAGGCGAACAAAAAGTTCGCCTTTTTCCTCAAAAATAAGGTTTTTGTGTAAATTCAAAAGTTAGCTTGCTTGAATAATATTATTACTGAAGATCGTCTAAATCGAGAATTTCATTTTCTAAAGCACTACCAGTAGTGAAATCTTCAGCTGCTGATAATTCTTGATTCATATTATCAAGTAATTCTATTTCTTCAAGACCTTGAATATCTTCTAAGGTATCGAGAGATCTTGAAATACTTTGAGCTAATTGTTCTGAATTATCTTTGTATTCATCAACGTATTGCTCTAGTTCTTCAACTCTGCTGTTAGCAAAAGTATAATCCATTTTAAGTTTATTGTGTTCAGCAATAAGCTCATTATGTTTATCTTTTAGAGTGTTATAATCTTCTTGCAATTGATCTAATTGTTGAGTTTTTTCAACATTAGAAGCTTGAAGGCATGCCTTCTCTTTATTCAAAACATCTATGAAAGCTTTGGTTTTTAAAACCTTTTCTTCCAATTTAGTCATATTGGATTTAAGTAATTTTGCGTCCATCGATACCTCCATCGATTATTCTGCTAAAACTCCTTTAACTGTATCTACTAAGCTCTTGAAAGAAGCCTTGTCTTCAATAGCCATGTTAGATAAAGCTTTACGGTTAATAGCAATTCCTGCTTTATTTAAGCCATGTATGAATTGTGAATAAGAAATACCTTCAGCACGAACTGCTGCGTTAATTCTTGCAATCCATAATTTTCTGAAATCTCTTTTTCTTTCTTTACGACCGCAATAAGCATATTGACCAGCTTTTGCAACTGCATCTTTAGCTACACGGTTATTAGTACTTCTACGACCGTAATATCCTTTAGCTTGTTTAAGGATTTTTTTTCTTCTGTCTTTACGTTTTGTTCCGTCAACTGCTCTTGGCATTTTTTCTCACCTCTCTCTTATTTGTATGGAAGCAAAACTTTTACTTTTTTTGCTTCTGCTTCGCTTAGAATACCAGTGTGGCGTAAACTTCTTTTACGCTTTGTGGTTTTTTTAGTGAGAATGTGGCGTAGTCCTTGCTTTTTATAGCGAACTTTGCCAGTACCTGTAACTTTGTACCGTTTTGCAGCGGACTTTCTTGTTTTCATCTTTGGCATTATGTACCTCTTTTGCGCTCACAGGGAACAAGATTCCCCCTGCAGCAACTTTTTATAATTTACGTTCAACGAACGTTTTATTTTTTCTTCATTCTTTGAGGAGAGATAATCATACTCATCATCTTTCCTTCCATCATTGGACGACGGTCCATATTATAATTTATTCCCATTTCTGTCAATTCATTGAGTATCTTATCTAATACAACTTTTCCTAATTCTGTATGAGCTAGTTCGCGACCACGGAAACGGATAGAAACTTTAACTTTGTTTCCTTCTGTTAAGAAATCTGCAATAAATTTACTTTTTGTAACTAAGTCATGTCTTTCAATTTTAGGTTGCATTCTGATTTCTTTCATTTTAATAATTGTTTGATTCTTTTTAGCCTCGCGTAAACGTTTTTCTTGTTCATAACGATATTTACCAAAATCTAAAATTTTGCAAACTGGAGGATTTGCATTTGGAGATACTTCTACTAAGTCCAATCCCTCTTCATCAGCAAGATTTATTGCTTCAAATGTCTTCATTACACCTTTTTGTGTACCATCTGCATCAATTACAAATACTTCCTTCGCACGGATCTGTTTGTTTGCCCGTAAATCTTTTATAGCCATCGATCTCCTTGTGTATTATAAAAAAACACTTATTAATATTTGAAAAATTTACCAACGTATTGTTGGTATTCATTTATATGCTAGCATAGCTAATCAAATGTGTCAAAGCATGCAAATAGTTTTATTATAAAAAATAAATAAATGTTAATTGTAAAAGATAGTCCAATTTATCATATATTTACAACTTAATTTTAAGGAATAATAAAATATATTTATTTTCTAATAAAAAAAACCATCCCTAATTTATATTAAGGGATGGCAAATATTAAATAAATTTAATAATAAATTATGCTTGGTTAGCACTACCTAAAACATCAATGTTTTTATGCATATACATTTGTTTTAAAGCTTCACGTGCAGGACCTAAATATTTTCTAGGGTCAAATTCACCAGGTTTTTCGTTCATTACTTTACGAATAGTACCTGTCATTGCTAAACGACCATCACTGTCAATATTGATTTTACATACAGCGCTTTTTGAAGCTTGTCTTAATTGGTCTTCAGGAATACCAACGCTATCTTTTAAAGCACCACCGTTTTCATTAATCATAGAAACATATTCTTGAGGAACTGATGAAGAACCGTGTAATACAATTGGGAAACCAGGAAGTTGTTTTTCAATGTCAGCTAAGATATCAAAACGTAGTGGAGGTGGAATTAATACACCATCAGCGTTTTTAGTACATTGTTCTGGTTTAAATTTATTTGCACCATGGCTAGTACCAATAGAAATAGCTAAAGAATCAACACCAGTTTTGCTAACAAAGTCAATTACTTCTTCAGGTTGTGTGTATGTTGAATGTTCAGCTACAACATCATCTTCGATGCCTGCTAAAACACCTAATTCACCTTCAACTGTTACATCGAATTTGTGAGCATATTCTACAACTTTTTTAGTTAATGCTACATTTTCTTCGTAAGGGAAGTGTGAACCATCAATCATTACTGAAGAGAAACCATTATCAATACATTCTTTACATGTTTCAAAACTATCACCATGGTCTAAGTGAAGAACGATTGGGATTTTATAACCTAGTTCTTCTGCATATTCATTTGCACCACGAGCCATGTTTCTTAATAAATTAATATTAGCATAGTCTCTAGCACCTTTTGATACTTGTAGAATAACTGGTGATTTTGTTTCAACACAAGCTTTAACGATTGCTTGTAATTGTTCCATGTTGTTAAAGTTATAAGCTGGAATAGCATATCCACCTTTAACAGCTTTCTTGAACATTTCTGTTGTGTTTACTAGACCTAAGTCCTTGTAAGAAGTCATATTGTTTGCTCCTTGTTAATTTGGTTTTGTTTTTTTCATTCACAATGTTATATTTTTGTAGCGTTTCGGTCAACAACATAGCTCTACTATTGACCAATGAATTTACTCTTGGTACTGTTTTTTTATGAAAAAGAAAGGGAAAACTGTATTTATTGTGTTTATTGGAATAATAACATTATTATTTTTACTAGTTGAAGCTGTTTATCTAACAAGAAAACCAATATATTTTATTTGTGATTCAATCTATTATGATAAAACAATTAATTATCAAAAAACAAAATTAAAATATAATTTCTTAATTAATAATCATAGAATAATCTTTGTGGTAGATGAGTTTAATGATGGTCAGTGGATTGATAAAGATTATGAAAAGGATTCAATAATTATAGTATCTCCTTATATCTCTATGCTAATGGAATATGATAAAGATATTTTATTCGAAGATAATTATTTAGTTAGTATTGATAATAATCTTGAAAGAGCTAATTTAAATATAGCAGTTGATTATTTAACAGGTTTTGAGAAATTAGCTTTAGCTTTAAAAAAAGAAAATAAAAATATCTATTTAATTAGCTCGAAAGCTTGGCCAACTAGTGTATCAAAAGCTAGTGCTTTTTCTACTATCTATAGTGATGAAGGGTTAACTAAAATAGAATTAGAAGGAAATGAATTAGAACAAAAAGCATACGAAATTGTAAATAAAATTAATAAGGAAGAAAATGTAGAAGTTGTCTCAACAGGAAACACTTTGATTTCCTATTTTAATAGAGTAGAAAATAATATCGTTTATAATTTTGAGGCCTATCAATCTAATTGTGTAGAAACTAATGATCTTCACTATGTAATTTATGAAGACTTAATACCTTTAGTAAATTTAGAAAATAGTGAAAATATTGTTTTATCTACTGATTTGAAGAATCATCAAGAAGGTGTAATAAATTTCTTTTTACATTTATTGCGAGATCTTCAATCGTTACTTTTTTAATTTCTGCAGCTTTTTTGTAAGAAAGTGGAATTAATAAAGGTGTGTTAGTTTTACCCCTAAATGGTTCTGGGCTTAAATATGGTGAATCTGTTTCTAGCAATAATCTATCGAGTGGAACATATTGTAATATTTTTCTTAATTCTTCATTTTTTTTATAAGTAATTGTAGACGCAAAAGAAATATAAAAACCTTTATCAAGAGCAAATTTAGCAAAATTTAAATCTGAAGAAAAGCAATGTATTGTGCTTTCTCTTTTTAATTTTATATTATTTAAAATATTTATTATTTGATTATCAGCTTCTCTGTTATGAATTAGAATTGGTAAATTATTATTATTTGCAAGTTCTATTTGTTTAATAAATAAATCTTCTTGTAATTCTTTTGTTGAATAATTCCAATAGTTATCTAAACCTATTTCTCCAATAGCTTTTATTGGATAATTATTAATATTTTCTTGTAAAGTTTTTATAATCTTTGAGTTATCTTCTTTAGTATCTTTAGTACCCCATGGCCCTAAAGCCGTGCTTAAATATATGTTTTTATAATCTTTTAGTTTATTATATCTCTTTTCAATATCGTATTCATTTATTGCTATATCTAAGATAACATAATTATTATCATCTATTACTTTTAAGATGTTGTTTATATCTTCGCCTTTTTCTTCAATTACTAATAAATGTGCATGTGAATCTACATATTCAATATTTTTTAATGTTGCATTGTTTAATATAATTTGTCTTTTTTCTTTACTTATTTTTGCCATATATTTCTCTTTATTCTATTATAAATATTATTATAAATTTAATAAAGATGTTGCACTTTCTAAGTGCTAATAGATAGGTTACCCCATTCATAGTTTTTTTGAAGAAGAAGTTGAACAATTAATAAAAAGAGAATTAATTAAGTTACAATATATAAGTTTAATATAGTGAAACTTTGTATAAAATAATAAAAAAAACTTGTCTTACTTTAAAACTTAGTATAATAATTAACTGTTATTACTTTTATTAATAAAGGGGATTTGTATGAAAAAAAATTTAGTAATGAAAATCATTATTGGTTTTATTGCTGGTTTAATCATAGGTGTTGCTCTATGGTTATCAAACATTAATGTAAGTGGATATACTAAGGTTGTATCTCCATTTGGTAATGTTTTAGTTTCGATGTTGAAAATGGTAGTTGTTCCTGTTATTTTCTTATCTTTAATATCTGGGGCTGCCTCCCTACCTACTGGAAAATTTGGAAAAATTGGTATTAAAGTAATAGTATGGTATTTTGCAACATCACTTTTAGCAGCTGTTGTTGGTTCATTATTAGCTACTATTTTTAATCCGGGTAGTTCAAATATTGCATTATGGAAAGATTTAGTTACTTCAAACACTGCTGTTGAAACTGTTTCAGTATCAACTACTGGTGCTTTAACTGAAGTTTTACTAGGTATGTTTAAAAATCCTTTTGAAGCTTTATCTAATGGTAATTTCTTAGCAATAATTGTTTTTGCTATTGCTTTTGGATTAGCTCTTAAAATTAATTTGGATAATCCTAAAGCTTCAGAAAGCTCTAAAAAAAATATTACTATTCTTTTGGATCTTGTAAAAACAGCTCAAGAAGGTGTATTTACTATAGTTGATTGGGTATTAGCATATTCTCCAATTGGTGTATTTGCATTAACATCAGTAAATTTTGCTAACTATGGTTCTGCTTTATTTGGACCATACGTTTCATTAACTTTAGGTGTAATTTTAGGTATTCTATTTATGGTAGTAGTTGTTTATCCTGCTATGATTGCAATATTTGTTAGAAAAAATCCTTATGAAGTATTATTTAAGATTAAAGAAGCACCATTAACAGCTTTTGTAACACGTAGTTCAGCAGCTACTTTACCTGTATCTATTAAAGTAGCAGAAGATGAAATTAATGTAGATCCAAGTTTATCTGCTTTTGCTCTTCCTTTAGGTGCAACTATTAATATGGACGGTGTATGTGTTCACTTACCATTTTTTGCAGTATTAGCTGCAAATATGTTTGGTGTTAATTTAGGGTTTACTGGATTAACTATTCTTGTTATTACTACAGTTTTGGCATCTGTTGGTGCTGGTGGTGTTCCAGGTGGCTCTTTAATGTTGTTATTCATTATTTTGCAAAATATGGGATTACAACCAGATCAAATTGCTATTATTGTAGGTCTTGCTTTAGGTATTAATCCTATTTTAGATATGTTTGAAACAATGAATAATGTTACAGGTGATATTGTTTGTACTTATGCAGTTGCAGAAAATTCTAATATGATAGTAGAAAAAGATTAGTTTTTATTATTAAAAAAAATAGCTCATATCTGGGATATGATATGGGCTAAAAATATAGATTATATACTAATTATAGCTTAAGAAAATAAGAAATTTATTGATTTATCGTTTTTTTAATATATATTTGACGATATAGGAAAATAATAAATAAAACTAATTAGTTTACCTAAAAAGAATTAGTATATTAATTAAAAAAAATGATTATTTTTCTAAAAAACTAGTTGACGTAAGTATGGTTTTTTGATAGCTTAAATACAGCGCCGAAGTGGTGGAATTGGTAGACACATTGGACTTAAAATCCAATGTCCTTTAGGACGTACGAGTTCAAGTCTCGTCTTCGGCATTACACAAATCTCATTTAGAGATTTGTTTTTTTTTATCTTTTTAATTGTTCGTTTTTTATTAATTAATTAAAAATGAAATATAGTCTATCCATGTGTTTGTCTTAATTTGAGGGAAAAATATGAAAAATAAATTGTCTAGAGATAAGCAAATTGTAAGAACAAGTATGATTGCTATTGTTACTAATATTTTGCTTTCAATATTTAAAATAATTATTGGTTTATTATCATCATCTATTGCTATAGTAATGGATGCTATAAATAATTTTAGTGATGCACTTTCTTCAATAATTACTATAATTGGGATGAAACTTGCACTCAAACCTGCAGATAATAAGCATCCATTAGGGCACGGAAGAATTGAATATTTAAGTGCTTTAATAGTTTCTTCAATAGTTTTTTTTGCAGGAGCTACATCATTCATTGAGTCGTTAAAAAAAATTATTAATCCAGTATTATCATCTTTTACCCCATTAATGCTTCTGTTTATCATTGTAGCTATTTTTGTAAAATTATTTTTAGGTAGATATACTAAGAGAGTTGGTAAGCAAGTAAATTCAGTTGCATTAGTAGCCTCCGGTACAGATGCTTTCTTCGATGCAGTTGTTTCTTTATCAACTTTAATTTCAGCATTAATTTCATATATATGGGATATAAATATTGATGGAATTATTGGTGTATTAATTTCATTAGTTATAATAAAAGCTGGATGGGATATGTTAAGTGATACTTTAGATAGAATTTTAGGTTCTAGGATTGATAGTAAATTATCTAAAGAAATAAAAAACAAGATAAGCCAAGAAGATAAAATAATAGGTGTTTATGATCTAATATTACATAATTATGGTCCTGAGACTATGATTGGATCTGTTCATATTGAGCTTGATGAAAATATTAAAACAAAAGATATATTTGAATTAACAAGAAAACTTAGATTAGATATGTATGAAGAATATGGTATTTTATTAACCTTTGGTATTTACGCTACTAATTCAGATGATAAAAATATTGTTGAAATATATAATAAAATCAATAAATATGTTGTATCTATTGAAGGCATTTTATCTATGCATGCTTTCTATATTAACTCTAGTGCAAAACAACTATCTTTTGATATTGTTGTTGATTTTTCTATAGAAGATAAGTTCTCTCTTAGAGATTCTATTGTATCTAAATTAAAAGAAGACTATCCAAATTTTGATATATTTATAGCTATTGATACTTTTATTAGCGATTAGTAAAGTGATTTTTAAAATAAAAAAAATATTTTTCAGCATCTGTTTTTACTAATATTGTTATAAGTAAATAATTGCGATATTTTACATATATATATTTTTTACAATAATTCCGTTTAATTTGCTTATATAGCAGATTTTTCAATTTTTTGGTGTTGAAGTTTTTAAATATTTTATAATAGCAATTATATTAATTAGTTTTATTACTTTGTTTTTTAAAATAAAATAAATTGAAAAATAAATAAATAAAACACTATTGACTAAATATAATATTCTCATATAAGTTTATGAAAAATACATAATTTAATACAAAGACGTATAATATTGATTAACAATATTTGCGTCTTTTTTTTATTTTAAGAGGATGAAAAAAATGAAAAAAATTTTAATTTTATTAACAATGGTTAGTTTAGTTGGGAGTATGGTATTTGCTTCTGGTTCAAGTGAAACAGAAACAGTAGAAGAAACAAAAGTTTATAAGATTGCTTGTGATGCATCATATCCACCGTTTTCTATTCAATTAGAAGAAGGTGAAGAAATAACTGGTACAATTGTATCTAGTGGAAATAACATGGGTGATTATCATGGAATTGATGTAGAACTTCTTGATGCTATTGCTGAATTAGAAGGCTTTGAATATGAATTAAATCCTATGGATTTTTCAGCGATTATCCCTGCACTTGTCTCTGGAACCATTGATGCTTCAATAGCTGGTATGAATATTACAGAAGTTAGAAAAGAAGTTGTAGATTTCTCAGATGGTTATTATGAATCTGGATCTTCAATGGTTGTAAATGCTAATGATGATAGTATTTCAAGTTTTGAAGATTTAGAAGGCAAAGTTGCAGCTTGTAAAGAAGGGACTACTGGTATGTTATGGTCACAAGATAATGCTAGTAAATATGGATTTAGTGTAAATGTTTATCCTGATTCAGCTAGTATGATGTTAGCTGTATCAAATGCTCAAGCTGATTTCTTATTAGAAGACTATCCTGTAATTAGTTATCAAATTTCTATTGGTGCTCAAGAAAATCTAAAAGTTGCTATTGAAGCTATTGAAGCAGCTCCTCAAAATGGATTTGCAGTTAAAAAAGGTGAAAACCAAGATTTACTTGCAAAATTCAATGAAGGTTTAGCAAAAATTAAAGCTAATGGTACATATGATGAAATTGTAAATCAATTCAAATAATCTATCATAAATTTTGGAGAAGGCTATTAAGCTTTCTCCTAATAATTGATAAAAAAAGGGGCAATAAATGATTGAATATTTTGAATTGTTTATAAAATATTTACCAATGTTATTAGATGGTTTAAAACTAACTTTAATTATAGCATTCTTTGGTATTTTTATAGCAATTATTTTAGGTATTATACTTTGTGTATTTGCAATAAGTGGTATAAAAGTACTTGAGAAAATAGCAAATATTTATATTACAATAGTTCGTGGTATACCATTAATGATTCTAGCATTATTTCTTTATTTTGGTGTAATAAAGAATTCTTTAGATACTAATAGCGCGGCAATAATAATATTAGCCATAAATGCGTCTGCATATATGGCAGAAATATTTAGAGCAGGTGTACAAGCTATCGATATTGGACAAACTGAAGCTGCTAGAAGTTTAGGATTAAGCTATTTTCAAACCATGAGAAAAGTAATTTTTCCTCAAGCAATAAAAATTATGATTCCATCACTTATGAATCAATCCATATCAAGTTTAAAAGATACAGCAATATTAAGTGCTATTACAGTTAATGAATTAACTCTTACTTCTAAAGTAATTATAGCAAGGAATTATAAGGCTTTTGAATTATATTCATATGCTGCAATAATATATTTAATAGTAATCATATTTTTAACTTATTTATCAAAGCGAGTTGAAAAAAGATTAAATTATAATCAACGCTAAAATAAGAGGATTTTATGGAAAAAATTATTAAATGCGAACATGTAAATAAAGTATTTGGCGATTTAGTTGTATTAAAAGATATAACTTTTAGCGTTGAAAAAGGTGAAACCGTTTGTTTGATTGGCCCCTCTGGAAGTGGAAAATCAACAATGCTTAGATGCTTAAATAAACTAGAAGTGATTCAAAAAGGTGAAATAATAGTTAATAATCAAAATGTTAATAAAGTAAAGAATGTTAATCATTATAGATCTAATATAGGAATGGTTTTTCAACATTTTAATTTATTCCCAAATTATACTGTTATTGAGAATATGACATTAGCACCTAGAACACTAAAAAAATTAAGTAAAAAAGAAGCTATAGAAAAAGCTGAAGAGCTATTAAAAAGAGTTGGTTTATTTGATAAGAGGGATGTATATCCAGCAACATTATCTGGTGGACAAAAACAAAGAGTTGCGATTGCTAGAGCTCTTGAAATGAATCCAAAAATTTTATTATTTGATGAACCTACTAGTGCTTTAGATCCTGAAATGGTAGGTGAAGTATTAGATGTTATGAAATCTTTAGCAAAAGAAGGAATGACAATGGTTGTTGTTACTCATGAAATGGGTTTTGCAAGAGATGTTGCAAATAGAATACTATTTATGGATGATGGATATATTGTAGAAGAATCTTCTCCTAAAGAAATGTTTAATAATCCTAAAACTGAAAGGTGTAAAAAGTTTTTATCTAATTTTATTTAAGGAGATTATAATGAGTTCTCGTATTATTATAACAATAGAAAGAGATTTTGGTGCAGATGGTCATGAAATTGGTTTACAACTTTCACATTTATTAAATATGACTCTTTATGATAAGGACATATTACATAAAGCAGCTGTTAAAAGAGGAATCGGAGATTCTTCATTAGTTTTTGCTGATGAAAAAGTTACTAATGATAATTTAAATTCTATTTTTCCGAATTCTATTTTTACTAAATCAAGTGATAAACTTTTTCAAATAGAAAAAGAAATAATAAGGGATTTAGCTGAAAGTGAATCATGTATTATTGTTGGAAGATTATCGGATTATATACTCAGAAATAAAGAGAACTTAATTAAAGTATATATCACAGCACCTTTAGAGTTCAGAATTAAAAACATTCAAGAAAAATATAACTCTTCATATAATGATTCAAAAAAACTAGTTAGAAAAATGGATTTAGTTAGAAGAAATTATAGAAAATATTATTCTAATGATAAATATAATTTATATTCTAATAAAAGTATTGTTTTAAATCGTGATGATTTTACCATTTCTGAATGTGTTGGGATCCTAAAAAATGTTGTATATTTAAAAAATAATAATACATATAAGGAAGTATAGATGCTTAATAAGGAAAATGATGAAAAGCTAATTCAATTATGTCAAAATTTAGTTAGAACAAAAAGCTATTCTGGTGAAGAAGAAGAAGTATCTTTAGTTTTAAAGTCTTTCTTTGAAGGAAATAACTTTGATGAAGTAAAAATTGATTCTTATGGAAATGTAGTTGGAATTATTAATGGAAAAAAAGATGGACCTACTATAGTTTTTGATGGACATTTAGATACTGTTCCGATTGGGGATGAATTAAAGTGGAGTGTAAATCCATTTGGTGCAGAAATCAAAAATAATCGTATCTATGGCAGGGGTACATCTGATATGAAGGGAGGTCTTTCAGCAATGGCTATTGCTGCATTAGATTATGCCCAAATAACAGATAGAGATTTTTTAGGTAGAATAATTGTTGCTGGTATAGTTCATGAAGAATTATTTGAAGGTGTTGCATCAAAAAAAATATGTGATACTTATTCTCCTGATTATGTTGTAATTGGTGAATCATCTGAGTTAAATTTAAAAATTGGACAAAGAGGAAGAGCTGAAATAGCAATAGAAACATTTGGAATGCCTTCTCACAGTGCACATCCTGAAAATGGTAATAATGCTGTATATAGTATGTGTGAAGTTATAAATGCTATAAATAATCTGCCTGTTAATGAACACCCTATATTAAAGAAAGGGATTTTAGAGTTAACAGATATTAAATCTGATCCTTATCCAGGAGCTAGTTGTGTTCCATCCTATTGTAGATGCGTTTATGATAGACGTACTCTAGTTGGAGAGACTAGAGAAAGTGTTTTAGATACAATAAAGAACTGTCTTATGGATTTAGAATCTAAAAACCCTAAAATAAAAGCAAAAGCTTCTTATGTATCAGCTACTAATAAATGTTACACAGGTGAAAAAATAGAAGCAACTAAATTTTTCCCAGCTTGGTTATATGATAAGGACGAAAAATATATTCAAGATTGTTTAAAACAACTTAATGAAGATGGTTTTTATCCTGATATTACAATTTATGATTTCTGCACTAATGGTAGTTATTATGCTGGTGTTGAAGGTATTAAAACTATAGGAATTGGTCCATCTAAAGAAAATTTAGCACATACTATTGATGAATACATTGAACTTTCTCAATTAAATGGAGCGGCAAATAGTTACTTATCTATAATTAAAGCCTTATTAAAATAAAATAAGTAAAAGTTGTTATATTATATATTAAAGGGGATTTTAATTATATTAAGTAGTTTTTTACTAGTGATATCATAATATAATTTATCATTAGAAATAATCTATTTTAATAATAGATTGAATCCCTTTTTGTTTTTCTTTAAAAAAAACTGTTTATTTATTATATAAAATGCAGATTAATCTTTTAGTAAATTTATAAAAATATTAACTAGAAGCGAAAAAAAATAAGTATTTATTAATGAGTATATTAGGAGTACTAAAATGGAATATCCAAGACTAGATATTCAATTAAAGACAATAAAAGAAAATGTAAGTTTTGTTAAAAATCTCTGTAATACTCATGGAATAGATGTTACAGGAGTTACTAAAGTTTTTTCAGCTTCCCCTGAAATTGTTCAAGCTTACATAGATGGTGGATTAGATACAATTGGTGATGCAAGAATAGAAAACCTTAAAAGAGTAAAAGATTTTAAAATAAAAAAATGGTTGATAAGAGTTCCCCCTATTTCCCAAATAAAAGATGTTGTAATGTATAGCGATGTTTCACTTAATTCAGAATTAGAAACAATTTATGAATTAAATAAAGAAGCTAAAAAGCAAAATAAGGTACATGAAATAATTTTAATGGTTGATTTAGGAGATTTAAGAGAAGGGTATATAAAAAAAGACGAATTAATCAAAGTTGCTAATAAAGTAAAAACATTTTCTAATGTTAAACTCTATGGAATTGGAACAAATTTAAGTTGTTATTCTTTTGTAATTCCAAGCGAAGAAAACATGATAGCTTTAGATGACTTTGCAAGTGTGATAAATGTAAATAATATAGTAATAAGTGGAGGAAATTCATCTAGTATTAATATAATGAGAGATGGGAAAATTCCTAATAGTATAAATAATTTAAGACTTGGGGAGAGTTTACTTTTTGGAAAAGAACGTTGTACATATACATATATAAAAGGGACATCTTCTAATGCTTTTATTTTGAATGCCGAAATAGTAGAATTAAAATATAAACCTTCTATATCTTGGGGTGAAGTTGGTGTAGATAGTTATGGGAAAAAACCACAAGAAAGAATAGATGAAGGAATTATTAAAAGATGTCTTTTAGCGATAGGTAAACAAGATTGTGATATTGAAACAATGAAGCCTGTAGATAAAAATCTTAAAATTCTTGGTGCAAGTAGTGATTATTTAATAGTTCAAATAAAAACTGATGACAAAAAATATAAAGTTGGCGATATAATTCAATTCGAATTAGGCTATTTTTCTCTTATGAGAGCAATGACAAGTAAATATGTAATTAAAAACTATATATAATATTGTTTAATCTATCATTTTTTACTAATCATATTTTATTTTTACTAAAAAAAACATTTGAATAATTTCTTAAAGTTAAAATTATAAATATTTATATAATTATCTTCTACAAATATTCTATTTTTGTTTCTTATTTTATATAATCTTAATCATGAAAAAATCGATAATTAGCGTTTTAGGAAAAGATAGTGTTGGAATTATTGCTACTATTTGTACTTATTTAGCAGATAATAATGTGAATATTTTAGATATATCTCAAACAATTGTTGATGGATTGTTTCAAATGATGATGGTTTGTGATACGGATAAGTGTAGTAAAGAATTTCATGAGGTTTCTCAAGATTTAAATAAAATTGGTGAAGATTTAGGAATTCAGATTAAACTACAAAAATCAGAAATATTTTTAAAAATGCAACGCATTTAGGAGGAACGAATGCCAAATCTAAATGAAGTTGTTGATACTAATCAAATGTTTGAAAAATACAATCTTGATGTAAGAACTATTACCATGGGTATTAGTCTTTTAAGTTGTATAGATAGTGATTTAGAAATATTAAAGAAAAATATTTATGAAAAAATAACAACTACAGCTAAAGACTTAGTAAAAGTTGGTAAAGAGATAGAAAGTGATTTTGCAATTCCAATAGTTAACAAAAGAATTTCAATAACACCAATAGCCTTTGTTGGAGCCTCAGCTTGTAAAACTCCTCAAGATTATGTTGAGTTAGCAGTTGTCTTAGATAATGCTGCTAAAGATGTTGGGGTAAATTTTATAGGTGGATATTCTGCTATTGTTGCAAAGGGAATGACAAAAAGCGAAGAATTATTAATTAAATCAATTCCAGAAGCAATGGCGAAAACTGATTGTTTATGTTCATCAGTAAATGTTGGTTCAACAAAAACTGGTATGAATATGGATGCTATAAAATTGATGGGTGAAATTGTTAAACAAACTGCAATTTTAACTAAAGATAATGATAGTATTGGTTGTTCTAAATTAGTAGTTTTATGTAATGCTCCTGATGATAATCCATTTATGGCTGGTGCTTTTCATGGGGTAACTGAAACCGATAATGTTATTAATGTTGGTGTAAGTGGTCCTGGTGTAATTAATGAGGCAGTATTAAAAGTAAAAGGTAAGAGTTTTACTGATCTTTGTGAGATGATTAAAAAAACTTCGTTTAAAGTTACTAGATTAGGACAATTAGTTGCACAAGAAGCAAGTAAAAGATTAGATATTCCATTTGGTATATTAGATTTATCTTTAGCACCAACTCCTGCAATTGGGGATTCAATTGCTGAAATCTTAGAAAGTATGGGATTAGAAGAGGTTGGTTGTCCAGGAACTACTGCTGCATTAGCTTTGCTTAATGACCAAGTAAAGAAAGGTGGTATAATGGCATCTTCTTCTGTTGGTGGATTATCTGGTGCTTTTATTCCAGTAAGTGAAGACCAAAATATGATAAATGCTGCAGCTAATGGAGATTTATGTATTGAAAAGCTAGAGGCAATGACTTGTGTTTGTTCTGTAGGTTTAGATATGATTGCAATCCCTGGTGATACTGAAGCAACTACAATTGCTGGAATTATAGCTGATGAAGCTGCTATTGGTATGATAAATGCAAAAACAACTGCAGTTAGGATTATTCCTGTAATTGGGAAAACTCTAGGAGACTCGGCAGAATTTGGTGGATTGTTAGGTTTTGCGCCTATTATGAAAGTTAACACTAAATCCTGTGCTGATTTTATAAATAGGGGTGGTAGAATACCAGCTCCAATTCATAGTTTTAAAAACTAAGTATAGTCAATTATAATAATATTATATTAATAAAAAAAATCATTCTTTGAATGGTTTTTTTTTAATTATTCTCTTAGAATATTATTACTTAACTAAAAGGAGAAAAGTCGATAATGAATAAAATAAATGCTTTAGTTCTTGTAAAATTAACAAAAGATGAAAAACTAAATTTTGTTAAATTTGAAGATAAAATAAATTTTATATATAAAGATAAAGAAAAGGTTAATATAACAAGAGAGGATGTTGAATCAGCTGAAATAATCATTGGCTATCCTCCTAGAAAATATTTAAAAAATGCAAAGAATTTAAAATGGTTACAAATGATTTCTTCCGGTGTAGATAAATATTTAGAGAAAAATGTTTTACCTGATAATGTTGTTATTACAAATGCAAAAGGTTCTTATGGTGAAGCTCAATCAGAATTTATGTTCTCATTATTATTATCACTTATGAAAAAAATTCATTTATATAGGGATAATCAACAACTATCTATTTGGAAGGATCTTGGAGATGTAATGGTTTTAAGAAATTCAACGGCTTTAGTTGTTGGACTTGGAGATATAGGAAGTGAATTTGCAAAAATTCTTAAAGCTTTTAATGTAAAAGTAATAGGGATTAGAAGAGATATAACAAAAGAAGTAAAATATGTAGATGAAGTTCATAGTTTTACTGAAATTGATAAGTATATTCCACAAGCAGATATTGTAGCTATGGTTATTCCATCAACTTTAGAAACTCAAAATTTGATGAATAAAGATAGAATTAATTTGATGAAAAAAACAGCTGTGTTAGTTAATACTGGAAGAGGTTCAACTATAGATAACGAAGCTTTATGTGATGCAATTGAAAATGGTAAAATAGCTGGTGCTGCATTAGATGTATTTAATCCAGAGCCAATTTTACCTAATCATAGAGCTTGGAAAATAGAAAACTTAATAATAACACCTCATGCTGCAGGACAAGATTATATGCAACATAACTGGGAAAAAACCTTAAAACTTATTGATTATAATTTAACAGCCTATTGTGATAAAAAAGAGTTAAAAAATATAGTAGATAGAAAAGTTTACGAATTTAAGTAAGATCAAAAATCTGTAATTACTTGTTTAATTTATTCGTAGTAATTATTTTTTGAATAACTTCTTCCATAAAAATAAAGGAAAGTGTTCTTGATTGTTCAAAAGGAGCTAATTCTTTTGGATTTGAATAATTAGATAAATAAATTATATTATCACATTGATTAGTAAGTGATAGGTTATAATTTTGTGCAATAATTACGACTTCAGCACCTTTAGCTGAAGTTGTATTATATATATCTTTAAAATCTCTATATGCTCCAGTTGCTGTAAATATTAATAATAGTGAAGAAGAATCAGTCATAGTATTAACGCTAAGTTTATCTACTACCGCCATAATAGCTTTTGGGCAAACTGTTCTTAGTCGATATTCAAAATATTGTGCTAATAATAAAGAAGGTCCATATCCGAATAATATTATTTTCTCATGACTATTAATTAATTCTATAATTTCATCTACTGCTTTAAAATCAAAATTAGTTATAAATTCATTTATTTTATCAATTTCTATAGATTCAGACTTTTTGATTGTCTCTTTATTGTATAAAAAATCAACATACTGTTTAAAATTAGTAAAACCAATTTTTTTTGATACTTTTGATATCTTTGAAACTGAACAACCACATAGTTCTGCAGCTTCTGTAATTCTTAAAGTTTGCTTTGTTTCTGAAGCTTTGAGTAATGTTTGATGTATTTGTTTTTCAAGTTTGTTCAATGAAGTAAAATCAATATGTATCATTTTTATAATTTCCTTTGTTAAACTTATAGTATCATAAAAAAGAATATTTAGAAAATACTAAAATGGAAAATTTTCCAAAAAATATTAATTATTTATTATATTTAGAAAAAATTTCCAAAAAATCCTTGACCTTTTAAAGTTTTACGCTTAACCTAAGAATCGATAAGGATACTATAGAAAGGTATTAATCAACTTAAAATAAATCTTAGGAGTAAAAACTTGGATACAAAAATAATTCTTAAACAATTAGAAGAGATGCTCTCTAAAGAGCAAGTTAACACAGATAGCGATGCCTTATATGATGCAGCTGCAGATAGATATAAGAAGTATGCTAAAGCTCGTAAGGTATTAAATGTACCAAGTCCTATTGCGATAGTATATCCTAAAGATACAGAGGAAGTAAGAAAACTGTTAATGTATTGCAATGAAAATGAAATAAATGTTATTGCAAGAGGTGGTAAGACTGCTACTGAAGGTGGTCTAGAAAACTGGAAAGATATTACAATTGTTATTGATGCTTTACACTTAGATTCAATTATTAAGATTGATACTTATAATTCTCAAGCAACTGTACAAGCAGGTGTTCCTCTTCAAGAATTAGAAGATGAATTAAGAAAAGTAGGTTTTACTACAGGTCATTCTCCTCAATCAAAACCTGTTGCTAAATATGGTGGATTAGTTGCAACTAGGAGTATTGGACAATTCTCAACTTTATATGGTGGAATTGAAGATATGGTAGTTGGTCTTGAATGTGTTTTCCCTAATGGTCACGTATCTAGAATAAAAAATGTTCCTCGTAGATCAGGAGGACCAGATATCCGTCACATAGCAATCGGAAATGAAGGTACTTTATGTTACATAACAGAAGTTACAGTAAAGATATTTAAGTATTATCCAGATAATAATAGATTTTATGGTTATTTAGTAAAAGATGTTGAATCTGGTATTAAAGTATTAAGAGAAGTTATGGTTAATGGTTTTAGACCATCTGTAGCTAGAACATATTCCGAAGAAGATGCTGCTCAACATTTCTATCATTTTTATGAAAACAAATGTGTTTTATTATTCATGGCAGAAGGCCCTAAGGGAATAGTTGATGCAACATCTCAAGCAATTGAAGATGCTGTTGAATTACATAAAGACGGTATTATTAAGCAAGTAGATAGTTCATTAATTGAAACTTGGTTTAATCAATTAAACTGGTCACAAAAAGATATTGATGATGAATTTGAAGGAATGATTGAAAATGATTACCATAGTGGATTTACAACAGAAATATCTGCAGATTGGGAAACTATTCCTAAAATCTATAACAGTGTAATTAAACGTGTTAAAGCAGAATATCCTCGTGTAAATGATTTAACTATGCTAGGTGGACATTCATCTCATTCGTATTTAAATGGTACTAACATGTATTTTGTTTATAATTATAAAATTTTATGTGAACCAGAAGATGAGTTAATCATTTATCACCATCCATTACAAAGAATTATTGTTGAAGAAACTTTAAAATTTGGTGGATCAATGTGTCATCACCATGGTATTGGTAAATATCGTAGTGAATGGGCAAAAGAAGAACATGGTTCAGCTTACTATATGCTAGAAACTCTAAAGAATGCTTTTGATCCTAAAGGTATTATGAACTATGGTAATATTTTCCCAAAAGAAGATGGATTAAAATATATTGAATAGTTTTACTTTAAAATGTGTTTTTCATGGCAGTACCAATTAGGTGTTGCCATGTTGTTTCTTAATATATATTTAATTAAATTAACAAAAGGAGAATTAAATTTATGCATATAGTTTGTCTAGTTAAGTTTGTCCCAGATGTAGATAATTTTAGCTATAACTATGAAACGCATACAATTATTAGACAAGATAGTAGTATGAATATCAATCCGGATGATGCCTGTGCTTTAGGTTTTGCTTTGAACATAAAGAAAAAAAATCCTGATACTTTTATAGAAGTTATAAGTATGGCTCCAAAATCTCTTATTCCTCAAATTGAAAATATTTTAAGAGTTGGTTTTGATAAAGCTACATTAATTAGCGATTCATTATATGCTGGAAGTGATACTTATGTTACTAGTAAAATACTATCAAAGCATTTATCTACAATTAATTATGATTGTATTCTAAGTGGTACTCACTCTATAGATGGAGATACATCTCATGTTCCATCTCAAATCGCTCAATGTTTAAAATTGGATCATTTAAATTCAATTTCTAAAATTGATGAAACTTCTTTTGGTAGAGAAGTTGCAACTGTAAATGTTGAAAATGAAAATTCTTCAGTTACCTATGAAATAAAATTACCTGCAATATTAAGTCTTACAAGAGAATCAAATTATAGACTTCCTTATGTTCGTTATAAAAATTTGAACTTAGATGTTTCTGATAAAATACAAATTATATCAAATAAACAATTAAAATTTGATGAGTCTACTATAGGCATTAAAGGCTCCTTAACTAAGGTTAATAGTACCCATGTTAAAAAATATGAAACAAGAGATAAAAAAATAGTTCAAGCGGATGAAGAAGGTGTACAAGTTATATATGAATTCTTAAAGGAAAAAGGTTTTATCTAATATGAAGAAAGTACTTATATATGTTGAAGAGAATTTTAGAAACGAATCTTTAAGTCTTTTAGAAGCTTCAAGACAATTGTATATTAATCAAAATGTTGAAACTTATGCATTAGTGATAAACTCAAAAGAAGATTCTCCTTTAGAAGGTTTTTTTGATAAGGTTTTAAAAATCGAAGATACTAAGTTACAATTAATTGACCAAAAAGCAATAGGTGAAATATATTCTCAATTGCAAAAAATATATAATTTTGATGCAATTCTTTTTTTAGCAACTTCAATAGGTAGATGTTTAGCTCCCTCTGTTGCAATGAAATTAAAAACAGGAATTGTAGCAGATGTAACAGCCATTTCAAATAAAAATAATCAAGTAAGTTTAATTAGACCTGCATACAGTGGGAAAATAATGGCAGCAATAAAAGTTTTAGGCGATGGCCCTATAATGATGAGTGTTAGAAGTGGAATCTTTTTATATAATAAAGTTGCTGATAAAAAAACTTCTTATATCTTTCTAAATAATCTTAAATATAATTATTGTAATATTAAGGTTAAAAAAGTTGAAAAGAAAGTTATACCTTATGATATAAAAAAAAGTGATGTTTTAGTTTCAGCAGGAGCTGGATGTACAGATATAGAGGAATTAGAAAAGTTAGCTTCTCTATTAAATGGTAATTTAAGTGCTTCAAGAGCTGTTGTTGATAAAAAGATTGTTTCTAGATCGATACAAGTGGGACAATCTGGTAAAACCGTAAGTCCGTCTCTCTACATTGCATTTGGAATACATGGAGCTTTGCAACATGTTGAAGGGTTAAAAGATATACCATTTATTATTTCTATAAACATAAATAAAGATGCTCCAATATGTAGTATTTCAGATATAGTTGTTGAAGGTGATGCTATTGTATTTTTAAAAAAATTAATTAGTAAAATTAGTGAGCATGCTAATGGCTAAAATTAACAATTTATATATTCTAAAGCGCTTTAAAATAGATATTCACTCTTGTTTTGATTTAAAATCATATTTTGTATTTATATTTTTCTCATAGCTATTTAATTAACTTAAATAGTTGTTTATAGCTATTGTTTTGTATATAAACTTTTTCTATTTTTCAAATTATGGACATTTTGGCCAAAATTTAAAAACTTGACAAATGGGTTCAATTCAAGTTTAATTTATAGATAGGGTGTATTATATACTCAACTTTACTAATTATTTACCTTTATAAACCTTAGTTTTGAAAATAAAACTGTTGTATGTTTTTGTTTATAAAGTAGTATTTTTATAATTGAATTGTAAATTAAAATAATTTTCAATTTTTATTGCTTTATTATATCCATACTAAATTCTTAAGAAATAATTAGTAAACATAATAGCTATCTTTCCTGGTTTTGAATATAAGCTATAATGTTTTTTATTAATTTTAACCAGTACAAAATGTTTTTTAAGGTAAAATATGAATAGGATTGTACAGATAATACTTAAAAGGTTCGGTACGTTATTACTGACCTTATTAGTTATGTCTTTTATTATTTTTATGCTTGTTGAAATAATGCCTGGAGATGTTGCACAAATGATTTTAGGTCAAAGTGCAACTCCTGAAGCTCTAGATGCACTAAGAGAAGCTAGAGGTCTAAATGATCCAGCTCTACAACGTTATGTTCGTTGGGTTAGTGGAGTAATTACTGGAGATTTAGGAGAGTCTATCTACATGCAAGGTGTAGCTATAAATTCAATTTTATGGAGAAGAGTAGGTCATTCTTTAATATTAGCATTAACTGCTTTTATTATATTTGTTCCTTTCTCTATTATTTTGGGAATTATAGCTGGCGTTAAAGAAAATTCTAATACAGATAAAATTATTTCTTTTTTTGGTTTAGCTACAATGGCTTTACCTGAATTTGTATCAGGTGTGTTTTTAATTTCAATATTTGCTGTGGCTTTAGATTGGTTGCCTATAGTAAGTGTTATTCCAATTGGAGAAAGTATTTGGCAAAATTTACAAATTGTAATTTTACCAGCTTTATCAGTAACTTTTGTTATGTTTGGATACATATCTAGGATGCAAAGATCATCAATGATTCAAGTAATGCATTCTGATTATATAAGAGCTGCATCATTAAAAGGTATGCCAAAAAGATATGTTATATTCAAGCATGCATTAAAGAATGCTATGCTTCCTACTATTACAATAATTGGGATGAACATGGGATGGTTATTTGGTGGACTAGTAGTTGTTGAGACATTATTTGGTTTCCCTGGAATGGGTTCATTATTAATGACAGCAATTAAAACAAGAGATATACCACTAATTGAGGCATGTGTATTAATCATTACAATTATTTATTCAGTGTCTACAATGATTACAGATATATTATATAGTTATTTAAACCCTAGGATTCGTTTCCAAGGAGGGCAAAGATAATGAATTATTTTTTATATAAATTAAAGAAAAGTCCATTAGCTATTATTGGAATTATAGTTTTATTTTTTTGGATTTTTATTGCAATTTTTGGTGCTTCACTCGTAGATTTTACCCATACTGCAATTGATGCAGATAATCAAATGGTATCACCTGGTGTAGCTAATCACCTTTTAGGAACAGATGCAATGGGTAGAGATATTCTATCTAGAATTGTATATGGTAGTAAATCCATATTAACAGTTGCGCTTATGACTTCGATTTTTTCTACAATTATTGGTGTTATTTTAGGGTTTTCTGCAGGATATTTTGGTAATAAATTTGATTATTTCTTTTTAAGGATAATGGATATATTAATGGCAATTCCACCATTAGTTCTTTCCATGGTTGTTTTAGGAATACTTGGTGATTCTTCCATACTGAGTTTAACAATTATTGTTTCAATAGCATATATCCCTGCAACGGCTAGGGTCTCAAGAGGTGTTATGCTTAGTGAAAAAAATAGGGAATATGTTGATGCTGCTAAAATTCGAGGTGAAAATAATTTCTATATTATGTTTGTTGAAATTTTACCAAATACAACGGGTCCAATAATTGTTGAAGCAACAGCTAGGTTTGCTTATTCAATAATGATGGTAGCATCTTTGGGCTTTTTAGGTGTAGGTTTACAGCCTCCAACTCCTGACTGGGGAATGATGGTTATTGAAAATAAAGCTATTATTTCTCAAGCACCATGGGCTGTATTATTTCCAGCTTTAGCTATAGCCTCTTTAGTTATTGCAATATCGATTTTCTCTGATTTTGTCAGTAAGGTGTTGATTCATGAACAATAAAATATTAGATATTCAAAATTTAAATGTATACTTTAATACCTTTGATGGTAAATTTTCAGCTGTAAGAGATGTTTCTTTTACGCTAGAAAAAAGTGGATCTTTAGGTATTATAGGAGAATCAGGTTGTGGTAAATCTACGACAGCTTTTTCAATTATGAGGTATTTAGCATCTAATGCTGAAGTAGAGGGAGTGATTAATTTTAATGGTGAAAACTTATTAGAGAAGAGTGAAGCTGAGATATCTAAAATTAGAGGCAATAGGATTGCTATGGTATTTCAAAATCCATCTACAAGTTTAAATCCCTCATTAACAATTGGAGCTCAATTAGATGAAGTTAGTATTATACATCAAAAACTTGATAAGAAAAATGCTAGAAAAGCCTCACTTGAAGCTTTAGAAATGATGAATATTGGAGACCCTAAAGGTACTGTAAGAAGATATCCTCATCAAATTAGTGGTGGGATACAACAACGTATTTGTATTGCAATGGCGATATTATGTAAACCTGATATTATGATTCTTGATGAACCAACAACTGCTCTTGACGTTACTACTGAAGCAATAATTTTAGATTCAATAAAAGACTTAAAAGAAAAACTCGATATGTCTTTAATCTATATATCTCATGATATGGGAGTAATAAATAAAGTATCTCAGCAAATTGCTGTTATGTACAATGGTGAGATAGTTGAAAAAGGTCCAAAAGAAAAAATATTTAATCATCCATCTCATCCTTATACACGTGCATTAATTAACTGTATGCCAAGAGGTGGTATTGTAAAAGAGAATGCCAAACTAAATACAATAAATGGATTTGTAAAAAGAAGAGGTGCTGTTGATAAGGGTTGTCCTTATGCTGATAGATGTGATGTTAAAAACGAGACTTGTCTAGAAAAATATGGTATGAGAGCTATTGAAGAAGATCACATTGCAGCTTGTGATAGAGCTTATGCAACAGATGTTGAAAATTCAATAGAAAAAAAATTAAAACCTCATGTAAAAGTAAAGAAAGCTGAAGATATAAATGTTGATGAAAATACCATTCTTGAGATAAAAGACTTATATAAAATTTATGGTACTAAAAGAAAAGTATATGCTGTAAATGGAGTCGATGTTGATGTATCAAGTGGAACAGTTTTAGGTATAGTTGGAGAATCAGGTTGTGGTAAATCTACGACTGGAAATATGGTTTCAGGATTACATAAACCTACTTCTGGAAAGATTATTTTTGATGGAATAGATATTACTAAGGGGTGGAAAAATAGAAGCTCTGAAGTATTAAAAGATATTCAATTGATATTCCAAAATCCAGGTAGGTCTTTAAATCCATCTCATACAGTAGAACAAATTATTGGTAGACCTATGCAGCGTTTATTAAATATTAATTCTAAAGAAGAAAGACGTAAAATCATTTTATCAATATTAAGTAAAGTAGATTTAGGAAAAGACTATTTATATAAAAAACCTAGGCAATTATCAGGTGGGGAACAACAACGTGTTGCAATTGCAAGAGCTTTATCTATTTCTCCAAAGTTAATTGTTTGTGATGAACCTACATCAGCATTAGATGTTTCGGTACAAGCTTCAGTATTAAATTTGCTTAATTCATTACAACATGATAGTGATATTACATATTTATTTATCTCTCATGATTTAAATGTAATTAATTATTTAAGTGATAATATTATGGTTATGTACGCAGGTAAAATTTGTGAATATGGTTTAAGAGATGAAATAATGAATGATACTTGTCATCCTTATACACAAGCATTATTGTCTGCTGTTCCTGAAGTTGATCCAACAAAACAAAAGAAGACTATTCATTTAGAAGGTGGATTGCCTGATCCTGCTAAAAAACCTAAAGGATGTCCATTTGCTGGCCGTTGTCATAAACAAATTGGTAAAATCTGTGAAGAAGAATATCCACCAAAAGTTTGTGTAAGTGATACGCATTATTATCATTGTCATATCCCTTATCATAAATAGAATATTATTTTTTAGTAATTTTTATATTCTTCCTATAAAAAATACTTTTAAAGAGTTTCAAAAGTTTTTTTGTATTCTTAAAAGTACTGTATCTATATTTTTAAGGTTAATTATTAATTAGTAATAAAGGTCTTTGATACAAGGGGGAATTTAGTACCAAATTATTTTCTTTTACTTTTCAGTATAAATTTGTTACAATAAATAGGAAGGCTAAAAAAAGAGTATCAATTTTACTCATGAATTTTTTTCGATTTATATTAGTATAAATGATAATTTATGAGTTCTAAATATTAAGCAAGGAAAGAAATAAGAAGTTATTTCTTATGTCTTTATAATTCATACCACGATTACTTATGAATTTAAATTAACTCAGTCCTTTATCTAATTTTGCTTTTTTATTAAGGATACTTATTTCAGAGAAAATATATCATTATAAATGATATTTCATATAAATAATTAACTAGATTATTCTAGTTTTTTTATAAGGAGGAGGAAATATGAAACGAACTATAAGTCTTATTACTATGCTTTTATTTGTTGTCTCTATGGTTTTTGCCGGTGGTGAAAAAGAAGAAGCAAAAGAAGAAAAAATGATTCGTATCGCAGAGCAAGTCCCAGGAATTATCACACCTGGTATATGGGATGGACAAGCTTTCTCTATGAATGGTTCAATGTATGAATATTTAGTAGAAATGAATGCGAAAACAGGTGAACTTGATCCATTGTTAGCAACTTCTTGGAATACTGATAATGGAAAAGATTGGGTTATAGAGCTTCGTGAAGGAGTAAAATTCCATGATGGAAGTGATTTTAATGCAGAAGATGTTAAATTTACAATAGAAAGAACTCAAGATTCATCAATAGGACATTTAAAGAAAAAAGATTTTGAAGTTGTAGAATCAGTAGAAATTGTTAATGATTATAAAATTATTATTCATTTAAAAGAATCAAGGCCTACTTTTATTTATCAAATGACTGACTATAATATGGCAATTTTATCAAGTGATTATGATTATGAAAATCTTGGTGAAACTAAACCAATGGGAACTGGTCCATTTATGATGCAACAATTAATGCCAAAAGAATCAGCTTTATTAGTAAAAAACCCTAATTATTGGGCAGAAGGCTATCCTATTGTTGATAAATTAGCTATTTATTTCGTATCAGATATTGATGCTAGTATTTCAATGCTAGAATCTGATAAAGTTGATGTTGTTCCTTTTATCACACAAACAATTAAAACTCGTTTAAAAGATAATCCTGATATTAATGTTGTAACAGCATATCAAGAGATGAGATTCATTGACATGACTTATGATATGGAACCATTTAATGATAATAGAGTTAGATTAGCTCTTAAATATTGTATGGATCCGCAAATTATTGCTAGAAGTGTAGCTCAAATGGATTTAAATGATGGTGTTGATTATAGTGAAAGTCCAATTATGAAGATTCAAGCAGAATACAAAGATATTCCTTTACGTGGACGTGATACAGAAAAAGCTAAAGAATTATTAGCTGAAGCTGGTTATCCTAATGGTGTAAGTGTTGATTTACATTATGCATCTGACCATCCTTTTGGAAAAGAATTAGCTCAAACTGTTCAAGAGTTAGCAAAAGATGGTGGCTTTGATATTACTCTAAAAGGATATCCTCGTGATGTTTATTTATCTCAATATTGGATGCAAGTTCCTTTCGCAATTACAGCTTGGGCAGCACGTCCTGATCCTTCAGTATTATTATTATTAGCATATAGAGGTGGTGGTGCATGGAATGAAACTCATTTTGATAACGCTGAAGCTAATGTATTAATGGATAATATTGCTGCTGAACCTGATGAAGCAAAACGTCTTGATTATTATCATCAATTACAAGAAGTATTCTTTGAAGATGGTTCAATAATAAACGTACAAGTACCTTTATTAATTGCAGTTAGTAGTGATATAGAGAATTATAGTCATCCATTAACTCAAATACCACAATATAAATATATGGATATTAAATAATATAATAAATTGTATATTTTGAAATATTTCACCTTCTTATTTAGAGGGTGAAATTTTTTATAAGTAAAAAACATTCCAAAATCTATTTATAAGAAAATGGAATGCTATTTCTATTTTATGATTTTAAATTTAAATTAACTTAAAATTTCTTCTAATGTAATATAGTCTCCTACATGACCAGCCATTTTTTCAGCATCTGTATTTACAGGTAATGTTTTTTTACCTGGGCGCCAACCAGCAGGACAAACTTCACCAGTTTTAGTTGCATATTGCCAAGCTTTTACTTGTCTTAAGAATTCATTTACATTTCTTCCAACAGAATCAGCTTGAACTTCTTGAGCAACACAGATCCCTTCTGGGGTAAATAAAAATCTTCCTCTAAGGGCAACACCTTCTTCTTCTACTAATACTCCGAAAGCTCGACTTACTTCTTGATTATTATCTGCTCCCATCATAAGTTTTAGTCCCTTTAGTATAGGTTCAGTTTCAGCAAATCTTTTGTGTGAGAATTTAGAATCTACAGATACAGCTAATATTTCTGTATTTAATTCTTTAAATTCATCATATTTAGAATTCATTGCAGCAATTTCAGTAGGACAAACGAATGTAAAATCAGCAGGATAAAAACAAATTACAGTCCATTTACCTTTATAATCTTCACTAGAAACTGTAGTAAAGTGACCAGATTTTGCATCAAATGCATCCATTGTAAATTTAGGCATTTCTTGTCTTACCATTGTAGAACTCATATTCTTTTTCTCCTCTTTAACGATATTAGTTGATTCTTGTTTTTCAACTTTTTTGATTGGTTTTAAACCAGTATCACATCCCATAGATACCTCCATAAGCGAATTAGTACTTTTTCAATTATCTAGTTTTTTATATTCTCTAATATTTTTTTTATAAGAGAACAAATAAAATAAAACTCCCTTAGCTCAATAGCATTATGCAAAAGAAATTAGTGACATAAGTCAATTATAATTAATATGGTATCACTTAATAATGAAAAGTCAATATTGAGAGTTCTCTTTTATTTTTCTGTTACTATTGACAGAAACTGTGTTTCTGTTTATAGTAACATCTATATTTCTATAAATAGAAACAAAGAAGAGGCAATATGAATTTTTATCCAAATATAGAACAAGCAATGATATATGATGAAGCGTATAATATCATACCAATAAGTTATTCACTTTCTTTAGAAAATAAAACACCTTTAGAATTGCTTAACAAGTTAGAGAAAATAAGCAAGCATTGTTTTTTATTAGAATCATGTGAAGATAGCAAGGTTTGGGGTAGATACACATATATAGGCTTTAATCCGAGTTTAGAAATTACTCAGAAAAAAAACATGTTATGTATTAATTCAGCAACTTCAATAGAAATAGAAGTAGAGAAGCCACATAAATATATAAGAAAAATATTAAATGAAAATAAAAGTCCTAAAGTAGTAGGGCTTCCTCCTTTTACAGGCGGATTGGTAGGTTATTTTTCATATGATTTTATTTCATTTAGTGAACCTACATTAAAATTAGATGCTGTAGATGAAGAAGACTTTAAAGATATTGATTTAATGCTTTTTGATAAAATAATAGCAATTGATAATTTAAAGAAAAAAATCTACTTAATAATTAACGTTAAGAGAGAAAACTTTGAATCAAATTTTAAAAAAGCAACTATGGAGTTAAAAAGCTTAAGAGATTTAATTTTAGAAAAAGAATATATACCTGAAGAAAAAGGAAAGTTATTAGCTCCTCTTAAACCTTTATTTAGTAAAGAAGAGTTTTGTGAAATGGTTGAAAAAGCAAAGAATTATATTTATGAGGGAGATATTTTTCAAGTTGTTCTTTCAAATAGACTATGTGCACCATATAAGGGAAGTCTAAAATCAGTATATAGCTATTTAAGAAAAACAAATCCTTCTCCATATATGTTTTATTTTGTAAGTGATCATATTGAATTAACAGGGGCCTCTCCTGAAACCCTAGTAAAACTTGAGGGCTCAAAGTTGAGTACTTTTCCTTTAGCTGGGACGAGGAAAAGAGGGAAAGATAAAAAAGAAGATAAAGCTTTAGAAAAAGAGTTGTTAAATGATCCTAAAGAGGTATCTGAACATAATATGTTAGTAGATTTAAGTAGAAATGATATTGGTAAAATAAGCAAATTTAGTTCTGTAAAAGTTGAAGATTATATGCAAATATTAAAATTTTCTCATGTTATGCACATTGGCTCAACTGTCACAGGTATAATTAAAGATGAACTAGATTCTCTTGATGCAATTGATTCAATCCTTCCAGCCGGTACTCTCTCCGGTGCTCCTAAAATTCGAGCTTGTGAAATAATAAATGAGCTTGAAAATAATAAAAGAGGTGTATATGGAGGGGCTATTGGATATCTATCATTCAATGGTGGTTTAGATACTTGTATTGCTATTCGTCTTGCTTTTAAAAAAAATGGAAATGTTTATGTTAGAAGTGGAGCTGGAATTGTAAAAGATTCAGTAGCTGAAAATGAATATATTGAATGTATAAATAAAGCAAAAGCGGTAATTAATGCCTTGGAGGATAAATAAATGATTCTATTAATCGATAATTATGATAGCTTTAGTTATAACCTTTACCAATTAATAGGTGAAATTAATCAAGATATAAAGACAATACGTAATGATAAAATTACAATTGAAGAAATAGTTAGTCTAAATCCTGAAGCAATTATTCTTTCTCCAGGCCCTGGAAAACCAGAAGATGCCGGAATTTGTATAGAAGTTGTAAAACAGCTAAAAGGGAAAATTCCAATATTAGGTGTATGTTTAGGTCATCAAGCAATTTGTTGTGCATATGGGGCAACTGTAGATCATGCATCAACTATAATGCATGGCAAACAATCTCTTGCTACATTAAATCCAATAGCTGTATTTAAACAAATAGAAAGTCCACTTAAAGTAGCTAGATATCATAGTTTAGCTGTTGTAAAAGAAACTTTACCAAAGAATCTAATTGTAACAGCAGAAGTCAAAGAAACTAAGGAAGTTATGGCTGTTGAAGATCCTACAAATAGAATAGTTGGACTTCAATTCCATCCAGAATCAATTCTAACAAACAAAGGGTTAGATATAATTAAGAATTTTTTATTAGGAGAATAAATTTTGATTAAAGACGCAATTATAAAATTATCAAAAAAAGAAGATTTAGATTCTTTCACAGCTGAAACAGTTATGGATGAAATAATGAGTGGTAAAGCTAGCAATCTACAAATAGGTGCATATTTAATAGCTTTATCTATGAAAGGTGAAACTATTGAAGAGATTACAGCTTCTGCAAAAATTATGAGACAACATGCTGTAAAATTACTTAATGATTTAGATGTTTTAGAAATTGTTGGAACAGGTGGAGATCATTCTAATTCTTTTAATATTTCAACAACTTCATCGATAGTTGTTGCAGCTTGTGGTATTCCTATTGCAAAACATGGGAACAGAGCGGCTTCTAGTAAATGTGGTGCTGCTGACGTATTAGAGAGTTTAGGTGTAAATATAACTATTGAAGCAGATCAAGCTAAACAAGTATTAGATAAAATTGGAATTTGTTTTTTATTTGCTCAAAAATATCATTCAGCAATGAGATTTGTTGCTCCTGTGAGAAAAGAATTATCCATTAGAACTATTTTTAATATTTTAGGTCCATTATCAAATCCTGCGGGAGCTTCATTTCAACTCATGGGTGTTTATGATGAAGAATTAGTAGAACCTTTAGCACAAGTTCTTTTGAATTTGGGAGTAAAAAGAGGTTTGGTTGTTTATGGTCTTGAAGGCCTTGATGAAATTTCAATGGTTGGTAAAACGAAAGTTTGTGAGATTCGAAATGGTTGGGTTAAAAATTATGAAATAGATCCAAGAGATTATGGGTTTGATTTGTGTAAGAAAGAAGATTTAGAAGGTGGAACACCTGAAGAAAATGCAAAGATAATAAAAGATATTTTTAATGGAAAACTTGGTCCAAAGAGAGATACTGTTGTTCTAAATAGTGCTGCTGCATTATACATTGCTAGAGATGATTTAACTTTAGATAAAGCTATTGCTGAAGTGAAAGATGTTATTGATAGTAAGAAAGCATTAGAAAAACTTAACCAAATGGTTGAAGCAACTAATGAGGTATAGTCAATGATTTTAGATGAAATTGCTTTAAAGACAAAAGCTAGGTTAGATATAATAACTAATGAAAAAAGAGATGATATGGAGAAGAAGGCATTTAGTAATAATATAAATAATGATTTTCCATTTTATAAAGCATTAGCTAAACCTGATATTTCATATATAGCTGAGGTAAAAAAAGCGTCTCCATCAAAAGGCTTAATTTGTAAAGATTTTAATCCAGTTGATATTGCAAAAGAATATGAAAGAATAAAGATTGATGCAATATCGGTGTTAACTGAACAAGATTTTTTTCAAGGTCATCCAAATTATCTCTCAGAGATAAATAAAAATGTAATGATTCCAACTCTTAGAAAAGATTTTATTATTGATAAATTTCAAATACATGAAGCTAAAGTTATTAATGCTAAAGCAGTATTGTTAATATGTGCATTATTAGATTTAAGTTCATTATCTAATTTATATAAAGAAGCTACTTCTTTAGGATTAGATGTCTTAGTTGAAGCTCATAGTAGAGAAGAAATAGATATGGCTCTCTCAATAGATGCAAAAATAATAGGGATTAATAATAGAGATTTAAAAACATTTGTTGTTGATTTAAATACTAGTAAAAAAATGAGGAAGTATATTCCTAGTAATAAAATCATGGTAAGTGAAAGTGGTTATTCTAAACGAGAAGATATAATAAAAGCAAAAGAAATTGGAGTTGATGCACTGTTAATTGGAGAATCATTTATGAAATCATCTTCTAAAGAAGAGTTACTAAAAACATTCAAAGGATAAATTTTGTGAATACTAAACTTAAAATTTGTGGAATAAGAAGAGAAGAAGATATATTGATGGTTAATAGGATAAAACCACAATATATTGGTTTTGTTTTTGCAAAAAGTAAACGTCAAATTGATTTAAAAACAGCCATTAATTTAAAATCTAAATTATATCCTAACATAAAAAGTGTTGGTGTATTTGTAGATGAGCCAATAACTAATGTTATTAGAGCTGTAGAGAGTAAAGCTATTGATATAGTGCAATTACACGGTTATGAATCAAATTTATATATTTCCCAAATAAAGAGTTTAGTAAATGTTGAAGTAATAAAAGCTATAAGAATAAATAAAGAGTTTAATAAGAATATAGATTTTTCTGCTGCTGATTATCTATTAATTGATAGTGGTAAAGGAAGTGGAAAAGTTTTTGATTGGAATATATCAGTTAATTTTAATAAACCATTATTTATTGCTGGTGGTATTAATATAGAAAATATAGAAGATGCTTTTATAAAATTTAAACCTTTTGCTTTTGATCTAAGTAGTAGTGTGGAAGAAAATGGGGTTAAAAATTTTGATAAAATGAAAGAGATTCATTTAAAGTTAGAATCACTAAATGGAGAATATTATGAATAAAGGATATTTTGGAAAACATGGTGGGCAGTATATTCCTGAAACGCTCATGAATGCAATTATTGAGTTAGAAGAGGCATATAATAAATATAAAGATGATAATGAGTTTAATGAAGAGTTAACTTATCTACTAAATGAATATGCTAATCGTCCTTCTAGGTTATACTTTGCTAAAAGAATGAGTGAAGATTTAGGTGGAGCTAAAATATATTTAAAAAGAGAAGATTTAAATCACACTGGTGCACATAAAATTAATAATGTGTTAGGTCAATGTTTGCTTGCAAAAAAAATGAAAAAAACTAGAGTTATTGCAGAAACTGGAGCGGGTCAACATGGTGTTGCAACTGCTACAGCAGCTGCTTTAATGGGCTTAGAATGTGAAATATTTATGGGCCAAGAAGATATAGAAAGACAAGCTCTTAATGTTTATAAAATGAAATTGTTAGGAGCTAAGGTAAATAGTGTTACTAATGGTACTGCAACATTAAAAGATGCAGTTTCTCAAACTATGAGAGAATGGACTAATAGAATTAGTGATACTCATTACGTATTAGGCAGTGTTATGGGACCTCATCCTTTTCCAACAATAGTTAGAGATTTTCAAGCTATTATATCGAAAGAAATTAAACAGCAAATTTTAGAAAAAGAAGGTAGATTGCCGGATGCTGTATTAGCTTGTGTTGGTGGTGGCTCTAATGCTATTGGAGCTTTTTATCATTTTATTGAAGATAAAGATGTAAGATTGATTGGGCTTGAAGCAGCAGGTTTAGGAGCTGAAACAGAAAGAACTGCAGCAACTATAACTGTTGGAAAGCTTGGTATTTTTCATGGAATGAAGAGCTATTTTTGCCAAGATGACTATGGACAAATTAAACCTGTTTATTCAATCTCCGCGGGGTTAGACTATCCAGGTGTTGGGCCAGAGCATTCTCATTTATATGATACTAAGCGAGCAGAATATTTTCCTATAACTGATGAAATGTCAGTTCAAGCTTTTGAATATTTATCACGTATAGAAGGTATTATTCCTGCAATAGAAAGTTCCCATGCTTTAGCTTATGCAATTGAATTAGCTCCAACAATGTCTAAAGATAAAATAATAGTTGTAAATTTATCTGGAAGAGGAGATAAAGATTGCGTTTCTATTGCTAAATACAGAGGAGAAGATATAAATGAGTAAAATAAATCAAGTTTTTGAAGAAGGTAAAGCTTTTATACCTTTTATAACTGTTGGGGACCCAGATTTAGAAACTACCGAAAAACTAATTTATGCATTAGAAGATGCAGGTTCAAATTTAATAGAACTTGGGATCCCTTTTTCAGATCCAACTGCAGAAGGACCTGTAATTATGGGTGCTAGTGAGAGAGCTTTAAATAATAAAATCTGTACAGATGATGTATTTAAATTAGTTAAAAAAGTTAGAAAAAACACTCAAATACCTTTAGCTTTTATGACTTATGCAAATGTTGTTTATAGCTATGGAATAGAAAGATTTGCAAAAAAATCAGAAGAAGTAGGTATAGATGCATTAATTTTGCCTGATGTTCCTTTTGAAGAGAAAAGTGAATTTGAGACTGTATTGAATAAACACAATATAGATTTAATATCTTTAGTAGCTCCAACCTCAAAAGGTAGGGTTGAGAAGATTGCAAAAGAGGCAAATGGTTTTATATACTGTGTATCTTCTTTAGGAGTTACCGGCGAGAGAAGTTCATTTAGTAATAATTTAGATCAACTGATAAAAACTATTAAAACTGTTAGACCTAATTTACCCTGTGCTATTGGTTTTGGTATAAGCAATAAAGTTCAGGCACATGAAATGGCTAAAATTTCTGATGGTGCAATAGTAGGTTCGGCAATAGTTCGAATAATCGAAAAACACGGAAGAAATTGTGTTCCTTTTGTAAAAGAGTTTGCAAAAGAATTAAAATTAGGTGTTATCCAATAATCCCAAAATATATAATCAATATAAAAATGTAAAAAATAATGAGGAACTATGTAAACATAATTCCTCTTTTTTAAATTATATTAGTTACCTTGTTTAAGTTAACAATACTTTTCATAAATTTTCTAAAAATGAATTAATTCAAATAATAAGTACTAGCAAAAATAAATTGTGAAAGATGTAATAATATTTTATGTAAATATAATTACATCATAATTAAAGTTATTAAATAGTGAAATAAGTAATTATTTAAATGTTTGTAACAAACAATTATATGTTAATTATCTATAGACTGTTGCTTAAATTATTAACGATTGAAAGGCTTTAATGCCTTTGTTTAAAACTAGTTAATTACTTTCGTCATTTATTAGAATTACCTTTTTCATTGAAGTGAAAATATCTAATAAATATTATATTCACATTAATCTTTTAAGGAAGGTCGGATGAAGAAATATTTATTTTTTTTTACTGTATTCTTTGCTAGTATTTCACCAATAATAGCAAATCCATTAGTCATAAATGAAGAGAGTGCTGTAGATTTAGCAGTTGCCCAAAATTATGAATTGAAATCCTCATATATTGAATTAGAAAAAACAAAAGATCAATATGAGAATAGTTGGAATGTCTTATTACCTGATTTATCTTTTGAAACTTCAATTACTAATACGAATGGAATAGTAGATACTTCTGTTGATAATTCATTAACATTAACTAGTTCATTTGTTTCAAGTGTTTCTCTAAATAAATCTAGTCGATATTATATGGAATATGACAAATTATCTTATGAAGCACAAAATATTTTATATCAATATGATCAAGAAGCTCTAAAATTAGAAGTTAAAAAGGCATATTATTATTTGATTGCATACAAACAAAGTCTTCAGTTAGAAAAGATGAATCTAGATTTAGCATATAAAAGATATATTCAAATGGAGATGAATTATAAATATGGACTGGTATCAGAACTAGATGTATTAGAGTCTCAAAGTACTTATGAAAATTTAAAACCATCATATACTAGTGCGAATACTTCATATGAAACTCAATTAATGGCTTTTAAAGCATTATTAGGAATTGATATAGACCAAGAAATTGAATTAGAAGGTGGTTTAGATATAGAAATTTTAACTTTAAATTCAGATAAACTAATTTCTAATTATATAAATAACCGATTAGATTTAGTTAGTGCTCAAAAATCAATAGAAATAGAAGAAATTTTATTAGATATAGAAAAAGCAAGTGATCTTTATCCAATCTTTAATTTAAGTTTAGATTATAGTGTATATAATTCTGATCTTTTTGATTCTGATTGGTCTGATAGTGTATCTCTTAATGCCACAATTTCTATTCCCATAAATGGATATATAGATGGCAGTGAAGAAGATATTGTCATATCTGATGCTAAAAGATGTGTTAATCAAGCTCAGTTAAGTTATCAAAATACATTAGAAGAAGCAAAAATAGAAATTGAAACTCTAATTCTTGAAATTAATGGATATAAAGAAAGCATGGAAATAAGTGAAATTGCAATTGATATTTCTCAAAAAACATATGATGCAAATGTAGAAGCTTATGAATTAGGTACTTGTGAATTACTAAATCTTGAAGAAGCTCAAAATACATTATTCTCAGCTAAACAAGATTTACTAACAAGTCAATATAATTATTTATCCGCAATATTAGATTTAGAATATGCTTTAAATGTATCTTCTGACGACATTAAATCTGTTAATTAAAAATATAAAAAGGAATTATTAATGAATAAAAACAAGAAAAATAAAAAAACTGGAGTTTTTTTAGTCATATTAATTATTTTAGCAATCGGTGCTTTAGGTTATTATATCTATTTTGATGATAGCAATAACACTATGATGAGAGGGCCTTTAATGGACTCTAAAGAAATGTCATATACTGTTTATGTAGAAGAAATGAGTCCTACAACTATGACAAATTATTTGGAATTTAATGGTGATGTTGTAGCGCAAAAAAGTATTGATATTTACCCAGATGTAACAGGTGAAATCTCTTCAGTTAAAGTCTCCTTAGGTGATTATATTGAAAAGGGAGATATAATTGTTGAAGTTGATCCATCTTTACCTGGTCAAAATTATTCTGTAAATCCAGTTGAATCCACAATTGATGGAACAATAACTGACTTACCGTTTGATGAAGGAGATCAAGTCTCTTCAACTTCTACCTCTATAGCTACAGTTGGTGATTTAAGTGAATTAGAATTAGATTGTTTTATTTCAGAGAAATATATGTCTTATATACAATTAGGATTAGATGCTGAAATAACATTTGAGTCTTATGAAGGCCAAATTTTCAAAGGTAGTGTTGTAGAAATTAGTCCAGTATTAGACAGTTCTACTAGAACATTAGAGATAAAGATTAAATTAGATGAAAATAAAGACAATATAGTTAAAACAGGTATGTTTGGTTCTATAAAATTAATTACTGAAGTTAAGGATGATGTTTTATCAATCCCATCGTCTTGTATATCAAGTGGGGATGAAGGATATTTTGTATATGTAGTATCTAGTGATAATTTAGCAAAATTAACATATGTAGAAACTGGTATAGAAATAGATGGAAGAATAGAAATAATAAGTGGATTAGAAGAAGGTGATTTAGTTATTACACGTGGTCAAAGTATGCTTAAAAATGGTTCAACCATTAATATTGCACAATAGAGGGAGATAGATTATGAATTTAACTAAAACAGTAGTCCATCGACCAGTTGCAGTAGTAATATTATTTACTTTATTAATAGGTTTAGCTTGCTTCTTAGTTCCTCAAATACCTGTAGAATTATTTCCTGATTCAGATAGGCCCGTTGTTATGGTTAGTACTACATATAATGGTGCTGCACCTGAAGATGTAGAAGAAAATGTTACTGAAATATTAGAGGAACAATTATCTAATGTTAGTGATTTAGAGACAATTACTTCAACTTCAGCAGAAGGTGTTTCTGTTATTAATCTTGAATTTGATTATTCAAAAGATTTAGACGATGCTACAAATGATATAAGAGATAAAAGAGACCAAGTAGTAGATATGTTACCTGATGATGCTTCTACTCCTGTATTATATAAAATGAGTTCCTCAGATATGCCAATCATGACATTAGCACTAGATGGTGATATTTCTCAAAATGAATTATATGAAGTAGCTACAGATCAAGTTGAATCTTTATTAGAAAGATTAACGGGTGTTTCTTCAGTTTCAGTTCAAGGTGGACAAGATAAAATTGTTAAAGTTGAAGTTTCTCAAAATAGGCTAGAGGCTTACAACATTTCATTAACTGAAGTTGCAGCAGCTCTTGATAATCAAAATTATCAAATTGGTTCTGGTGATATTGTAGAAGGTGATAAAGATTATATAATTCGAACGGATGAAGAATTTTCCTCTTTAGAAGAAGTCTCTAATGTTATAATCAAGGATAATGTGTTACTAAAAGATATAGCGGATATTGAGTTTGGATATACAGATGAGAGTGATAGAGTATATATAAATGATAAATTTGGAGTTCAATTATCTATAACAAAAGAATCTGATGCAAATAGTGTAGAAGTTTCAGAGATAGTAAATGCTTCATTAGCTTCAATTAATAATCAATTGCCAGATGGAGTTGAACTTAATATTATATCAGATGATTCTTCAGAAATATCTGCAGTCCTTAATCAAACCTATCTAGCATTAATTGAAGGTATATTACTTGCAATGGTAGTCTTGTTTATATTTTTAAGAAACTGGTCAAGTACTTTAATAATTGCACTATCGATACCAATATCCATATTTATTACCATTTTATTCATGTATTTTATGGGTCTATCTTTAAATTTAATGACATTAACTGGATTAATACTTGGGCTAGGAATGGTTGTTGACTGTTCAATTGTTGTTCAAGAAAATATTTTTAAATTTAGAGAACGTGGTACGAAGTTAAAGGCAGCTGCAGAGTTAGGAACTAAAGAAATGAAGATGTCAATTACAGCTTCAACATTAACAACTATTTGTGTATTTATTCCTATAATTTTATTTTCTGATAAATTAGAAGGGTTTGGAACAATGCTTTCTGCATTATCATGGACAATAGCTATAGCATTATTAGTTTCACTTTTAGTGGCTTTAACATTAGTTCCTTCAGTTTCTGCTAATTATTTAAAAATATATACAAGAACTCAAAAAGGTATCAAGAATAGATTCTTAGAAAAAATAGATAAGATATTTGAAAATTTCTTTAAAAGTATTGATAAACTTTATGAAAGACAACTAAACGCGTTATATACTCATAAAAAGAAAACATTATTATTAGTTTTATTAATATTAATGATATCAATATATCAGTTTAGTTCATTAGGAATAATTCTAGCTCCTAATATGAGTTCAGATTCATTAAGTGTTTCTCTTGAATTACCTACAGGAACAACTTTAGATGAGACTGAAATAGATACAATGCAATTAGTTAATATTATTAAAGAAGTTGGTGGTTATAATGATATGATTGTAACAATAGGGGAGTCAGCATATTTTGGAGCTACAACTTATACTAATAAATCAACGATAGATTTAATATTCCCAGATGCTGTTGATCAAAGTGTAACAGTTGACGATATGAAGTCTATTTTAAGGGAACATTTTAATGATTTTGCTGGTGCTAGTGTTGAATTTACTTCTAATGGGCCTGGAATGAGTAATGATGATCCTGTAGATATCCTAATAAAATCAGATAGTTTAGAAGATGCTTCTTCTTTTGCCACATTGGTAAAAGAAAAGATTGAAGAAACTTTATATAATATTACTGAACCTGTAACTGATATGGATGATGGATTACCTCAATATGAAGTAGTTATAGATAGAGAAAGAGCTTACGATTTAGGTCTTGATATGTATACTATTGGTAGTGAAATTGCAGCATGTATCGATGGTACAACAGCTACTGTTTATAAAGATAGTGGTGATGAACTAGATGTTCAATTAATATTAAAAGATTCAGATAGATCTAATATACCAGATTTAAATAAAATCTTTGTAACAAATGATGAAGGGCAACGGATTGCAGTTTCAAATGTTGCGGAACTAATAAAATCAACTTCCCCAATATCAATAAGTAGAGAAGATGGAACAAATGTTGTTCATGTAACAGGTTCTTTAGCTGATGGATATGCTTCCTCACAAGCCCAAGTGGATATTGAAAATATATTAGAAAATGAATTAGTAATCCCTGATGGTGTTTCATATACTTTAAGTGGAGATTTTGAAGATATTGATAATATGTTTACTCAAATTTCAATAATAGCAATAATTGCAATTTTATTAGTTTTTGGTATCATGGCAGCACAATTTGAATCACTAAAAGATCCATTAATAGTATTAAGTTCAATTCCACTAATGTTTATAGGTATTATTTGGTTTTATAAACTAACAGGTAATACATTTAGTATGATGAGTGCTGTAGGAGTCGTTGTATTAGTTGGGCTTGTAGTAAATAGCGGTATTGTTTTAGTTGACTATATTAATTTACAGTTAAAAAGAGGTAAATCTCTTAGAAATGCTTGTATTAGTGCTGCAGGTAGTAGATTAAGACCTATATTAATGTCAGCAACAACAACTATTTTGGGTATGATTCCATTAGCATTTTTTGGAGGAGCAGGAACTGAGCAAGTTCAACCAATTGCCCAAACAATTATTGGTGGATTATTAGCAAGTACAATAATGACATTATTTGTTACACCATTGTTATTTGCTGTTTTAAATAAAAGGAAATATCATGATTAGATTAGAAATAATAGCAAATAATACGGTAGAAAGTGACATCTATAAAGCCCTTAATGATGTTGAAGAAGGCTTTAATTATACAAGATTGAATAATGTCCATGGTCGTGGTAACTCAGATCCAAGAATGGGTGATAATGTTTGGCCAGAAGAAAATTTTGTCTATATAATTTATACAGATGATTCTACTGGAGAAAAAATGATAACTTCTATTAAAGAAATAAAAAAGAAATTCAAAATAGAAGGAATAAAAGTGTTCTATATAGCTTTCAATGAGATTTAGTTATAAGATTTGATAAATATTCTTTTGCACCCCAAAATTAGTTTGTAATATACTAATTTGGGGTGCTTATTTTTTACTAGAAAGAAAACTGTTATTTATTATAACTTACTTTTTGTTAAGTATAAAATTTTAATTTAACTTTTATATCCTTTAAAATATAGTATTTTTCTATAATATGGGAAAAAATATATTTTTTTTGTTGACATATGGAAAAAACAGATTTACGCTAATTTTGTAATTAGACATTATTTTTTTATTTTTTTTGACTATTTTTTGTAATTTAGTGACTCAAAATTAATTAAAAAAAAGTAGATAGTTTTATTAATTACAATGTTTTCATTTATTAATATAAAAGGAGTTTAAAAATGAAAAAAGGTTTTTTATTATTAGGTATTGTATTATTTGCATGTCTACCATTAATGGCAAATGGACAACAAGAAAGTTCTTCTGATAGCGTTGAACCTATTACTATGAAAATTGGTCATAGCTTTAGTGTTGATACTGCTCGTCATCAAGCTTTATCTTTATTTGAAAAAAATGTTGAAGAGAGATCTGGTGGAAGAATCGATGTTGAACTATATCCATCTAGTGAACTTGGTACTGAAATGCAAATGTTAGAAGCAATAAAAATGAATTCATTAGAAGGTTTACAATGTGGTCCTTTTGAAGATGCTTCACCTCAATTATTAGTATTTACTATGCCTTTCTTATTTTCTGATATGGAACAAGTACATAAAGTAACTCGTAGTGATTATGTTGCTGATTTAGTAAAATGTACTGAAGCAAATGGAATTAAAGTATTAGCTGTTGGTGATAGCGGAGAATTTAGACAATTTACAAATAATGTTCGTCCAATTGAAGAACCTGCTGATTTAGAAGGATTAAAAATAAGAACACCTCCAATGGATAGTATTATTAAAATTGTTGGAACATTAGGTGGTAATCCAGTTTCTATTCCTTTTAGTGAATTATATATGGCTTTAAAAACAGGTGTTGCTGATGGTCAAGAAAATCCATTTACAAACATTGAATCTAAAAAACTATATGAAGTACAAAAATATCTATCAGTAGTAAATTATCAATATCATGCTGAAATGTTATATGTTCCATTAGATTGGTATAATTCATTAGATGCTGATTTACAAGAAATCTTAGTTGATTGTGCTCATGAATCAATGTTGTTAAATGATGAGTTATTAGCTGGTGACTCTAAAACAGCTTATGATGTTCTTTCATCAAAAATGATTGTAAATACTATTTCAGATGCACAAAGAGATGTATTTATCGAAGCTTGTGAACCTGTTTATGATTATTACATTGAAGAAGGTGTTATTACTCAAGAAGAGTTAGATGAAATTCGTAGAATTGCTAATAATTAATAATTATAAGAATTAATTCAAATATATTATCCCTTGATATTATATATATCTTGGGATAATAAAAGGGTGTTTTATGTCAAAAATATTATCTCATCTATATGCCTTTTTTGATCAAGCTTGTAGATGTTTAATTTTCTTAATGACTATTTTAGTTATTATATCTGTATTTTTACGTTATGTGCTAGGAATCACTTTTATATGGGCTGAAGAGGCTATAACAATGTTGTTTATTGCTTCGAGTTTTTATGGTGCTGTGTTATGTGTTCATGAAGATGAGCATATAAGAATTGAATTTGTTTATGAAAAATTCTCACCTAAAGTACGTAAAATTATGAATATTATAATAGATTTTGTTATTCTTTTTGTTGAATTCTATATGACAAAATTAAGTCTTTTCTGGATTAGCAAAGTAGGCAATGTTCTTACAAATGGTATGAGAGTACCAATTAAGTATTTTTATTCTATGATTCCTATATCGTGTACAATAATCTGTATTTATTGCGTGATAAGCATAATAGTAAGAATTTATTCTTTAATTACTAATAAACAAATAGTGGAGGGAATGTAGTATGGGTATTACTATTTTATTAGGAAGTCTTATATTACTTGTAGTAATAGGTGTCCCTCTTTGTTTCTCTATGGGGGCTTCAGGTTTATTATATTTTTTAATAATGAAACCAAGTTTAATTGGAATTTTACCTCAAAGAGTTTGGGCTGGTTGTTATAGCTTTGTATTAACTGCATTACCTATGTTTATTTTAGCTGGTGAGTTAATGAACCATGGAGGTATTACTAAAAGAATAATTAATTTTTGTTTATATATTGTAAGACCTTTTAAAGGTGGTTTAGCAGAAGTAAATGTTGTAGCTAGTATGATTTTTGGTGGTATATCAGGTTCTTCTGTAGCTGATACTTCAGCATTAGGATCTATTCTTATTCCTGAAATGGAAGATAAAGGTTACGATAAAGGTTTTTCAGCAGGGGTAACAGTTGCTTCTTCTACTATGGGAATGATTATTCCTCCAAGTATACCGATGTTAATGTATGCAATGATATCTAATGACTCAATTGGAGCATTATTTCTAGCAGGAGCTATTCCTGGTATATTAATTGGTTTGACCCAAGTTGTTGTTGTTCATTTTATTTCTAAGAAAAAAGGGTATTTAAGTAAAGAAAAAGCTCCTTTTGAATGGAAAGTATTTTTAAGAGAATTTGCAGATGGATTATTAGCGATTGCTATGCCATTAATAATTGTTTTATCTGTATCTTTTGGTATTGCTACTGCAACAGAATCTGCAGGTATTGCTGTATTATATGCTTTTATATTAGGTAAGTTTGTTTACAAAGAGTTAAATTTTACAGATGTATGGAAAGCTATTAAAAACACTGTTAGATTTTCAAGTTCTGTACTTTACATTGTTGGTTTTTCAACTATATATACATGGATATTATCAGTCGAACATGTTCCTCAAAATATTGCAAGTTTTTTAGTGAATTTAAATGTTCCAATTTTTGTAATATTTATTCTTGTTGATATAATCATTTTATTAGTCGGTGCTTTTGTAGATGTAGCTCCTGCAATTTATTTGTTAGGACCTGTATTAATTCCTGTTATGGGACAATTAGGAATGAGTTCACTACAACTTGGTGCATTATTAATAGTTGGATTAGCAATTGGTTTAGTTACTCCTCCTGTTGGTATGTGCTTAAATGCTGCAAATAAAATATGTAATATGAAAATTATGGAAATATCCAAAAAAGCTTTACCTTTTGTAGCATGTAATGTGTTTGTTATGGTATTGATAACCTTTGTTCCTTCTGTTTCTACATGGTTACCAAGTATAGCTTTTTAATTTTAAATTAGGATATTCAAATTTGAGATATGCTATTTATTAAATATATTTATGGCATTGTATTAAAATATTTTTTCATTAGTAATGATTAAATCATAATTTTAAATATTGAAGAAATATTTATAAATAATAAATAAAGGGGTATTTATGAAACGTAATGTTTTAGTTACCGGTGGAACTGGTGGTATAGGTTTTGCAATTGTAAAAGAATTTTGTTCTCTTAGTGATAATGTAATTTTTACAGATATTGATGAAGAAAAAGGTAAAGCAAAGTTAAAAGAATTGACAGATTTAGGCTATAATGCTGATTTTTATAAAGTTGATTCAACTTTAGAAGATGAAGTTAATGAAAAAATGGCTGTTATAGAAAAAAAATATGAAAAGTTAGATGTTTTAATTAATTGTGCTGGAGGATTAGGTGGTAGATCTAGGTTTGAAGAAATGGAAACATCTTTTTATAGATTTGTTATGGCTTTGAATTTGGATAGTGCATTTTTTACAACAAGAGCTTCCATTAAAATGCTTAAAAAGAGTGAAAATGCAAGTGTAGTTAATTTTGCATCTAATGCGGCTTGGAATGCAGGTGGTCCTGGAGCAGGTATTTATGGTACCTCAAAAGCTGCAGTTGTAACTCTTACTCGTGCACTAGCAAAAGATTTAGCTGAATATGGTATTAGAGTGAATGCGGTAAGTCCTGGAACTATTGATACACCATTTCATGAAAATATTAAAAAGACTAATCCTCAAGTATTTCAATCTTGGAAAAATAATATTTTACTAAAAAGATTTGGACAACCTGAAGAAGTTGCTTCAGTAATTAAGTTTTTAGCAAGTGAAGATGCATCCTTTTTAACTGGAGAAATAATCCAAGTTAATGGAGGTCAGGATTTTATTTAGAAATTTATAATTAATAGTGTATTGATATGTATTAATACCAATACACTAAAATATTTATTGTTTGTAAAAAAAATATTTTTGAAAATTATTATTATTTTACAAACTTAATAAATAATATAGAAAAATATAATACTAGAAAAAAAAAGTAATATTTGTTATTTTCTTATAGTGATATGTTGTAAAAGGTAGGGTTAAATTGGCTAAAGAACAAAAAGTACAATCAGTTGATAGAGTTTTTGATATTCTTGAAGTACTAGCTTCTTCAAAGGAAGGTATGACTTTAACTGAACTAAGTAATAAATTGACATTGTCTTCAAGTACGACACATAGATTGTTGAATGTTCTTATGCAAAGAAATTATGTAACAAGGCTAGATAATTCAAAAGTTTATGTAGTAGGTTTAGGTTTTTTATCATTAATTAGTAGTCGATTAAGTAGTTTAGAATTAAAGACAGAAGCTGATCCTATTTTACAGACTTTATCTCATGATTTAAATCAAGTAGTTTTTTTAGGGGTTAAAGATGATTATAATGTAATGTATCTCGACAAGAAAGATAGTAAAACTCAACAAGCGTATTGTGGTATTGGTTTTAAACTGCCATTACATTGTACAGGTTTGGGTAAAGCTTTATTAATGCAATATACTCCTAATGAAATTAAAAAATTATATGAGAATGTAGAACTTTTACCGTTAACTCCATATTCTATAAATTCTGTTGATAAATTAATTGCTGCTGTAGAAGAAAATAAAGCTCGTGGCTATTCTATTGACGATGAAGAGAATAAAGAAAATGTTGTTTGTGTATCTGCTCCTATATATGATTATAGAAATAAAATAATTGCTGCGATTAGTACATCATGGAGTAAAGATAGATTAAATCTTATGAATATAAATGCTTTAGCTGTTACTCAAGCTGCAAACAAAATTTCAAAAAGAATGGGATATATTGGGGAACATTAACTTAATTTATTAGTTTTATTTAATTGTATAAATTAAGGTTTCAGTACTGATATATTGACCTGCTGGTAAATTAGTTTTACCTTCCCAACTTAAATTAAATTCATATATTAATAAATTCGTAAAATAACCTTGAGGGAATAAATTAATATTGGTGATAGTATTAACTCTTGGTATTATCCCAGAATCGTAAAATATATCGTCATTATTTTCAGAATAAAATAAAATAAAACTAGAAGGAATTATTTCGACATTAAAGCTTAAAGAGTTATAATTATTGCCACTTGCATAAATTGCAATATTTTTTGTTTTCCCATCAGTTGTTAATGGAGTAATTGCTTGAATTTCATATGGCTGTGTTAAATCTTCAATGATTTCATCATTATATGTCATTTTATAACTTATTTCTTGGTTAGTAATATCAGCGCTTAAATTTATGAATGATTCATAGGAATAAAGAGGATTTATAAAAATAAAAGTTGATATAAAAATTAAATATATGATTCTTTTATTCATATTTGCTCCCCCCTAAATATATCAATATATATAAAATGAAAATTGATAATCCTTTTTCTACTATTAGTTAAAAAATTGTTCTTTATTTATTCTTCCTTCTTATAAATTGTAATACTTGCATTTTTAGCTGTAAATACTGAAAAGTATAATAAATTAGATAAATAACCTTTTTCTTAAATAAACACTACATTTAACTCAAAAAATAATAAGTTAGAAAAATCTTTATCTTGATAAGAGATAAAAGACTTTCTAACTATTAATATCTTTAACCTATTAATTAAAATCCAATCTTTATTATTTTTAATTCTCTAAAAAAATAGGGTATAAGGAGTTTTTAGTATTTTGATAGAAAAGAATTAGAAAAAGAAAAGATGTTATTTTTAATATCTAGTTTAATAATATATACATTTTAAAAATTATTTATAATTAGAGAAAAGGCTCCTTTTTTGACTAGGGAAAGAATTAAAAAGGAATTAAACACAAAAAAATTATTCTCTTCTTTTTTAGGTCAGAAAATATTCTAAATTAGTTTTATCACTTTCCAATTAGATAATTCTTCAAGGTCAGTTATATTTTATGTTATTATAATAAATCTAAATTTAAATATCGTCAATTATTAAATCAATAAAAAAATATAGTTTTTAGTAGCAACTACTTGATTAATTTCAAACTTTAAGTATTATATAGGTATAGATAGAATAATAAGTACATTATGTTTACTATTTTTTTTACAAATCATATGAAAAGTGTTTTTTATTTGAAGTTTTATGTTTTTTGTTATATTTTAGTTGACAATTTGAAAATGTTTATTGAAAATACTAATGAAGTTTTTTGTAAATGGAAATTTTTTTAATTTTGAAATAATTTCAATAGACAAATTGTAACTATAATAATAATAAGAGAGGAATAAAATATGATAAACTTATGTGCTTTAAGACAAATGATAATGGATCTTCATAGTGTTGAAGAACATTTAAAGGTAGATGTAGGTGTTACTTTTAACGAAGCGGCTATTTTATGTGCCATTGATACTGGATTTACAGAACCAGCTGCTATAGCAAAACAAATGAATCTTTCACCTTCTAGAACAAGTAGACTGCTTACTTCAGTAGAAGCAAAAAAACTAATAAACCGAAGGAATTCTCGTAGCGATAAAAGAGTTGTGCATATTTCTCTTTCTCAAAGAGGTCAAAAAGTATTAGCACAGTTACATGATTGCGATGCGAAATTCCCACCTTATATTGAAGAAGCAATATTAAAAGGATCCGAATTAATTGAAGAGCAATAAAACGTATGTAGTCGTTGGTGGTGTTGCAGGTGGTGCAGGTGTTGCAGCTCGTTTAAGAAGACTAGATGAGACAGCAACAATAGTCATGTATGAAAAAGGCCCTTATGTTAGTTTTGCTAACTGTGGATTACCTTATTATGCAGGTGGTACTATTAAAGAAAGAGAAAATCTTTTTGTAACACCAGTTTCTACTTTTACAAATGCATTTAATATTGATGTAAGAGTAGAGACAGAAGTTGTTTCTATTGATAGAGAAAATAAAACTATTAAAGCTATTAATGTTGAAACAAAAGTCGAGCATGAACAAAAATATGATAACTTAATATTAAGTCCAGGGTGTGAGCCCTTTATACCTCCTATTAACGGTATGGATGATGAAGCAGTTCTTACTGTTAGAAATGTGCCCGATATCGATAAAGTAGTTGAAAAAATATCTGATACTAAGAAAGCAGTAGTAGTAGGCGGTGGTTTCATCGGTATTGAAATGGCTGAAAACTTAGTTGAAAGAGGTATTGATGTTTCATTAGTAGAAGCAGCTGACCAAGTAATGATTACGATGGACATGGATATGGTAGCCCCAGTTCATGAAACCTTACGTTTAAATGGTATTAAATTATACCTTTCTCAAGCTCTCCAAGCTGTAAATAGAGTTGGTGATAAAGTAAATGTTGTACTTCCCAACTCTACAATAGAAAATGTTGATATGGTTATCCTTTCTATTGGAGTTAGACCTTCTTCTAAACTTGCGGCAGATGCAGGTTTAGAATTAGGACCTAGAGGCCATATCATTGTTGATAAATTATGTAAAACTAGTGATAAAAACATTAGTGCAATTGGCGATGTAATTGAATACCCTTCCCCACAACTAAATGGTAGCAATGCTATTGCTTTAGCTGGTCCTGCAAATAAAATGGCAAGATTATGTGCTGATGCAATCGTGAATGGAACATGTAGAGAATATGTAGGCACATATGGAAATAGTATTGCAAAAGTATTTGATTTAAATTGTGGTAGTGTTGGACTAAATGAAAAAATGCTAGATAAAGAAGGTATTGAATATGCGGTTGCTGTAACTCATGCATCCCATCATGCTGGATATTATCCTGGAGCATTATCACTCAGTGTAAAAATTCTTTATGAAAAAAATAGTGGAAAACTTTTAGGTGGACAAGCTGTAGGTTATGCTTCAGTTGATAAAAAACTAGATGTTTTATCTGCTTATATTTCTCAAGGAGCTACAGTAGAAAGTTTAGCGAATTTTGAACAAGCATATGCTCCTCCATTTAATGGTGCAAAAGATATTTTAAATATGCTAGGCTTTATAGTATTAAATCAGCTTGATGGTTTAGATCAAGTTATTGATTATCGTGAAGCAGAGAAGAAACTTAAAGAAGGTGCTTTCTTATTAGATGTTAGAACTCTTGATGAATATAAATTAGGTTCTATTGATGGATCTGTATTAATCCCTCATGCTGAATTACGTTCAAGGTTAAGCGAAATTCCAAAAGACCGTGATGTTATTATTATGTGTGGCGTTGGCCTTAGAGGTCATATTGCTTATAGAATTTTAGCTCAACATGGTTATACAAAAATATCTAATCTAACAGGTGGGTATAAAACTCTTAGAGCTATCATGGACGATAGAGAAGCTAGACATATTATCCCACTTGAAAATGTTCTTCAAAAAAATGTTTGTAATACTTTCAATATTGATTTAACTGATGAAGATATGATTGAAGTAGATGCTTGTGGTCTACAATGTCCAGGTCCTATCCTTCAATTAAAGAAGAGAGTTGATGATTTAGAAATCGGTCAAGTATTAAAGATTAAAGCTACAGATCCAGGTTTCCATAAAGATGTAAACTCTTGGTGTAAAATGACAAATAATTCTTTAGTTGATTTAAGTAAAAAGAATGGTGTTATTGAGGCTATCATTCAAAAAGGTAAAGAAAAACAATCTGATTTAGTTCAAAATAAAAATGGGGCATCAATTATTGTTTTCTCAAATGATTTTGATAAAGCATTAGCTTCTTTTGTTCTTGCAAATGGTGCTGCAGCTTCCGGTAAAGATGTTACGATGTTCTTTACATTCTGGGGTTTATCTGTACTTAGAAAAAAACCTAATACTAAAGTTAAGAAAGACTTTATGGGTAAAATGTTTGGGGCTATGCTTCCATCAGATATGGACCATTTGAAATTATCTAGTATGAATTTTGCTGGAATGGGACCAAAAATGATGAAATCAAGAATGAAGAAAAAGCAAGTAGATCAACTTAGATCAATGGTAGGCCAAGCTCGCCTAAGTGGTGTTAGAATGGTTGCTTGTCAAATGTCTATGGATATAATGGGTGTTGATGAAAAAGAATTACTAGATGGAGTTGAAGTTGGTGGTGTTGCAACTTATTATGAAGCTGCTAGTCACTGTGATGTAAACTTATTTATATAATTTTGATTAATTGATACAAAAAAACAACCTATATGAGCAATTAGCTTTATATAGGTTGTTTTTTTATTAAGGTTTATTTATCGTCTATTTGATTAATAATTTGAGCATCTGTTTTTAAAGGAATTACCTTTCTAATAAATGGTTGTATACCTTTATAAGTTTTTTGGAATTCGTCTTCACTTTCTTTTAATGCAGCTTGCCAAGCAGCTCCAAATCCTGGTGAATTAAGTGTTAATCTATCAACAGCTAGTTGATAAACATGGAACCTAGAAAGTTCTTTTCTACCAGGTTTTTGTGAATATGTTGAAACAGTAATTCTTAAATTTTCATTTTCTTTTTTTATAATTTCAAGTTCAGTTTTAAGCTTTTGTAAACCTTCACTTTCGATATCCATTCTGTCAGTAAGCATATTTTTTAATTTATTGATTTCTTGTTTATGTTCGAGTGCTTTTTTATGAGCTCTTGCACTCATAGAAATTAATACTACAATAGCGATAGCAATACCTATTGAAAGTCCGATTAATAATTGTTGCATATTTCCTCCAATAACAATAAAAGAATACTCTATAGGTATTCTTTTGTCAAAAGCTTTAATAAAAACCCAACTCATTTATTAATAATATGAGTTGGGTGTACTAACTTTGTTTTTAGAGTGATTTATTTAGAAAAGCGTTTTATAACAGCTTCTTTACTGTTTTCAATTGCTTCTGGGATAGATACTCTGTTTTCAAATACAGCCATATCTTTAAATCCTGTTCCAGTTAATAGAACACAAACATCTACATCTTCACCAAATTCTTTCTTTAAATGATCATTATCTTTTTTTAGAGCGGCAAATGCACATGCAGCTGCAGGTTCTACGAAAATTCCAGCTTTAGAAGTTAATTCAAGTTGTGCATTAATGATTTCTTCATCATCAACTTCAACACACCAACCTTTACTATCTCTAACATAATTAACAGCCATTCTACCGTTTGCAGGACAAGAAACGGAAATAGAATCAGCTCTAGTTGTTGCTTGTTCGATTGCATTGTAATTATTATTTTTAAAAGCTTGAGAAATTGCATTACTTTTTGTTGATTGAGAGCAAACAAGATGTGGAATCTTTTCAATTAAACCAGCTTCATAAAGATCGTAGAACCCTTTATAAACTCCACCAATAATACAACCGTCACCAACAGGAACGTAAACAACTTCAGGCACTTTTCTTCCCATTTGTTCAAATAGTTCGATTGAAATACTTTTTTTACCTTCAATTGTCATTGGATTATATGCTGTATTTCTATTAATTCCACCAAATTGTTCAGTATATGCGATACTTAGTGCAAATGCATCATCATAAGTACCTTTTACAGGAACTACAGTTGCTCCATATAATACACTTTGCATTAGTTTGTTTACAGGTGCAGTTTCAGGTACAAATAAGACTATATCTAATCCATAAGCAGCTCCTGCACAGCTCATTGCAGCTCCTGCATTACCAGTAGAAGCTAAAGCAATTTTATCCATATTATAATGTAGAGCTTGTGCTGCAATTAATTGAGATGCTCTATCTTTAAAAGATCCAGATGGAAGTTGGCTATCTAGTTTACATCTTAAATTAGGTAATCCTAGCTCTTTTGTTAATCTAATTGGATTGGCTAAAGGAGTTCCTCCAACTGGATATGTGTCTTTATTTGGTACTTCAAAAGGAAAAAAATCGTACATATCAACATGATCTTTTTCTTTTAATTTAGCTAAATCATCTTTGTTTAATTTAACTATTAAATTACCTTTAGGGAAAGTATTAGCTTCTTGATCTTTTGAACAATGTGGGCATTGATAAACTACTTCATCAGTTTCAAAAGTCCTTTTACAATCATTACATTCATAAGTATAACGCATTTTCTTTTTTATTCCTTTCATGATGAAGGACATGCAAATATGCATGTCCTCCCCATTATTTGTATAATTAAACTCCTAGAATAGGAAGTTATGCCATAATTTCAGCATTGAAAGCTTCAATTAATTCATCAATTTTAGATGTTAATTTTGGTAATTCAGTCCAATAATCTTTATCATACCATTGACGGTTAATTTCTTCATAAGTTTTACCTTGTTGTTCAACCCATGTGTAATATTTTAGGTTATGAATAGCTAGTCTATCGTAGTAACCTAATTCTTTCATGTTAGCAATGTTTTGACCCATTAATGCTTTATAGTAAATTCTTACGCTATCATCGTGGTCACAAACACCAATTTTTTCTTCTAATTCTTTTAGACGAGAAGTATACATTTCACTTGAGTCAGTTAAAACTGTGAAAATTACATCATTTTCATCATATTCAAAGAATTTTGCAACTTTCATAGCACCTAATACGTTACCAACACCACTGATACCATATAATTCTAACTTATCAATATCTTCTTGTTTAACACCTTGTTCTTTTAAGTATTTAATACCTTCTGGTTCGTTGAACATACGGTAAACGTCCATACAATCTTCATCGTCAATAGCTACAACTACATCAGTATTTTTTACATTATGAATCCAAGGAACGTGTTTATCACCGATACCTTCAATTCTGTGTCCACCAAAACCGTTTCTTAATAAAGTTGGACATTGTAGAGCTTCAGCTGCAACAACTTTAATTTTAGGATAAATAGTTTTTAAGTAATCACCAGCTGCTAAAGTACCACCTGAACCTGTTGCACTTACATAAGCTTTAACATCTTCATCTTTAATATTTAATTGTTTTAGAACTTCAGCCATTGCTCTACCAGTTACTTCATAGTGCCATAGGTAGTTTTCGAATTGGTCGAATTGGTTAAATATAACAATGTGACTTCCTCTTTCAGCATCTAATTCGTGACACTTGTCGAAGATTTCTTTAACGTTTGATTCACAACCAGGAGTTGCAATAACTTCACCAGCAACACTTTGTAACCAGTTAAATCTTTCTTGGCTCATTTCTTCAGGTAGAATAGCGATAGATTGACAACCTAATAAAGCTGAGTTATAAGCACCACCACGACAGTAGTTACCTGTTGAAGGCCAAACTGCTTGTTGGTCAACAGAATCAAAGTTACCAGAAACAAGTGCTGGAGCTAAACATGCATATGTTGCACCAACTTTGTGAACTCCACAAGGGAACCATTTACCACAAAGAGCAATAATTCTAGCTTTAACACCTGAAATTTCACGAGGAACTTCTAAGAAGTTAACTCCACCGAATTCACCACCTTTAGCTACAGCTTCATTGTGCCATGTAACTCTATATAGGTTAACAGGATCAACATCCCATAAGCCAGTGTTGTCAAGTTTTTTCTTAATATCATCTGAAACTAGGGAAGGGTCAATCATTTCTTTAAATGTAGGTAATAGGATACCTTTTTCTTTACAGCGTTGTACGTTTTTTGCCCTTACTTCAGGGTTTACGTTTAAATTAATCAACATAAAATTTATTTCCTCCAAGAAATATTGTAAATTTAACTAGACATAGTATTGTAATAAAATCAAAATTTGTAAAGTAAAAAATACAAATATTTATTTTTTTTATATCTTTTTTTCGTTTTTCCTTAAAATAATTATATATATTGATGTTTTCCAAAGAATTGAATAAAACCAATACTAAACAATATTTACTAAACCAATGTTAAGTTTATTGATATTTTCAACGAAAATATGTAAAAAAGTTTACATTTTTATCAAAAATAGTATAATTTAGCAATAATTAAAAATAATTTATTAAAAATTTATAGATAAACAAAAATAATTTCAATATAATTAAAAAAATATATCAAATTCAAAGAATGAGGAAATAAGATGACAGTTTTGTTGTTTGTAATCTATATAACTTTTATATCCTTAGGTTTACCTGACAGTTTGTTAGGTTCAGCATGGCCAATTATGCACTCCATACTTAACGTGCCACAAGAATATGCAGGTATACTATCCTTTGCTACATGTATTTGTACTGTTATTTCATCTCTTTCAGCTATGTGGTTAAATAAACATTTAGGGACAGGAAAGACGATTGCTATATCAACGTTGATGACTTCTTTTGCTTTATTTGGATATTCATTTTCTTCTTCTTTTGTTTTATTAATTCCATTATCATTAGTTTTAGGATTAGGTGCCGGTGCAATTGATTCTGCTTTAAATAACTATGTTGCTTTAAAGTATAAATCTAGTCATATGTCTTTCTTGCATGCTTTTTGGGGATTAGGTGCTACTGTAGGTCCTCTTATATTAAGTATCGGATTATCTTCTAATAATTATCAATTAGGGTATCGAATAATAGCTTCTATTCAATTAAGTCTAGCAGTAGTTCAATTTTTATTTGTAAAGCGATTTAATAGTGAAGAGAATCAAAAAACCATTAATAAAGATGGGAAAGAAGTTAGAAATATAATTGAAGGGACTTCTAGAGATTGGACAAAATATTTAGCAATGTTAGCTTTTTTTCTATATTGTTCAATAGAAACTTCAATGTTTGTTTGGGTCTCTACATATAGTGTAAATTATCTTAATTTTAGTATTGCTGAAGGAGCTAGAATCGCTTCTATGTTTTTTGTAGGAATAACTGGAGGCAGATTAATATCAGGGTTTATCTCTAATAAAATAAAAACGGTTCCATTAATATATATAAGTGCAATGATTTCTACAGTATTTGCATTAGTTATGATTTTAAATTTTAATAAATATATTAGTGCTCTTTCAATATTGTTTATAGGTATAGGTTTTGCACCATTATATCCTTCTATGATTCATAGAACACCAAGACGTTTTGGCTCTATTATTAGCCCAAAAGTTATTGGACAACAGATGGCGAGTGCCTATATTGGTTCTGCCTTTATGCCCCCATTAGTTGGTGTAATTATGCTAAGATTTGGGTATTTGTTTTTACCTTATTTAATTCTGATATTTTCTGTACTTATTATAATAGTTACAAAAATAATTGAATTACCAAAAGCACAATAAATATAAATTTGTTTAGTATTTTTTTCTATATAGTTCAATAAATTACTATATGATTAATTTTAAGTGAAAAAAAATAATGTGAATGACTGTATATTAATTTGTAGTTTTTTAATATTTATTAGAAAAATGTAAGGTTATTTAATTTATCGTATAATAAAAAGTTAAAAAATACTAAAAAGTACTATATTTATGCTTGTATACAAATGTTAATTACCATATAGTATGACACCATATATAAACATGTTGCAATTTGTTGCAAAAAAATGTTGACAACATAGAATTTCTTATTACAATAGATATGGGCTAGGGCAAGAAAACTCTAGCATGATTTCAGGAAAAATCAAGGAGTAACACAATGGGAGACATTATGCGTCCGGTTCCTTTTGGGGAATTAATTAACAGAGTTATAGGTGAATATAAAAATCAAGGTTCTATTTTCTCTTTAAACAAAGATTTATTTTTTGTTGATAAAAGAGAAAAGAATGGTAAGGTTTTTAACCAAAGCTGTACAACTTATGTTGGACCAGCAGCAGGGCCTCATACTCAGTTAGCTCAAAACATAATAACAAGTTACCTAGCTGGATCTCGTTTTATTGAATTAAAAACTGTTCAAATTATGGATAGACTAGAGATTGCTAAACCTTGTATTGATGCAAGAGATGAAGGCTACAATGTAGAGTGGTCTACAGAATATACATTAGAAAAAGCTTGGGATGAATATGCTAAAGCTTGGATTGTATGTCATTTAGTTGAAGCATTATTAAATAATGGTGAAGTAAGTGATCCAACTTTCATATTTAATATGAGTGTTGGCTATAATTTAGAAGGTATTAAAACTGATAGAATGCAACAATTCATCAATTCAATGATGGATGCTGAAAAAGATTCACGTTTTAAAGAATATTTAGATGAATTAAATGCTTTATTAAAAGATGGTGATTTATTAGCAGGAACATCTTTTGCTGGGTTAGAAGAAAAATTAGTAGATAACCTAGTAAATAATATTTCTAATAATATATGTAAATCAGTAACTATTAGTACAATGCACGGTTGTCCACCAAAAGAAATCGAAGCTATTTGTAATTATATGTTAAGTGAAAAGAAAATTGACACTTTTGTTAAATTAAATCCAACTTTATTAGGTTATGATGGTGTTAGAAATATCTTAGATACTTTAGGTTATGATTACCTACATTTATCAAGAGAATCTTTCGATCATGATTTACAATATGTTGATGCTGTTAGCATGTTACACAGATTAGTTGATTTAGCTAAAAAAGAAGGTAGAGGCTTCGGTGTAAAATTAACAAATACTTTAGGATCTGTTAATGACCAAGGTGAATTACCAGGAGATGAAATGTATATGAGTGGTAGAGCTCTTATGCCAATCTCTGTAAATGTTGCAGCTAAATTATCAACTGAATTTGATGGTGAACTTCCTGTTTCTTATTCAGGTGGTGCTAATGCTTTAACAATTAGTGATATTTTTAATACAGGTATTAGACCAATTACTGTAGCAACAGATATGTTACATCCTGGTGGATATGCAAGAATGACTCAAATGGCAAATATTTTAGATAAAAATGCTAATTGGGATATGAAAAAAATTGATGTAGCTAAGTTAAATGAATTAGCTAAAAAATGTTTAGAAAGTGAATATTTAGAAAAAGCATTTAGAGGAACAGACAAAGCTAAAGTTTATAAAGATTTACCACTAACTGATTGTTATGTAGCTCCTTGTGTAGAAGCTTGTCCAATTCACCAAGATGTTCCAGATTATGTTGCATTAATGGGTGAAGGTAGATATGCAGATGCTCTAGCAGTAATATATTTAAAAAACCCTCTACCATATATAACAGGTACTATTTGTGATCACCAATGTCAATTACATTGTACTAGAATGGATTATGAAGGTTCTGTTCAAATTCGTGAAATTAAAAAACAAGCTGTAGAAAATGGCTTTAAAGATTTTAAAGAAATGTGGCAAGCTCCTACTGAAAGAAGTGAATATAAAGCTGCAATTGTTGGAGCAGGTCCAGCTGGTTTATCAGCTGCTATGTTCTTAGCTCGTTCTGGCTTCCAAGTTACTGTTTTTGAAAAAGAGAAAACAGCTGGTGGTGTTGTTAAGAATGTTATTCCTGAATTTAGAATTCCTGAAGAAGCTATTAACAGTGATGTTGAATTTATAAAAGCACATGGTGTTGACTTTAAATTTGGTATTTCAAAAGAAGAAACAAAAATTGATACTTTAAAAGAAGCTGGTTTTGATTATGTATTCTTTGCTATTGGTACTGAAAAAGACAATCCTTATTCTCTTAAGGGTGGAGAAGATATTTTACTAGAAGCTCTTCCTTTCTTACGTGCATTTAGACGTGGTAGCGATGAAGCAAGACTTAATAAACATGTTGTTGTTTTGGGTGCTGGTAATGTTGCAATGGATACTGCAAGAGCTGCAAAGCGCGTAGATGGTGTTGAAGATGTTACTATAGTATATAGAAGAAGTGTTTCTCAAATGCCTGCAGATAAAGAAGAATATGAATTTGCGCTTGAAGATGGTATAAAATTTGAATTCTTAGCTGACCCTAGTGAATATAAAGATGGCAAATTAACTCTTAAGAAAATGGTATTAGGTGAAAAAGACGAGTCAGGTCGTCAACGTCCAATTGCTACAGATGAAACTTATGTTATTGATTGTGATAATATTATCACAGCGATTGCATCTCATGTTGATGAAGAAGATATTAACTACTACGGTCTTCCTGTAAATGAAAGAGGCAAAGTAGTTTATAATAAAGAAACTTTAGAATCTAATATCGAAGATGTTTATATGATTGGTGATATGCAAAGTGGTCCAGCTACTGTTGTAGAAGCTATAGCTTCAGCAAGATTAGCAGTAGATTCTTGTATAGATAAACTTTTAGCTTCTATTGATGATGAAGAATTAGAAGAAGAAGTTGATGGATGTGAATGTGGAAGTGAATGTGAATGTGATGAACATGATCATGAAGAAATCAATATTGAAGAATTAACAGCTCAAGAAAATGCATATTTTGCAGAATTAAGAGTTAAAAAAAGTAATGTTACATTATCAGTTGATAAAGAAACTAAAGATTTCTTAGAAAATGAAGCTATGCGTTGTAATGAATGTTCATATCTTTGTAATAAATGTGTTGAAGTTTGTCCAAACAGAGCTAATGTTGCTATTGATGTTAGAAATATTGGTTTATTTGAAGATCCTTTCCAAATTATTCACATTGATGCATATTGTAACGAATGCGGTAACTGTGGAACATTCTGTCCTTATAACCAAGCTCCTTATAAATCAAAATTCACATTATTCTCAAGAAAAGATGATTTTGATAATTCAACAAACTCAGGTTTCTTAGTTAATGGTTCAGATATCTTAATTAGATTAGATGGAAAACTATATAACTGTGAAATTAATGGAGAAGGTATGTTAGAAGGCGATGAAGGCGTAACTGAAGAAGTTGCAGCTCTAATTGAAGAAATCTTCTTATCATATAGCTATCTATTAGGCGAAGTAGACGAATAGGAATATATATGGATACACTATTTAAAAATGTTAGAATAATGCAAACAAAAGCACCTTTTGAAGTTTTAGAAGGTATGGATGTTTTAATACAGGGCGATAAAATCGCCCGTATTGGTAAAGATTTAGTATGTGACGGTGCAAAAATTATCGATGCAAAAGGTAAAACATTAATGCCAGGTAATGTTTGTGCACACCATCACTATTACAGCGGTTTATCAAGAGGAATGCTTGTAAATGCAGGTCCACAAACTGATCTTATACAAATTTTAAGAGAATGGTGGTGGAGACTTGATAGAGCATTAGATGAAGAAGCTTGTTATTACTCTTCTCTAATATGTTCATTAGATGCAATTGCAGCTGGTACTACAAGTGTTGTTGACCACCATGCAAGTCCTAATTATATCAAGGGTTCTTTATCAACCATCAAAAAAGGTATGGAAGAAGTTGGCCTTAGAGGTATGACTTGTTATGAAGTAACTGATAGAAATGGCGGTATGAAAGAAGTTGAAGCTGGTGTTCAAGAAAATGTTGATTTCGCAACTAGTGGTACTTCTGATATGGTTAAAGCTATGATTGGTGGACATGCTCCATTTACTATTCCTGATGAAGGCTTAAAGTTAATGAGTGAAGCTTGTAAAACTACAGGCGCTGGAATACACCTACATGTTGCTGAAGGAGATTATGATCAAATTCATTCTCACCATATGTATGGTAAAGATATTGTAAAAAGATTAGAAGATTTTGATTTATTAAAAGAAAATAGTTTATTAGTACATGGTATTTATTTAAGTGAAGAAGAAATTAATACTTTAAATGCACATAAATGTTTCTTTGCTCACAATCCTAGAAGTAATATGAATAACCAAATTGGTTATAATAATAAACTTCCTATGGTAGACAAACTTATTATCGGTACTGATGGTTGTGGTGGTAATATGTTTGAAGAATTAAAAATTGCTTTCTTTGAACATAGAGATGAAAAAGGACCATGGTGGCCAAATAGTTTCGTTGATGCTTTAAATAGAGGTAATCAATTAATTGAAACTTATTTTGATGGAAATTTCGGTGAAGTTAAAGAAGGGTATAAAGCAGATTTAACTTTACTTGATTACCATAGCCCAACTCCATTAGTAAGTGGAAATGCCGCAGGCCATTTTGTTTGGGGAATGAGTTCTAATAGTGTTCATTCTGTAATGATTAATGGCGAAATGGTTTATTCAAATCATGAATTTGTTGGTATAGATGTAGATGAAATTTACAAAAAAGCAAGTGAAGTTGCAAAAAGAGTATGGGAAAAAGTTGATACTTTAGCACCATAGTTAATATATAGATTTTAAAAAATTGAATAATAATAATTAGGCTTATAGCCAAGGAGAAACACAAAAATGACAATCAATGAACAAATTTTAGCAAAAGCAGCTGAGTATTCAGATTACACAGCACAAAACCTTTCTAAAATGATTCAAGCAAAAAGTTACAGTAGCCAAGAAGAAGACGTTTGTCGTCTTATCGTTGAACTTTGTAAAGAAGCAAACTTTGATGATGTAAGAATTGACGGATTAGGTTCTGTTATTGGTAGAGTAGGTAATGGCCCTAAAGAAATCGCTTTTGATGCTCATATCGATACTGTTGAAGTTGGAAATATGAAAAACTGGGATTTTGATCCTTTCTCAGGTGAAATCAAAGATGGTTTAGTATTAGGTCGTGGTACTTCAGACCAAAAAGGTGGTGCTGCATCAATGATTACTGCTGGTCGTATCTTAAAAGAATTAGGTTACGCTGGTGAATATACTTGTTACTTCACTTTCACTGTAATGGAAGAAGACTGTGATGGTATGTGTTGGAAATATTTAATTGAAGAAGAAAATTTCAAACCAGATTATGTTGTTTCTACTGAACCTACTTCATGTAGATTATACCGTGGTCACCGTGGTAGAATGGAAATCAGAATTTTCTTAAAAGGTATTTCTTGTCACGGTAGTGCTCCAGAAAGAGGTGTTAGTGCAGCTTATAAAGCAGCTCGTGCAGCTTTAGCTATTGAACAATTAAATGAAGATTTACAACCAGATGATGATAACTTCTTAGGTAAAGGTACAATCACTGTAAGTCAAATGGATGTAAAAGGTCCTTCTCAATGTGCAGTTGCTGACTATGCAATGTTATATTGTGATAGACGTTTAACTTGGGGTGAAGATGCTGATTTAGCTATTTCTCAAGTATTAGAATATGTTTCTAAAGCTACTGGTGATAAAAAAGAAGATATTATTGTTGAAATGCCTAACTATGAAAAAGTTGGTTGGACTAAAAAAGAATATTCTCAAGAATTATATTTCCCTACATGGAAAATTCCTGAAGATCACAAATTGGTTCAATCTGGTGTTGCAGCTCATACAGCTTTATATAATGAAGCTCCTGTTGTTGATAAATGGACTTTCTCAACAAACTGTGTAGCAACTACTGGTCGTCATAAAATTCCTGCAATTGGTTTTGGTCCTGGTGATGAAGCTCAAGCTCATGCTCCAAACGAAATTACTCGTGTTAAAGACTTAGAAATCTGTGCAGCATTCTATGCAATGTTACCTTATAGTTTAGAAAAATAATTTGATACTCAAGTAAAAACAGCCGTAGTAAAAAAAACTACGGCTGTACTTGCCTTAATGTACCATTACATAAATAAATAAATAATGATACACTATGTCTACAACTAGAAGAAAGTAATAAGCTTTTTTATAAAAACTTATTAAACCGCAAGGAGGATATATATGTCTGAAAAGATTTTATTAAAAGATATACATTGCCTACAAACTAGTTTTGATAAACCTTCACTATCTGGTGCAGATTTATTAATAGAAGATGGTAAAATAAAGAAAATATATGAGAAAGGTAATGCAACTGTTGATTCAGATGTAAGAATAATTAATTGTTCAAATCATGTTGTAATTCCGGGAATGGTTAACACTCACCATCATTTTTACCAAACATTAACAAGGAATTTACCAGCAGTTCAAAATGCTGAACTTTTTGATTGGTTAATTTATTTATATAATATTTGGAAACATATTGATGCTGAGGCTGTTTATACTAGCAGCTGTTTAGCAATGGGTGAATTATTAAAAACTGGATGTACAGCATCAACTGATCATCATTATCTTTATCCAAGAGGTTTCGATGGAGATTTAATGGGTCTACAATTCGAAGCTTCTGATAGACTTGGAATGAGATTTTCTCCTACTCGTGGTTCAATGAGTCTTTCTAAAAAAGACGGAGGTTTACCTCCTGATTCTGTTGTACAAACAACTGAAGAAATTTTAGAAGATAGTGAAAGATGTATTAAACAGTATCATCAAGCAGGTGGAGATGCGATGCATAAAATAGTATTAGCTCCATGTTCACCATTTTCTGTTACTAAAGACTTAATGAAAGAGTCTTGTGATTTAGCAAGAAAATATGGTGTTAGACTCCATACTCATTTATGTGAGACTTATGATGAAGCTGATTTCTGTCAAGAAATGTATGGTTGTAGACCAGTAGAACTAATGAAAGAATGTAATATGGTAGGTGATGATGTTTTCTTCGCACACGGTATACATTTTAACGATGAAGAGTTAAAATACTTAAGCGATACTGGTTGTCATATTGCTCACTGTCCATCAAGTAACATGAGACTTGGTAGTGGAATATGTAGAGTTAAAGATATGAAAGAACTTGGTATCAATGTAGGTATTGCTGTAGATGGATCTGCAAGTAATGATAGTTCAGACATGCTTGGTGAATTAAGAAATGCACTATTACTTCAAAGAGTAAAATATGGTGCAGCTGCTGTTACCGCTTCTGATATTTTTAAAATGGGTACTTTAGGTGGTGCTAAAATGCTTGGTTTTGACCAAGTTGGTTTATTAGAAGAAGGATGGCAAGCTGATATTGCTATTTTTGATGTTTCTACTTTACCATATTCAGGCTCACATAGTGATAGTACTGCCTCTTTATTATTCTGTGGAACAAACCATAATACAGCTTATACAATTGTAAATGGTAAGGTTGTAGTTGACGAAGGTAGACTAGTTGGTTATGACGAAGAAGAACTTGCTAAAAAAGGTCGAGATGTAAGCGAGAATTTGCTCAAAAGAGCAGGAGTGATTAAATAATGATAAAATATTTATTAAAAGTTAATGATGTAAAAGAAGCTTTAATCAAGAAAAAAGAAAATCCTGATTATGCTTTTTATGCTGGGGGCACTGAAATAAATCGTTTAAATTCAACATTAAATTATGAAGGTGCTATTAGTCTTGAAGGCTTAGGTTTAGATAAAATTGAACTTACTAAAGATGGTGTAAAAATCGGTGCTTGTGTAACATTACAAATGTTAATTGATTCAAATGATATTCCACAATATTTAAAAGAAGCTGCTAAATTTTGTGCATCTAGGACTTTACGTTGTAGTGCAACAGTTGGTGGTAATTTAGCTTTTGGAAGTGATGATTCTTATCTAATGCCTACTTTATTAGCTGCAAAAGCTAGACTTGTTACTTCAGGTTTAACAGCAAATGATGTATTTACAGAAGATAATATGCCAATTAGAGAATACCATTCAAATCATGAATCTTTCTCTAATACTTTACTAGTAGCTATTGTATTACCAATAGAAGAAAGAATTGTTTTATCCAAAAGATTTGCTAGAACTTCACATGCACATTCTGCTGTTTGTGTTGCTTTTGGAGCTAAAAAAACAAATAATAAATTAGATGAAGTTAGAATATTTGCAGCTATAAAAGGTAGTGGCGTTCAAAGATTTAGCGATGTAGAAAACTCTATTGAAAATGATGCTTTTAATTCTAGTGCTGATGTTGAATTTGCTATTGCAAACGAAATTAATGCTGTTGATGATTTAACAGGTTCTGCATCTTATAAAAAATATATTACTTCTGTAGCAGTTGCTCAAATGTATGATGATGCAAAAGGAGTTAAATAATAATGAAATTTGTAAATTGTAAAATAAATGAAAAAGATATCGAATTAGGATATAAAGATGGAATGAGCTTGAGAGAAGCATTATTCTTAGCTGGATACAATTCTGTAAGAGATAGTGATAGCGGAGAAGGCTTTGCTGGTTCAGATACTGTTATTATTGATGATGTTCCAGCTTTTGCTTCATTAATGTCTCCTTTACAAGTAGAAGACAAAAATATAAGAACTGCAGAAAGTTTAGGAAATACAAGAAACATTAACTTTGTTCAAAAAGCTATGGTTGATGCAGGTATTGTACAATCAGCATATAATGCTCCTGCTGCTGCATTGTTATTAACATGGTTATTAGAACATGTTGAAAATCCTACAAAAGAACAAATAAAAGATGTTTTATCATCATTATTTATTCGTGATGCAGGTTATGAAAACTACTATTTAGCTGTAAAACTAGCAATAGAAATGAGAGATTTTGGAAAATATAAAACTAAAATCGCTGATGAATATAGAGAACAGTTAAAATATGTTGGTAAGAATTTAGGTAAAATTGATGGTGCATCATTAGTATCAGCTGAAAAATGTTTTACAGAAGATAAAGCAAGTAGAGATGCTTATGCTCTTGTTGTATTAAGATCTCCTCATGCTCATGCATATATTAAAAACATTGATACAACAGAAGCTGAAGCATTAAATGGTGTTGTAAAAGTTTATACTCATCTAAATACTCCACAAACACACTATACACATGCTGGTCAAGGTGCTCCTGAACCATCTCCTCATGATAAGAGATTATTTAATGAAAAGGTAAGAATGGTTGGGGATAGAGTTGCTGCTATTGTTGCAAAAGACAAAGAAATTGCTCTAAAAGCTAGAGATTTAATCAAAGTTGAATACGAAGTATTAAAACCTGTATTAACTGTTGAAGATGCACAAAGCGAAGATGCTCCTCGTGTTCATAACTCAAAAATTTCGTTTGGTGTAGGTGCTCCTGATAATTTAGATGAATTAAACAAAGATTGTGACCCAAGAGATGGTATTGTTCACTATCCTTTCCCAATTCATGGTAATATCAAAAAGAACGTTGCATCAGAAGCTAAAGGTGCAATTGGTGATGTAGATAAAGCTTTTAAAGAATCGGATTGTGTAATTGAGAGAACATATAGAACTAATCAAATTCAATGTACTCCATTAGAACACTCAGTTTGTTTTGCAAAAGTTGATTTAGGTAGATTAGAACTACACTCTTCAACACAAGTACCTTATCATGTAAGACGTGTTGTAGCTCGTTTATGTGATTTACCACATAGTAAAGTAAGAGTTGTAAAAGAAAGAGTTGGTGGAGCTTATGGTTCTAAACAAGATGTTACAGTTGAAGATCTTGTTGGATATGCAGCATGGGATACAGGATTAGAAATTTTCTACCAAAATAATAGAGAAGAACAATTCTTAACTTCAGCTACAAGACACCCAATGAAAATTAAAGTTAAGATGGCTGGTAACAAAGATGGTCAAATTACAGCTATTGAAATGCTTGTAGAAGCAAATACAGGTTGTTATGGTCAACACTGTTTAACAGTTCCAATGAATGCTTGTTCTAAAGTCTTACCTTTATTTAAAGTAGATAATATGAGATTTGATGTAGTTACTTATTATACTAATATTGCTATGGTAGGTGCTTATCAAGGTTATGGAGCTCCTAAAGGAACATATGCTGCTATGTGTACTGTTGCTGAATTAGCTGATGAATTAGGACTTGATTATTTAGATGTTATCAAAAAGAACCACGTTGAAGAAGGTTATATGCTTGAAATCTTGCGTGGTCTTGGTGAAGGTAGAGAAGGAAATGTTGTACCTGTTGGATCTTGTGGATTAGAGCCTGCAATTAATCAAGGTGCTGAAATGATAAACTGGGGTAAAGAAGAAGTTTCTGAAGATCCTGATTGGAAGATTGGTAAAGGTTTTGCTATGATTCAACAAGGTTCAGGTCTTCCTGGTTTAGACCATTCAAATGCTTGGGCTAAGTTAACTACAGATGGTTCTGTAGAATTATTTAGTGGTGGCGCTGACTTGGGAACTGGTTTAGATACTGTAAGTGCTAAAGTTGCTTGTGAAAATTTAAAAGTACCTCTAGATAAAATTACTATCACTAGTGGAGATACTTCTTCTACTACTTTTGATACTGGTGCTTATGCATCAAGTGGAACATATTTCTCAGGTAATGCTTCTAGATTAGCTGCTGAAGATTTAGTTAAAGCTATTAAAAAAGAAGCTGCATTCCAAATGGGTGAAAAAGAAGAAGATTTATATCTTGAATATCCAGGAAAAGTTGTAAGTGAAAAAACTGAAGCTGAATTAGATTATGCTACAATGTGTCATACAGCTCTTTCAGGTGAAGGTAATGGACAAATTATGGGTAAAGGATCATTTACAACAAAGATTAATTCTATTCCATATGGTGCTCATTTCGCTCAAGTTGCTGTAAATACTAAAACAGGTGAAGTAAAGGTACAAAAATTCTATGCACTACAAGATGCTGGTACTCCAATTAATCCTGAATTAGCTGAATGTCAAATTTATGGTGCTGTTTTAAAATCTATTGGTCACTCTTTATATGAAGGTATTGAGTATAGTAAAGAAGGTATTCCTCAAAATGCTAACTTTACAGATTATTGTCCTCCTATGATTAATGAAATGCCTGATGATTTTAAAGTAAAATTAATTGATGTTGATGATATTGAAGGACCTTATGGTGCTAAATCTATTTCTGAAATTGCAACAAATGGTGCAGCTCCAGCTATTGCTATTGCTATCCATAATGCAGTTGGTGTTTGGTGTAGAAGTTGGCCTTTTACTCCTGAAAAAATACTAAAAGAATTAGGTAAAATAAAATAATAAATATTTGCAACAAATTGCAACAAAAAAACTTTACAAGGGTGAGTGTACATGATATAGTACACTCATTCAAACAAATATATCCAAGGAGAATCTCTAATGAAAAAAGATAAGGCTTTAATTAAGCAAATGATTAAAGAGCTAGGAGCTCTTGATACAAAGAATATGTACTTAAATGATTTCTTCCATACATGGAAAGAAAGCGACGATGAAATAGATGCAGTATTTAAGGTAGCGGAGATTCTCCGTGGTCTAAGAGAAAACAATATTTCTACAAAAGTATTTGATAGCGGTTTAGCTATTTCTATTTTCCGTGATAACTCAACAAGAACTCGTTTCTCTTTCTCAAGTGCTTGTAACTTATTAGGTTTAGAAGTTCAAGATTTAGATGAAAAGAAGAGCCAAATTGCTCATGGTGAAACTGTTCGTGAAACAGCTAACATGATTAGTTTCATGGCTGATGTAATCGGTATTAGAGATGATATGTATATTGGTAAAGGTCATACTTACCAAAAGAATGTTGCTGATGCAGTTCAAGAAGGTTTTGATGATGATGTATTAGAACAAAGACCTACTTTAGTTAACCTACAATGTGATATTGACCACCCAACACAATCAATGGCTGACATGTTACATGTAATTAATGAATTCGGTGGCGTTGAAAACCTAAAAGGTAAAAAGGTTGCAATGACTTGGGCTTATAGTCCTTCATACGGTAAACCTTTATCAGTTCCTCAAGGTATCATTGGTTTATTTACAAGATTTGGTATGGACGTTGTTTTAGCTCATCCAGAAGGATATGACGTAATGCCAGAAGTTGAAGAAGTAGCTAAAGCTAATGCTGAAAAGAGTGGTGGTTCTTATAAGAAAGTTAATTCAATGGAAGAAGCTTTTAAAGATGCTGACATTGTTTATCCAAAAAGCTGGGCTCCTTTCCATATCATGGAAGAAAGAACAAAGCTTGTTGAAGAAAAGAAATTTGATGAACTTGATGTACTAGAAAAGAAATGTTTAGATAATAATGCTAATTTCAAAGATTGGGCTTGTACTGAAGATATGATGAAATTAACAAACGAAGGTAAAGCTTTATACATGCACTGTCTTCCTGCAGATATCACAGGTGTATCATGTGAAGAAGGTGAAGTAGATGCTTCAGTATTTGATAAATATATTGTTCCATTATATAAAGAAGCAAGTTATAAACCATATGTAATTGCTGCAATGATTTTCTTAGCAAAATTCGAAAATCCTAGTGCAAAACTAGATGAGTTAATGGAAGCTGCAACAAAAAGAATTAAATAATTCTTAAAGTTGATAAATAATAAATCGGTCTTAAATAAGGCCGATTTTTTATTTTAATAAAAACTAAAGTTATATATATTTATGGATATAACTAAGCATTAATATAATCTAGTTAAACTAAATGTCATAAAAATAATAAACTTGATATTGCTTAAATTTTATTTACGTAACTTATGGAGCGTTTTTATATGTTTTTGTTTTATTTTGTTTACAAATTGAATTATTCATTATAGAGTATTAAATGAGATTGTATTATATTTTATTGATGAAATAAGGGGTTTCCTTTGAACAAGCGTTTGATACTAGTAGTAGATGATAGCAAAATAAATAGAGCTTTGTTGACAAAGATTTTATCTAAAGATTATAGAGTCCACGGTTTAGAAAATGGGGAACAAGCCTTAGATTATATAAAAGAATATTGTGCTGATATTTCAGCAATTTTACTTGATCTAAATATGCCTGTTTTAAATGGTTATGAATTCTTAAAAGCTCGTCAAAATAATAAGCAGTATTGTAATATACCTGTAATAGTTCAAACAACACATAGTGGCCTAGATGCTGAAATTGCTTGTTTAGAAATGGGTGCAACTGATTTTTTAACAAAACCATATAGTCCAAAAGTTATTCTTAGAAGGTTAGAAAATATAATTACTCTCAGAGAAAATGAAAATTTTCTTATTACTGTTCAACATGATTCTTTAACAAATTTATTAAATAAAGAAGGGTTTTATATAAAAGCAAGAAATATGCTCAATGAAAACCCTAAAAAAGAATATTTACTTTTATGCATTGATATAGTTCAGTTTAAAGTTATAAATCAATTTACTGGATATCAAAATGGAGATAAAGTATTATTATTTGTTGCAGAAATATTAAAATATCTTTTCAAAGAAAACTCATTAATTGCTAGATTCACTGGTGATAGATTCCAAGCATTAATACCTAAAACACCTTTTAACGAAAATTATATTGATGATACAATAACTGAGTTTAAGAAAAATCCACCAATTAATATTCCAATTAGTATTCAATTTGGGGTATATGAAATTAAAAATAAAGATTTACCAATTGCTTCGATGTGTGATTGGTCTAAAATGGCTTTAGATCCTATTAAAGGAAAATATAAACAATATTTTTCAACATTTACTGATGATATGTTTAATAAAATGCAAAGAGAGCAAATGATAATATCAGAAATGGATGAAGCTGTATCAAGTAGACAATTTATTGTGTATTATCAACCTAAATTAAATATTAATTCTGAAGAAATAATAGGGGGAGAAGCCCTAGTAAGATGGATACATCCTCAATATGGCTTTATGAGTCCTGGCGACTTTATTCCTATTTTTGAAAAAAATGGATTTATTTCTAAATTAGATATGTATGTTTGGGAAGAGGTATGTAGACAAATGAGAGAATGGATTGATAAAGGTAAAAAAATTGTTCCAATCTCAGTAAATGTTTCTAGAAATGATATATTTAATAGTGATTTAGTTGCGAATTTAAAAGCTTTAATTGAAAAATACAATTTATCATCAGATTTACTTCATTTGGAGATTACAGAAACTCTCTATGCTAAAGATCAGAATATTTTAGCTGATATTGTTAGAGAATTTTCAAATAATGGATTTATTATTGAAATGGATGACTTTGGTTCAGGATATTCATCTTTGAATATGCTAAGCGAAGTGCCTGTTGATATTATTAAATTGGATTTGTTATTCTTAAACAAACAATCTGCTCAATCTAATAACAATATGAGTATATTAAAATTAATCGTAAATATTGCAAAAGAAATGAAATTAGACTTGATTGCAGAGGGTGTAGAAACAGATAAAGATGTTGCAAATTTAAAGAAAATCGGATGTATGAATGCTCAAGGTTATTATTATGCAAGACCTATGAAAGCTATTGAATTTGAAAATCTATTAAATTAACACTCTTCTTTTTCTAATAGTTCGAGCCATCTGTTTTCTAAAAGTTCTAGTTCTTCTTTTTTTAAATTATAACTATTAGTTCTTTGCTCTAATGTGCCTAGTTCTGTTTTTTCAACAGTATTAAAACTTTCTTCAAGGATAGCTATTTCACTTTCAATGCATTCTATTTTATTAGGTAATTTATCTAACTCTTTTTTCTCATTAAAAGATAAGCCTTTTTTCTTCTTTTTTATTAATTGAGGTTTTTCTTTTGATATTTTTTTTATATTAGGAGAAAATAATTCAGATTCACTATAATTAGTATAGTTTCCTGCAAACTGAATAATCTTAGCATCTTTAATTACAAATAAATAGTCGCAAGTATGATCTAAAAAAGCTCTATCATGGGAGACTATAATACAAGTGCCTGAAAAATCATTTATATAATTTTCTAAATTTTCAATTGTCTCAATATCTAAATCATTTGTAGGTTCATCTAAGATAAGAAAATTTGGATTTTTCAATAACTGCGATAGTAGATATAATCTTCTTCTTTGTCCACCTGATAAAGTTGAGATTGGTAATCTATGTAATTTTGTTGGAAAATTAAATAATTCTAAAAATCTAGCAGCAGATACTTCATTTTTTTTAGATAAAAAAATTCTTTCTGATATATCTTCAACATATTCTAAAACTGATTTATTACTTTTTAAGTTTCTTCCTATTTGATCATAGTATCCAAAAACGGTGTTAACTCCTAAATCTATATTTCCACTATCACTTTCAATATGATTCGTAAGTACATCTAACAGTGTTGATTTACCACTACCATTATCACCTACAATTCCAATTCTCATATCTTTTGTAAACGAAAATGTAAACTTATCAAAAATTAGTTTATCACTAAATGATTTTGATATGTTTTCAACATTAAGTATTTTCTTACCAATATATCTATTATTAGAAACGAATTGTTTTTGATCAGCTTCATTAACATTTTTTTGTTGACTCTTCATGTCGTAGATTCTATCAATTCTATTACCATCTTTTGAAGTTCTTGCTTGTGGCCCTCTTTGAAGCCATTCTAGTTCTCTTCTTAAAATAGTAGTTAATCTATCTTGTTGTTTTTGTTCATCAATGATACGTTTAGCTTTTCTTTCTAAATAAGAATTATAGTTACCTGGATGGATAAAAACATTAGAATTATATAATTCCATTATTTTAGTGCATACAGCGTTTAAAAAGTATCTATCATGTGTAACTACAATAATAGTCATATTGCTTGATGATAGGTATTTTTGTAGCCATTCAATTGTTTTTATATCTAAATGGTTAGTCGGTTCATCTAAAAATAAAATTTTAGGTTTATTTGCTAATACTCTTGCTATTGCGACTTTTTTTCTTTGACCACCTGATAAAGTATTCATTTTTCTAGAATTAACATCATATAAGTCTAATTCACCAAGAATAGACATAAAATCATTTTCAATATTCCAAATATTATCTTTTTCTAATAAATGAGTTAGTTCAATAATTTGTTTTTCATTTTTAATTGGATCAACTAGTAGTGAATTATATTTATTTAAAAGTTGAAATTTTGATCCTTCACTTTTATATAAATAATCTAAAACTGTATCATTATCATCATGTTGAACTATCTGGGTTAAAAAACCAATTTCAGCATCATTATTTTTTGTGACTTTTCCTTCATCAACTTCGATTTTTTTTGCGAGAGCTTTTAATAAAGTACTTTTTCCTTGACCATTATTACCTATTAATCCTACATGTTCGCTTTTATCTAATCCAAAGCTAATGTTTTCAAATAACGGATTATCATTTAATGTTAATGAAAGGTTTTCAACTGATAGAATATTCATAGTGCAAAGATTATAATATAGTAAAAAGCTTTTCAAGCATTTAATAAAATATAGTTGTAAAAAAGGCATTTGAATTTATATAGATGGAGGTTGTTTTGGTAAATGGATTTAAGCCAATATATCGGAAAAATTCTAAAATATTAATTTTAGGGTCAGCTCCAAGTGTGATATCATTAAAAAAATATGAATATTATGGAAATAAACGAAATAGATTTTGGGATATTATTTCTGATATTTACAGTAGATCTCCATTTGAAACATATGATGAAAAAATAAATTTTATCATTAATAATAATATATTTTTGTGGGATGTTGTAAATACTTGTGAGAGGAAAGGATCTTTAGATAGTGATATAAGAGATGTGATAGTTAATGATTTAATTAAAGTTTTAGATAAAAATGAAAGTTTAAGAGTGGTAATGTTTAATGGTAAAAAAGCTTATAATTTATATAAAAAACATATTCACTATTATCCAATTAATATTGATTTTATAGTATTACCTTCGACAAGTCCTGCATATACTCTAGCATATGAAAAAAAATTAGTGACTTGGAAAAGTGAATTTAATAAATACAAATAAAAAAACCTATATGTCAAATTTATAGTTTAACATATAGGAAATAACTTTTATAATTTATTACTTTTATTGGAATTTATATATTAATCCAATATATCCAGATTCTGTGTATACAAAGTCAGAACTATAGTTTACAGCACCTTCTGCTCCAACTCTAACTCTCCAGTGATCATCGATATTAAAATCAAAACCTAGTCCAAGCCCTAATCTAATATATGGTGTCTCTTCTTCATCATCAATTGTTTCTTGAAGAGGTATTAAGGATCCAAATTTTGCTTTTATAAAATATGTGATTTTTGAATAATCATTAGTAAATTCTTTTGCAAAAGTTGTATTTGTTACAATGTTTTTGTAGTTTCCTAAACTATCTATATGGTCAAACCCTAAACCAACTTCTAATCCAATAACAGTCCCTGGCACTATTTCATTTTCAACAACTAAATCAGCTCTAACACCATAATTTGAAGATGAAGAATTTATTTGCATAAATGTGAATGCTGGGATTACGCCAATTCTATATGGGAATATTTCTTCATTTTCATCACCCCATTCACCAATAGTATCTTGTTCAAAATCATTACTAACAGTGGCACCTATTGGAATACCTGCATCCTCATTCTCATTTTCTAAATCATTTGCTTGAGGTGGTTCTTCTTTATTTGATTCAGGATCAAATTTTTCTTCTTCAGATAAAATCTCTTGATTATTTAAATCTTCAATATCTTCTTTTGGTGGCTCTTCACTAATAATCTCTTCTTCAGTTGGTTGAATGATTTCTTTTTCAATAACTTCACCTGAGGTGTCAATAACAACTTTTTCTTCTGTTGTTTCAAATACAATAGAACCCGTTTCTTTGTTGAAATCAATATTTGTTATTTCTCCACTAATAATGGTTTCATCATCATCTTTTGTTATTTTTGTAGTTTGTCCATCAGATTCAATAGAAGTATTTGTTTCACTAAAGATAAAAGTAGTTGCTCCACCAACAATATGAGTTAATTGGTTTCCATCTTCATAATCTATTTTAATAATATTAGATAAAGCATCTGTTGTAGCTATTGAGCTTTCACTAATTATAAAATCTTTAAATATTGTTTCACAAGAATTATTTTCTTTGATAATTTCTAAATTGTTAGTATTAAATATTAATGTTTCGTTATTAAATTTTAAACTTGTATTATTACCATAATCAATTGTATACCAATTATCTTCAGTTAAGAAATTAGTAATTGTAGCATTAGTTAAAGGATTTCCATTATAAAGAGTTTCAAAAGTTGTAAAATCTTTATCTATTAATAATGTTATTCTAATAGGGAAGTCAACAATAATATCACCATTAGATTTAATTATTAAAGCAGCACCATCATAAAAATGATATGTTGTTTTATCTGCTTCTCTAGTGGTTTTTGAAACTTTGCTTGTAGTTGGCAATGGTTTATCATTTAAGAAAACAGTGTCTTCTTTTATACTATATCCTAATTCACTTTCATCAAAAACTGTTACTTCTTCTTCAATATCTAAAGTATTATTTTCTTCAGTTATTTCTTTTTCTTCTATAGTTTCAGATGTATCATTAACTTTTATTGTGTCAGGATTTTCTTTTTTATTACAAGAAGAAAGAGTTAGTGTCACAAAAATTAATAAAATATATATTAATATATTTATCTTTTTACTTTTATTTTTCATAAAATACCTCATACATATAAGCAAATAAGTCTTTATAAAGCTACAAATATTACTAATATATTGTATATTATTGTTTTGTTGATTACTAGTATTCAAATAATAAATTGCGAATTTAGCTTTTTTCTTGAACTAAGAATCTATTTCCTGCAAAATTAATTAAAAATGAACCAATTGGTGCTGTAATTAAAATACCAATAACTGCGAAAGTTAATACCATATTCCCACAAGCTAGACCTAAAGCTAGAGGAAGCCCTCCCATAGCAGCTTGAACTGTAGCTTTTGGCAATTCGCTAAATAAACAAAAGGCTCTTTCTTTTTTTGTTAATCCTGTTTTTGAAGTAGCTATGAAAGTCCCAACTGTTCTAAAAATTAAACCTAGGAAAATCATAATAATTAAGGCAAAGCCAGCATGAGTTGCATATTCTACATTAACTAATGCTCCTACTAATACAAATAATAGAATTTCAGCACCAACCCAAAGTTTTGAAAATTTAGGGGTTAATCTATCAGATAGGATAGGGTAATGAGCTTTAATAGTTAGACCAAGACTTATTATAGCGAGTAATCCTGATAAAGGTAATCTACCTTTTAAAAAAGCCTCTAAAGAAATAAATAAGAAACTTATTGAGAGAAGTAATAAAACTTTTACAGTATCTCTCATGTGAAATTTTTTGAAAAATCTTACTAGAATTTCACCACTCGCTACTCCTAAAATTATACCACTAACCATTGATATTGGAACATTTAATAGAGCTGTAGCATGAACCTCTCCACCTTTAGCTAATGTTACTAATGCTGTAAATATAACTATGCAATAAACATCATCTGCGGAAGATCCTGCAAGCATCATTTGTGGGATTGCTTTATTTGTTCCTCTTTTCTCTTCAATAAATCTTGTCATAGCAGGAACTACAACAGCAGGAGATACTGCAGCCATAACAGAACCTATAATTCCAGCTTCTAGTAATGGTATATTCAATAATTTAGGTGCTATTAGTAAGTAGGCTATAATCTCAAAGGATGCAGGTACAAAACATAGTAGAATTGCAGGTCTTCCAACTTTTTTTAAATCATTAATATCTAAAGATAGCCCTGCTTTCATAAGAATAATAATTAATGCAATCTCTCTTAAATCTGCAGAAATAAGGTTGATGTTTGGATCTAGTATGTTTAGAGAATAAGGTCCTAATATAACACCTATAAATAGCATTCCTATGATGTAAGGTAATTTAATTTTGTTAAAAATTACTTTTGAAAAAAGACCGAGTAGTACAATAATTGCAATGCTTAATAGCATAAAGCTCCCCTTAAGAGGCATAAAAAAAGATACCTCTGTTATTAAAATAAACAGAAGTCATTAGCATATAGCGGTTTGGATTATTATCCAGGGAGACATTCATTCCCTCATGTTTTGTAATATTAAAAAAAATGAGGGAAAAAAACAAGAGCGTAAAATTATTTATTTTCAGTAGAATCTAATGCCTTATTAATTATTTTCAATAATGGGTGGTTTGGCTTAAACTTTTCTATCATTGCCTTTTTGCTTTTTACTAAAATATCAAATGCAAATTCTTTCTCATTATTTATAATTGCTAAATTAGCTAGACGTAATAGAAAGGAGTATCTCTCTTCATCGGTTAAGGAAGATACTAATATTTTAGATTTATTAAATATTTCTAAATATATAGAATAAGCTTGTTTATAAAGCTTATTTTTTTCATAAAATAAAGCAACTGATAAAAGAATATTAGAGATATCCTCATCTTTATATTTTAGTTTAACAGCATATTCATATGCTTTTTTTAAGTAATGAAGTTGTTCTTCTTGTTTGTTAAAAACTTCTAAAAGGCTTGCTTTAAACATACAATAGGAAGGATATTTTGGATTAGTATCATCAAAAGAATAAATTTCTGCAACTTCTTTAGCTTTTGTTATGTTGCCATTTTTTAGATAAGCTAAACCTAGATTAATAATGGATTCACTTTTTAATAATATATCATCATTTTGTTGAATAATATCAAAAATCTCTTTAGCAATATCTAAAGCTTCTTCATAATCTTCATCTTCAAAGTATAAATCAAAAAGCTTATTTGATGTTCTAATATAGTGACAACTAGTCGGACCTGATATATTAAATGAATCAGATTTTGCATTTTCTAATTGAAAAATAGTTTCTTGCCTTTTTGCAAAGTGTTTTAAATCTGTTTTATCTTTTGCTAAAACTAATTGTTTCTTATAATTTTCCACTAACTTATCCTTATATAAATAAGATAATGATAGATCAATTTTTTTTCAATAAATATTTATAAATATCTTATAATATGTTGGATTTGCAATAGTTAGTTTCTGACATTTGTTTTTTATTGAATATAAAAAAGTAAAATGTTAAAATATAGGTATGATAAATTTTGATGAAAGAATTATTGAGTTATATAGTAAAATTGCTAAAGAAAATTATGTAAATACTATTAATATTGGTTTAGGGTATACAGCTGTAGAATTAAAAAATGGTTGTTGTGGAGTTTGTTGTACATTAATTGATTCTCATAAAACTTGTACTGTGTATAAAGTTAATGAAGATTTTGAAGATAAATGTTGTTATGAAGTTCTTATCTCTCTTAGAAAATATAAAGATCCTATTAGTAGAGCTGTGGTAATTGCTATGGTAAATGCTTTATCTCAATTAGATGAAAGATTAGTTGAAAATAAAGATAATAATACTTTATTTGAAGATTTAGGTCTTTTAGAAAATAAGAAGGTAGCAATGATTGGATTTTTTAATCCTATTGTAAAGGAATTTGAAAAAAGAGGTGTTAATGTAGTTGCTTACGATATTGGTAAGGATATTGGAAATGAAGAAGAATTCTATTCTTTTGTAAAAAATGAATCTTCAGCATTAATTATTACAGCAACAAGTTTTATTAATAATACTTTTGATTTTGTTTATGAAAAAATCATTAATTATACAAATCCTGTTGCTGTTTTAGGTCCATCTACAATAATGAATGAAGATTTATATAAAGATACACCTGTATCAATTATTGGTGGTACTTATGTAAGTAATTTAAGTGGTGTATTAAAATCAATTAGGATGGGAAAAGGTACTCCTAGTATCCATAAAAGTTCCAAAAAGATTTATAAAAAGATAAAATAGTATAAATTATTTGATAAATATTATGAAATAATGCAAAATTATTGTAAAAAGAAAAGTATTTGTTTCTTTTCTAAATAAAAATTGATAATATATTTGTTATATAATATAGGGGATTTTATTTATATGATTAATAGTGTGTTTATTTTAATTGGTGCAATAGTTTTATTAGCATGTGTTTATCTTTTTGCCACATTTAGAAAAGAAGAGCGTTGTGAATTCGGTATTATATCGAAGCGAATTACTTTAATTAATAATGTTTTCCATTTTTTAATATTCTTTTTTTTAATTGGTTATATTAGTGTATTATTTTCTCTTAACTCTAAAGAGGCACTTCCTTCTTTTGATTTAATATTATCACAAATTCTTTTTTGGGGATCTGTTTTTGTAGCTGTTACGATAATAATGCTAAAGATAATGCTAGAATATATTGTTAAGGCTAAATTAAATCAAATAGATCATTTGACAGGCTTAAATAATAAAATCTCTGGTAGCTGTAAAATAGATGATATATTATTAGAGTGTAAATATCCTGTATATCTGTCTGTTTTAGATTTGGATAATTTTAAAGCATTAAATGATATTTATGGGCATTTAATTGGCGATGAAGTTTTAGTAGATGTTGCTAAATTTATTAAAAAATATATTAATTCAGAAGAAGTTGCTTCAAGATTTGGTGGTGATGAATTTGTAATTGCTTTTTGTAACAGAAGTGAAGATGAAGTTATAACTATTTTAGAAAATATTAAAAAGGATATAAAAAATATATCAGAAAAATATAAAGAAGCTAATTTTAGTGTAAGTGTAGGTTTATCTTTTGGTGTTGGAAAGGGTGCTGGAGGAAGCACAACTTATAAAGATTTAATGATGAATGCTGATAAAGCTTTATATCATGTAAAGAAAAATGGTAAAGGTGCTATACATGTTTTTTCTGAAGATGTAATTCATTATTAGTAGAAAAAGGAAATTATAATGGCATTATGGAATCCTTGGCGAGGTTGTCACAAGTTTAGTGAAGGTTGTAGATACTGCTATATTCATAAAGGTGATTATAAAAGAAATATTGATACTAATATAATTAGAAAAACTTCTAATTTTTATTTACCATTAGAAAAAAATAAAAAAAATGAATTTAAATTAAAACCTAATTCTAAAGTATATGTATGCTTTTCCTCTGATTTTTTGATTAATGAAGCTGATCCTTGGAGAGATGAATGCTGGAGTATGATTAAAGAAAGAAGTGATTTACACTTCATCTTTTTAACCAAACGTATACATAGATTAGAGAACCATCTTCCTAAAGATTGGGGAGATGGTTATGATAATATTACTATTGGGTGTACTGTAGAAAATCAAAAGGCCGTAAACTTTCGACTACCGATTTTTAATGATATCCCTATAAAACATAGAAATATAATATGTCAGCCACTTATAGAGAGAGTTAATTTAGAAAATTATTTATCTGATATTGAATTAGTTGTAGTAGGTGGTGAATCAGATTACAATGCAAGAGTTTTAAATTATGATTGGGTATTAGAAATTAGAGAACAGTGTATAAACAATCAAACTTCATTTGAATTTAGGCAATGTGGAACTAATTTTATCAAAGATAATAAACAGTATAGATTGAATAATAAGCTATTAATGAGTCAAGCAAAGAAGGCAAATATAAATTATTATATATAATAGTTAAACAAATGCCTTCTAATTATATAAATCTATCCTAATGCTACATCTAATACCATCATAACAACAAAGCCTATTGCTACAGATATTGTTGCAATATCAGAATGCTCTCCAGATTGAGATTCTGGAACTAATTCTTCAACTACTACATAAATCATTGCACCAGCTGCGAATGCTAATAAATATGGTAATAACCCTGCAATTAATTGTGTTAATAATATAGTAACAAGTCCTGCAATAGGTTCAACAATTCCTGATAAAGTTCCTAAATAGAATGATTTTGTTTTAGTTCCACCATCAGCTTTTAATGGCATCGAAATAATAGCGCCTTCAGGGAAATTTTGTATAGCTATACCTAAAGATAATGCAAAAGCTCCTGAAACAGTTATTAAAGTGTTATTTGATAATAATCCAGCAAATACAACTCCTACAGCCATTCCTTCAGGTATGTTGTGAAGAGTTACTGCAAGAACAAGCATTGTTCTTTTTTTTAAATTTGAATGTAATCCTTCAGGCGTTGAACTCTCTGAATGTAGGTGTGGTATTATTTTATCTAATAATAATAGAAAAAATACACCAGTTAAGAAACCAATTGTTGCAGGAACCCATTCAATATTGCCTTGTGCTGCGGCCATTTCTAAAGAGGGTAAAAGTAGTGACCAAACTGATGCAGCAATCATAACTCCTGAAGCAAATCCAAGTAGCATTTTATGAAAATTGATACTCATTTCTTTTTTCATAAAGAAAACCATTGCCGATCCAAGTGTTGTACCAATAAATGGAATTAGTAAACCTAGTATAATAGTATTCATTTGATATACTCCTTTTAAAGTATTTCTAGTATAAAATAATTAAATAATATTAGCAATAGCTAACAAATATATTTTATAATATTTTTATTAAATATAAGATTTAGTGCCGTTAATTTGTTTTTTATAACACATTGTATATAAAAATTAATGTTAGTATCTCCTAACAAAAAAAGATGTTGTTTAACTATTTTGTATTGCGTATTTTAATTATTAGGTAGATACTATATATCCACATTTATAGGAGGTGTGAAATATGAAAAAATATAGAAGTACTTTCTTATTTTTATTAGTTTCATTTATTTTAGTTTTATCTAGTTGTTCTACAACTCAAGAAATGAAACAAATGCCAATGGAAAAAGAAGCTGTTGTTTATAATCAAATTGAGGCTTCAATTGTAGCAGCGGATAAATATGGTAATTTAGAAACTGATTTAATGGCAACTAAATTAATGGAAGAAGGATATGAATATGGTGATATGGTTAATATCATGATTAATGGAGTAACTTATCAAGCACCAATAGTTTCAACTTACAGTGATGTAGATGTTGGAAACTTTTTAATTCGTATTAAAGCAGATAAAGTTTACTTTGCTATTAATTATGGAAACTGCCTAAAAAAAACAGGGGCTAGTGAAGGTACTAAAATTGTAGTTTCAATGGCAGATAAAGGCTCTTATTTATTAGAATATAAGACAAGACATTTAACAAAATCTGAAGTTAGAGAAGATTATTCAAGTGATGAAGTTTTTGCAAATTTCAGAACAGTTAAAATTGGTGATATTAAATCAGATATGATTTTTAGATCTTGTAACCCTGCTTTAGCAGATGCAAGAGCTCCTTATGCAGAAGCATTAGCTAAGAAAAATAATATAAAAACAATTGTAAATTTAGCAGACAGCAAAGATAGTTTGATGGAAAATATTGATACTATTGTTTGGTATAGAGAAATGTATGAAAATGGTAAAATTATCTTATTAGATATGGATGTTGATTATACTTCAGATGATTTTGGCCAAAAATTAGCTAAAGGCTTTATTTTCATGAGTGAAAATGAAGGACCTTATTTAGTTCACTGTAATGAAGGAAAAGATAGAGCTGGTTTTGCAGCAGTAGTATTAGAAGCATTAATGAATGCAACATTAGAAGAAATTGAAACTGATTATATGTTGAGTTATGCTAATTACTATAATGTTGAAAAAGGTACAATGCAATATGATTATATAGCTGATACTCCATACAATATGTTAAAAAATATCGCTGGAGATATTGAAGTTACCAATGCTAATCTTTCAATGATTGCAGAAAAGTATTTAATGAAAATTGGATTAACTTCAAAGCAAATTATGAATTTAAAAAATAATTTAAAATAATTAATTATTCTTGATTATTTATTTAGGGTGCCCTTTTGATATGTGGCACCTTATTTTATTTTGTAATAAAATGAATATAATTTAAAAATGGTAGAAACACGCTCCGGTTGGTAGTCCGGAGGCAATTTTATTGTCAGTAACCTTCCTCCTGGTTGTCCATCCATTTATTCAATAAATTTTAGGAGGGCTTTATGTGTAGCGTAGGAAGTTTCAGTGTATTTTTTGAAGAACCTTTTTGGGTGGGAGTATTTGAAAGCCAAATAGATGGTGTAATTAAAATTGCAAAAGTAACATTTTATAAAGAACCAACAGAAAAGGAACTGCAGATATTCTTATTAGAAGAGTATGATAAATTAATATTTTTTGAAAAAATGGATAATGTAAAAGAAGAAAAAAATCTAAATTCTAAAAGAAAAATTAGAGATGCTAAAAAACAAATGAGAAAGACTTATAGTAATAGCAAATCTAAAGATTATATCAAACAACAGTTTGAACTTCTTAAAAAAGAGAAGAAGGTAAAAAAGTCTATTGAGAAAAAAAATATTAATGATGAGAAATTTATTCAGAGAAAAGCAAAGCGTAAAGAAAAACATAGAGGGCATTAAGCTCTCTATGTTTTTTGTTTTATAATAATTATATGAGAAAGTTAATATTTTTAAGAATAATTATTAAAAATATTAATAATATTAATATTTATTCTTGAAATAATTAATTTATTGTGTTATTTTAATAATGCAAGGAGCTTATATGCATAATTGGAAAAAATTATTTGAACTAAGTAAAGGTAAAAATTTTATAATAAAAAAAGTTTATATTCCTGAAGATAATATTTCAATTGAAGGGGACTTCCAATTATCTTCTTTATCAACTTTAAATATTGAAGATCAAAAGTTTATAGCCGCATTTATAAAAACACATGGTTCAATAAAACAAATGGAGCAATTATTTAATATAAGTTATCCAACCGTAAAAAATAAATTAAATGAATTATCAAAAAAAATTGATAGTTTAGAATATGATTTGAAAATAGAAGAAAAAATAGATGTTGAATCAGTATCTAATATTTTAGATAAGATATCAAATGGTGAAATTAATGTAGAAGATGCATTAAAGGAGCTTAAAAAATAATGGCTATGATAATATGGGGTCATATAATGAAAGAAAATGGAAAGACTATAAAATTTTTCTTTCCTTTAATCTTATTATACATATTAATATTACCTTTTTATTTTATAGCATTTATTGTCTATATATTTTTTCTAATTTTAAGTGAAAATAATTCTCCTTTTATTTCATATTTAAAAATCTTTTTAAATTTGCCAACTATATTTTCTGCGATGAAAGATTTAGAAATTGTTGTGAATAATTATAAGGAAGATATTAAAATTTATATCAAATGAGGTGTTTTATGAGTGAAGAAAAAATTAAAATTTTAGAGATGTTATCGAGTGGAAAAATTACTGTTGAAGAAGCAAGTAAATTAATTGATGCATCTGATTCGAAGTTAACTAATTTAAGTGGTTTAAAATTCTTTTATGTGAGTATAGAACCAAAGGAAACAGAAGCTGGAAAGAAAATAGGAAAAGTATTTGTTAAAGTTCCTTTTGCTTTAATTAAAGCGGGGTTTAATATTGCAGGTTTAATTCCTAAAGAAGCTCAAGAACAAATTAATAATGGATTAAAAAATCAAGGTATGAGTTTTGATTTTTCAGACCTAAAGCCTGAGAATATTGATGATTTAATGGCTTCTTTAGAGTTGTTAACAGTAGAAGTTGATAATGCAGATTCTTTAATAAAAGTATTTTGTAAATAATATTTAATAAAAAATAACATAGGGAAGTTGATATTATCAAAATCAAATCCCTATGTTTTTTTAGTAATTAATATCGACTATTTTTTATCGACAGAAATCCATACTTCGCTCTTATAATCTTTAGCTGTGATATCTCCATCAGGATATACTTCTAAGTAATATCCACCATTTGGAGTATATTCACTTGAAGGAAAGAATTCAGAATAAATAGAATGAAGTAACTCTTGAATTGCTGAAGGCATAGGTCCTTTGCATTTGAAAATAGCCCATGTTAATGGTTCTATTGTATCAATAATAAAATCATCTTCACATTTTTCACCATTGTAATAAACTCCTATACCATAAGGGAATTCATCTTTTCTGTCTGAGTTTTCAAAACATACTCCTACCACTGCATCGCCAAAAATACTATCTTTTTTAAAATATTTTGTGCATAAGGCATTAAAAGATCCATTTGTTTTGCATTCACTCCAAAAAGCTGGAATCTCTTTTTGTGATTTTTCAATCTCAATAGGAAAGTATTTTTTAATTGAAATTAGTTTAAATTCATCAAGTTTTTTAATTTGATAATCCATGATGCTACCTCCATCTAATGTTAATTTTACAGAAATCTTAGAAAAAGATTTAAGATTTCCACCATTTTTCTTAACTTGAGAAGGTTTGATATTATGAAAGCGAATAAAAGCTCTAGTAAAACTTTCAGGTGAATCGTAGCCATATTTAAATGCAATATCAATAATTTTAGAATTTGATGTTGCTAGTTCATTGCCTGCTAAAGAAAGACGTCTATTTCTTATGTATTCACCTAAAGTACAATTGCATAAAATTGAAAAAACTCTTTGAAAATTAGTTGCTGAAGAATTTGCTATTTTAGAAACATCTTCTAGATTAATTTCATTTGTTAAATTTTCTTCTACATAATTAATTGCGTTTTGCAGATTTTTTATCCAATCCATTATATCTTTTTCCTCTCTAAGATAGATTAAGAATAGTATAGCATAAAATATATTTCCTAACATTTTTTACTTTTAGGTGTATGGTTTTATTTAAGTATTTAATCTTGCTAATTAAGTGGACTATGATAACATATATTTGGAGTATTTATGAAAAAAGTAAAATTATTAGTATTAGATGTACAAAAAAATGGGCTTCCACAATATGAAAAGCAAACAATCGAAATTTCAAGTGATGGTTATATTAATCATTGTTTATATCCAATGGTTTATTTAGGATCTATGAAACGATATGAAATACAGATTGATAAAGATGTAATTGAAGAGTTTTTAAACCAATTTGATTTTAAAAAATGGCCAAAAGTTGTTTCTAAATCTTTAGATAGTTTTTCTTTTAATTTAAAAATATTATTTGATGATGGAGAAGTCTCTACTAACTCTGGATATATTAATTTAGATATGCCAAAAGAATATAAAGAGTTTGATGAAAAGTTAATTAATTTGGTTAACTTTATAGAATCTCCTTGGTTGTTTACAAAATAATTTATTGGTGAGTTATTAAGTTATAGGGTAATTTATAGAAATTGATCTTACATTTATAATTAACATTTTTTTTAAAAAAACATTAATTTTATTAAATATTGACAATTTTTCCTTTAGGAAACTATAATTAATTATTAGTTTCTTAAATGAAATAATTTTAAATGTAGTATATAGCTTTTGCTATTATTTGATTGCAATTTTTATTATTATCTAAAATTTGCATAAGGTTAAGGAGAATCTTATGAAAAAAATATTATCAATATTAATCGTTTTGTTGATTATATCAACACCTATTTTTGCAAGTAGCGATGATTCTTTAATAAATAAAGAAGATTCAGATATTCAATTTTTTGTTGAATATGAAACAGGAGCTGTTTCAGTTCTATATCACACAATTCAAATTGGAGACCCTGGAACTTTATTTAATTATGTGACCCAAGGGGGACAAGATGTTTTATTCCCTTTTGAAAGATTTAATGTAGGTGCTGTAATTAATGATAGACATCGTGTATCTTTTTTGTATCAACCTTTAGAAGTAAATACAGTTGTTCCATTTGAAGCTGATGTAACAATTGATGGAAAAACGTATACAGATGGAACAACTATGGAATTGAAATATGGTTTTCCATTTTGGAGAGTTTCTTATTCATATGATTTATTAGAAGAAGAAGAATTGGTATTTGGTGTAGGTGCTGCAATACAAATTAGAAATGCATCTATTGTGTTTAAAACAGTAGATGATTCTGAAGTTGCAACTGTATCTCAAAATGTTGGAATTGTTCCAGCACTTCATATATATTCTAGATGGGAAACTCCTCTTAACATTGATTTGTCAGCAGATATTACAGGTAGTTATGCGTCATCTGCTTTCTTTAATGGTGCAGATTTTGAATTTGAAGGTTCTCTTTTAGATGCTTCATTACGTGCTGGTTATCTTTTAAAGCATAATATTGAAATATTTGGTAATCTTCGCTTCTTAGGTGGAACTGCAAAGGGTACTAGTTCTTTTGATGGATCTTCTTGGTCTGTTGCTTCTACTGGAGGACGATATACTGAAAATAATCTTGCAACACTCTCAGCAACAGTTGGTGTAACTTTAAGATAAGTCAATTACATAAAAAAATAATATAATCTCTGAATAATAGTTAAATTTATCTTTTATTCAGAGATTTTTTTTGGAAAGGTATAAGAAAAATAAACTATAAGTTTCTGCTTAATAATTTTATTTAATATACCTTATTTTTATATTAAATTATTCAAACTTAAGATTAAAAATAAAATATATTAGAATTTTGATTATTTTGTTTTTCTATACATCTATTGCACATATTAACTACACATTATATTATCACCTAAACAAAGAGAGGGAAAAATGAAAAAAGAAGATACTAAATTATCAAAATATATTGTGAATAGATTTTTTACAGGATTTTTTGTTATTTTACCAATGAGTGTTACTATATGGTTAATTTATAAAATAGTAATAATCGGAGATGCCTTTTTTGCTAAAGTTTTAGAACAATATTTTGATAAACCAATACCCGGTTTAGGCTTTGTTATAACTATCTTCTTAATTTTTATAATTGGTGTTTTAGTAAATAGTTTAGTAGGTAGAAAAATAAGAGATTTGGTAGAATTATTCTTTTTAAGAATTCCTATAATAAAATCTATTTATTCACCATTAAAAGATTTTACTGAAAATTTTTCAAAAAAAGATTCATCAAACTTTAAAAAAGTTGTTTTTGTTAACTTCCCAAATGATAAACTTAGCAACAGTATAGGTTTTATTACTAACGAGTCAGTAATGATAAATAATGTAGATAAAACTGCAATATTTATTCCAACAACACCTAATCCAACTAATGGTTTTCTTATCTATTTAAATAAAGAAGATTATGTTGAATTAGATATGAAAGTAGATGAAGCTTTAAAAACTATAGTATCTTTAGGTGCTGTATCACCTGATAGAATTGAACTAAAATAGATATATTTTATCATCATTCTAAATCTTAATTTTTATACTATATAAACATTGACAAATTAAAATGTAGAGAAATATTATAAATATATAAGATAAATATGGGGTAAGGTAGTAATGGATTTATACAAATTAAAACTAGATAAATTTAATAATATATTAATCAAAAATTTTCCTAAAAAATATTCTCTAGGCATAGACAGTGTTAATGAAGATGAGTTAATAGATGTAATAATATATTACATTGATGAGTTTGATGATGTTCAAAAATTTGTGAGTTTATGTGAAACTGTTAATTTGAATAAAGAAAATAGAGTTATTTATGTATATGAAAAAGGTAGAAAAGATAAAGTAAATAGAGATGCTATTTATGAACCTTTTAAAACTAAAGAATATAAAAACTTTAAAATGAAAGCTCCAATGTTATGTTCCTTATCTGACAAATTAAGTGCTTTTGTACAACAGAAAATATTATAATAATTATTGAAATATATATCAGAAAAAAATAATTAATATTTATAAAGAAAAAGATGCGGCCAACTGGACTTGAACCAGCACAGGCTTTCGCCCACAAGCACCTCAAGCTTGCGTGTCTACCAAATTCCACCATAGCCGCGAAATGTATTTAACGTTTTGAAAGATACACTAAGAAGTTATTCTCGTCAAGTAATCCAATGGTTTTGATATGTTAATTACAACTATTTATTAAAGTTTAGATAGTGTTGCATGATTAATAAATGAAGAGTAAAGTGTTACTTATGAAGACATATCAAGAAATAAATTCTAAAGCTTGGGATAGTGAAGTTAATAATAAAAACTTTTGGACACTTCCTGTTACAAAAGAAGAGCTTCAAAAAGCTAAAAATGGTGAGATTAATATATATTTAACTCCTGGTAAATTTGTAAAAAATGAATGGGTAAAAGATGTTAAAAATAAGAAAATTTTAGCTTTAGCTTGTGGTGGTGGACAACAAGCAATTATATTTGCAGCTGCTAATAATGAAGTAACTGTTTTAGATAATAGTGAAAAACAATTACTGCAGGATAAAAAAACAGCAGAACATTTTAATTTAGATATCACAATTAAAAAAGCCGATATGCAAGATTTATCTTTATTTGAAGATAATACTTTTGATTATATATATAATCCTACATCAACTTGTTTTATTGAAGATGTAGAAAAAGTATATAGTGAATGTTTTAGAGTATTGAAAGAAGGTGGCGAATTTGTAACTAGCGCAACTAATCCTGTACTTTATCTATTTGATGAAAAAGATGTTTTAAGAAATAAATTAAAAGTCAAATATACTATTCCTTATTCAGATATAAAGAGTTTATCAAAAAAGAATTTACAAAAAATAATCGATAGTAATGATACATTAGAATTTAGTCATACGTGTGAAAAACTAATAGGTGGAATAACAAAAGCCGGTTTTGCAATAATAGATTTTTATACAGATAATAGTAATAACGAATTATTAGATAGTTTTATACATGATTGTTATTTTGCTATACGATGTAAAAAAATGGTTTCTATTCAGTAAAAAATATTATAAACTAATTAAAACAGAACAAACTCAAGGAGAAATTATGAAAATAGGAATTTTAACTAGTGGAGGAGACTGCCCAGGATTAAATGCAGTTATTAGAGGTTTTAGTAAATATATTTTTAATCAAATTAAAAATGTAACTGTATATGGTTTCACTGATGGGTATTATGGTCTAATTCATAATGAGCATAGAATTCTTAAAAAAGAAGATTTTTCTGGTATTCTTAATGTTGGAGGGACAATTTTAGGAACAAGTCGTCAACCATATAAATTAATGACAGTTGAAGATAGAAATGGATGTTCAAAGATTGATAAAATGGTAAAAACTTATAAAGAGTTAGGGCTAGATCTTTTAGTAACATTAGGTGGAGCAGGTACTCATAAAACAGCTGCACTATTAGACAAAGAAGGATTAAATGTAATAGGTCTTCCAAAGACCATAGATAATGATATTTGGGGTACTGATTTAACTTTTGGATTTAGTAGTGCTGTAGATATTGCAACAGAATGTATAGATAGAATTCATACAACAGCAGCTAGCCATGGTAGAACTATGTTTATTGAACTTATGGGAAATAAAGTAGGTTGGTTAACACTATATGCAGGTATTGCAGGTGGCGCTGATGCTGTATTACTTCCTGAATTCCCTTATGATCCTGAAGAAGTTGCTGCTTTAATTGAACAAAGAAATAAAGATGGTCATGCATTCTCAATTATTGCAATTGCTGAAGGAGCAATGACTAAAGCAGAAAATAAACTTAAAAAAGATGAAAGAATTGCTTATAGAGGAAATGAAGCAACTTCAACAAAAGCATTAGCTGCATATATTGAAAAGAAGTGTAATGTTGAAACTCGTATTGTAGTTCCAGGTCATCTTCAAAGAGGCGGAAACCCAAGTGCTTATGATAGATTATTATCATCAGAAATGGGTAGCTTTGCTGGGCGTTTAGCTTTAGAAGGAAAATATGGAACAACTGTTGCGATTAAAGATAATAAAATTACTTATAATAAATTGTCAGATATTGCAGGAAAAACTAAATACATTTCAACAGATCATCAAATGATTAATATAGCTAGAGCTATGGGAATTAGTTTAGGTGATGGTAAAAAATATAAACTTGAAGAAATTTAAGATATTTAAATTGCATAGAAAAACCTTTTAAGCAAATAATAAAGCTTAAAAGGTTTTTATTTTGTTTACCCTTTTACTGCCCCAGCTGTTACACCTTCTATAAATTGTTTAGACATTGTTAAATATAATAATAAAACAGGGATTGCAGATAATGTTAATACTGCTAATACTTTTGACCAGTCTGTTTGATATTGTCCAAATAATCTAGTAACTCCTAACAACAAGGTTTTACTTTTTTCATCTGAAATAAAAATTAATGGGAACCATAAATCATTCCAAAAAGGTACTAAATTATAAATTGCAACAGTTGATAAAGCTGGCTTGATTAATGGAATTATTACCATTCTAAAAATAGAAAATCTATTAGCTCCATCGATTATTGCAGCTTGAGATAATTCTAATGGTATTTCTCGGATAAATTCAGTTAATACAAAGATTCCAATAGGTATTCCCATAGCTACATAAATAGGTACTAAAGACCAAATAGTATTTAATAAATTTAAAAATTTCATTATTTCTAAAATTCTTATTGAAGCAATTTTTATTGGTAACATCATTCCTGCTATCATAAAAAAGAAAAGCAATCTAGATTGTTTTTTCTTCCAAAAAGCAAAAGCATATGCTGCTAGCGATGAAAATACTATCATAAGTAATAATGAAAAAATAACTACAATAAAACTGTTCTTAAAATAAATTAAAAAATCGCTATCTTTAAATACAGAACTATAATTTTTAAAATTAAATTTGCTAGGTAATCCAAAAGGATTAATGTAAATTGACAATCTTGTTTTAAAACTATTAATTACTAAAACATAAATAGGGAATAATACTATTAAGCCCCAAATTATCATAATGACATGATAAAAAACATGTCTATTTTGTTGTTTTAAGCTTTTTTGTTTTGACATATTATTTATCCCCGCTTGTAAATTTTAATATTGGTACAACCCCTAGTAATAAAACTATGAAGGTAATAGTAGCTACTGCTGCCCCAAGACCTGGATCTGCGATAGCAATTGGATGTTCTCCTGCTATACCAATTCTATAGAAGAAAGTACCAAGTAAATCTGTAGCGTAGTTAGGTGCCCCATTTACAGTTTCAGTTGCAAAAATAATGTCAAAAGCATTAAAGTTGTTTACAAAAGTTAAAATTGTTATCATACCAATAACAGGCTTGATTAGAGGCACTTTTATTTTAATAAATGTTTGCCAATGGCTTGCACCCTCTATTGATGCAACTTCTAAACAATCTTGAGGAATGTTTTTTAGAGCTGCTACAAACATCATTGTTGGAATCCCCATCCATTGCCAACAAGAAATAAGTGATACTGTAACTAGTGCTGTACTTCTAGAGCCTAACCAAGGTTGGGCTAAAAATTCTAAACCGATTTTAGCTAGAGTATCTCCAGCCCAAATTGGATTTAGTAATAATTTCCAAAGATAACCTGTAACTAATACAGCAAAAGTTGTTGGAATAAAGATAACAGTTTGATAGAAATTTTTTAATTTCATTGTTCTTGTTGTAATAATTACAGCAAATAATATTCCAAGGCCATTTTGTACAACCATATTAATTAAAAAGAAAATTACAGTGTGAGTAAATGCAGATTGATATCTAACAGATAGAAAATCATCTGTGAATAATTTAGTGAAGTTGCCAAAACCTATGAATTCTCTATTTAAAGAATTGCTTCCTGTATATAGGCTAAGTCTTAATGAATCTAGTAGAGGGTATGCCATAAAAACTATATAAATAATTAAAGCTGGCAAAATGTAAAGCATCCAATACCAGCTGCTAGGTTCAACAGACAAATGTTTGTTATTTTTGTTTTTTCCCATATTATTTTCCATAATAGCTGCTAAGAAACTTAGCAGCTATATATTATTAAAATTTTTATAAATCTAGTTTATCATAAGCCATTTGAATTTCATTAGCAGCTTCTTTAGGTGTTAATTCATTTTTCATAACTTTGATTACAGCTTGATCGATTGGTGAATATAATTCTAATAGTACTGGCCATACAAATCTTGCATCAGTTTCTTTGCCTTCATTTAAGGCTAAGAATTCATTAGCTTGTTGTAGTTCAATATCAATTGAAGCATCAATCATAGGGAAGAATCCAGCTGGTAAGTATTTAGAAGCTGTAGTAGCTCCTTCAACTGTACATAACCAACTTAAGAAAGCTTTAGCTTCTTTAGGATATTCAGTTTTAGTATTCATTGTTATTGCCATATCAGGGTGAAAACAAATTGCTGTATCATTACCTTTAGGTGCAGGTATTGCAAAAATACCCCAATCAAAAGCAACTTCACCATATGTTCCAACAGACCAAGATCCATCAATAAACATAGCAGCTTTTCCTGTTGCAAATAATGCTTGAGAGTCATTATATGTTACAGATTCAAATCCTTTTGGACAATATTTTGCTACATCTTTCATAGCTGTGAAAGCCATTACAAATTTATCATTGTTAAGCTTTAAATCACCACTTTCATATTTTACTCTTTCACTTGCACCGCCAATATAGTTAGGTAAAGCACCTAAGAAGAAAGTTTCAAAAATATCCCATTCATCAGCTAAACCATTAGCAAGAGGAGTTACTCCATTTGATTGAAGTTTTTCACAAGCAACTAAGAATTCTTCCCAAGTATTAGGAATTGCAACATTAGCTTTTTTGAATAAATCTTTATTATAGTAAACACCATGAGATACAGCTGCAAAAGGAACAGCAAACATTTTTCCATCAGGAGCCATCCAAGGGGCTTTATTAGAATCTGTAAAATTTGATAAACCTTCAATATCAGAACAATCAGCAAAGAAACCTGCTTGATATAATTCAATTCCAGGTGCGTAAGATCTAGCATACATTAAATCAGGACCAGTTTCTGATTCTAATTGTAATCTAAGTGTAGCATTGTAATCTGCAGGATTAGTAGGCTTAAATTCGATTTCAACATTAGGTGCAACTTTTTTATAAACATCTAATAAGTTGTTCATAGCTTCAACGTCATCAGCTCTCCATGATCCCATTGTTAATACAACAGTCTCTGATTCAGTTTCACTACTACCTCCAGCAAAAACACTAGGTGTTAATACAAGTAGTAGGCTTAATAATACAAAAAGCATCTTTTTTTTCATTTTATAATCTCTCCTTTGGTTATAAACCATTATTAGTATGGTATCTTTTTATTTATTCTGTCAATGAAAAAAAGGAGATTATAATTAATAATATAGTCTTTTATTTTATTTAATTAATACAATTTCAGTATAATTTATTTGTATACAAACAATTAATTATAATAGGTTAATTAAATAAGTACAATATATTAACATATATGTACTATAAATTTGTTTATATTCACTAGTAAATAGTGGTTGTATTTTTTCATTGACAGAATAAATGAATTATTTGATAATGAAATAAATAATAGAGGTATCAAATGGCAAATAGTCAATATCAAAAACTTGTAAATTCAACACAGATACTAAGAGAACTTCAAACCGGACCAAAGTCTAGGAATTATTTAGTGAAAACTTTAAATCTCCAGCCTTCTACTGTTACATATACTTTAAACAGATTAAAAGATATTAATTTGGTCATTGATAGTAAAAATGTAAGTAGTGATAATCATAAAAAAGGTAGAAAAAGTACAGAAGTATTAATAAATAAAGAATCTGGGGTAGTTTTTGGTGTTGATTTATTAGTAGATAGCTTTAAAGTTGTAATTACATATTTAGATCAATCATTATTTACAGAAATTGAAGAAACCTTTAATGAAGTAATTATTACAGCAGAGAAAGGGACTGAGAAGAGATTTAAGCAGTGTATTAATTATGTATTATCAATAGTAGAAGCAAAATGTTGTAATACTAAAATATTTGGTGGCTGTATTTCTGTTGCTGCTATTATTGGTTTTGATGGGACAACATTAATTAGAAGTTTAACACATGATATATTGAATGTTAGTATTTTAGATTGTATAGAAAATAGAAATTATCCAATATATATGGAAAATGATGCTAATTGTGCTGCAATAAAATATAGAGAAAATGAAAGTGATAGTTATTTATATTCCTTAGTTAGAACATATTATAATAATATTTTACCTGATGGTGTTCCTGTTTTAGGGGTTGGTATGGGTATTGTAATAAATGGTAAAATCTATAGGGGTTTTGACTCTAAAGCTGGAGAGTTTATAAATTTTGTTTATCAAGAGGGTAAGCAAAATAGGCAACTTGATATTGCTAATGAAGAGTTAATGGAACTAAATAATAATAAAGCTAGTCTAAAGCTATTTATAGATAATTATGTTAATAAATTATTATTTACTAATGCATTTTTAAATCCAAGGACTATTTATCTTGGAGGTGATTCAGAAGTTTGGAATGATAATATCTTAAAAAATATTGAAGATAAATTTCCTGAAAAAACAGAAGAAGAGATAATAAATACTTTTTGTTTCACTTTCTTAAATCATAGTGAAAATGATATAGCATATGGAGCAAGTAAACTTATGATTGATTTCTTATTCCATATGCCATATTTACATTCCAAAATACAAACTTGGGAGCAAAAAGATTCTCCTCTTATAGTTGGTATTTAAACTAGCTTTTCAAATTCATTTATTAATGATTCTAAGTGATTTATTGCTTCAATTATTGGTTCTTTTTCACTCATATCAACACCTGCTAATTTAAGTGTATCTATTGGGAAGAGAGATCCTCCACTTTTTAAGAAACTCATATAATTATTTAAATCATTTTCATCGCCATTTAATACTTTTTTACTAAGAGCAATAGCTGCAGAAATACCTGTAGCATATTTATAGACATAATAAGAAGAATAGAAGTGTGGAATTCTTAATCCTTCCATATCACTAACTTCTAATAATTCAACATTATCACCAAAATATAGTTCTAATAGTTTTCTGTATTCGCCTCTCATAACATCAACTGTTATAGGTTGTCCTTCTTCAGCTAATTTATGCATGATATGTTCATATTCAGCAAACATAGTTTGTCTAAATAATGTTGCAATAATATCATCAATTTGTTTACCAATTATATAAGCTTTCTCATTTTCATCTTTTGCATTTTCTATTAGATATTTTGCTAGTAATTGTTCATTAAATGTTGATGCAACTTCAGCCTCAAATATAGTATAGTTATGATTGAAATAATTATTATTTTTTGCACTATAATAGGAGTGCATTGAATGACCTCCTTCATGAGCCATTGTAAATATATCTCTTAAATCATCTTCTTTATAATTTAATAATATATATGGAAAGCTTGTATAAGTTCCACTTGAAAAAGCTCCACTTCTTTTGCCTTCATTTTCATATTTATCAACCCATCTGTCTGTTGTTAAGCCTTTTTTAAGTGTTGATGTATAGGCTTCTCCTAAAGGTGCTAAAGCTTTTATAACTAAATCAACAGCTTCATCATATGAGTGGTGAGTTTCAAAGCCTTTAACTAAAGAAGTATAAACATCATAGTGTTTTATTTTTTCTTTATTCATTAATTTTGCTCTAAGACCATAATATTTATGTAGAACATCTAATCCATTATGAACTTGATCAATTAAATTATCATAAACATCTTCACTTACATTATCACTATATAATTTTTTACTTCTTGTTGATTTATAATCTCTAACTTTTGATGAGAAAATATCTTGTCTAATAGAAGTTTCATATACGTTTGCTAAAGTGTATTGATGGTCTTCATAAACTTTATATAATTGAAGATAAGCTTTTTTTCTAATTTCTTCATTTTCATCTTTTAAGAAGATGGAAAAAGTAGATTGTGTTAAAGGTTTATTATCAATTTCACCAAATTTAAAATCAACATTAGTTAAATCACTAAATATTTTACTAGCTTTTCCACCAACTTCCATTTGAGCTGCTAATATCTTTTCTGATTTTTCATCTAAAATATGGTCTTTTTGTCTTTTTAGTCTAAACAAAGTAACTTTTAAATCATTAAAATCTTCATCATTTAAATATTCATTAAATTTATCATCTTCTAAACTTAAGATTTCACTATCCCAAAAGGCTAAAGATGAAACATACTTAGTGTAAACTGTGGTAACAGCACTCATCATTTTTAAGTTGTTTACATCACTTGAATCAGAAGAAGCTTTAAGTTGTGCATATTGAAATAGGTTTTCTAATTCGATATCACTATCTTTCATCCATTGATAAGCTTTTAATAAACTTTTTTTAGATGTAATTAAATTACCTTTTAAACTTTCAGCTTCATTAATTCTTTTTTCCTCAAATTGTTTTAACTGATTATAAAAATCTTCATCAGTTTTAAATAATGGTGATAAATCCCATGTGTCATTTTTATTTATTTCACTTCTTTTCATTTAGTTGTTCCTTATTCGATATTTTCTAATATTTTATTCATAGCTCTAGCAGCTCTTCCTCTATGACTGTATAACCCTTTAGTCTCTCCATCTATTTCTGCCATAGTTTTATTTAGTTCAGGTAAAAAGAAAACAGGATCATAACCAAAACCATCTTTACCAAATTGTTTTTCTGTTATTATTCCTTTTACTTCTTCTGTTACAGTATAAATTCTATTAGGTGAAATATATGCAACTAAAGTGCAAACAAAGCTAGCATTTCTATTTGTTTCATTTTTTAGATTACTAAGTAAGTATTCATTTCTTTCACTACTTTCAAGAATACGATTAAATACATCACTACCATATCTTGCAGTTTTAACACCAGGTTCATTATTTAATGCTTCGACACATAAGCCTGAATCATCTGCTATAACGGGTTTTTGTAATATATCATAAAGAGCTTTAGCTTTAATAAGAGCGTTTCCCAAAAAGGTGGGTTCATTCTCATCTACTTCTACCATGTTTGTTGCTTTTATTATTTCAATATTAGGCATCAAATCTTTTAATTCATAATATTTATGATCATTTGTTGTTGCTAAAATAAATTCCATAATAAAAAGATACCGTTAGAATAAAAACTAGACAAGTAAATACTTAATATTTTAAATAAATTTCTTGCAAAATAAAATATTCAATGTTTTACTATTTATAGTAGAGTTTAATAAATTGAACAAAAAGACTAATATAGTAAAAATATAATCTCTTTGTTTAATAATAATATTTGTTAAATATATAGTAATTCATTTTAGCAAAGAGGGGGTCTCTATGAGCAGAAAAACACCTTTATATGATGAGCATGTTTCACTAAAAGGGAAAATGGTTGAATTTGCTGATTATCTACTTCCTATTCAATATACTTCAATAGTTGAAGAACATTTAGCTGTTAGAGAAAAAGTTGGGATATTTGATGTTTCACACATGGGAGAAATTTTAGTTGAAGGCGATAATGCAATACCTTTTTTAAACAGTTTAATTTCTAATAATATTGAAAAAATAAAATCATCGAGAATAAAGTACTCATTATTTATTAATGAAAGAGGAAATATAATTGATGATTTTTTAATTTATTGCATAAATGAAAAAAAATTATTTTTAGTAGTAAATGCAGCAAATAAGCAAAAGGATTATAACTGGTTAATTAAAAATAGAATTGAAGGTGTTACTATTACTGATTTAAGTGATTTTTATGGCCAAATTGCAATTCAAGGACCTTTATCAAAAGAGATAATGCTATCTATAACTGATAGGGAAAATTTACCACTAAAATATTATTCTTTTAAAGAAAAAGTAGAAATTTTAAATCATGAAGTATTAATTTCTAAAACAGGTTATACCGGTGAAGATGGATATGAAATATATGCTGATAGTAAAGCCATTAAAGAGTTGTTTAATAAATTTATAGAACTTGGGGTTACTCCTTGTGGATTAGGAGCTAGAGATACTCTTCGTCTAGAAGCTTCAATGCCTTTATATGGTCATGAAATGAGTGATGATATATCTCCTTTAGATACTAATCTCGAACATTTTTGCACCTTTGATAAACCTAAATATACTGGAATGGATAAAATAAAAGATAGGGGTATAACTAGAGTTGGCTTAATTAATACTGAAAGAGGTATAATTAGAGAACATATGGAAGTATATGCTAATAATGAATTAATAGGTCATACAACTAGTGGAACTTATTTGCCTTATCTAAAGGGCTCTTATGCTATGGCAATAATTAATAAAAAATATTCTTTAGAAAATACAATAGTAGATGTTAAAATAAGAAATAGGGTAATTAAAGCAAAAGTTATTAATTTACCTTTTTATAAAAAAGGAAAATAGAGGAGGTCAATAGTATGGAAAATAAAATATTATTTAGTGAATCACATGAATGGGTGAAATATATTAGTGAAGATGAAGCTTATATAGGTTTAAGTGAATATGCGGCAGAACAATTAAGTGATATTGTTTTTGTTGATGTATATGCAGAAGAAGTTGATTTAAAAGATACTTTAGGTGATATAGAGAGCGTAAAGGCAGTTTCTGAATTCTATTCCCCTTTAAAAGGTAAAGTAACTGAAGTTAATCAAGAAATATTAGACAGTCCTCAATTAATTAATGATGATCCTGAAAATACTTGGATATGTAAAATTAGTAATATTAGTGATCAAATAGAATTAATGAATAAAGAAGATTATTTAAATCAAGTTGAGGAATAATAATGAGTTATACAGTTGCTAGTGCTAAAGAAAAGAAAGAAATGCTCAATGAAATAGGGCTTTCTTCTATTAATGAATTATTTAAAGATATTCCTAATGAAGTAATACTAAATAAACCAATTAATATTGATGAAGGCAAAAGTGAATTTGAAGTTCTTGAAGAATTAAGCGAATTGTCTAAGAAAAATGTTCAATTTAAAACTACTTTTAGAGGTGCTGGTAGCTATAAACATTTAATTCCTGAAGTTGTTAAACATCTTAGTTCCTTAAGTGGATTTGTAACTTCATATACTCCATATCAAGCAGAATTGTCTCAAGGATATCTACAAGCAATATTTGAATACCAAAGCGAAATCTGTAATCTTTTTGATATGGATGTTTCAAACTCTTCTATTTATGATGGTGCAAGTGCTGTTTCTGAAGCTATGATTTTAAGTCTTGCTATAAAGGGGAAAAAGGTATTTGTCTCTAAAGCTATAAATCCTAGATATTTAGAAACAATTAAAACATATGCAAATGCAAGAGATATTTTAATTGAAGAGATAGATGTTGAAAATGGACTAACCTCTATCAATCAACTTAAACAAAAAGACTTTGATGGAGTTAGTACATTTATATTTCAAAGTCCTAATTATTTTGGATTAATAGAAGATTCTAGTTTAATCAGTGAGATAGTTAAATCTAATAAGGTTGAACCAATAGTTATTGTAAATCCTATAGCCATGGGTGTTTTAAAAACTCCTAGAGAATGTGGTATTGATATCGTCTGTGGTGAAGCTCAACCATTAGGTTTAGATCAAGCCTTTGGGGGACCTTATCTTGGCTATATAGCTACATCTCAAAAATATCTTAGAAAGATACCTGGTAGAATAGTTGGAAAAACTGTTGATAGGAATAATAAAGAATCGTTTGTATTAACACTACAAGCGAGAGAACAACATATCAGAAGAGAAAAAGCTTCTTCAAGTATTTGTTCAAATCAAGCATTAAGTGCACTTAGATGTGCAATTTATATGGGAGCTATGGGTAAAGAAGGTTTAAAAGAAGTTTCTAAAAGATGTTTGAACAATGCTCACTATGCTTTAGATGAAATTATAAAAATACCTGGATTTAGAAAGAAATATAATGGTGAATTTTTTAATGAATTTGTTATTGAAACTGATTACGATGTAGATGAAATAAACTTAGCTTTGAAAACTAAATCAATTCAAGGACCATTTAAGCTTAATTCGACTGATTTATTAGTTTGCGTTACTGAGGCAAATAGTAAGAAAGAAATCGATTTATTTGTTAAGACGTTAGTGGAGGTGACTCAATAATGTTAATTTTTGAAAAATCTGTTAAAGAGCATAGATGTACAATATTACCAAAACAAGATATAGATGATTATAACATTGATGAAGCTTTAAAAAGAAAAACTTCAATTCTTCTTCCAGAAATTTCTGAAGTTGATTTAGTTCGTCATTATACAAGTTTAGCAAACCATACTTTTGGTGTAGATAATGGTTTTTATCCCCTAGGTTCTTGTACAATGAAATATAATCCAAAAGTAAACGAATCTGTTGCATCCCTCCCTGGATTTATTAATATTTCTCCTAATAGTGATATAGAGGATATTCAAGGCGCTTTAGAAGTTATTTATCAAAGTGATAAAGCCTTGTGTGAAGTAACAGCTATGGATAAGATGGTGTTTCAACCAGGAGCAGGAGCTCATGGTGAATTTACCGGTCTATCAATGATAAAAAAATACCATAAAGTTAATAAACAATTTAATAGAACTAAAGTAATAGTACCTGACAGTGCTCATGGAACCAATCCTGCAAGTGCTAGCATGAATGGTTTTGAAATAGTTACTATAGAAAGCAAAGATGGTGTTATTAATTTAGTTGAGTTGGATAAGGTTTTAGATGATAGTGTTGCAGCCCTAATGTTAACAAATCCAAATACTTTAGGGCTATATGATCCTGGTATTTTAGAAATAACTAAAAAAGTCCATGATTGTGGTGCTCTTTGTTATTATGATGGAGCTAATTTTAATGCAATAATGGGAATTTGTAGACCTGGAGATATGGGTTTTGATTGCGTTCATTTAAATTTACATAAAACTTTTTCTACTCCTCATGGTGGAGGTGGCCCCGGAGTTGGAGCTTTGGGTTGTAAAAACTTTTTAAGAGAGTTTTTACCTAATCCTATTATCGAAAAAGAAAATGATAGATTTATTTATAAAAATGCAAATCAAAGTATTGGAAGAGTTACAGCTTTTAATGGTAATTTTTTAGTTTTAGTTAAGGCTCTTACATATATAAAGCATTTAGGTTCTAAAGGTCTTAGAGAAGCTAGTGAAATGGCAGTTTTAAATGCTAATTATATGAGAGTGAAATTAAGGGGTTATTATAAAGTTGCTTTTGATAAGATTTGTATGCATGAATTTGTCTTAGATTTAAGTAATTTTAAAGAGAAATACGGTGTAAATGCTTTATCAATTTGTAAAAGAATGATTGATTATGAGATGCATCCTCCAACAATGTATTTTCCATTAATTGTCCATGAAGCTGTTATGATTGAACCTACCGAGACTGAATCTAAACAAACTCTAGATGAAGTGATTGATATATTTATAAAAATAGCTAAAGAAGTTGAATCAAAGCAAATTGATTTTTCAAAAACTCCATTAACAACAAAAATAAGTCGATTAGATGAAGTAACTGCTGCTAGAAAACCAATAGTTAAATATGATTTTAATTAGAATATAGTTGTTAGATAATTTTAGTACTTGAGGAAAGCTTATGTATGATTTGATAGTAATTGGAGCAGGTCCTGCGGGGTATGAAGCTGCATTAAGGGCAAGAGAATTAAATAAAACGGTACTACTTGTAGAAAAAGATAAAGTTGGTGGAACTTGCTTAAATTATGGGTGCGTTCCAACTAAATCATTATTATTCCAAACTAATAAATTGTTGGAAATTTCTGATTTAAAGAGATATGGTATTTTAGTTGAAAATGTAGCTTATGATTATAATAAGTTTTTATCAAATAAAGAAAACACAGTTAACAGATTAGTAAAAGGTGTATCTTTTTTATTAAAGAATAGTGGTGTAGATTTGATTTATGGCATTGCAACTTTAGAGAGCTCTAATTCAATAAGAGTCGATGATAAAGTGTATGAAGGTAAAAATATTTTAATCGCTACAGGAGCTACTAATTCTAAATTACCAATTGAAGGCTTTAATAAAGCTTTATCTAGTAGAAAATTCTTAGAGAAAGATTTATCAAATATAAAGGAAGTTGTAATTATTGGAGGAGGTGTAATTGGCGTTGAATTAGCTACACTTTTATATCATTTGAAAATAAAAACAACAATTGTAGAAGCTCAAGAAGATATATTACTAGGTATAGATAAAGATGCTGTTGCTTTTTTGAAAAAGGATTTAAAGAAAAATAAAGTTAATATTATTACAAATGCTAAAGTTAATAGAATTGAAGAAAATAAGGTTACTTATGATGAAAAAGAAATAGGGTGCGATATGGTAATTGTTTCAGTTGGCAGAAAACCTAATATATCATCATTGGATATAAATAACTTACTAATACAGGAGAATAGTTTTATTAAAGTTGATTCAAATTTTAAGACTAATTTGAATAATGTTTATGCAGTTGGTGATTGTGTTAAAGGTCTTCAATTAGCTCATTATGCAAGTGCTTGTGCTATTAATGTAGTAAATAAAATGTTCGATGAAATTCCTAAATATAATCTTATAAATGTTCCTAGATGTGTTTATTGTGATAAAGAAATATCTACAGTAGGGTCTGAAGAAGTTAGTGATGATATCGTTATAAAATATGATATAGTATCTAATCCAAAAGCCGTTATAGAAAATAATAATAGGGGATTTTATAAACTTGTTTTTACTTCTACTGGCATATTTAAAGGAGCAACATTAGTTTGTACAAAATCTAGTGACATGATAAATATTTTTGTAGAAGCTTTAAATAATAACTTGTCGATTATAGATATGCAAAAAGATATTTATCCTCACCCTTCATTTGTTGAAGGGATAAAAGAAGTTTTATCTAAATATAATAAATAAAAGATTAATTATTATAGCTTTCTAAAAAAAAATAGCTCAATAAATAAGTTACCTCCAAAGTAAACAAAATAATATTTTAAACACTTTGGAGGTTTTTTGTCATTTATTCATAGCTGTAATTGCTTTATTAATAATTGTATACAAATAATTACCTATTGTATTTATCGAAGAGCTTTGATTTTTTTATTAAAAAAAATAAAATAATATACAATTTGTTAGGTTTTTAATGCGTATTTCTCTATAATATTCGCAATAATGGATTATTTGTTAACTATTTAGTATAAAAACTAAATAAAAAATATTAAAATATGTTGACATATGAAATAACTGATGTTAAATTGTATACAATTATTAATTATAAAAATAACTTAGGAGGTTATATATGAAAAAAGTATTATTGTTATGTTTAATAACGCTAGTAACATTGAATGGAATTTTTGCAAATGGTAATTCTGAGAACCAAGATCAAAATAATATGGATAAGGTTTATAAATTAAAACTCGGGCATATTCAACCAGTAGATCACCCAAATGGTCAAGGTGCAGAGGAATTTGCAAGATTAGTTGAAGAAAAAACTAATGGAAAAGTAAAAGTTAGTGTTTTCCCTTCATCTCAATTAGGAACAGAACAAGAATTGTTTGATTCTATTGCTATGGGTACTATTGATTTTGCTGCATTAGGTTATGGTATGGCTGCTAAACAATATAGTCCTTTTTTAATTTTTGATGCTCCATATCTAGCGTTGGATCGTGAACAATGGGTAAGAATAATGAATAGTGATGTAATTCAAGAAATCTATGATGGTTTAGAAGAAAAAACTGATGTAGTTCCTTTAGGTGCTTTTTATTATGGAAATAGATATTTAACAACTGCTTCTTTCCCTGTAAGAAAACCTGCTGATTTAAATAAGCATACAGTAAGAGTTCCTGATCAAAAAATGTATATTGATACTTTAAATTCAATGGGTGCTACAGCCACACCAATGGCATTTAGTGAAGTATTTTTATCATTACAACAAGGTGTTATTGATGCTCAAGAAAACCCTTTAGCTACTATAGCAACTAATAAGTTCAATGAAGTACAAAAATATTTAAATCAAACTGAACATATTACTGGTGGTAATGTTTTTTATGCAAGCAGAAAAAGTTTAGATAAATTACCTAAAGAATATCAAGATGCCATTATTGAAGCAGGAAAAGAAGCTGCAGCATATACTAACAAATTGGCATTTGAAGTAGAAGATGGTTATAAACAAAAATTACAAGATCAAGGTATGATTTTAGTTTCTGATGTAGACAAGGAAGCATTTAAAGAAGCTACTAAAGTTGTTTATGCTGATTTAGAAAAAGATCCACTAATTGCAGATTATTTAGAAAAAATTAGAATGATTAAATAAATTATAAAATGCATAACGAGGTAATTAAGTGAAAAAATTTATAAAAATATATCAAAAAATAGAAGAGATTTTTTTGATAGTTTGTTTTGCAATAATGGGGATAGTTTTAACATCACAGATATTTTGTCGTTATGCATTAAATATTCCCATTGCCTGGGCAGAAGAATTATCAAGATATCTTCAAATTTGGATTACTTTTGTTGGTATTGGTTATGGTGTGAGAAATAATTCTCACATCTCATTAACCTTACTTAGGTCAAAGTTTTCCAATAAAGTTAGACTAATTATAGAATTGTTAATAAATTTATTAATTATAATTTCAAGTATCTTAATTGTAATAGTATCACCCGAATTTTTATTACAACAAGATAAAATGGCTTCTACTATGGCATTGTCATTACAGATAGTTTATATCGCTATTCCAATTGGTTTTTTAATTAACTTTATTTATAAAGTTTCAGAATTAATCAATTTGTTTAATAACCCTAAAAAAGAAATATTGGAGGAAAAATAATATGTTTGTATTATTTGGTGCATTTTTTACATTATTATTGATTGGAACTCCGATTGCTTTTTGTATGCTAATAAGTTCAATTATCTTTATGTTAATTAATGATATTTCATTAGTTATGGTAATTCCTAGACTTGCTGCAGGTGTAGATTCCTTTCCGTTACTTGCTGTTGGATTTTTTGTTTTTGCAGGTAATATTATGAATACCGGTGGTGTTACTACAAGAATTTTTTCTTGGGCAGATCATTTAGTTGGGCATTATACTGGAGGATTAGCACATTCTAATGTATTAGCTAGTGTTATTTTTTCTGGAATGAGTGGTAGTGCTATTGCAGATACTGGTGGATTAGGTGCTGTTGAATTAAAGGCAATGAAAGATGGTGGATATGATGAAGATTTTTCTTTAGCTGTAACAGGAGCCTCTTCATTGATTGGTCCAATTATTCCTCCTAGTGTACCTTTAATTATTTTCGGTGTTACTGCAGGTGTATCTATTGGAGATTTATTTAATTCTGGAATTATACCAGGTTTGATTATTGCTGCAGCTATGATGGCTTTGAATTATTTTATTTGTAAAAATAAAAATTATCCTAAACGAGAAAAATCAACAGGAAAAGAAATTTGGAAGGTTACAAAATGGGCCTTTTGGTCATTGTTATTACCTATAATAATAAGAGGTGGAATAGCTTTTGGTGTTTTTACTCCAACTGAAGCCTCAATAATAGCTGTTGTTTATGGTTTAGTTTTAGGGTTTTCTTATAAAGATATAAAAGTTAAAGATATTCCAAAAATGATATCTGAAACTTTACAAGTTGTAATTGGTGTTCTATTTATTATTGCAAGTGCAACTTTATTTTCTTGGATATTAACTTATTCACAAGTTCCACAAACTGTATCGCATTATTTATTACAATTAACAACTAATCCATTTTATGCATTATTATTGATTGTTTTAATATTATTAGTTATTGGCTGTTTTGTTGATTTAACTCCAGCAATTGTAATTATGACGCCTGTTTTTATGCCATATATTAAAGTGTTAGGAATTGATCCTGTATTATTTGGTTTACTGATGGTTCTTTGTTTATTAATAGGATTAGTAACTCCTCCAGTAGGAATGGTTCTATTTGTTCTATCAAGTGTTTCAGGTGTTGAAGTTGAGAAAATATCAAAGGCAATTATACCTTATATTATAGTTTCTTTGCTAATAATTCTATTTTTAGTGATTTATATTTGTTTGGTAAAACAATATCCATCAATTCCATTAATTTATTAGAAAAAGGGGAAATATTTTGAAAAATAATATGACAGCAAAAGTGTCTATCGTTAAGGGTAAAATAACTGAGACACAAAAACAATATAGTGAAAAAGATTTACTAGTAGTAAAAGATATGTTGTTGAAAACTTTTGATAATTTAGGGGGTATCGAATCTATGATATCTCATGATGCTAAAGTATTAATTAAACCTAATCTTGTTGAAGTCCCTTATCCTAAGACTGCAGGATCAGTATTAACAGATCCAAGGGTACTAGAAGCACTTTGTTTAATTTTAAATGAGTATGGTGTAAAAGAAGTATTAGTAGGTGAAGGAAAAAGTGTAAATTTGAAACATGTAAAGTCAGGAGCAAAACAAGCTTTTGAAAATACAGGTTTAGCTGATGCTGCAAGACGAGGTGGAGCAACTACTATTGGTTGGGATGAAGAAGAATTTGTAGCAGTTAAACATGATAAGCTTACTCTTTGGGATGAAGTAATGGTTCCAAAATCAATATTAGATTGTGACTTCTTTATTAATTTGCCAAAAATGAAAACACATGGTCAAACTGAAATTACTTGTGCTATTAAATCAATGCAAGGTGTTTATTCTACTGAAGATAAAATTAAGTTCCATACAGAATGCTTTCCTTGGAAGATGTGTGACATGCTTAGAGTTGCGAAACCTGATTTAAATATAGTGGATGGCTTAATTTGTGGTGAAGGGTTTGGCCCAATTTATACAGAACCTGTTCCTTTAGGGATTATCTTAGGTTCAAAGGACCCAGTAGCAACAGATGCTGTTGTATCTAAATTAATGGATATAGAACCATGGGAAGTTCCAATAACTAGATTAGCAGCAACTGAAGGAATTGGCGTTGCCGAATTAGATGAAATAGAAATAATTGGTGAAAGAATAAGTGATATTGCTCAAAGATTTAAACGTCCAGCTTTGTGGAATCCAATTGGTTTTCATAAAAGATTAAAAGTTTTTGCAGGTGGAGCTTCAAGATTTGAAATGGCTCAAATTGCAGCTACTTGTCAAAGACTTGAATGGGATAATTTATTAGACAAAATTGATGAAGATATTTGTTTAATAATTGGAGATATGCCTCCCGTTCCAAGACAAAAATTTAAACATGTAATATTGGTAGGTGATGCTGCAATTAGAGATAGTAAAGTCAGAGGTATCGAAATTCCAGGAAATCCTCCTTTACCTAGTGTTCAAATTGTACAGGCAATAATAAAAATAATTGAAGATAAATAAGTAGGAGAAAATAGATTATGAAAATTACTAAAGTTGAAACTTTTCCGATTGAATTTCCTTTAGAATATCCATCACAAGATGCAACAGGAATTTGGTATAATTGGTCAACCGTCATAGTAAAAATAACTTGTGAAGATGGTACATGTGGTTATGGTGAAATAGGCCCAATCCATGGTGGAGGAATTCCAATATTTACTTCAATTGTAGAATATAGATTGAAAAATCTTTTAATTGGAGAAGATTGTTTTAATAGAGAAGGTATTTTTGAAAAGTTAATTGGAAGAGGTACAAGTGCCTATGCTTTAGGTGCTAAAGGAGCAGCTGTTTCAGCTGTAGCAGGTATTGATATAGCATTAAATGATTTATGTGGAAAATTATTAAATACTCCAGTTTATAATCTTTTAGGTGGTAAAGTACATGATAAAATTCCAGCTTATGCTTCAGGATTTTTTGGAATAAAGGGTAGAGCTTTAACTCCAGCTGAATGTGGTGAAGAGGCAAAAAGATATGCAGATCAAGGTTTCAAAGGAATAAAAATGAAAGTTGGATTTGGTATCGAAAAGGATATGGAAAATTTAGGTGCAGTTAGAAAAGCATTAGGTCCTGATTTAGGAATTATGGTTGATGCCAACCAATGTTTTGATTTCCCTGAAATAGCTAAAAACTTAGATAAATATGCTGACTTTAATATAACATTTATTGAAGAACCATTAAGAATTAATGACTTAGTTGGAATGAATAATTTATCTTCCCGTGGAGTTGGTATTGCAGCAGGTGAGAATTACTATGGAAAATATGAATTTAGAGACGTATTAGAAAAAAGAGCTGTGAATTATATTCAGCCAGATGTTATTCATGCTGGTGGTATTACAGAGACTAAGAAAATAGCTTCAATGGCAGCATCATATGATATCCCTCTATGTCCACATATACACGCATCTGTAGGAGTTTCTGCCGCGATTCAATTATTAGCATCATGTCCTAACACTTTTGCTGCTGAATATATAACTAGTGGTGGATCTTATCAGTTGAGAAAAGAACTATGTGGTGAAAGCTATATGGTGGAAGATGGTTACTTAATCGTACCAGATAACTCAGGTTTAGGTATTGAAGTAAATGAAAGTGTTTTTGAAAAATATTATCCTAAATGGATGAAATAAAATATACAGCCTCCTTTTGGAGGCTATATTGTTGAGGTTGTATGGCTAGAATAAAAAGTAATTCTTCTAAAATTGCATTTGATTATATAAAAGATAAAATTGATAGATATTCTTTGTACCCTGGTTCAACTGTATCTGATCTTGTAATTTCACAAGAGCTAAATATTAGTCGAACACCAGTGAGAGAAGCTATCCAAGAACTAATTCAATATAATCTAATTGAGAAACAAAGAACTAAATTTGTTGTTAAAGGAATTTCAGATTCAGATATTAATGAAATAATAGATTGTAGAGAGGCCGTTGAAGTACAAGCTGCTAGAATCATTATTAAAAATGGTGGACTATCTGAAAACGAAAAGAAAGAGATAGAAAGAATTGAAAAAGTCATAGAAAATAGTTTGATAGAAAAAGATTACTATTTAAATTTTAAGAGTGATGCTTTATTTCATAATTCTATTGTTAAATTTAGCAAAAATAGTAGATTAATAGATATTATGAAAAGTTTAACTATACAAGGTGAAAGATTAAGATGGTTAGCTATGATTACTCCTGATAGATATGATAATGCAATTAATGAGCACAAAATGATAATTAAATATATAGAGGAAAAAAAAGAAATAAAATTAAGAGAATGTATAGGTAACCATTTAAATCTAACTAAGTTAAATTATGAAAAAATTACTTCTAATGCATCTTTGGATCAAATAATAATAGCGTTTAAACAATTAGTATAACCAAATCTTTTCATTATTATTATATTGTAATATATTATATATTAATAGAGGTAAGAAATGGCAAGATTAAAGAGTAATTCATCGCAAAAAGCATTTGAAGAGCTTAAAAATAGAATAAATTGTTTTGATTTATTACCTGGTGATACGGTGTCTGATATTAATCTCTCAAAAGAACTTGAAATGAGTCGGACTCCTATCAGAGAAGCTTTTCAAAAGCTAATACAATATAATCTTGTTGAGAAACAAAGAACAAAATTTGTTGTTAAAAATGTTACTATTAATGATATAACAGAAATACTTGAAGCCCGGGAAGCAATTGAGATCCAGGCATCAAAAACAATTATTTCCAATAAAAAATTAACTTCAGAACTTTTAATTGAGTTAAGAAATATTCAAAAACAAATAGAGACTGCTAATAATATAAATGATATGAAAAGTGGTTTTAATCTAGATTCTCTTTTTCATAAAAAAATTATTGAGTTTACTGATAATTCTAGATTAATAGAGATAATGAATAATTTGTCTATTCAAGGTGAAAGGTATCGATGGATATCTTTATTAAACCCACAAAGTAATGAAAAAACTAAAGAAGAACATTTTCAAATAATAAGGTCATTAGAACTTAGAGATTTAAATATGTTAGATATTTCAATAAATAACCATCTTGAAACAGCTAAAAAAAATTATAGTAATATTTTATTGAATCAAGATTGGTTAAATATTTTAATAAGTTTTAAGCTTATGTTTAAAAATAAATAAATTTATATTATTCTATTATTTAAAAGTTTTTTAGCAGCACTAATTGAAGATGCTACAGTACCTTTATTTATATTTAATTCTTTTGCTAAAGTCCTTTGAGAAACATGCATATTTAAAGTTTTCCTAATTTTTTCTGCATTATTATCCATAGCTTTTTTATCCCAGTTAATAGAGATTTGTAGTTGATTTGGATCATAGAAATTAGATGTTAATTTATAATTATTAATTAGATAATTTTTATAATGCTTATTGTTTAAATTACTGTATTTTTCATATTTTAATTTTTTTGAAACAAGTAATTCGCTTGCAAAAGTAAATAAATTTATAATTGTTATTTTTTCAACAGAAAACAAATATGATACTTCATTGATATAGTTTTCTAATATAGCATCAGGCATTGTTAGAAATAGTAGTAGAATATTTTTTCTAGTAGATTTTTTTGATAAAAAGTTTTTTATTTGGTTAATATTTTTGTATTTTGGGATATCATCAACTTTATTTTCAGTTTCAATTATTTCTTGATATAGGTCTAAAAAGGTTTTGTTTGTTATAAAGTCTTGAGAATCTAATTTCTCAAAATATTTTTTTTGTTCTTCTTCGACAACTTTATATTTTAATGTTGCAATCGTTTTAGGTTTATTAGTATTTTCTTCATATATAGTTTCTTTTTCAAAAGAATCTGTATTTTTAACTAAAACTTCAAGCATTATATTATTATATAAAGCATCGTGATTCTCTTTTAACTTATAATATTTGATGCAAATCCTAATGTAATTTAAAAAATAATCTTTGAAACTGATTTTTTTACAATTGTAGTTATAAACAGTATTCCTAATCTTTTTTTGGTTTATTATAAAGAAATCAGATATTCTATCTTCATTAATAGCTTTAATTTGAAGAGGGTAAAAATATAAGCATAATTTACACTTTTCAATTAATTGATGAGTGGCTTTCCCAAAAAAATCTTCTTTTTGGGCTTTCACATACAAATAGTTTAATTCATTTGTCTTACATAAATTTTTTTTGTCCTTAATCATATATTTATCAGAAGAAAATCTTCTAACCTCCTGAACATGAATAAGCAAATCCTATGCCAAAAATTAAGAAAAAAAATATTAAAATAGTAATAGGTTGAAAAACCTTGTATAAAACAGTCTAAGATATAAAAAAATGCATTACTTAATAATATAAAGTAATGCAAAATCTGATTATTTTAATTAAATCTTAAATCGAAAGAAATAAAATCCTAAAATTAACAAGTAAAAAGTTTTTCAATAGTTGATATAACTTTATTTTTAACTTCATCGAGAGAGCCTTCTATAGTAGCTCCAGAAGCTTTAATATGACCACCACCACCAAATATCTCAGCGAATTTACTCATATCAAAAGTACAATCATAATTAGCTCTAAGGCCTAATTCAACTTTATTATCTTCAACTTCTTTAAATAGAATGATAGCTTTAACATTTTCAACGCTTAGAAGTTGTCCATAATAAGAATCACTAGGACATTCTGCTCCATCATTTAAATAAAATGTTGTTGTAGCTACATTTCCATTACAAACAAATTCAGTTCTATCTAAAATTTTTGCTAATGTTTTTACGTAGTCAAAAGATCTACCACCACTCATCATAGAAAAAGTTAGTCTAGGATCAGCTCCTTTCTCTACTAACTCTCCAGCCATTTTTATTGATGTACCATTGTATTTAGATATAAATTTGAAAAATCCACTATCAGTAGCAAATCCAAAAAATAGGTTTTGAGCAATTTCTTCATTTATTTCAACATTTAATTCATGATATAAATGTTGAATTAATTGAGTTGTAGAAATTGAATTAGTAAATATATAGCTATATTCCCATCCAATCTTCAATGAAGATTGGTGGTGATCTATAACTATTGTTGTTAAATCTTTTACTTTATCACTAAGAGATCCAATTCTACTTAATTCTCCACAGTCTACTAAAAAAAGTAGTGGGTTGTTACTAAGTATTTCATCAGTTATTTCTCTTGCAAATAGATGAGCTACTGCTTTACTTTCACTTCTTTCAAATGGGCCATCATTTGCCATTACAACTGTTTCATAACCTAATTGCTCTAATAAGTATTTAAGAGTTATTTGGCTTGAAAAACAATCTCCATCTGGCTTTTTATGACCAATGATTAAGGCATGTTTATTAGTCTTAATTAAATTAATAAATTTATCATCGAAAGGAGGAAAATCATAGTTATTCATTAAGCAGTAATCTCCTTAGTATCTTCAAATTCTAATAATTTACCATTAGAAGTATATACTTTAGGTTTTACACCATCTGTAACACTTTCTTTTGTTAGAACTACTTTTGTAGCTTCTTTGTAAGATGGAATATCAAACATTATTGAAATCATAATATTTTCTACAATACTTCTAAGTCCTCTAGCTCCTGTCTTTTGATCAACAGCTTTTTGAGCAATAGCTTTAACAGCTCCATCGTCAAATTCTAACTCAACATCTTCAAGTTTAAATGATGTAATATATTGTTTAATTATTGAATTTTTAGGTTCAGAAACAATTTTAACTAAATCATCTTGGCTTAAATTATTTAGTGATACGTGAATAGGTAGACGACCAATAAATTCTGGAATTAAACCAAATTTTACTAAATCATCTGGTAATATTTGTTTATATAGTTTAGTTAAATCTTTTTCATCTTCACTTAAAATAGTTGCACCAAAACCCATTGGATGAGAAGTAACTCTTTTTTCTATAACTTTATCAAGGCCTACAAATGCACCACCACAGATAAATAAAATATTACTTGTATCGATTTTTAACATTTCTTGGTTAGGATGTTTTCTTCCACCTTGTGGAGGAACAGAGGCTGTGGTACCTTCAATTATTTTTAATAAAGCTTGTTGTACCCCTTCACCACTTACATCTCTAGTTATTGAAACATTTTCGCCTTTTTTTGCAATTTTATCTATTTCATCTATAAAAATAATACCATGTTCTGCTTCAGCAATATTATTGTTAGCATTTTGTATTAATTTTAATAATATATTTTCTACATCTTCACCAACATAACCAGCTTCTGTTAATGTTGTTGCATCTGCTATTGCAAATGGTACATCTAATTTTTTTGCTAATGTTCTAGCTAGTAAAGTTTTACCTGTACCTGTAGGACCAATCATTAAGATATTGGATTTGTCTAATTCAACACCTTCTTTTTTGATTTTACTTTGAAATTTTACTCTTTTATAGTGATTGTATACAGCAACAGATAATACACGTTTTGCATCATCTTGGCCAATTACATAATCATCTAGATATTCTTTTAGTTCTTTAGGAGTAGGAATAGTATCTGGAAGGCTATGGTCGTGAGCAGCTTCATAATTTGGTTCTTCTTTTAATATAGCGTTACATGTTGCTATACATTCATCACAAATAGAAACTCCAGGTCCATTAATTAATTTTTTGCATTCAGAAGCTTTCTTTCCACAAAAAGAACAAGATTTACTACCTCTTGCCATTGTTATCTCCTCATTATATTGTCAACAAGTCCATAAGCTAAGGCTTCATTTGAGTCTAAGAAATAATCTCTTTCAACGTCAGAAGCAATAGTTTCTCTATCTATATTTGTACATTCAACTAAAATATCAATTGAAAGTTTTTTTATTCTTAATAATTCTTTAGTATGGATAGCTATATCGGTTGCTTGACCTTCAACACCGCCCCATGGTTGGTGGATCATTACTCTTGCAGATGGAAGAATATGTCTTTTTCCTTTTTCTCCTGCAGCTAATAATAAAGCAGCCATGCTTGCAGCTTGTCCCATACAAATTGTTTGTACATCTGGTTTGATATACTTCATTGTATCATAAATAGCGAGTCCTGCAGTAACACTACCACCAGGGCTATTGATATAAATACTAATATCTTTATTTGGATTTTCACTTTCTAAGAAGATTAATTGTGCTACTACTAAATCTGCAGTTGCATCATTAATTTCTCCGTCAAGGAAAATTATTCTATCTTTGAGTAATCTGCTGAAGATGTCATAGGAACGTTCACCTACACCGGATTGTTCAACTACCATTGGAACCATTGATTGCATTCTAGTATTGCTCATAAATTACTCCTCTAAATGTGTTAAAAAGGCGGAACTTAACACAGTCCCGCCTTGATATTAAAGCATATTTTTAAATTATTCAGCAACAGGGCCGCTCATTAATTCATCATAGCTTAATTTTTTACCTTCATTGAATGTGTTGTTTTCAATTAAGAAATCATTAACTTTTTGTAATTTTAATTCATCAGTAATCATTTCTTTTAGGTAATCAATTTGTTCTGGTTTGTAAGAAGAAGTATCACCTAAAGCTTCTGTTACTTCTTCATCAGTTATTTCAAACTCTTCAACATCTTTAATTTTTTCTTTAATTAATCCAACATTAATGTCTTTAATAATTGAAGGTGTCCAAGTTTCTTTTAGTTGGTCTAAAGTTTGACCTTGCATTTCAAAAATCTTAGCAAAAGTTTCCATATCCATATTGTTTGATCTTGCAATATTGTTGATTTGTTGGTCAGCTTGTGCACTAATCATTGATTTAGGTGGAACGATTGGGCATTTTTCAATTAAAAGATCAGCTACAGCTTGATATTTTAATTCTTTAAGTTGTTGAGCAGCTCTTTCTTTTAAGTTCTTTCTAGTAGCTTTTGTTAAATCTGCAACAGTTTTGTAATCTTCGTTTACATCTTGTGCAAATTCATCATCTAATTCAGGGACATCATTGAATTTTACTTCTTTCATATCAATCTTGATTGATACTTTTTTACCAGCATATTCTTCACTAGCAAAATCTTGTGCAAATTCTTTTTCGATTGTTTTTGTATCTCCAGCTTTCATACCAACAAATTCATCATCTAATTCGAAGAAGTTTTGAGTTTTTCCAATTGTGATAACAGAATCTTTTTTATTGAAAGCGCCAGTTTCATTACCATTTTCATCTAATTCAGCAAAATCAACAGTAACAATGTCACCTTCAGCTGCAGCATCTTCTTTGCTTACAACGAAAGCGTTTTGTTGACGTAGTTTTTCAATTTCTTTATCTACATCTGCTTTACCAATTTTTACACCAGATACTTCAATTTCTAAACCTTTGTATTGTGGTAATTCGAATTGAGGAATTACATCATAAGCTACTGTGTATGTTAAATCAGTATTTGCTTTGAAAGGAGTTAGATTTTCTTCATCCATTAAAGTAGGTGTGCTGTAAGCTAATGGTTTGTATTTATCTTCAACTTCGTCTAGAGCTACTTTTAAGTTTTCTTCTAGTTCGTTGAATGTTGATTCTTCACGAATCATTTCACCATATTTTCTTTCAATTAAATTTAGAGGTGCTTTACCTTTTCTAAAACCTTTAATTGTAATGTCTTTTGCATACTTCTTTAATAGAGCAGAGTAAGCATCTTCAATTGATTGTGCTGTCAATGTGATGGACAACTCGACTGAGGAATTTTCTGTTTCCTTGATTTGTTTATCAGCGATCATGCTATTTTCTTCCTTTTCGGTCGCTTTGACCTAAATAAAATATATCAGATACAAGTCAAAGGACTTGTTAATTACTGTAGTATTATAACCTATGAGATTATACACAAACAAAATAGTTTGAACTACCCTAAAGTTACTAAAAAATAAAATAAAGGCAAGAAAAAAACAATAAAAAATACTAATTTTATTAAAAACTAGCATGTTTCTTTATTTTATTTTTATAATAGTGCGTTGCTAATATATCAAAATGATTAGTTTTTGCCAACACTTGATTTATTATAATCTAAATATTCTTATAATTCTATATCAAATCTTTATATAGATTAAAAATAATTACATTGATTTAAAAAAAAAGAAGAGTTAATGAATTTTTTATTTTAGAAATAAATATACAGCTATTATAATTTAATAGAAATATATTCATGCTATTTTTGGGATGAAGTTAAAAAAATAATTTCATCCCAAATTAATAAAAGATAAACAAAATCTTAAAGAGCTAAAGATCCCATAGGATCCCAAGGCTTTAATAATATTGGATTTTTTTTAAAGTTTTCTTTTTGTTCATCAGATAGATATTTTTTATTAATAACAACTTGGTAAGTGAATTCATTGAACCAATCATCACTCATTACAAAATAACCTTTGTTCCCATGTTTATCACCCCAGCTATTTTCAACTTTCCATCTATTAGGTTTACCATTATCATCAATGTTTACTCCTGATAGTACCATAGCATGAGTCATTAGACTTTCACCATAATCAAGTCTTTGTGCTTTGCTTAGGCTGAATTCAGTACTAAATAGATTGTTGAAATTATAAATATCTAATGCCATTATTCCTGTTTCTTTGTTGCTAGATTGACCAACATCAGATCCAAACCAAACAGCTTTGCCATCACTCATTTGTTTTATAGCTAATTCTTTTAATTCATCAATAGGTAAGTTTAAGTATTTAATTGGATAACCACCTTGAACACTGCCTAAAAATTTAACAGTGTATGTGTTGTTATATGGCTTATCTTTTGTAGGTGCATTGATTATACTTACATAATCACTCATTTTCATATCTACATATTTATTATAAAAATCAAGAGGAGTAATTTTGCTATCTCTTATAAAGTCATTGTTTTTGTTTCTGATTTCAAAATTTATTGTAGTTGGTGGTTCTCCAAGGCAAATGGAGAGCATGCGATAAATGGTATTTAGCATTTCTTTTTTTAATATTCTTAAATTATTAATATCATTATTTTGTGAAAAATCATCTCTTAAGATACATGCAAATTCTCTTAATTTAGCTGTTAATAATTTATCCATATATCTTGATTGTGAAGAGCTAAAACTTTCAGGCATATCAGATTTAGGTACTACGCCATATTTATCAATTAACGAAGCAAACATATCCCATTGTCCACCATCTCCAAGTGGATCAGTTAATAAGAAAGCAACTTCTCTAGAATCTAAATCTAGATTAATTGTTTCTATTATGTTTTCTAAAAAGTGATTTGTTTTTTCTAATTTGTCATAAAAAAAAGGATAAGCTTGAGATAATTCAAAAGTTTCAAGGTTTAATTTTTCCATTATCTCTAGTCTCATTACATTGAGGGCTGCAAACATCCAACATCTACCAGATTGTTTTTGATTTGTTATATCACCAGTTTTTACATCTATAGAATATTGATGTGTATTATTTACAATACTTTTTACATTTTTTGCACTATCCATTATTCCATTTTCAAATACTGCATTTTGTGCAATTTGATTTTTGTTAATGGAGTTGAAATTTTCTCTAAAACTTAATAATTCGTTATTCGTAATTAATCTGTTCATTAATATACCTCTCGAAGAGACATAATAACACATTACAATTATTTCTTAAAGAATTCCCTATTTTTTATAAACTATGGATTTGTTAAGATAGTTTTTTATTATAAAACTTAAAAGCTTTTTCAACATTATTTGTTATTCCTGTATGTGATGTAATAATATATTCACATTTATTATTTATGGCAAAATCTTTAAGTTTATATAAAGATTTTGAATTTTCACTATTATTAAAACCTAAAAGGTCAAAGAATCTATAACCTTCACCATTTTTGAATATTAAGCTATCTCCCACAAATAAATATTTATCTTCTAATAAAAAACAAGTATGACCTAGTGTGTGCCCGGGAGTTAAGAAAGGTTTAATCTTTATATCTCCTATAAAAATAGGGGAATTCGAGTTGAAATAGTTAATTTCATTTTGTGCTTCTAATTTATGCATTATTTTTAAGAATCCAAGTTTAACTCTTTCCTTTTCTCTAAAAAGGTGTTTTTTTTCATTTTCATGTAAATATATTTTAGCATTTTTAAAATATGGTGACTCTTCATAAAGACATCCTGCATGATCGCTATCGATATGTGTTAAAAATATTGCACTAACTTTATTTTTATCTATATTTAATTTCTTTAATTCGCTTTCTCTTGTTTCACTATCTTTATAACCACTGTCTATTAAAATAGTATTATCGCCCTTTTTATATATAAAATAATTAGAATCCCCATCTTCAATAGAATATAGGTTCTTAAAAAGCTCTTGAGTTTTTAATGGTTCAATTATTGAGAAAGTGTTTTTCTTTAGTTTCTTAATTGTATCTATTATGTCAAACATTAATATTCCTTATTATATAACAAATTCATATTGTTTTTTTGTTTTATTTTGACATATTTATCTAAAAGTGTCAAATAAAATGGATAGGTGTTACCTGTTTTTTTAATTTATAATTTGTTGACAGTGCTTTTATGTAGATTTATATTGAATAAAATAAAGTGATTTATAATTATTATTGGAGGTTATATATTTTTATGGCAAAATTAACAAAAAAGTTACAATTGAGAATATTTCATATATTCGTGTATGTTCTATTAGCTGTATTAGTTTATTTAGAAATGGATTCTATTGTTGATTTCGCAAGGGATTATGAAGTTTTAGCGGCAATATTATCTGTAGTAATAATTGCGATGCCTGCCTTTTTGCATGTATTTGTGTTTTTGAAGAAAAGAAAATAATAAATAGCATAGAATATAAAAAAGAGGGTGTTTTGAATTAATCAAAACACCCAACTATGTTTTTTTTATTATCCCGATGGAGGGCTATTATTTTTTTTGTCCGTAATAAGCATTTTTACCATGCTTTCTAAGATAATGTTTATCTTGAATACATTTTGGAGCTTCTTTTACTTTAGGGTTTAATAATTCAGTATTTAATGCCATCTTTGCAACTTCTTCAATTACAACAGCATTATAAACTGCATTATCACTATCTTTACCAAAAGCAAAAGGACCATGATTGGTGCATAAAACTCCAGGAATTTCCATAGGGTTTTTACCTTCAAATGTTTCAATAATTACTTTACCAGTGTTCTTTTCATATTCACCATCTATTTCACTTTTAGTTAAACTTCTTGCACATGGGATTTCACCATAGAAATAATCAGCATGTGTAGTTCCATAACAAGGAATAGCTCTACCTGCTTGTGCCCAGCTAGTAGCATTAGTTGAATGGGTGTGAACAATAGCCTTTACATTGTCAAAAGCTTTATATAATTCAAGATGTGTTGGAGTGTCACTTGAAGGATTTAATTCACCTTCAATAATATTACCTTCTAAATCTACAACAACCATGTCGGAGGCTTTCATAGTTTCATAAGAAACTCCTGATGGTTTGATTACAACAAGGTTTGTATCTTTATCAATTTCACTAACATTACCCCAAGTGAATGTGACTAATCCATATCTAGGTAAATCCATATTGGCTTTATAAACTTTTTCTTTTAATTGTTCTAACATTTTAAACCTCTTTATCTAATATGCTTCTTGCAAGTGTAGATGCATAAGCTATATCATCTTTCCAATTTTCATTGCCTGTATACCAAAGTTCTGTTACAAATCTTCTAGAACCTAGCATCCATGCTTTATTTATAACTGATTCAAAATTAACATGACCTGTTGAAAAAGGAATCTCTCTATATTTTCCAGGCACTGTTTCTTTTATATGTGTTGCAATGATATTACCTTTTCCAGTTTCTAAATCATCTTCTACAGATTTATTATATAAAAGAGAAGAATTTGTTAAATTTCCAACATCTGGATATACATTTAAATATGGAGAGGAAACTTTATTTACATAATACATAGCTTTTTCAACTGTATCCATAAATGGTGTTTCCATTGTTTCAAAACCTAATAATATTCCATATTTTGCAGCCATGTTTGTAGCAATTTTAAGATTCTCTTCAAATCTTTGTTTAGTTTCATCAGTTGAATCAGTATAATATACATCATAGCCTGCAAGTTGAATTATTGCAATTCCTGCTGTTTTTGCAAAATATATAGCTTTTTCCATAATCTCCATAGATTTAGAATTTTCTCCACCTAGTGGATATTTTCTGTGTCCACTTAAACAAATAGATCCTAAATACATATTATGTTTTCTACCTGTTTCTACGATTTCTAAAATTTCTTCTCTTGAAAAGTCTAATCTTGATAATTTTGCATCAGTTTCATCTATACTTATTTCAATATAATCAAAACCTGCAGTTTTAGCTGCGATAAATTTTTCTTCCCAAGATAGTGTAGAAGGTAGTGCTTTTTCATATAGTCCTAGTTGATATTGATTTCTCATTCTTTTTCCTTAAAAAATAATATTATTCTTCGATATCGTAGAAAGCAATTTCATCGATTTCACGGTTTGTTGAAACTAATTTAGGTTTACCATCTTTATAATAAACAAGAACATTAGTAGATCCGCATTCTTTTTCAAGTAGTTCCATTTTGTAGCTATTATCACTATAGAAAATACCCATTAAATCTCTACTTTGACCTTTTCTGTTACTAATAATTGAATAAGGTTTGTTATATAAAGTTCCTGCCCAAATTGAATGTAAGAATTCATGCTTATCTTCAAATTCATAATCAAGTTTATATTCGTTATTACTATCTAATTTATAAATTCTAATTGTATTACCATGGAAAGGAGCTAAAGATAACATTTCTTCTTTACCATCTTCATCATAATCAACAAATGCAATATCACTTGTAGGATCTTCAATAAGTTTTTTTACTGCCCAATCTGAATTTTCTTTTGTTGGTGGGTGAATTTCATATACACCATTTTCACATGCTATTACTGAGTAATCACCATTTGCATCATTTCTATGAATGTAACCATGGTTTTTCAATAAGTCAGGTATAATTAATTGTGGTTCTACAACAAAAGTGTCATCTAATACTTTAGGTAATTCAACAGCTAAATATTGACCTGGGAAACGCCAGTCATCTCTATATTCATAATTGCTTTTAATTGTTGCACAAATTAAATATCTTTTATCATCAGTTTTTAATACATCGAATCTATGAGCATAAGGAACTGTTGCAATTGTTCTTGTTTTCCAACCAGTTTCATCGTGTTTTACTAAAACGATTTCAGCTTCTTTAGAATCGTTAGGAGAATACATTTTTTTTGTTGCTAAGAAACAGCCATCAGCATCTTCTAATGGTACAATACTCATGGTTCCACTTGGGCCTTTCCATATTGTTTCAATGAAATTTCCATCAATATCGAATAATAAACAATCGTCAGTTTTCTCTGCAGCAACAACGATATGTTCTTTATTTTGATAAGTGATGTTTGCAATTGCATAACATTTTTCAAGAGTATGCTTCTTAATCTTATTGATTTTCATTTTATTCTTCCTTATTTATATTATTAATTTTTTTTAATTATAGAATCGATTTTAATGGAGTGTTATTTATTTATTTAGATTATTTATTCATATGTAATTTAATCTAACCTAGTCATATTTTTTTTCTCCTAGCCAAAAATATATTCAATTTATTAATATATCTCATTAATTTACATTTATTAGCTATTATTTATGCTTTTTATGTAATTTATATACTTTATAAACAATCATATAAACCTGTTGTTTTTGATTATATGATTGTAATAAATAGACTTATATGAATGATTATATGAGCGTTTATGCTATTTGTCAACAATTAATTAACGTTTGTTCATAAAATGCTTGACGTTTTAAAAAATTCATAATAGTATTTATATGAACATTTGATGTAATGTAAAAGGAATATTATTTATGAAACAAAGTATTGTTGAAGTAAAAAAAAGACAACAAGCTCTATTAACTATGTTTGAAGCACAAAATGATATTAAGGTTAAAGATGCGAGTGAAATACTTGGCGTATCCGAATTAACTATTAGAAGAGATTTTGAAATGTTCCAAAGTAAAGGTGTTATTACAAGATATCATGGGGGAGCAAAATTAGTATCAGAAACTAGAATTCCTGCTCCTAAATATAAAGAAAAAAATAATTTAAATTTAAATCAAAAGATAGCAATAGCCAAAATTGCAAGTAGTTATATAAAAGATAATGATACTTTATTCATTAACGCAGGTACTACAACTTATGAAATATTAAAGATAGTAATTCATTTACCTATAACTATTTTAACAAACAATGCTGCTATCTCAGAATTGTCATCTGATAAAGATCCTGCTAAAGTCATTTATACAGGTGGAGAATATAATCCTGCAAATAAATCCTTATCTGGAAATTTAGTTGAATTAATGATTCGAAAAATGACTTCATCTATTTGTATTTTAGGGGTTAATGGCATCTCAAGCGTAGATGGGTTAACTACAGCATATTACCCAGAGACAATTGTTAATGAAGCTTTCTTAAATAGAAGTAAAGGGTTAAAAATTGTAGTTGCTGATGGTTCTAAATTAGGTAAATCTTATGGTTTTGCTAGTTCTGATCTTTCTTCAATAGATGTTTTAATAACTGATGAAACTGCAGATAAAAATGAAATTAGTAAAATTGAACAAAGTGGTGTTGAAGTAGTAATTGCTTAATTATAATGACTGTAAACATTCATAAACTTTTTATTTTATGAATGTTTTCTATAGTAGATAGTAATTGTCTAAAGGTTTAATTATAATTTTGGATTTTCAATCCTTTTTGTGTACTCTTTGTTTATTCTAGTAATTAGTTGATTAATTAATATTTAAGCTACTTTTTAAATCTTTTTACCTATAAATACTAAGTGCTCAGTTTTTGTAACTGAGCACTATCTTAAATATGTTTTAATTAATTGTTTTCCATTTTCCTCTTATCCATTTTTATATAATCATTTCTTTCAATTGCTGAGAATAATTTTTTATTAACTCTATTCATCATCTCCATAGTTTCTTTAATTTTATCGTTATTTTGTTTTTCTCCTATCACTTTTTATTGGCTTACTAATTATATTTATACAAAAATTATGTTGTTAAAAAATTATAATTAATACGCATATAATCGTATTGTGTTAATTAATTTATATATGAAAAAAGTATATGCTATAATAT
>NZ_JBNAIC010000012.1:0-59358 GCF_050031695.1 Pleomorphochaeta sp. | reverse complement strand
CCAAAATCTAAATTAGCTGTATCAAAATCTGCTAATGTGTGTGAAAATGTTGCTGTACCAGAAAAATCTGCAAACAACATACTTGTTCCTATAATACCTGTTAATAATAAAGCAGAAAACTTTTTCATACTTCCTCCAAATAGTTTCGGGAGCGTGACCAAAGTCACACGAAAATCCCTTTTATTTCCATATATATATTTTGGATTGTAACAAGGGTAAACTTATATGTCAAGAAAAAAAAACACATTTAAGACACTCAAATACACATAACTCCATACTTCTAAATTGAACTACATATTGCTTTTTGATATACTATAGGTGCATATTTTACACTAAAAGAATAAAAAAAATAAAACCAAATTTCTAAGAAATTTGGCTATAAAATTAATTGAAAATTATCAATATTTATACAATTTTATTAAATTTTTATAAGAAAAAACCTTTAAACTTCTACTAATTCACTTGAGTTTTTATCCATATTCCAACTATTTATATCAATAATGGAATAGCCAAAATCACAAACAAAATCATTTTTATTCAGATTTAAATCGTAATTGGATAAGCTTTTGCCTTTAAAAAACACAACTTTATTATACTTTTTCCGACTTAATTCTCTCATTAATTTATCCATCATTAATGTAAAAAGACCAAGCCCTCTATATTCCTCATATATACCATAAGAAGTTATTTCCACACTTGAAGAATCAAGTTCTTCCCATTTAATAAAACCTACTAAATTATCTTCTAAGTTATAAGCTAATAAGTAGTTCGGTTTAACAATAATTTCTTCTCTTCTGTTTACTATCAATTTTTCAAAAAAATCAAGTTCATTAATAATAGTAGACTGTATTTCAGCGATATTTTTTTCAACATTTTTATCTATTTTTGTAGAAAAAACAAAATCACTAATTAATAAATCATTTGGAAGTTCTTCAAACTCTTCATCCATATTATTAAGGTTTATATAACCTTCACATTCTTTATACCAATTAATTACAATAGCTTTCATATATTTAGACTTAAAATCTAACCACTGTCTTTCAATTATAGGATTTTCTTTTAAAACTTGTTTAAACTTCTTAAAAACACCACGGCCTGTATGAAATACATGATTAAGTGTTTTTTTATATACTGGATTTTTCATATCCTTAATAAACTGTTCTCTTATTTTAAAACCTTCTATTGATCCCCATGGTGGTAGTGCTAAAAATCTATCTTTATTATTCTTTATAACTAAAGTGACTAAATTATCTGATTTTTTATTTTCCCTAACTATCACTGAATCATTAATATTAACAACTTCAACGACCTCTGCATTTTCTAAATCCAAATACCCAATAGATCCTTGGTTTTCCATTGAAAAAATAATATTTTTGAGCAGATATGAATTCAATACTGGTAGTTTATAATAGGTTTTTTCCATAGTTTACTCCTTGTTACATCATACTTTAGAATTGAAAATTTGAGAAGAAATTTAAATAAAAATAAAAAAAAAGATAAAAATATATCATTAAGGCCTTTTTTTCTTTTCCTTATTTATAGATAATAGGTTTAAAGCTTGACAATTAATCAAAAAATTAAGATATTTTAAACACGATATAAAAAATATCAGGAGTAAAATCATGAGTATTATTGAATCAATTGAAGCAAGGGAAATCCTTGACTCACGCGGCAACCCAACAGTAGAGGTTGATGTTATTTTAGAAAGCGGTTTTATGGGTCGTGCAGCAGTACCTTCTGGTGCTTCTACAGGTGTTCACGAAGCTGTTGAATTACGTGATGGTGATAAAAGCCGTTTCTTAGGTAAAGGTGTTTTAAAAGCTGTAGATAATGTTAACAACATTATTGCTCCAGAAATCGAAGGTATGGATGCTCTTAATCAAGTTGCTATCGACCAAGCAATGATTGCTCTAGATGGTACCCCAAACAAAGGTAAATTAGGCGCAAACGCAATCTTAGGTGTTTCAATGGCAGTAGCTCGTGCAGCAGCTGATTACTTAGACAGACCTTTATTCGCTTACTTAGGTGCTTATCATGCATGTACATTACCTGTTCCAATGGCAAACATTATCAACGGTGGTGCTCACAGTGATAACAAAGTTGACTTCCAAGAATTTATGGTAATGCCAATTGGTGCTGATTCTATTAGAGAAGCAGTTAGAATGACAGCAGAAGTATTCCACAACTTAAAGACTGTATTAAAAGGTCGTGGTTATAATACTAGTGTTGGTGATGAAGGTGGTTTTGCACCAGATCTTAAATCTAACGAAGAAGCTTTAGAAGTTATCATGGAAGCTATTAAACTTGCTGGTTACACAGCTGGTCGTGAAGGCGACTTCATGATTGCTTTAGACCCTGCTTCATCTGAATTATATAACAAAGAAACAAAATTATATGAACTAAGATGGTCAACTGGTGATAAACTAACTAGTGAACAAATGGTTGATATGTGGGAAGACTGGGCAACTCGTTACCCTATCATTTCTATCGAAGACGGTATGGATGAAGATGACTGGGAAGGTTGGAAAATGTTAACTGAAAGAATTGGTGATAGAGTTCAATTAGTTGGTGACGACTTATTTGTAACAAACACTGAAAGATTAGCAACAGGTCTTGAAAAAGGTGTTGCAAACTCAATTCTTATCAAAGTAAACCAAATCGGTACTTTAACAGAAACTTTCGAAGCTATTGATTTAGCACAAAGAAACGGTTATACAGCTATTGTTTCTCACCGTTCTGGTGAAACAGAAGACAGCTTCATTGCTGACTTAGTAGTAGCTTTAGAAACTGGACAAATCAAAACTGGTTCAATGAGCCGTTCTGACAGATTAGCTAAATACAATCAATTAATGAGAACAGAAGATTACTTAGGTGATTCAGCTAAATATGCTGGTCGTAAAGCATTCCGCGTTCTATAGTATTAATTAATACAAAAAAAGTCCTCCAACTATGTTTTTCATAACTGGAGGATTTTTTATTTTGTTTATATTTTATTATATTGCTACGGAATAACTTAATATAGTAACAAGTAAATATGCAGATAATAATATAGTACCTACTACTCTATTTAATTTCTCTTTTGAAAATTCAATTGCTAACTTACATGTAATTAATACGAATAACATTGCAGGGAATAACAATTTAAAGAAGTTAACATCAACGAATAATCCACCTTTAGTAACTGAAGCTGCAGCACCTACTACAAATAATACATTTAGGATATCAGCACCTAAAACATTACCTATTGCTAAATCACCATAGCCTTTTCTTGTTGCAGTTACTGCTGTAATCAATTCTGGAAGACTTGTGCCAAAAGCTACTAAAGTAGCAGCAATGATTGTTTCAGGAATATGTAATCTAACTGCAGTTTCTTGAACAGTTGGAATTAATACTTTTGAAGATAAAATAACTAAAGTAATACCTATAAATAATTTTACAAATACCATAGCAGTAGAAGATTGATCAACTTCAAGGTTTTCACCACCATCTTCAACCTTTCCTTTTCTTGCTAGTCTTATTGTATTATATATATATAGTACTAAAATAACTAAAAATACCCATCCCATAAATTGAGGGATTCTCCCTCCAGTAGAGAAAGAGTTCATTCCTCTACCAAAAATAAAAGCTGTTAAAACTAATAACATACCGGCTGCAAATTGTAACCAACTTTGTCTATTCACTACTTCTTTTTTAAAAGGAAGTGGATTTATTAGTGCAGCAACACCTAAAATAAGACCTGTATCACAAATTATAGATCCAACAGCATTTCCCAGAGCTAAATCAGGAGAACCTTGAAGTGCTGAAACAACAGATACTGTAACCTCTGGTAATGTAGTTCCTAAGCTTACAATAGTTGCTCCTATTAACATCTTAGGGACACCCCATTTATAAGATAAAGTAACAGCTTCATCTACTAACATATCTGCACCTTTACCGAGTGTTCCTAAAGAAACTGCAATAATTGCAAATAGAATAAACATTCCAAGTGCTCCACTTGGTACCATATTAACTATATGTAAAATTAATTCATCAATCATAATATAGCTATATTAATTAATTAATAAAAAAAAGGCTATTAGATATTTTTAATTTTTATCAAAATAAATTTCAAAAGAATCTTTTATTATTGAATAGGAAAATCCTTTATTTTGTAGCTTATAAGAAAGTTCTTTTTTTTCTAACTTTTTATTTCTTCTACTAATTTTCATTATTGCTTTAACACAAGCATTAATTTCCATTTCTAAGTCAATTAAGTCATCATATATTTCATTTGAAAAAGAAGAGGAGATTCCTTTACTTTGTAATTTTTGTAAAACTAAATACTTTCCATCTCCATTTCTATTTTTAGAAATAATAAAAGATTCACAAAATCTCTCTTCACTTAAATAATTATTCTTAACTAAATAATTAAGAGTATTTTCTATAGAATTTTTACTAAATTTTCTTTGAGCTAATTTAGCTTTTAATTCTAGTTTTGTATGTTCACGTCTAGCTAATAAATCTAGACCTTTTTTTCTACATAAATATAATTCATTTAAATTTTGTAGAATAATATACATTTCTTCATCTACATCATCTTCTTCACTATAAAAAGGAAGGTTAAATTCTAATAATATTTTTTTGGGCACAAAAAAAGGAGAGCATCCTTTTGAAAGTACATAAATACCTTCTGGATTTTCTCTCCTTGTAATTTTTGCATAACGCATAATAATATATTAACGTTTGCTGAATTGGAATTTGCGACGAGCACCTCTTTGACCGAATTTTTTTCTTTCGACCATACGTGCATCACGAGTCATATATCCATTTGAATGTAATACTGAGCGGTAAGCTTCGTCATTATCACATAAAGCACGTGCAATACCATGACGGCAAGCACCAGCTTGACCTGATACACCACCACCATTACATGTAATAATAATATCAAATTTATCAGCAGTTTCTGTAACGCTTAAAGGTTGTCTTACAATATTTACTAATAATGGATTTGCAAAATATGTATCTGCATCTTTACCATTAACAGTGATTGCACCATTACCTTCTCTTAAATAAACACGTGCTACAGAAGTTTTTCTTCTACCTAAACCAGAACCTAGGTTTACTTTTTTTGTATCATTTTTAGCCATTTATACGCTCCCTTATAGTTCAACCGCAATTGGGTTTTGAGCCTTATGAGGATGATCAGCACCTGCATAGACCTTCATGTTTCTGAAAAGACTACGTCCTAAAGGACCTTTTGGTAGCATACCTTTTACAGCGTGTTCCATTGGGAACTCTGGTCTTCTTTGTAACATATCTTGATAACTTGTAGCTCTAAATCCACCAGGGAAGTTAGAGTGGCTATAGTACATTTTATCAGTAAATTTCTTACCTGACATTGTAACTTTTGTTGCATTAACAATAATTACATAATCACCCATATCTTGGTGAGGTACATATTCAGGTTTATTTTTTCCACGTAAAATACGTGCTGCAGTAACTGCAACGCTACCTAAATCTTTTCCAGCAGCATCGATTACGTACCATTTTTTTTCCATTGTTTGTGGTTTAACAAAAATAGTTTTCATGTTTTTATACCCTATTATTAAGAGAATTTATCTCTTTTATTTTATTTATTGGCAAAATACCAATTATTATTGACAGAAAAAAGCATATTAAAAAAAGATTTTATTATGAATATTATTTTTAATATAATCCCTAGGAAAGGTCGGGTATTAAGGATTACAGATTCCTACATCTAATTTAAAAATATCTAATATATAAAACATTTTCATACCAATTAAATATCAATATTAAACTATTTGTGACAATTAAATTGAGAGGTTCAACTATCATTTCATAATTTAAAAAAGAAATTTAACACAAAATAAATATTATTCACCCTATTTATCTTGCTGCTCTATTTTTTATGTCAAAAAACTTCATTTTTTGTACGTATTATATTAACATACGCAACTTTTAAATTTTTATCATAAAGTTGCACTTTTTGTCTAGTATATCACACACATTTTTTTATCTATTTATTTCTTAGATATGTATTTATTTAAAAATAAGTATTTTTTTATAGCTCATCATAGATTTTTTCTAATTTTGCAAATTTACTTACAAATTTGGCATCTATCCCATTATCGAATTTTACACCTATAATTTCTCTATCATTTTTAATAATTGTGCTTATAACCCAACCTTTGCCTTTTTCTTCACTATATACTCTATCTCCCACTTGATATTGAGCTTCCACACTATCATTAGATTCTTCTTTTTCAAATTTAAACTTCTTAGCTTTAGGGCTAAAACCTTTGTGTATCAAATTAGAAGTGTCATTATTATATGTATTATTATAGTTATTCCTATTTTGTTTTCTTCTAAAAGAGAGAGCACTATCACTAAATATATCTAAATCTTCTTTATATTTTATAGGTTTGTTACCAACTTCTTTAATTAATTCATCATCAATTTCATCTAAAAATCTTGAAGGAGTTCTATTATACTCAGTTTGTCCCCATGTCTTTCTAGAGGATGCACTAAAAAAATATAATCTATTTCTTGCTCTAGTTGCTGAAACGTAAAAAAGTCTTCTCTCTTCTTCTACATTTTCATCTTCTTCAACACTCTTCTTACTAGGAAATAAGCCTTCTTCTAAACCAACAACATATACATCATCAAATTCTAAACCTTTTGTATTGTGCATAGTAATCAAAGAAACACCGTCTTTTTTATCTTTTTCCTCTTTTTCATCAGAGACTACTGTTGTTCTATCTAAAGTACTATCTACTAAAAATTTCTGTAACCCTTCAAGTGAAGATTTATAGGATTCAATAATATTAATCAAATTCCCTAAATTTTCAACTTTAAAAGTATCTTTATTAGCATCCTGCTTTTTATAATATTCGATTAATCCAACATCTTCTAATAATGTCTTTACACCTTCTGACAAGTTTCCTTTAGATATTATTTCAAATGCTTTTTCCATATATGCAATAAAATTTTTTGCACCTGTAGTACATTTTGCTGATAACATCTTTCTTTCTATAGCTAGATTGATAGCATCGAAAACATCGCCTTTTGTCTCTAAAGATAAAGCTTCAATTTTATTTATGCTAGTTTTACCAATTCCACGTGGTGGCTTATTTATCATTCTTCTAAAATTTACAATATCTTTAGAATTAAAGAATAATTGTAATAAAGCAATAGCATCTTTTACTTCTTCTCTATCATAGAACTTTAAAGCACCTATTAATTTATAAGGAATTGCTTTACGTCTTAATAAAGTTTCAAATGTTTGTGATTGTGCATTTGTTCTATATAGAATAGCACTATTATTATAATTTTTATTTCTTTGAATTAATTTAACAACTTTATCAGCTTCTTCATTTTCATCACTTACATAATATATTTTCGGTTTCTCACCTTCAAAATTATTAGTAAATAAATTTTTATTATGACGAGATTTATTATTTTTAATAACACTTGATGCAACATTGAGTATAGAAACGGTTGATCTATAATTTTCATTTAAAGTAATTGTTTTCGAACCGTTAAAAACCTCTGGAAATGATAAAATATTTTTTATCTCGGCTCCTCTAAATTTATATATACTTTGATCATCATCACCAACAACACAAACTTGTGTGTTAGGACCAACTAAAGTATGTAGTAAATTAAACTGTGCAACATTAGAATCTTGATACTCATCAACTAATATTACTTTAAACCTATGCCTTACAAAATTTAAAACTTCAGAATTAGTATTTAAAAGTTTTGTTGGAATAGAAATCAAATCAGCAAAGTCTACATTTCCAACACTTCTAAGTTTATTCTCATATTCGACAAAAGCTCTTTTAAAAAAGGTATCACGAGATATTATATCTAAGTTATCGTTAGGTGTTAATCCCATATCTTTTGCCCTACTTATTCTTTTATAGGTTAAAGATAATTCATTTTTAGGCATACTAGGATAAATCCCCTTCAACAAAGAGAGAGAATCATTATCATCATATATAGTAAAAGAAGAAGCTAAATTAGCTTCTTTAGTAAAACGTCTTAATAACCAAACTCCAAAAGAGTGAAACGTTCTGATATTAAATTCACTCTCTTTATTATAAGGAAGCATTTCTAATACTCTATCTTTCATCTCTTTTGCAGCTTTATTAGTAAAGGTTACAGCTAAAATATTCCAAGGATTAATACCCAGCTCTTCAATACAATATGCTATTTTGGTAGTGATAACACGAGTTTTACCACTACCTGCACCAGCTAATACAAGTAATGGATGTGAATTTTCTAATACAGCTTCTTTTTGCTCTTTATTTAACTTATCAATCCATACTTGTACATTATTCATCATCAGAACCTACCACAATTGCATCTAAATCAACACCATTTACTTTTCTAATACCAACTTTTATTACAGTTCCTGGAACTAAATCTCTTCCCATAATAACTGTTAAACCATCAACTTCTGGTGCTTGTGAATATATTCTACCTATGGCTAAATCTTCACCTTTAATCTTTTCTTCAATTAAAGCGTCATAAACATTTCCAACAAATTTTTCTAAGTTTTCACTTGTTATTTTTTCTTGAATTGCTTCTAATCTCTTTTGATCTTTTTTAGCTCTTTCAATAACTTTTTCATGAGATTCAGCATCAATCATATCAAAAGCTTTAGTATCCTCTTCTCTACTGTAGACAAAAGAACCCATCCAATCAAAACGACATTTTTTTGCAAATGCTAATAATTCTTCAACATCTTCTTCAGTTTCACCAGGGAATCCTAACATAAGTGTTGTTCTAATTACTGCATCAGGTAAACTTTCTCTAATTTTAGTAATTAAATTATAATAACTTTCACTTGTTCCAACTCTACCCATTTTTCTCAAGATAGGAGTAGCAGCATGTTGGAAAGGTACATCAAAATAAGGAAGAACTTTATCACTATTTTTAATAAAATCTATCAACTCTAATGGGAAAGCATCTGGGTGAATATATAATAATCTTATTTTATAATCTCCCTCAATTTCACAGATTTCTTCTAATAAAGACATAAACTGTGACTTATTACTTATATCAGTACCATAAGCTGCTAAATCTTGAGCTATTATATTTATCTCCCTAGTTCCACCTTTAACAAGTTTTCTAGCTTCATCTAATATTTGATTTCTACTCCTAGATCTAAGAGGACCTCTAATTACAGGAATTGCACAAAATGCACATCTGTGATTACAGCCTTCACTTAATTTTAGATAAGCAGCACCAGGATAATTTAAAATAGTACTTCTATTATAATAATCATCTTCAGGATTAGTTGGATATTCAGGTGATAAAATAACTTGAGAATCACTTTCTAACATTTCATCTACTAAGGAGCCAATTTGTTTTAGGTCTCTATTACCAAAAATACCATCTGCTTCAGGTAAATCTAATACATCACTATATCTTTGTGCTAAACAACCACCTAATATAATTTTAGCTTTTGGAGCCATTTCTCTTAAACTAAATAGAGAATTAATTGCTTCTTCTTTTGCACTTTCAATAAATCCACAAGTGTTTATAAAAACAATATCGCCTTCTTTTGCATCAAAGACTTGTTCAAATCCTTTATTCTTCAATAAATCTATAATCACTTCTGCATCAACTTGGTTTTTTGAACAACCTAAGCTTTCTATATAAAATTTTTTACTCATTATTACTTTCCTAAAAATATTGCCAACGGCTCCTCCATTATAAGGTGTCATTGGCAATGTTAGTCAATAAGGTATCAGTAGCTATAACTATTCTTTGTTATGTTCTGCATCAGCTTTAGCAGCTTCAGCACTAATCTTTGAATAATCAGTTTCATCGTATAACCAACAAGCTACTTTATGATCATTTCCTAAATCAAATGTTGGTGGAACATGACATGTACACCATGGCATTCTCTTTGGACATCTTGCTTGGAAATAACAACCTTCTTGTTTTTTATCAGGAGATGGAACATCACCTGTTAATATAATTCTTTGTCTTTTTCTTTCAATTTCAGGATCTGGAATTGGTGCAGCAGATAATAATGCTTGAGTATAAGGGTGAGCAGGATTATCATATAAATCTTTTGCATTTGCTAATTCAACAATTTTTCCTAAGTACATAACAGCAACTCTTGTAGAAATGTGTTGAATAACAGCCAAATCGTGAGCAATGAAAATATATGTTAAATTTAATTCTTTTTGTAAATCATTTAACAAGTTTAAAATTTGAGCTTGAATAGATACATCAAGAGCAGATACAGGTTCATCAGCTAGAATGATTCTAGGATTTAAAGCTAGTGCTCTTGCAATACCAATTCTTTGTCTCTGACCACCTGAGAATTCATGTGGGTATCTATTTTTAAAGGCTTTATTTAAACCAACTCTTTCCATTAATTGTTCAACTTTATCTTCAATCTCTAGACTAGTTAATTTAGTTTCTAATAAACCTCTTTTATTATATATTTCTAAAGGTTCACTAATAATTGTTCTAACAGTCATTCTTGGATCTAAAGAAGCATAAGGATCTTGGAAAATCATTTGAATATTACGTCTTGCTAAAGCTAAATCTTTTTCACTAGCATTACATAAATCTTTACCATCAAATAATACTTCACCAGCTGTTGGTCTATATAATTGTGCAATTGATCTAACTGTTGTTGATTTACCACAACCTGATTCACCAACAATTCCTAATGTTTCACCTTCTCTTACATCAAAAGATATGCCATCAACAGCCCTAATTGAACCAATAGTTTTGTTTAATATACCACCAGATTTAACAGGAAAATGTTGTTTTAGATCTTTAACTTCTAAAAGTACTTTATTATCTTTACTCATTATTTTCATTCTCCTTTGCAGCATCAGCTAAAGCTTTTGCGACTTCTTCTTCACTAGCATATAACCAACAATTTGCATAATGGTCTTCACTTATTTTATAAGTTGGAGGTAATGCGCATTTACATACTTCCATTGCTTTATGACAACGAGGATGGAATGGACAACATGGAGGTAAATCAATTACGTTAGGTGGTTGCCCTTCAATTGAGAATAATTTAGTTTGTTTATTCTCTGTATCCATTCTTGGAACACTTTGAATTAAACCACTTGTATAAGGGTGTGCTGGATTTTTGTATAATTCTTCAGTATATGCTTCTTCAACAACTTTACCAGCATACATAACACATACTTTATCACACATACCTGCAACAACACCTAAGTCGTGAGTAATTAATATAACAGCAGTTCCAAAATCTTTACTAATATCTTGAATTAATTCAAGAATTTGAGCTTGTATAGTAACATCAAGAGCAGTAGTAGGTTCATCAGCAATTAATACATCAGCATTACACGATAAAGCCATAGCAATCATTACTCTTTGTCTCATACCACCTGAAAATTGGTGAGGATAAGCATCAATTCTTTTTTCAGCAGCAGGAATACCTACTTTTTCAAGCATTTCTATAGATCTTTTTTTTGCTTCTTCTTTTGAAACATCTTTTTCGTGCAAACGAATTGTTTCAATCATTTGAGTAGAAATCCTTAAAAAAGGATTTAAGCTAGTCATAGGATCTTGGAATATCATTGAAATTTTATTACCACGAATAGTTCTTAATTCTGATTCAGGTAAATCTAAAATATTTTGACCTTCAAATAAAACTTCACCACCAACAATCTTTCCAGGAGGAGATGGGATCAATTTCATAATTGAAAGGTTCGTTACACTTTTACCACAACCAGATTCACCTACTATACCAACTGTTTCACCCTTATCAACAGTGAAGGAAACACCGTTAACAGCTTTAACAATACCAGCATCAGTTTTAAAGTGAGTCTGTAAATTTTTTACTTCCAACATTGGTTGTTTTTTATCTTTCATTTTTATTTCATCTCCTAAAGCTGGTTCTTACTTTGTGGGTCGAACGCATCACGAAGACCATCACCAAAGAAGTTCATTGCAAATAAGAATAATGTCATTGCAATTGATGGGAAAATTAATCTCCAAGGATAAATTGTCATACTAGCTACACCATTACTAATCATTGATCCCCAAGAAGCCATTGGAGCTTGAACACCAAGACCTAAGAAGGACAAGAATGATTCTTGCATGATAAAAGCAGGAACTCTAAGAGTTGAATAAACAATGATAATTGATAATGAGTTTGGAATCATATGTTTAAAAATAATCCTCCATGTTTTAGCACCCATCGATCTAGCCGCTTCAACATATTCACTATTTTTCAAACTCATTATTTGACCTCTAACCATACGAGCAATTGTTAACCAAGAAACAATACCTAAAGCTATAAACAAGTTAAAGATAGAACGCCCAAATATTGCCATAAAAATAATAACTATCAACATATAAGGTAGACCATACATAACATCAACTATTCTCATAATAATATAGTCTGTTTTACCGCCAACATATCCAGCTAGTGCACCTAAAACAATACCAATAAATACACTAAATAAAGTACCTACTAGACCAATCATTATAGATATTTGACCACCGTAAATTATTCTACTCAATAAATCTCTACCACTATAATCAGTACCTAATAAATAATGTCTTTCATGAACTTTTGAAGATTCAATAGAAATATTTAAATCATGAAGAGTTAATTCTGTTTCATATGGGAATTCTAAATTACCACTTTCATTTTCTTTTTCTAATTCTTTAGTTACTTCTTTTAATAAATAAGCATTAATTTTACCGTATAAATTATTAACAACGTTTTCTTCATATTCTGCAGAACCCATTTTTTCAATTTCTTTATTTATTAAAGCTGTTTTATCTTCATCGGATAGAGCTTTTTTAACATCAGCATCCATTTCAATAGTATTAAAAACAAAAGCACTCATTTCTTTTTCAGTTTGAGCAGTAATTAATGAAAGATCTTCTATACCTAAAATACCTGCATAAATTTCAGTTAATGAACTACTATCTGATTTAAGTAAATCATTACCATCTTTATATATTTTATTAATTGTTACAAATAATTCTTCATCAATATTTTTTTGTAACTTATCAAGACTTTTTTGTTCACTTGCACTCCAAGTAAATGTACCTGCAGCTAATTGTTTTTCACCTTCTTCTAAACAAAGATTCCAAACACTATTAGTTTTACTATCTTCAATCCATTCATTAATTAATGCAGATTGTTCATCAGTTAATACTAAAGTACCATTTTTCCATGCCTTGAAATATAAGTCTTTCTTCTTATTTTGCATCATTAATTCACCAGCACTTTTATTAAATGAAGGTTCTAAATTTTGATGATCAAGAATAATTTCATCATATGGATGTAAAGGTAATAATGGAGCAAATGCTGAAAGTAAAGCATAAATAATAACAATAATCATACCGAGAACTGCCATCTTATTTTTTCTTAATCTTTTCCAAGCATCTTTAGTTAAACTATTTCCAACTACAACTTGATCGAATTCGTTAGTTGCGGAATTTTCTATATTTTTTTTATCTTTTTTCATTTTCTATTAAATTCCTTATATATTAGTAAGCGATTCTAGGATCAAGTAAAGCATAAACAATATCAACAATAAAGTTCATAATTACCAAGATTACTGAGAATACAATAACTACACCAATAATTAATGTATAGTCACGGTTAAAAGAACTTTGAACGAAGAATTTACCAATACCAGGTACACGGAAAACTTGTTCAATAACGATAGATCCAGTAATAACACCAGCAAATGCAGGTCCTAAATAACTTACAATAGGGAGCATTGCGCCTTTCATAGCATGTTTAAAAATAATTGTACTGTTTTTCATACCCTTTGCTTTAGCAGTTCTAATATAGTCACTCTTTAGAGTATCTAACATTGAAGAACGAGTTAATCTTGCAATAGTTGCAAAATATGCAAATGATAAAGAAAGAGCTGGAAGTACGATAGTTGAATAACCTTCTCCTGTACTATACCAACCGGATATAGGGAACCAATTGAGTTTCATTGCAAAAACTAGCTGCAACAACGGCCCTATTACGAATAGGGGTATCGATATCCCCAAGACGGCTATACCCATCGTCAGATAATCAATCCATGAATTTTGATATACTGCGGCTAATATTCCGAACAGTATACCAAACGTCAATGCAATTAAGATAGCAATAGATCCTAACACTGCTGAATTTGGTAATGATGTAAAAATGTAATAATTAACATCATTATCTACATACTTATAAGAAGGACCTAAATCCCCTCTAACTACATCAAATAGATATCTTGCATATTGTTTTAATACAGGTTCATCTAAATGATATTTAGCCTCAATGTTTGCTAAAACTTCTTCTGGCAAAGCTCTTTCGCCATCAAAAGGGCCACCAGGAGCGATTCTAACAATAAAGAAACTTAAAGTAATAATGATAAGCAAAGTAGGAATCATACCTATTAAACGTTTAATAATATATTTTGTCATATTCTTCCTCTATTTGTGAATTTTATTCACTAAAATACCATAAATGATATTTATGCATCTTTGACAGACTAAAGAACTTTACTCTAAATTACAAGTTTATTCAAGAAATATATACACATTTATGTATATTTCTAACTACTTTTACATTAACTAAATTCTATCTAGATAAGAAATAACATTTTATTTTATGAAATGAAACTTTTAAAATACACATAACTTTACTAAAGTTTAATAAAAAAATATCTAATAAAAATTATAACAAATATACACTAACCTTTAAATTTGTTTATATCTCTCAATCCTACATCAAGGTCTAAATCACGCTCTCTATCTTTAGTTAAAGGAACATTTAAAGCAGAACTAAATAGAACAGCAGCTCTCTCACAAGTACCACCACTTTTTTTCTCATCTATAATTTCAACATCAACTTTTTCATCATTTTTAAAAACTAAAGAAAATCTTACTTGAGCTCTATAAGCTCTACCTTTTTTCTTATATTCAGCATTTTCATCAAAGCTTCCTTTGACAAAATGAGTAATAGCAACTTTTCTTATTTCATTAACTTCATATTTTTTTATAGATAAAAATGGAAACACACCAAATTCATATTGAATTTGAACTGACTCTTTATCAATTACCCATCTATCAATAAATAAAACTCCGATTAATGCAACTATATCTAAAACAAAGGGAATAATTAATGTTGAAATTGATTGATTTAACAAAAGCGAATCTATTATACCCCAAGTAAAGAAAAGAAAAAAAAGCAAACTAACAGTTCTCGAAACCATACTATTTCTATATATCAATTTTGTATTTAAATTCTTTAAATGATATTTCATATTAAACCTCTCTTATGTAATAATAATAACATATATGTAACACAAATAACACAATTGGATGTTTTTTACTTTTTCTACTTGACGTAATCAATAATACATCGTTTACTATTCTATATATATTATGCTATAATATAATTATTAATATTTTAAAAGAATAGAGAATATTTAACAAATCTACAAGGAGATAATCTATGAAAAAGACATTATCTATTACTCTTAGCTTATTGCTATTAGCTACTGTATTAGTCTCTTGTGGTGGCAAAGAAGAACCTGCTGCTACTACAACTCCTGCTGCAGCTACTACTGAAAAAACCGTAGAAACTAAAGCAACAGAACCTGCAAAAGTTGAAGAACCTAAAACCGAAGCACCTGCTGTTGTTGAAGATGAAGGCGTAAAATTCGTTATATCTAATGGTGCAGAACCTCAATCATTAGACCCAGCAAAAGTTCAAGGTGTTCCTGAACACAGAATTTTAATGGCATTATTTGAAGGTTTAACATCTATCGATCCTATGACTGCAGACCCTATTCCTGGCTTAGCAGAATCTTGGGAATCAAACGAAGATGGCACACAATATACATTCCATTTAAGAGATGCAGTTTGGTCTGATGGCGTAGCTATCACAGCAAACGATGTAGTTTATTCTTGGTTAAGAGAATTAGATCCTGCAACAGCTTCACCTTATGCATGGTTCCCATGTATGTTCTTAGAAGGTGCTCAAGCATATAACGATGGTACTGGTTCTGCTGAAGGCGTTGGCATCAGAGCTCTTGATGACAAAACATTCCAAATGGACTTAATTGGACCTCTTCCTTATGCAATTGGTGCACTAGAACATTATTCATTCGCTATAGTTCCTCAACATGCTATTGAAATGTATGGTGACCAATGGACACAACCTGAAAACTTCGTAGGTAATGGACCTTTCACATTAAAAGAAAGAATCCCTCAATCAAAAATCGTATGTGTTCCTAACGAATTATATTGGGATGCAGATGCAGTTAAAATTGATACTTTAGTATTCTTATCATCAGATGATGAAAACACTAACTATATCGATTATGAAGCTGGTACAATTGATTGGTTAACAAACGTTCCAACAGACAAATTAGGTTCAGCTCAAATGAAGAGTTCTTATAAAGCTTCTCCTCAATTAGCAACTTATTACTATGTATTCCAAACAGTAAAAGCTCCTTTTGATAACGTAAACTTAAGAAAAGCTCTTCAATATGCTATCGATCGTGAAGCATTAGTTGAAGGTGTTACTAAATCTGGTCAAATTCCTGCTTGGGGTATTGTACCTCCAATGGCTGGCTATGATGCTCTTGAATTCCCTTTTGAAGATGATGACGAAGCAACTGAAATTGCACAAGAATTCTTAGCTGCTGCTGGATATCCTAATGGTGTTGGTTGTCCTACAATCACTCTTCTTTACAATACAAGTGAAGGTCACAAACAAATTGCTGAATTCGTTCAACAAGAATTAAAAGAAAAATTAAACATTGATATCGTTCTTGAAAATAAAGAATGGGGAACATACCTATCAGACAGAAATGCTGGTGCTTTCGAATTATCAAGAGCTGGTTGGGTAGGTGATTACCAAGATCCTAACACATTCTTAGATATGTTTGTTCAAGGTTCTGCTATGAATGGTGGTAGATATACTAGTGATATTTATGACCTATTAATCAAAGAAGCAGCAACAATTGCTGATCCTGTTGATAGATTAGGAACTCTAAAAACTGCTGAAGACATCATGATTAATGAAGACGCAGCAATTATGCCTCTATATTACTACATCACTCTTAATATGATTGATACAGAAGTATGGGGTGGTTGGTATACAAATACTATGGATTACCATCCATTAAAGACTATCTACAAAAAATAATAAATATTTATTATAAATTTTATCACTCCTCATTATTGGGGAGTGATTTTTTATAGACTTATATTTTTATTTAGTTTATATTTTTTTTATGGAAAAAATTATAGAACCTTCAAAAATAACAGGAATAGTAACAATTCCTAGCTCAAAAAGCCAAACTATAAGAGCATTATTAATTGCTACTTTTGCAAAAGGTAAAAGCATTATAAACAATGCCCTATTATCAAACGACACAATAAGTTGCATTAATGCATGTAGAGCATTAGGAACTAAGATAGAAATTGATAAAAATAAATTAACTATAGATTCAACAAATCTTTTAGAAGACAAAAATCCTATTACTATTGATTGCGATAACAGTGGAACTACTCTTTATTTGCTTTTAGGTTTATGTGCATCTCTTGAAAAAGAAATTACCTTTACTGGTGATAATTCATTAAAAAGTAGACCAGTAGGCCCCTTATTAAAAGCTTATAAAGATTTAGGATGCTATGTAAGTGATACAAATTACCCACCATTTACTATAAAAGGACCTATAACAAAATCAAAAACGATAATTGATTGTCCAACCTCTCAATATCTTTCTTCACTATTATTTGCTTCAGTATTAGCAAAAACTGATGTTGAAATTATAACTCCTCTATTATATGAAAAACCTTATGTTGAATTAACACTAGATTGGTTAAAAGAACAAAATATTTCTTACGAAATTTCTGAAGATTTACAACATTCTAAAGTAAAAGGAAACCAATCTTTTAAAACTATAAATGCTACAATAAATGGAGATTATTCTAGTGCAACATTCTTTTTTGCTCTTGCTGCAATTGGGAAAACAACTATAAATATCCTTGGACTTAACAAAGATGATTCTCAAGGAGATAAGCATACTTTAGATATATTAGCGAAAATGGGTTGTAAAATAGAATGGATAAAAAATGGAGTTAAAATCACAGGACCTAAACAATTAAAAGGTGGTACTTTTTCTCTTAATTCTATGCCAGATGCTCTTCCAGCTTTATGCGTAGTTGCAGCTTTTAGTAATGAAAAAGTAGTATTCAATGATGTTCCTCAAGCAAGATTAAAAGAAACGGATAGAATTGATACTATGAATAAAAATTTAAATAAACTAGGTGTTAGAACTAAAGAATTACCTGATGGAATTGAAATATATGGAACAGGGGCTATTATTGGAGCTAAAGTTAAAGGATATGAAGATCATAGAATAATTATGTCTATGGCCATTGCAGGGTTATACTCTACCTCTCCAATTATCATTGATGATATTGATGCAGTTGGTGTAACTTTCCCTACATTTTTTGAATTAATTGAACAATTAAAGGTTAAATAAATGAAAATTCTAGATTTACGAAGTGATACGATAACAAAACCAACTAAAGCAATGAGAAAAGCTATTTATGAAGCTGAAGTTGGTGATGATGTATATGGTGAAGACCCTAGTATAAATAAATTGCAAAATATGGCGGCATCTATTACAAATAAAGAAGATTCTTTATTTGTAACATCAGGATCTATGGGAAATTTACTTTCATTAATGATTAATGGTGGAGCTAGTACAGAAGTATTATGTGCAGCAAATTCTCACATAGTTCAACATGAAATCGGTGCATGTAGTGCAATAGCTTCTGTTTTACCAATTACAATTGATAAAAAATTTGGAATCTTAGACGCTTCTGATTTTGAACCTTTAATTAAAGAAAATGGTATATATGATATGGCAAGAACAAGTATCTTAGAAGTTGAAAACACTATTGGAGGCGAACCATATCCTATTTCTAATCTTCAAAGGATAAGACAACTTGCGGATCAAAAAAACTTAAAAGTTCATATGGATGGTGCTAGAGTATTCAATGCTAGTGTAGCTCAAAAAATCAGTGTTAGTGAAATTGCAAAATATAGTGATACAATTACATTTTGTTTATCAAAAGGCTTAGGAGCTCCAATCGGTTCAATGCTTTGTGGTACAAAAGAATTTATTAATGAAGCAAAAAGATTTAGAAAAATGCTAGGAAGTGGGATGCGTCAAATTGGGTTTATGGCTGCTGCTGGTATTTATGCTTTAGAAAACAATGTTAATAGATTAGAAATTGATCATGAAAGAGCAAAAAATATAGAAAAAACATTAAGAAATAATGAAAATATAATTATTCATGGTAACACTTCAACAAATATCGTATTTTTTAATGAAAAAAACACATTAGCTTCTGAAACTATTAAAAAGCTAAAAACTAATAATATTCTAGCAAATACTGAAGGCCCTTATGTACGTCTTGTTACTAATCTTAATTTAGACAATAATGATATGGTAGAACTAATAGAAAAATTAAAAACATTATAAAGTAGGATATAGATGAAAGATAAGATTATATGCTTTTCAGGTACCGGAAACAGCTATTATGTAGCAAAAAAAATAGCAGAATTTCAAAATCATGATAATATAGTTATGGTAAATGAACTTGAAAAAAATTTTGAATTACCTGAAAGATTAGGCTTTATTTTCCCAGTTTATGTGAGTAGAGAACCTATTTTTATAGAAAATAAAATCAGAGAGGTTTTTTCTCAAATAAAAGATTTTAAGAAACTTCAATTTGTATATGTGATTACTACAGCAGGTACTAATTCTTATGGATTCAGTCATATTAGATTTGAAAAAATGCTAAAAGACTTTGGAGTTGCTACCACATATGTAAATAACATTAAAATGCCAAACAATCTAATAAACCCTATATCACAAGAAAAAGCTAAAGAATTATATATTGAAGCTGATAAAAAATTAGAAATAATAAATAATGATTTATTAGAAGAAAAATTCAAATTTCCAAAATTTAGAATTTTTACAAGAACTTTTAGCAATATAACTTACTTATTTATTAAATATTTTACCCGCCATTATAGTGAAAACTTTGTAGTAAATGATGATTGTAACGGATGTGGGTTATGTTATGAAAGTTGCCCAGCAAACAATATAACAATGGAAAATGGCAAACCTGTTTTTCATGACAATTGTTATGCTTGCACAGCTTGTATCAATAACTGTCCAAAACAAGCAATAGATAAAAAAAATAAGAAAAAAATAAAATATACAAATCCAAACGGTTATTTTTATCATAAATATAGGAGTTTATAATTCATGAAATACGATTTTGATAATTTAGCAAATAGAAAAGATACAGCTTGTATAAAGTGGAATAAAAAATTCTTGAATATGTTTTGTGGAAATGAAGAAGCTACACCTTATTGGGTTGCTGACATGGAATATAAGGCTGCTCCAGAAATAACAGAAGCAGCTAAAAATTTAGTTAATTATGAAACTTATGGATATTCAGCATATTCTGATATTAAACAAATTTTTATGAACTTTGCAAAAAAACGTCATAATTTAAATCTTAAAGAATCTCAAATTTCATTTTGCCAAGGTGTTTTAAATGCTTTAGCATCTATGCTTAACATAGTTTGTGAAAAAAAAGATAAAGTAATAGTTCCTTTTCCAGCTTACAAACCTTTTGTTAATATTGTTAATGCAAATGGTTATGAAGTTCTTCCTTGGAAGCTAATTAGAACAAAAGATTCTTTTGAATTTGACTTTTCAACCTTTGAAAATTTATGTAAGGAAGCAAAAGTATTTATTTTATGCTCCCCACACAATCCAAGTTCTAAAGTTTATTCTAAAGAAACATTATCTAAAATTTGTGATATCGCAAATAAATATGATGTTTTTGTAATCAGCGATGAAATTCATGCTGATTTAGTATTTAAAAACAAAGAATTTACTTCTTTCATCGAAGTAGCAAAAGAAAAAAACACAAAAACCATGGTTGCTATGGCACCTTCTAAAACATTTAATATCGCAGGAGAGTTTTTTTCAGTTTCACTTTTTAATGATTTAGAATTAAAAAAGAAATTTGATGATTATAGAGAAGCTCTTCATTGTAGCTCCTCTCCTTACTTTTCTACAACAATTGCAAGAGAAGCCTACCTTAAAGGATATCCTTGGCTAATGGAGGCTATTGAAGTATTAGAAAGAAATGCTAGACATATAGAAAAATATATGGAACAGAACATTAAATTCATAAAACCTATCAAAGCCGAAGCTTCATTTATCTGCTTTTGGGACTGTAATGAGTTATTGCCATATATTGAAAAAGATGCTAAAGATAATCCTAGTCTATATAATATTAACAAATCATCTCAAACAGGAATTGCTTCAATGTTCTTTGCAAATAGAGCAGGAATTTGCTTAAATGATGGGACTTGGTTTGGTGATGAAGAATATAAAGGTTATGTTAGATTCAATTATGGAACAAGTTTAAGTGATATTGATTCAGCTCTATTAAAAATAAAGAATGCTGTAGAAAATCTTGTTAATCAATATTCAAATAAATAATTAAAGAGGAGATATTATGGACGCTATTCAATTAAGCGCAATAGATATAGCTGCAAAAGGTATTGTAAATAGATTTGGTGCAGTAGAACTTAATTCAATCACAAATAAAATTCATCCTGACTTAAAAGGTGTAAAAGCATCATCAATACACAAGGTATTAAAAGAAACTGAAAGCTCAGAATATGTAGTAAAAGATGACGTTTTAAAAATAATATATTTTGATATTACATATGATAGAACAGATGAAGTTTTAAAAGCTAAAGATGAATATAAAGAATGGAATACTATAACTTGGGAAGATATTGAACCTTATATAGATACTTATGATTTACCTCTTTGTGAAAAAGCTCAATTATTATTTAACTATTGTTGTAGTATAAATAAAGATTTAGTTGAAAATAAACAACTTTTTGCATTTAGATTTTCTAACTATGTAAATACGCATAAAATAATTTCTAAATGTTCTATTACAAAATTTATTCTTGAACCTTTTAAATTACCAACTTGGGATATAGAATTAGAAGCTTTAATTATTGATGCAATATATAATCAAACATCATGGTTATGCTATGGAAGATGTAGAAATGAAAGAGTTAAATATGCTTGGATTGATAAAGCAATTTCTTCAGTTGAAAAATTAACAGAAACTGAATTCAATACTATTAATCAATTAGCGCAAGCTGCAACAAATTTTTATGGTGTTATATCTTTAAAAAACTTCCATAAATTACTTAAACTTTATTATAAAGAAATAAAAATAAGTAGAGATGAATTAAATGAATTATTAAATGCATTTAATGAAGAAAGTAATATTTTCTATTTTAATAAGCATCTTGTAACAGATAGAATATATGATTGGAGTTTTGATTTATTTAAAGATGAAACTATCAGAAAAATAGATCCTGAATCTTTTGATAAATATAAAAATAATAAAAACAAACAAACTTCTATTGCTCCAATAGATACAAACTTAATTACAGAATATAGTTTTTCAGTAATTAGACAAATGCAAGAACAAAAGAAACTATTAGTTTTAAGTAAAAATGAATTATTAAAATATCTAGATATTAGTCATGTAAAAGAAACTGAAAACTATAAATATTTAGAAAATTATTACATTAATATTGGTGGAAAATATAAAGAGGATATGACTAGATTCAGAATAATCTTTAATCGATATGTAAATAATTGCGGAGATAACTCACCAAATATTATTAGACATTTCTTTTTAGCAACAGGTTTTTCTGACCATGAAGAAGCCAATGTTGAACATTTACTTTTAGTAGTACAAAAAGCATTCAATGAGGCTCCTAGATGGCTAAATAACGGATTCAGTGCTATGGAAATCAAAGGTTTAGCTAATTAATAAAAATACTCTTTATCTTTTTCTCTAAGATAAACAACACATCCTTTTACACAGCTGTTAGGATATAATCTCTTAACAGCTGTTATATAAGTTTGAATTTGTTTTTCATGGATTGCTGGATTTCTAACTTTATCAGTTTTAAAATCCACAACTAAATAATTATCATTATCATATTTTACTAATAAATCTATAAATCCTTCAAATACTAATACTTCACCATTATCATTTTCTACCTTAGAAAAAAATCCAAATTCACAACTACATTTATAATTCTTTACATAATGATTATAAAATGAGCTACTTACAAAATCTTTTGCATATTTAATAGCTTCATTTTCTATTAATTTTATATTTTCTTTATTTAATTTTGATAATGAAGAACCTTTAGATAATACACTTTCATCTAAAAGACTTAAAATTGGTTTCTCCATTATTAAAGATTGAACATAAATATGGCAAAGAGTTCCAAAATCTGTATAAACAGAAGAATTGTTTTCATATAATTTCTCTAATAATTTATCAACTTTTGAAAGAGCAAAAGGTGAACCTTGCTCAAAATTACCATCATCATTATGCCCAAAGTAAGTTGTTACCCCTATATTTTTAGGATTAGTATCATAATTAGGCTCAATACTTTCATAATATTTGATATTATCTAAATACTGTTTTCTTTCTACTATAGGTTTATTTTCTACTTTTACATAATTCTCATAAACACTAACTTTTTCAATATCTTTAATTTGTAATAATGGATTTATAGAACCATCTTCCATAATTGAAGCATTATAAATCATAGCAAGTAAAGATTTCTCTTTATTATCAATTATTTCATTATCCAAAGAGGATCTAATAGTAGCACTCATAATTAAATGAGTTTCTGCCCTTGTTAAAGCAACATATAAAACTCTTTTAATTTCGGCTATATCTTTCTCTTTTGTCAATTCTTTTGCACGATTTATAAAAACGCTATCATATTTTTCTTTCATAGTTTTTTTATCGATAGAAATACAATGTTTTAAAATAGGAACATTTTTTTCAATTGAAAAATTAACTTCTTTTTGAGTAATTGCAGAACCCATATTTGAAACTATTACAATTGGGAATTCTAGACCTTTTGACTTATGAATTGTCATTATTTGAACGCCTTTTGCACTCTCTTTTAAAACAGGTACCTCTTCATTAGTAGAACTTGAACCTAAGGAGCCTCTCATTTCATCAAGAAATAATGATAGAGGATACTGATTTAAATCATATTTTTTTGATAATCTATATAAATATTCAAAATTGTCTATATAAAGATGATAATTTGGTTCGCATACATAATAATATCTAAGACCTGCTTCCCACCATAAATAATTCAAAAGCGAAGAAATATCACTTATTTTAGATAATTCAATTAGTTTATTAAAAGTCTTTTCTATTTCAGTTAATTTAATACGATCTTTAAGAGTTAATTCAATTTCACATACAAATAAATTTTCAGGATCATAATTATCTAGAATAGAAACAATTGCCTTCTCACTAATTGCTCCAAAAGGACCTTTGAGAACACTTATATATGCTAGTTTATCATCAGGATATATTAATAATTGTAATATATTATATATATCATTAGTTAATGCTTCTAAAGGATAAGCTTTATTATCTTGTATTATAAACGGGATTTTCTTAGCTCTAAGAGCTTTTTCATATTCAATTTGATGAGTTTTAGTTCTTAATAAAATTGCTATATCATTTACATTAGGTCTTCTAAGTTTATCATTTTTATCAGATAATAAATAATCATCACTATTTAAAATATTATTAATAATTTTAGCAATTTTTGTAGCTTCGCATTCTGCCGAAGATGCCTCTTCTTCTTCATCGTCTATCAAAGAATCACTATCTTCAGTTTTTATATATAATTCTATCTTTGAATTAACACCTTTTTTAGCAGATCTATAATCTAATGGCTCAAAATTAGCCTCAAAATCTTTTTTAGAATTAGAGAAAACATTTAAAAATGTATCATTAAAATATCTTATTAAATTCGGTTCACTCCTATAATTAGTTTTTAAATCAATAACTCTTCCATTAGATTCTTCAATTTCTCTAGACAATGCTTTAAATACAGAAACATCAGCATCTCTAAATTTGTAAATACTTTGTTTTTCATCTCCAACAAAGAATAATTTATTTGATTCAATAGAAGATACATCAGGAACAACATCAAGTGAGAGATCTTTTTTTTCACTTAATAGATATGTTAAATCTTTTTGTAATTTATTATTATCTTGAAATTCATCAATCATTATATATTTAAATTTTTCTTTATATATATTTCTAAGTTTTTTATTAGTTAATAAGATATCTACAGCTAAATGAGAAATATCACTAAATGTTAATACACCTAAACGTCTTTTTTCTTTAAAAATGTTATCTTTTAATATTTCAAGAGCCTCAACAACTTCAACAATATAATTATTATTTTTTATGAATAATAAAGATTGTAAATCCTTTGCACTTTCCTTTAATGTTTTACACCATTCAACAATATCTTCAGTTATTGGATTTTTCTTAGATTTTCTAGGTGTTGAAAAATTAAGAGATTCTAGTTTCTTGTAGAAATTAGGAGACTCAAATTCATAATTAATTATTTCATCATGATATTCTTTTAAATAGGATAATGTTTTTTTCATACTTGCAGATAAATCCTTAGCATCAATTTCACTTAAATTATTTAAAATCAATAATAAAGAATTTTCATATTCTGAAATTGAATTATTAATTAAATTATAACAATCCTCATAAACCTTATCTTTTTCAAATTTTAATGGAAAATAAAAACTTGATACTGCTAACTTTACTATAATATTATCAATTAGATCATTTGGATAATACGCTTTAGATAAAAATTTAAAACCGTCAAGCATATCATCATTTTCTATTAGTTGTTGAGCACATCTTTTTGTTATATCTGCAGCTTTTGCATTATCTATAGTGAAATCACTAGGAATCCCATATCTGATACAATCTTGTTTTACTATTTGATTACAAAAAGAATCTATTGTAGAAATAGTAGCTTTATTAAATAAGGCAAACTGCCTTTCAATTATTTTTGACTTATCTTTTAGTAATAATAATTGTTTATATATTCTTTCATACATTTCAGCTGCTGCTTTTTTAGTAAAAGTCAAAGTTAAAATTTCATCACAATTAGCTTTATTTTGTAATATTAAATTGAGAAATCTATAAGAAAGAACTGTTGTTTTACCAGCACCTGCACCAGCTTTTACAACGCAATTATCAAAGCAAGATACAGCCTCTCTTTGATCGCTATTTAAACTATGTTTTGTCTGTAATAATTTTTCTATTTCTAATTTTTCCATTATTTTGTTGAATACCTTTTTCTACATACTTGTCTATAATCACAATGCTGACAAGTTTCTTTAGAAGGAGTAGCTTTATAATTACCATCTAATATTTGAGTAATTATATCAGTCATAACTTTATCAAAAATTGTATCAATTATTTCTAAATTATCTGGCTTATTTAAATTCCACATATCACAGTATTTAGCTGAAGTAACTGAATAATAAGAAGCAATAGAGACATTCTTATTATCCTTAGCTAAAAGCTTTTTGTAACAAGGAAATTGATAATCTGGCAATTCTTCAGGCGCTTCATCATAAGCCTTTTTATGCCAAGATGCAGATATAGGAGTATGACCACTCTTATAATCAACAATAGCATAATCTCCATTATTTTGATTAATTACTCTATCAATCTTACCATTTAGGCTATAGAAATATGATTTACCATTAATTTTTATCTCTTCAATAGATTCATATTTTTTTTCCATATCTGTTGATCTAAAAGTATCAAAAACTTTAATTTCTACATTAAGAAAATCCCTTGCCAAATTTTTAAATCTATCTTTGATGTATATCTGAGTTGAAAAAGGTGGAGAATTTTTACTCATAAAATAATCTTTAAATTCAGCTTCTTGTATATCTAATAAAAGTGATAAATACTCATTATATTTTGAGCTATAAAACTGGCCATCTTCTTCTTTTATCTTTCTAAAAAAGTTTTCAAATATTTTATGAATTCTAGTTCCTATTTCTAAAGCATCATATTGAATAACATCATATTCATTCTTTTGAACTTTGAATAAATATTTAATGGCATATGCATAAGGACATTTTTTAAATAAATTTATACTAGTTGATGAAAAATTTAACATCTTATAATTATCTTTAGATTTAATTCTATCTAAAAGATATTCATTAACATCATTCTCCATATTATTATTTACATATCCATTGTCATTAAAATCTAAAACATTAATACTTGCTTTTTCAAAAGCTTCTGATTGGAAAGCTGTTAATTTTAAATCTTTCTTCTTGTTATTTGTGTTCCACAAATCAATCTCATCAATATATGGCTTATTATTAAATTGTAAATTTGATTTTTGAATTCTATCTTTCTCCATAAATAAGGAAGGAGCTATTTGTGCACCATCATAAGTACTATTACTGAATAGAAAAATTGATAAACCACTATTAAAACAATAGTCTTTTATTACATTAGAGGTTAAGTCTTCTTCTTCTCTTAAATCTTGATCATCAATTGATGGCGGCAACAAGAACAAAGGTTTATCAATAACTTCACAATTTTTACTATTTATATCTACAATAAAATGATAAGGAATATCTATAGAAGCTGACAAAGGATATTCATATATTCTTATACCATCTCTTTTCCCTTGTTCAACATAATTTTCTTTTTCTATCAAGCGATTAAATATCTTAAAAAGTTGTTTTGATTTAGCAATCTTACAGATTTGCATAGCTTCTCTTAATTTATCTAATTTATCAATTGCAAAACTATAACTTTTTTCACCACTACTGTCTTTCCATCCAACATTTTCAACAAAGATTAAACTTTCTAAAATATGTAAAGATTTTTGTAATTCTGAAATGGTTTCTACAGTATTAATTTTTATTATGATATTTTTAAATTTCCAATAATACTCTCTTAAATTTGGTTTAATTGATAATCGTTTAGTCCAATAGTCTTGTTCAACAATATTGCTACCATGATCTATATTAGCATCAATTGCAGACCTAATTAATTCTCTATTTAGTGAAATATCTTTAAAAGGAAAAGATCTATCTAAAAAGAAACTTTTCATATCATCAAGTGAAAAATTATTATCATATAAATTTGACAAATATGATAAAAATTTACCCCCTGGATATTTTAATAAAGGATATCCTTTAGCTTTTGATATAGGAATATTATATCTTTTCGCCTTATATTCTATATCTAAAATATCACTATCAAAATTACATAAAGTAATAGCTATATCTCTTGAAGGAATATTCGTATCTAAAAGCTCTTTAACTTTTCTTAATAAATTGTTTTGTAATTCTTCTGAATTCTCATAACTATATAAATTAAAATTATCATAAAAACTATTATTTTCTTCTAAGTTTTCAATCTCAATAGTTTTTATAAAACTCGGATTATTTAGATTATTTAAAAGTTGTTTACACCCCGCTTTAGTATCACTAGATATAATAGTATAAGAATTTTCTAAAACAGATTTTGGAGCATATTCTAAGGAAGGGTTTTCAAAAGAAGGTTCAAATAATTTATTTATTTCTAAAAATTCACAATATTTTTCATATAGCAAATCAACATCATAAATAAAATTCGCTTCTAATGTATTAAATACATCACTTTCTTTAAGTCTTTTTAACTGTTGAATAACAATTACTAAATAAGAAGTAAATCTACTTATAGATTCAGGATATTCATTATTTATTAAATATTTTAATTTATTTTTTCTAAAAAAATCTATTAAGAAAAATTCTCTAATTTGATTATTAACTTCTTTAAGACCTTCATGACTTGGTAGAAAAAAATCTCTAAAAGTATCATATGAAATTACTCTATCAGCTTCTATAACATCATATTCATAGGCATATTCTATAGCAAAATATCTTGCTATTACTTCATTATGAAAAACACAAATTTGATTATTCTTTAATTCATTAAAAACTATCTGTCTGTTCATTTTTTTTGTCCCTAATAGGTTTTTACCCTAATAATATTATTATACTATATATAAATGATTTAACAAACTAATATACTTTTAATTCTTTCTAAACTTCTATATTATCTGACATATAAGGATTACATAATATGATTGAAAATAAAAACAAAAGAGGTCTTTGGATCACAACATTTATTATAGTAATTATATTTTGGCTATTTTTAGGATCAACAATAATTAACTTATATGCAAATATAATATATTCTATTGATACAAATCAGATTTTTTTTAATAGTATTATTTATAACTATATTGGAGTAAACCTTCCCTTTCTATGTATTACTTTAGGCTTTTATTTTAGTTTTAAATATATTAATAAAATTCACATAGTAGAATTAATTAACAGTAGTACAAAAATAGATAAACCTTTGTTTTTTAAAACATTATTAGTATCATTAGGCTATTTTATTCTAATAACAATAATAGGTAGTCTTTTTAACCTTTATGAATTAAAAACAATTGAAACCACGTTTACAAATAGAATTCTATTTATCTTATTAGCAATAATTTTTACACCTATTCAAGTTCTTGCAGAAGAAGTATTATTTAGATCAATTATAATAAAAATGATAATCAAAAATTACGATGCATTAAAAAATAGAAAACTAATTTATTCAGTTTTATTTTCTTTTATTGTAGGATTTATCTTTATAATACCTCATTTAAGTAATCCAGAAATATCAACAAATTTTATTAGTGCTATATTATACTACTTTATCTTTGGAAGTTTTGCTACTTTTTCAATACTTATATCTAATGGTTTAGAAATACCAATTGCAATACATTTAGCAAATAATTTACTAATAGCATTATTCTGTAATTATGAAAATTCAGCACTTCCATCCTTTTCCCTGTTTTTAAGAATAAATGAATCATCTTTTTCTAAATATTATGAAGTAATTACCCTTATATTATTATTCATAATTATTGGGATACATAATAAATTAAAAATTGTTAAATATTGTGATAAAGATTAAAATAACTTATTATCAACTAGAAGATAATAAAAAGTTATAAATTATATAAAGGTTTTTACCAATAACTATATTAGGAATTAAAATGGCAAAAAAGAAAAAAAGCTCAGCAAAAAGGACCCTCAAAAATATTATTACTTTAATAATAGTATTTATTATCATATCAATAATATCTTTATTTGTTGCACCTACAGAAGAAGAATGGATTGAACAACAATCTTATTCTATTGAAATAATTGATAATCTTGAAATGCCTTATCCTATAGAAGGTGAACAAATAGTTGAACATGATGGTTATACTCTCAGCTATAATGAGGAGTATGAACAAGCTAGTTATGTAACTTATAAACTAACTCAAAATGAACTATATGGACCAGCAGAAAGAAAAGATAATTTCAGAGAAGATCCTAGTATAAAAGGGGGAAGTGCCTCTTTAGATGATTATAAAAAGAGTGGGTATGATAGAGGACACTTATGTCCTGCTGCAGATCAAAAAGAAAGCGAGAATGCAATGTCAGAATCCTTTTTCATGAGTAATATGAGCCCTCAATCTCCACAATTCAATAGAGGTATTTGGGCTGATTTAGAAGGATATATTAGAAACTTTGCTGACAATAATTATGAAATATATGTTACAACGGGTCCTGTATTAACAGATGGCCCTTATGAAACTATTGGAGAAAATAAAGTAGCTATACCTAAATACTATTATAAAGCTATTCTCGATTACACTGAACCTGAAATAAAAGCAATTGGTTTTATACTTCCAAATAAAAAAGGTGAGAAAGATATAGTAGATTATGCTACAAGTATTGATAAAATAGAAGAAATAACCCAAATTGATTTTTTTACTAATCTACCTAATGAAATAGAAGATAAAATTGAAAGTTCTTATAATATAAAGGACTGGGAAATGAAAGAATTCTATGCTTCTAATGGGGAAGGGTCCTTTAATGAAGATTTAGAAAGTACAAACAAAACTACTAATTCAACACCACAAGGCTTTAGTGAAATATTAAAAGAAGGCTCTATGTATATCTTAGTTGAATTAAGAAAAGAAACCATTAAATTATTAAATCAATTTGTATCAAGTGAAACTCTAGCATCATTAGGATTGAAATAATGAATGAATATAATACTATTATTATAGGAGGAGGAGCCTCCGGCCTTTTCCTAGCAAAAAACCTTGCTGAAAATAATATAGAAACACTTGTTATTGAAAAAATGGAATCTCCTGGTAAAAAATTACTAATTACCGGAGGAGGTATGTGTAATTTAACACGAGATGAAAAACAACATGAATTTTTAACACATTATGGAAATGCTAATAAATTTTTAGGTGCGGCTTTTGCACAGTTTTCTCCTAAAGATACTATCAACTGGTTTGAAAATAGAGGATTAAAATTAGCCATTAGGGAAGATAAAAAGATTTTTCCAAAAGTTAAAAGTGCTAAAGCGGTATTAGAAACTTTATTCGATAAAAGATATACGTTAATTAATAATTATAAAATTAATGAAATTAAGAAAGAAGAAAATTATTTTATAATAGATAATAGTTATAAATCTAAAAATCTTGTAATAGCAACAGGGGGGATGTCTTATCCTTCAACAGGGTCTACTGGAGATGGATACCATTATGCTAAACTATTTAATCACTCTATTAATGAAATAAGACCCTCTTTAGCTAGTTTTAAAATAACAAGTGAAGATGTTTCTAAAATTGAAGGTATTTCACTACAAAATATCACTATTTCTTTAATGGATTTTCATTCTAAGAAAAATAAAATTATTAAAAACACAGATGATTTAATTTTTACTCGTATTGGAATCTCAGGCCCAGTTGTTTTAGACATTTCTAAATATGCAACAACAGATCAAGCTATATATTTAAATTTTAATAAGGAAGTTATTAAAGAGAATAATAATAAATTATTATCAACGAGTATTAAGCAACAAACAAAATTACCAATGAGATTTATTAATTATCTCTTATTATCTTTATCTATCGAAGATGATATTTCTTCGAATATATCAAAAAAGAAAATTAACATCATAAATGAAAAATTAAAGAGATGGGAATTTAAAATTTCTCTAAAAGGACAACTTAAAGGCGCTATGTCTACAGCTGGCGGAATAGCATTAAAAGAAGTTAATAGAAAAACATTTGAATCTAAACTCTGTCCAAACTTATATTTTTGTGGAGAGGTTTTAGATTATAGTGGCGATTGTGGTGGATTTAACCTTCAAGCTTGTTGGTCAAATGCTTATTGTGTTTATAAAAACATTTTAGATAATTTAGATTAAATTTATTCTAAAAATCCTTAAAAAAAATGATAAAATCAAAGCAATTAAAACAAAAGGAATAAAAGTAATTAACATTACTAACTCATAAGCAATTGTTGTTCTTTCGTCTCTTCCACTTTTATCTTTTTTAAATCTTGAAATAAATGAACCTAATGCAATTCCATATACATTCCCTACAGTAATAATTCTAATGGCACCTAATATACCTAATGCTTTCTTTTTACCATAATCATTAAGAATTTTATTCCAAATATTTTTATCAACTTTTGCTCTAGTTTCAGCATAATATGATGCAAACATTATAGCATCTAGCTCTTCACTTGGGATATTTTCTCTATCTTCAGTCTCTAACAATTGTCTAATTTCTTTTTCAGAAAGGCCTGCTTCTAAAGCCATTTTAGTATGGGCATAAGAACACATTGCACAACCATTAACACTTGTTACAGCAAGCATAATTCTTTCTTGAAATTCTTCACTGATTTCTTTATTTCTTTTTGCCTTACTTAAATAAGGAATAGTTACAAATGCTTTAACTAAATGACAAAAAGCTTCTCTTAAATTATATAATTTTTTACCTAATTTGTTTTTCATTATTACCCTCTAATACAAACATAATATACTATTTTATCTCATTAACAAGTGTAACAAACTCACTCTTTATCACATTAAAAAAATAACCTCTAAAAAGAGGCTATTTAATTGTTTATTTTTTCTTTCCATATAATGGTTTTTTACGCATTATAAAATAAGAAATTATTATAAGCGGTATTAATATTACTAAAATAGAAACTAAAATATACTGATATGAAAATCCATTTTGTAAACCGAAGAAATGAATTATTTTATTCATTGTTCTAATAGCTTTTTCACTATTGTCCATTTGGAACATTATTAATCTAGGGATACTATATGCAATTAATACTGGTATAAAAATAAATGCAATCCATCTATAAATTTTTTCTAATCTAACCCATAGGGAATATATAAAGAGACCAATAACAGAGGCATAAAAAGATATAAATGAATAATAAGCAAAGTTATATAAAAAATATGAGAAATTACTTATATATTTAGCACCAGATCCTACAAATAATTGTTTATTATTAAACCTTACATTAGTAAAGTATGATTTTTTAAACATATAATCTTCTAAATCAAAACTATAAAATATTGATTTTAATAGAGAAAAAATTAGTGCAAAAACAATAGAAATAGAAATCATAACTAAAATATTTGAAATAAAGGCAGTTGTTCTACTTCTACCAAATTGATTACAAATCAAATCACTATTTCTGTTAGAGACAATACTCATAATAAAAACAACTATAAATACTGTAAAATAGTTAGGTATTAGATTTCTTAATTCATTAAATTCAAAATGATTTCCCATTAGATTAGCAAACATAAATATTATGAAAGTTATTCCCATTACAATTAAATAAACTATTGCTGATGTCTTTAAATAATCAACAACAAAAAATGAATAAGTTTTTTTTATGTCCATAATTATTATCCTTTTGTTATCTCAATAAACATTCTTTGAAGATCGACAGCATTTACACTAACACCTTCAGTTTTCTTAACATCCCCTTTTACATAAACGGAATATACTTTACCAACTTTATTAGTACCTAATACTTTTAAACCACTAACAACTGAATCAACTAATTCTTTTGATCCAACAACTTCGTTAACGCTAGCACTTAATTCTTCTACTAAACCATTAGCTACAACTTTTCCTTTATTAATAATAATTGCATCTTGAGCTAGATTAGAAATTTCATCTATCAAATGAGTACTAACGATATAACAAACATCATTAGATTTATCATTAAATGTTGAAATTAACAGTTTATAGAACATGTCTCTATGAGAAGCATCTAATCCTAAAACAGGTTCATCAAACAATACAAAATTTGCACTAGAACAAAAGGCTAAAATAACCTTAAAAATTGAACAATAACCAGTAGATAGTTTAATTACATCTGTTTTTATATTTAATTCAAAGTCTTTTGCTAATTCTAGGGCATAATCTAAATCAAAATCAGGATCAAAATGCTTTGCCATTTCGAAAACTTTTATACAAGACACACTACCAAAAAAGTCATCATCACTCATTAGATATACTTTTCTCATTAATTCATCATTACTAAATATATTTTGACCATCAATAGAAACTAATCCTGAATCAGGGAATATTCTATTTGAAATAATATTCATTAATGTTGATTTTCCAGCTCCATTTCTACCTAATAAGGCATATATTTTTCCAGTTTCAAACTCTATTGAGACATCATCTAGAGCGTCGACTGTTTTAAATTTTTTTGAAACATTAGTTATTTGTAATTTCATCTTCAATTCCCTTTCCAATTAATTCTACAATTTCTTTTTTATCAAAACCAAGATTTATAGCTTCTTTTACTAATGGAGATATAAAATCATTTTTAAATGAAGCCATTCTTTTTTCTTTTATCATTTCTCTTGCACCTTCACTTACAAACATACCAACTCCTCTTTTTTTGAAAATAATATTTTCTTGAACCAAAATATTTATTCCCTTCAATACCGTTGCTGGATTTAGCTTATATCCTACAGATATTTCAGTTGTTGAAGGAATTTGATCTCCTTCTCTATAAATACCTATAAAAATATCATCTTCTAATCCTTTTGCGATTTGGATATAAAGTGGAAGATCCTTTTGCTTAAATTCCATAGGCTCTCCTTCTACCATAATGTTATATGGTTAACTACTACAGTAACTAACCATATAACTAAAAAACAATTTTGTCAAATATTTTATTTACAAATGTAGACATAAAATTTTTGAAGGTGTATATTACTATATAATCATATAAGAATACAAAGGAAAGTATTTATGGAATTAACAACAATTATTAAAATATTTTCAGATCAAACAAGATTAAGAATTATTAATTTAATAAAAGAAAACCAATTATGTGTTGGGGAAATTCAAACTATCCTTGAAATAAAACAATCTAATGTATCAAGACATTTAGATAAATTAAAAATTGCAGATATAATTAATCAAGAAAAAAAAGCTCAATGGGTTTACTATTCATTAAACAAAGAGAAATTATCTAAATACTCATTCATTCAAAATTTATTATTTAAGGATATCAACAACTATGAAATTTATAATAAGGATATTGAAAAACTTAAAAAATATAAAAATAGCAATATGTGTTGTCAAGATTTGAAAAATATTGACTTCGATATAAATAAAATTAAATTCTAAATAATAATAAAGAGGTATTTTATTATGGACAATTATGAAGAGATGTTTAAATCTTATGATTTAAATTTTTTTGGAAAAGCAAGTCACAAAGTTACTTTTGAACAAATGATTGAATTACTAAAACAGGACAAAGCTTATGTTGTTGATTTAAGAACTAAAGAAGAGAATGATATTCTAAGTTTTTCTTTTGCAACAAGTATTCCTGTTGAAAATTTTACATCAAAAATGAATGAATTACCTAAAGATAAAACAATTATTTTATTTTGTTCAACAGCTACAAGAGCTACTATGATTTTTACCTATCTAAGAGCTAATGGATATGAAAACACTAAAATTTTAACTGAATCTATTGGAGACTTAGCTAACCACTTTAAACCTGGTTTTGTATTAAAAAATTTAGAAGCATTTAAAAAATAATGGATACTAATTTATTAATGTATATAATTATATTAATTATCTCTGTAACTATGGCTATGGTTGGAAAAGGCGGAGGTAATTTTTATGTTTTAGTAATGGTAATAGCTGGAATTTCAATGACCAATGCTGCAACAACATCACAATTGATTATGATGGCAACAGCATTAACTTCTATGCTTATATTCCATAAAAGTAAACGAGTAGATTGGAAACTTGCATTAATAATTGATCCGCCTACAGATATAATGGCCTTTGTAGGTGGATATTTTGCTTCGAGTTTTCAAGCAACTACTCTCAAAATCATGTTTGCATCGGTTCTAATAATTATATCTATATTTATGTTTATACCAGTAAAAGAAAAACCTACTTCTCAATCTAACAAAAAGGGATACTGGAATAGAACTTTTAATGGCTACAAATACAGTGTTAACTTATGGATAATGCTACCCTTAACAGCAACAGTTGGGTTCTTTGCTGGTGCTCTTGGCATATCTGGTGGAGCTTTTAAAATTCCACTTATGGTTATGCTATGTGGAGTTCCAATGGAAATTGCCATCGGTACATCTTCAGCAATGGTTGCTGCAACAGCTTTGATGGGTTTTATAGGACATAATATTAATGGTGGATTTAATCCAACTTTAGCTATTCCTCTAGCAATAATAGCAGTTACAGGAGGAATAATTGGAAGTAAATTTGCTCTAAAAAGCAAACCTAAAAACCTAAAACAAATTTTTGCATTTACAAACCTTTTTGCAGGGATAATGATGTTAATTAATATTATTACAGGCTAAGGATAATAAATAGTTGGTTTAAATATATAGGAATAATCATGGATTTTATAATTACTATCTTCGAGCATTCTAAGAATATTTTTACCAACTTTCTTTCCAACTTCATAAGAGGGACTAATTGAACAAAGTATTTTTTCCTCTTCCCAATTATTTCCTGAATAATCAAAACAAGCTAATTTTCTAGGATATTTTGTTTTCTTTTGAATATGCTTCAAAATCATAAAGTTACAACATACAATAGCTGTACTTTTATTTCTTTTTAAGAATTGTGATATGATTCGATCAAATTCTTTTTCTTCAGAGATATTATCACTAATTAACCATTTAATATTTTCATCTTTAATTTCTATTTTATAAGAATTTAAAGCTTCTATAAAACCTCTATATTTCTCAGTCCCTTGATAATTATCACAATAAAAAATACCAGCAATATCTTTATGTCCTTCTTCAACTATTTGTTTCACTAGCAAGTGAGCACATTTTTTATCATCAATAATAATTTTTGGAAAATTCGTTTCTGGATAATAATTATTATAGAAAATACACTTAATATCTTTTTGTTCAATTTTTTGATAAATATCTAAATTAGGGTTCATTAAACTAGCCTTAACACCATCAATGATCAAAGCATCAAAACCTTTTACACAAGCTTGTAAACAAGCTCTTTCATTAGAAAATTTATTATCAGTATAAAAAATTCTAAGTTCTATATTTTTATCTTTTATCTCTTCTTGAATACCTTTAATAAATAACTTATTTGCATTCTTATCTTGCCCCTGTATTATTGTGGCTATTCTATATCTACAATTAGAATCAAGTATATCATCTTGGAAAGTTACAGCTTTAAAATACGTACCAGAACCTTTAATAGAATATACTATCTTTTCATCTTTCAATATCTTTATTGCAGAGCGAACCGTTTCACGACTTGCATTAAATTTTTTACATAGATAAGGTTCTGATGGTATTTTATTTATAGAATTGTATTTATTTTGTTCAATAAAGACTTTTATATAATCACATATTAAATCTTTTTTAAATTTTTTAGCCATAATTCTCTCTATTCAATAGATATAGTTATATCCTCTATTTCTTTTATCCAAGAAGATAATCTATCTCGTAATTCTAATTTAATAGTAAAATACTTTTCATCTTTAATTAAATTATTTAATTGATAAGGATCTTTCTCCATATCATACAAATAATCATCTTTATAACTTGTAGCTGATGCTAGTGATCCACCATTAATTCCAGGAGCATAAATACTGTACATATACTTATCGGTTCTAATACACCTTCCAACTCTACTCTCAGAAATTTGGGCATACACTTCATTAAATCTATTATCATTTACCCCATTTACAACGTCAAGAAGATTTTCTCCTATCATCGTTTTATTATCATCAATATCTGCAATTGCTAAAATAGTCTTTGCTAATGAACCAGTACTAACTAAATCATGAACTACTTTACTTTGATTATAATCTCCTCCCCTTATGATTAAAGGAACTTTTAATGCAGCATCATGAGCAGTTCTTTTATAATCATCATATCCATTTAAATGATTATCCTTATTTCTTGTATTAAAGTGAGAACCATGATCGCTAACATAAATTATAACAGTATCTTCATATATACCTTGCTGTTTTAGAGTATCAATAATTCTTCCTAAATTAGTATCCAAAGAATTACATTGCCCTAAATAATCAGGATATTCTTCTCTAGCATCTCCACCACCAAGTGCTTCTAAATCTTTTGGGAGCACATAATCTTTAAACTTTTCTTTACTACCTAATGGCCCTTGATAATGTTTTGCGTCATTTTGATGATGTGGTTCAATATGTGATAAAAATAGCATAAAGGGTTTTTCTCTATTTCTATTATTTAAATATTCAAGTGCATAATCTGTTATACAATCGCATCTATAACCTTCAAATTCACATTTATTATTATCTTCATCAAATACATATCCACCATATCCATCAGAAGTAAATTCTAAAATATCACTAACTCTCCAGAATCCAGAATAGCCTCCTCTAAGTTCTTTAGGAATAGCTATCCTTTGATAGTCTTGATATGGTTTTTCTTCTAATCCTCCAGTTGATGCTAAATGCCATTTACCAACATAAGCTGTATCGTAACCATTACCTTCAAGATAATGAGCAATAGTTTTAGAATCTAAAGGAAGAGCTATAGAATTCCTAAAACAGCCTGTATCTGTAGCATATTTACCAGTTTGAAAGATAGCTCTACAAGGACCACAAACAGGTTGTGGTGAAAACGCATTCTCAAACCTTACACCCTCCTCTGCTAATTTATCTAAATTTGGTGTTATATTTAGTGGTTGTCCATAACAGCCAATAGTATCAGATCTTTGTTGATCAGAAAAATAGACAACTATATTTTTTTTACTCATTATTAACTTCCTTCTTATTTCTTTGAATTTGACTCTTTAATATCAAGAACACTGTAATTACAATCATTGCTATGAAAGCAATACAGATTGGACTTGATATAAATATTGACCAATTTCCATCACTTAATACTAACGATCTCCTAAAGTTCTCTTCAGTTAATGTTCCCAAAACCAATCCTAATAAAATTGGTATTGTTGAGAAACCAAACTTATTAACAATATAAGCAATCACTGCAAATACTAAAGTAACTGAAATATCAAAAAGGGATGAATTAACACTGAATGCTCCAGCAAAACAGAACATAACAATAATGGGAGTTAACACTTCAACTGGAACTGAAATAATTCTTGCAAACCATTTTGTTAAAAATTTCCCTTGTAAATACATAAATATATTAACAAAAATTAATCCTATCATAATGGCATACATGATCGATCCATTCTCAACAAAAAGATTAGGACCTGGAGTCAATCCATTTATCATTAATGCACCAAGCATTATTGCAACAGAGCCATCTCCTGGAATACCCATAGTTAATAATGGAATCAAAGTTGCTCCTGTTACAGCATTATTTGCAGTTTCACAAGCACTAATACCTTCAATAGAACCATTACCAAATTCTTCTGGATGCTTGCTAATTTTTCTTGATCTATCATAACTAAAGAAACTTGCCATAGAAGCTCCAGTACCTGGAATTATTCCAATAATAACTCCAATTATTGCTGATAATATCATTGGTTTCCTAATTCTCTTCTTTTCTTCTTTTGATAGCTTATCATCATGTTTCTCTAGTGTTTTTGTATCAACTTTTTCTTTTTTAGTCTGTTTTTCACTCTTAGCTAATACTTCAGATAAAGCAAACAAACCTATTAATGAAATTACCAAGGCTATTCCTGAATATAGATTTATATTATTAAAAATAAATCTTGTTCCACCAGACATTGCATCAATTCCAATAGTTGATAAGAAAAGTCCAAAAGCTCCTGTTATAATACCTTTAGTTAAGCTATTACCAGAAACACCAGCTATAATAGTTAAACCAAAAGCACAAATTAAAAAATACTCAGGGGTACCCATCATTTGTGCAAATTTAGCAACTTGAGGAGCAAAAAACAATAATAATACTGCTGAAAAAATTCCACCAAAGGTTGAAGCTCTAAGTGCAACAGATAAAGCCTTCATGCTATGGCCTCTTTTAGTTAAAGGGTATCCATCTAACATAGTTGCTGCAGCATGGGGAGTACCTGGAGTTTTAATTAATATAGCTGATATTGATCCACCATAAGAACCTGAACAATATATTCCAAGAAGAAACATAAAGGATTCAACGGCACCTAAAGAATAAGTAAAAGGTAAAAACAATACGATACACAAAATAACTGTTAAACCTGGAATTGCTCCAAAAATAACACCTAGTAACAAGCCTAAATTCATATATAGAAAATTAGGAAGGTTAAACAACAATTCAAAACCTTGTAAAAATAAATCCATTCTCTAATCTCCTATGGTAAACGTACATGTAATACATTTTGAAACAAATACCCTATTAAAATGGCTGCCAAAATAATAATAATATAACTAGTTATTTTTTTAGCTCTAAAATAAAATAACATTAATATTCCAAAAACAATTGAACTTAATATAAAACTTGTGAAATGTAACATTACTAAAAATAGAATTAATAAAGAAAGTAAAATTAAAAATCTTACTTCAACTAATAAATTTATTTCTTTATATTCTCTCTCATTTTTTCTAAAAATAGCAACAATCTCTTTAATCAATAGAACAATTGAAAAAATTAACATAATTCTTAGCATTAACACAGGAAAAGTTTGTGCTGTAACCTGTGAAGTAGTATTTATTTTTATTTGACTAGGAACTAAATAAAGTAAAACCGATGAAATTACAATGAAAATAATTGATCCAACAGTATTAATCGGAATTCTTACAGAATGAGCTTCTAGTTTTTTTGCAGTATTATCAATAAAATTATCAATTTTCTCAATAAATCTATTCATATTCACCCCTTATGTTCATAGGTGATTCAAATATGAATCACCTATGCATCTTTAATATTTCTTATTCTTATTGGTTATCTTTAACGATTTGAATTACATTTTCGATATGTGCATCCATTTCTTCTGGAGTCCAAGTACTAGGAGCAACCATTAATTTATCGAATAAAGCTGTCATTTCAGGTTTTTGCATAATTTCTAAGTAAGCAGTTCTAATTTTTTGAACAACTTCATCAGATGTACCTTTTCTGATTAATAAGAAACAAGTATTTGGATAATAAGCCTCCATACCGTAAGCTCCAACAGGTTTAACATCTTTAAATAAATCACTAGTTACATAATCTTTACTAAACATAGTAACAGGTGTAATTAATCCACCTTCTACAGCACCTTTAGCTTGTGATTGATGAGATATAGCAAAATCTGTTTCACCTTTAGCTACTGCATCAAGAGCTAAGTTTGCACCATTATAACTAACTAGAGTTAATTCAACACCTAATTCTTTAAATAAAGCTTTTGCTAAGAATGCTTCTGATCCGGCAACACCGTTTACAGCTACTTTACAAGAATGAGTTTGCCCATAAGCTTTTAATTCATCTAAATTTGTAATATTTAAATCAGCATCGGCTGTCATTACAAATGTAGCACTATACATATTCATAACAGGCATGTAGTCATCATATTTAAACATAATTGCTTCTTTACCTTCTACATTTGGAGCAATTGAGAACCCGCCTTCTCCACCAAAGATTAAATTATGAGTATTTCCTTCATTTTTAAGATAATTTGTTAAAGCAACATTACCGCCAGCACCAAGTTCATTAGTAGCTAAAACTGGTTGACCTAAAAGTTCTTCACCAAAAACAGCAGCTTGTCTGTTAACTAAATCAGCAACACCTCCTACAGCCCAAGGACAGATTACAGTAATAGGTTCTGTTGGCCAATCACTAGCTGTATCCTTTACTTCTCCACTACCATTAGCAAAAACTATTGATAAACTTGTTAAACACATTAATAGCATTAATAAAATTTTTTTCATTTATTTTTCTCCTTTCTGAATATATGAGAATACTAAAAGACAAATTTGCACCTTGCAATACAGAAAAAAATATTTTTGATAGAAAATTGTCTACTTTTTTAATATTTAAATTAAGTTGTCTAGTTTTTTTATCAATCAAAAATATATAATAAGTTCATTATATATAATTGCTGTTAGACAATAAAAAAGACTACTTATATATATATTATTATATATAAGTAGCCTTTTTTGTATAATAATTTATGATTATTCTACTTTTTAATTATAACCCTTTGGATTCTTACTTTGCCAATTCCAAGAATCTCTACACATAGTTGTCAAATCATATTTAGCTTCCCAACCTAATAATTGTTTAGCTTTAGTAGCATCAGCATAGCATGTTGCTATATCTCCAGGTCTTCTTGGTGCAATAACATATGGTATTTCAATATTATTAGCAGTTTCAAAAGCTTTTACCATATCTAATACACTATATCCAATACCTGTACCTAAATTTATTATTTCAGTACCTTTATGCTTATATTCACAAGCAGCAACATGACCACTAGCTAAATCAACAACATGAATATAATCTCTTACACCTGTTCCATCAGGAGTTGGATAATCATCTCCAAAAACAGAAAGCTTTTCTAATTTTCCAACTGCAACTTGACAAATATAAGGCATTAAATTATTTGGAATACCAACTGGATCTTCTCCAATCATACCAGATTCATGAGCACCTACTGGATTAAAATATCTTAATAATACTACATCCATATTTTTATTAGCAGCTGCAAAATCACTTAAAATTTGCTCTATCATATACTTAGTCCAACCATAAGGATTAGTACAACCTGTTGGCATACCTTCTTTTAGAGGTACAGTTTCAGCTAATCCATAAACAGTTGCAGAAGAACTAAATACAATTTTGTTTACATTATATTCTTTCATCAACTCACATATAGTTAAAGCAGAATCAATATTATTTCTATAATAAGCAAGAGGTTTCGCTACAGATTCTCCAACAGCTTTATAACCTGCAAAATGTATTACAGCATCAATTTTATTTTCTTCAAAGATAACTCTAGCTGCTTCTTTATCACATACATCCAATTCATAAAAAGGGATTTCTTTTTTTACAATTTGCTCAACTCTCTTAATAGCTTCTTTTTGGCTATTGTAAAGATTATCAACAATAATTGGTTGATGATTTGCTTTAACCAACTCAATACAAGTATGAGAAGCAATATATCCAGCTCCTCCTGTTAATAAAATTTTCATACATTCCTTCCTCTTCTATTTATTTTATATTTATATTCTCTAGTATATTTATTATTTTGTTAAGGGTAAAATATCTATTTTTTTTGCACAATATTCTACTTTTTATAAAACTGAAGCCAAAACACTTTTTTTTCTTGAATATTAATAATATATCAAGTATTTTCTTTATATGAATTATTATTGTGTTGCATGTAAAGTTTCAAAAGAAGAAAATGTTAAAAAAGAATTATCCTCAATTATTAAAAAACTTATAAAAGAAGATTCCTTATTTGAAATCTCTTTTCCAACTAAACAATATAAAATTAATAAAAAAAAGGCAAAAGATAAAATTATTAAACCATTAACTCCAGGCTATATTTTTATTAAATCTGAAATAGAAATAGATAAATTTTCAAGAGAAATTAGAAAAGTAAATGATTGCTACGGAATGGTACAAAGTAAAAAGACGAATAATAAAGAAAACAATATAATATATAAACTGCAAAAAGAAGATTTGATTTATGCTCAATGGATTTTTGAAAATGGTGGGAAAATTACTCCTTCAAAGATAACTTTGGAAATAGGTGAAGTCGTAAATGTTATTTCCGGACCTCTTGCAACATTTAATGGGAAAATTATCAAAGTTGACAAAAGAAATAATAAGGTTTGTTTATTTTCTGAAAATTCTGGAACATTACAAAAAGTATGGGTTCCTGTAGAAATAGTTAAAAAAGAAGACTTAGATACCAATGAATTAATTCTTAAAGAATTCTCAAAAGTATATTAATTACTGTTAGCTTGTATAAATACAAACTAACAGAATAATAATATTTTAGTTTTCTTTTACATATGCAGTTCCAAGTTTTGCAGGAACATTAAAGGATTTTCTACTAATTGTTAATACAATTGTTAAAATGTATGGTAGCGCAATAAACAATTCGTTAGGTAAAATTGTTGAGGAACTTGATTGCATAAGAATAGCAAAAGCTTCTGCTAAACCAAAGACTATTGTACCGATAAAAGCTCCAATTGGATTCCAGTTTCCTAAGAAACATATAGCAAAGGCTATCCAACCTCTACCACCAATTATATTTGTTGTAAACATTCCTAAATATCCAATTGAATAGAAAGCTCCAGCAATACCACACATTAAGCCTGATACCATAACAGTAATAAATCTAACTTTAGTAACATTTATTCCGGACACATCTACTGCTTCTGGATTTTCACCAGTTGATCTAATCACTAAACCAAGAGAAGTTTTATATAATATAAAAAAACCTAAAGGGACTAAAATATACATTGTATAAGTTAAAATATTCTGATTAAACAAAATTGGTCCAAAAAATGGTATTTGGGATAATAAAGGTAAAGCTATTTTCTGTAATGGCTCAACTGTTAAAGGAGACAAAGGTACTCCAAAAACTACTCTATGTAAAAAAGCACATAACCCCGCAATCAAAATATTAATAGCTGTACCTGTTACAATCTGATGTTGTTTTAATGTTACACATAAAAATGCATATAATACAGCAACTAATAAACCAGCAATTGCTGCAAAAAATAATCCAACAGCTAAACTACCAGATATATAAGCTGTAGTAAATCCAGCCCAAGCACCCATAAGGAAAATTCCTTCAATTGCAGTTACCATCATCCCAGTTCTTTCAGAAAAAACTTCAGATAGAGCTCCAAATAATAAAGGGGTACTCATCATAATCGCTCTTGATAATAAATTTACTAACATTATTTATCCCCCTCTAATAATAATTTCTTTTCTCTATTTACTTCTAATTTATTTCTAACAAAATAAGAAATTATAACGAAGACCATTACAAAACCTTCCATTAAATCAATAATAGAAGAAGGCACTCCTGAAATTTGTCCCATAATTGTTCCACCGACATGTAATGCACCAAATAAAATTGAAGCAAATATAATTCCAATAGGATTAGCGTTTGCAAGTATTGCAATACCAATACCAATGGCCCCTATTGAAGGATTAAACCCTTGTAGCAACATGTGTTGTACACCATTTACTTCTGTTACACCAGCTAGCCCTGCTAATCCACCACTGACGAAAAAGGCAAATACGAATATTAATTCTGGATTTACACCACTCATTCTAGCAGCTTCTTGATTTTGTCCAACAGCTCTAATTCTAAACCCTAGAGTTGTTCTATATAATAATAACCAAACTAATATTGCAACGACAATTGCTAAAATAAAGCCAAAATGTAATCTTGTATGAGGGACAATTTTAAACAACCAAGTACTTCTTGCTAAAGAATCTGTTTGAGGATATTCACCTTTAGCTTCAATTAAAACAGTTCTTAATAAAAAGTTCATTAAATTTAATGCAACATAAGTACTCATCATGCTAATTAAAAATTCATTTGCTTTAAAACGAGCTTTAAAAAATCCAATTAAACCACCCCAAAGACCACTTATCAAAAAAGAAAAGATAATAGATAAAACTATTGCAATAGGATGAGGTATTAATAGAGATATAGAAACAGCAGTTAAAGCACCAATATAAAACTGACCTTGAGCTCCAATATTAAATAAATTAGCTTTAAAAGTAAAAGCAAAAGCTAAAGATGTAAATATTAATGGTGTAGCTTTAACAAAAATTTCACCGATAGTATATCCATCTCTAAACATAGAAGAAAACAACAAAGCAAAAACTGAAATTGGGTTCTTTCCTAAAAATAAGATCATCATTCCACTTAAAAATAAACCCATAATAACAGCTAAGAAGCTTGTGATTAAAATATCACGAGTCTTTTTATCCATTTATATCTCTCCCTTGATTTTTATAACCTGCCATTAATAATCCAATCTTTTCACTATTCAAATCTGATGTTTTATAAACACCTTGTATTTCACCTTTATAAAAGATTGCAACCCTATCACATAAGGTAAATATTTCTGAAAGTTCTGTTGAAACTAGCATAACAGCTTTTTTATTCTCTTTTTCTTGTAAAATAGATGAATGAACATTATTTATAGCACCTAAATCTAAACCCCTAGTTGGTTGGTCAAAAATAATAAAGTCTCCACAATTAATAACTTCTCTACCAACAATAACTTTTTGTTGATTCCCTCCTGATAACTCTTTAGCAAGAGAAGCAGGGGAAGGTGCTTTTACATTAAAATCATTAATAATTTTATTTGTTTTATCATTTAATTTTTTTCGGTCAATTAAACCATTCTTTTTTAATTCATTCGAATAACTTGATTTTAATAAAATATTTTCTGCCAAACTCATAGACATAACCATACCATATCTATGTCTATCGGATGGTACATATCCCATACCTAATGCTATTCTTTCTTTTATTGATAAATGAGTAATATTTAAATCATTTAGATGAATTGAACCATTATCAGTTTTAATAGCTCCACAAATTGACATACAAAGTTCTTGTTGTCCATTTCCTGATACTCCAGCAATACCAAAGATTTCACCTTTATGAATATCGAAAGATATATCATTTAACAAAGGAATTCCACTTTTACTTTTTACGGTTAAGCCTTTTACTGATAGGCATACGTCATCACTATATTGAGAAAACTCATCTCTCTCAACTTGTTCAAAATCACCTTCAATCATCATCCTAGATAATTTTACTTCATCAGTTTCTTCTTTAATTACATTACCAAAAACTTTTCCAGATCTCATAACAATAATTCTATTTGCAACTGACATCACTTCTTTTAATTTATGAGTAATAAAAATTACAGCATTTCCTTGCTTAGAATAATCTTTAACAAAATTCATTAAATTATCAATTTCTTGAGGAGTTAATACTGCTGTAGGTTCATCCATAATTAACAAATTAGCTTCAAGGTATAATGCTTTTAGAATTTCGACTTTTTGTTGTTCTCCAACAGTTAAATCTTTTATTTTTTTTCTAGCATCAACTTTTAATTCATATTTATTAGCAAGATCCTGTATTTTTTGTTCTTCATAATTCCAATTAATTTTACCCTTTACATTTCCAAGTATTATATTTTCAGTGACAGTATGAGCTGAAACTAAAGAAAAATGTTGTTGAATCATTGATATTTTATATCTCATAGCATCTTTAGGAGATTTAATAAAAATTTGTTCACCATCTTTAAATATTTCTCCTTCATCAGCATTATATAAGCCATAAAGGATTTTCATACAGGTACTTTTGCCTGCTCCATTTTCACCTAGTAGAGCTAACACCTCTCCTCGACTAACTGAAAAGGAAACATCTTTATTAGCTATTACTTTTGCAAAATATTTTGAAATACCTTTAAGCTCAAAAAAAGGTTTATACATTTCTTTTTCCCTATTTCTTTATTTATTTTTTATTATTTTTTATGAATTGTTTATAATTAAATTGTAAAATCTAATTATAAACAAAAATATCTCTTTAATTATCATATTTATTACACAATATCCCAAAGGGATATGTGTAATATTAATTTTTATTTAAACATTGAAGCAAAATCTATTTCACCAGCTTCTGCTTTAGCCATACCAGATTCAACATTTGCTTTTGTTTCAGCTGAAATTAAATCAGTATAAACAGGTTTGAAAATACCTTCTTTTATACCAGCTTCATGAACCATACCACCGTCTAAAGTACCATCATAGTATTTTTGAACAGCCCATGTGTAGAATGTTTGGAAATCAAATAATACTGAAGCTACAACAGTTCCAGGTGCTGTATCATTTTGATTACTTGAGAAACCAACAAATTTAACACCTTTTTCTTTTGCTGCTTGAATTGCACCTAAACCAACTTGGTTAGCATAAACAAATAAAGTATCTGCACCATTATCAATCATTGTTTCAGCCATTTGTTTACCTAAAGCAATATCAGACCAACTATTCGCATAAGAACGAGTAGCTACAGCTTTATTTAAACCTCTATCTTTTGCAATATCAACAGAAACAGCTTCATATACATCTAAAAGTTTTTCCATAGCTTCATTAGGGAATCCACCAATAGTTGCAAAATTACCAGAATCTGAAACTTCACCAGCTATTAAAGCTGCAACAAAACTTGCTTCATATTCTTTTGGGAAAATAGGAGAAACATTATCATAATCAGCTCTAAATCCATTTACAACACAGAAAGTAGAATCAGGATATTCACTTGCTATTTTATTTGCAGCATCATCAAATTGAGTACCTGCAGCCATAATTAAATCATATCCTCTTTCAGCATAGTTTCTAAAAGTAGATTCATAATCAGATGCTTGAACATTTTCTAAGTACTCCATATTAGTACCAAGTTGTTCATTACAAGCTACTAAACCGGCATAGTTAGTTGCATTCCATGATTGATCATTAATAGGACCAGGAAGAACTAATACAATTTTTAAATCCCCTATACCTGCTTCACTAGAACTTTCTTTTTCTTCACTATTTCCTTGAGCAAAAATTGAAGTTAATGCTAAACTTGAAATCAATAATAATGTTAATAATTTTTTCATACTCTCTCCTCTTTACTAACTCTTAATCAATTATAAAATTAATTCTAATAAATAATAGAATTATTTGTATAAAGATTTTGATTAAATTGATATAGGCCTAATCAATATAATAATTTAAACTTCTTATACAATAATTTTATAATGCAAAAAACATGCCAACCTTTATATATTATACATATCTTTTTATAGCATAATAAATTATTTATTTTATTTTATTGCCAAAATTGATTTATTGACTTACAATTGTCCTAAAATAGTACACCAAGTGTTCAAAACTGTACTATAAAAGATAGGAGAAATAATATGCATATCCTTTTAATTGATGACAATCAGCAATTATTCGAAGTTTTACAAGATAATTTTTCTTTTGTGGGTCATTATCTTTTTTATGCTAATAATAGAAAAAACGCCTTAAATATGTTATCTAAAGAAACTATTAATTTGATACTACTTGATGTCCGTTTAGGTGAAGAAAATGGTGTTGAAATATTACCAGAATTAAAAAAAATGTATGAAAACATTCCTATTATAATGATAACAGGATATGCGACAGTTGAAACTGCTGTTAAAGCTATGAAACTTGGAGCATATGATTTCGTAAAAAAACCTATTGATTTTAATACACTATGTAATAGAATTGATGCAGCTACACAAAACATAAAAGTTAAAAAAGAAAACGAAAATTTAAAAGAGCGACTAAAAGAAGGAAGTCCATTATTTGAAAGTAAAAACATTGCTTTTAACAATATTATTACTAGAGCTGAAAAACTAGCAGCTTCAGATATTTCAATATTAATAATTGGAGAAAATGGTTGTGGAAAAGAAATACTAGCAGATTATATATATAAAAACTCAAATAGAATTAGTGAGAAATTTATCAAGATAAACTGTGCAGCTTTTCCTGAAGCGCTTTTAGATAATGAATTATTTGGCCATGAAAAAGGAGCTTATACTGGAGCTGAAAGCGATTATATTGGTGTCTTTGAGCAAGCTGATAATGGAACATTATTGCTAGATGAAATTGGAGATATGCCAACAACTCTTCAAGCTAAAATATTAAGAGTTATACAAAACCAAGAAGTTAGAAGAATAGGTAGCAAAAAAACTAAAAAGATAAATGTTCGTTTTATTGCAGCTACAAATAAAGATTTATTTAAAATGGTAGAAGATAATACTTTTAGAGAAGATCTATTTTATAGACTAAATGGAGGCCTTTTAAAAATTCCGGCATTAAGAAATAGAAAAGAAGATATGGATGACTTATTTAACACACTTCTTTTTGAAATTAGCAAAAATACTAAAACCCCTAAAAAAATATTATCTAATGAAGTAAAACAAATATTTTTTAATTATCAATGGCCAGGAAATATAAGAGAATTAAAAAATGCTCTTTTATATGCTGCAACAATCTCACAAGATAATGAAATACAAATAGAAGATTTACCTCCAAGTTTTGAATTGTATGGAACAAAGAGCAAAGAGTCTTTAAGTATAATTCAACAAAGAGAAAAAGAATTAATTAAAAAAGTATTATTAAGAAATAATAATAATAAAACAGAAACTGCTAAATTTTTAAAAATGAGCAGAAATACTCTTTATCTAAAAATAAAGAAATATGGAATAGTAATTGATGAGTAATAATATTAAGATTAATGATATTTGCCTAAATTATAATGCGGTAAGAGCATTAGATCATACAACTATAGACTTTAAACAAGGGACTATTCATGCTCTTGTAGGAGAACATGGTGCTGGCAAATCTAGTATTGGACTATTATTATGTGGTTTACAAAAGCCTTCCTCAGGAACCATTACTATTAATAATAAAGAATACTCTTCTATTAAAACCAAATTTGCAAAAAACAATAAAATAGAATTTGTTCATCAACAATTACTTTTAAACCCTTATTTTACTGTCGCAGAAAATCTCTTTTTTTGTGACAATAAATCTCCATTCTTTTCTTTAAATCTTAAAAAGAAAATACAAGAGCTATCAAACAATTATATAAATGAATTAGGATTTAACATAGATTCAAGTAAAATAACAAAGAACTTAACTTTAGCAGAAAAAGCTTTAGTTGCAATATTAGCTAAAATCAAAAATAATCCAAAAGTATTAATACTTGATGAAGCCTTAGACAAGATATCAGTAGAATCCTTTTCTGTTTTAAAACCAAAACTAGTTGAACTTAAAAATAATGGCTGTTTAATTATCATAATGACTCATAAAATAGACTGGATTTATGATATTGCTGACACAATATCTGTAATTAGAAAAGGACAGAATATCATAACTGAAAATATTCAAGGAATTGGTAAAATGCAAATTATTAAAATGGCATATACACAATTTTCAGAAAAACCAAGTTATCAACATGAAATTAATTCTTTCTATCATCTAATAAAATATAATGAAGCAATTTTAGAAACATTGCCTGTTAATTTAATTATTTTAAATAATGAAGGAATATTAAAATTAATTAACAAATATTTTATTAACAACTTTACCATCGATATAAATGAATATTTAGATAAACCTGGTGAACTTTTATTACTTAATTCTAATGAAACAACAATAAATTTAATTATGGGATTAATTCAAAATACTGAAGAAAGCACCATTTTTCATTTATCCATTTGTATAAATAACAATAAAGGAATTTATAATGTTCATTATTCTCCTATTTATGATGAAAAAGATAAAATAGGTGCAATGATTATTTTTTATGATATTACCGAATATGATAATGTACAATTTAACAACCAATTATCTGAAAAATTATCTTCTATTGGACTACTATCAGCAGGTGTAGCTCACGAAATTAATAACCCTCTTGAAATAATAAGCAACTATTTAACAAATATTAAATTCAGATACAATGAACCAGATTTATTAAAAATAGTTAATAAATTATCAAAACAGGTTGATTATATTACTAAAATAATTAGCAATCTACAGAACTTTTCTAATCTCGATAAAGTTTCTGTTGAAACTGTAAACTTGAATGATTTAATAAAAGAAATGATAGATTTATTAAAATTAAATGCAAAATTAAAAAATATAAAGATAGCTCTAATTGAAAAAAATAAGAATTCAATTGTTTTTATAAACGAAAATGAATTAAAACAAGCTATTTTAAATATTATAAAAAACAGTTTTGAATCTATAAAAGAAAATGGAGAAATTGAAATTATTATCGATCAAATAAACAATAATACAGAATTAGAGATTAAAGATACAGGTTTTGGGATTGATGAAAGTAAAGATTATTTCACACCTTTCTATTCAACAAAATCTCATAACGGAGTAAATACAGGCTTAGGTTTATCATTAGTATATGGAATTGTTACTAAATACAAAGGAGTAATTTCTATTAAAAACAGGCTAGACAAACAAGGATGTATTGTTAAAATTTCTTTCCCAACGATAGTATAATTATTTAATTATTAATAAATTATAATGTATACTATTCACTAATATGCTTTCATTTATTTACCTAATAAAACGATATTAAATTTATATAAAAATATGCACTAAAAAAGATTTGACAACGCAATAAATTCCTAGTATTCTATTACCAAATAAAATAAATATAGGAGCTTAATATGGCAACTGTAAATCTAAAAAACATCTGTAAAATTTACGATGGTAATGTTAAAGCTGTAGATAGTGTTAACATTGACATTGAAGACAGAGAGTTTGTGGTTCTAGTAGGACCTTCCGGTTGTGGTAAATCTACCACTTTAAGAATGGTAGCTGGTTTGGAAGATATCTCTTCTGGTGAGTTATTAATTGATGGAAAATTAGTTAATGATGTACCACCTAAAGATAGAGATATAGCAATGGTATTCCAAAACTATGCACTTTATCCTCACATGACAGTTTACGATAACATGGCATTTGGTCTAAAAATCCGTAAATTTGACAAGGCAGAAATCGATCAAAGAGTTCGTGAAGCTGCAAAAATTCTTGACATTGAAGAATTATTAGAAAGAAAACCTAAAGCATTATCAGGTGGTCAAAGACAACGTGTAGCTGTAGGTCGTGCTATTGTTCGTCAACCAAAAGTATTCTTGTTCGATGAACCTTTATCTAACCTTGATGCAAAATTACGTGTACAAATGAGAGCTGAAATCTCTGGATTACACCACAGATTACAAGCAACAATGATTTATGTTACTCACGACCAAGTTGAAGCTTTAACTATGGCTGATAAAATTGTTGTTATGAAGTTTGGTGTTATTCAACAAATTGGTAAACCTTTAGAATTATATAACGAACCAGTTAATAAATTCGTAGCAGGATTCATTGGATCTCCTCCTATGAACTTTATTGAAACTAAAGTTGAAGCTGAAGGCGATGATATCTTTGTAAATGAAGGTACTTTCAGATTAAAAGTAACTGCAGACCAAGCTATAGCTCTTAAGAGTTATGTTGGCAAATCTGTTACATTTGGTATTCGTCCTGAAGATGTACAATACAGTGAACAACCTGTAAAAGATACAACAATTGTAGGTAGTGTTTCAGTTGTTGAACCTTTAGGTAGTGAAACTCACGTTTATGTATCAACATCTAAAGCTCAAGTTATTGGTAAAATTGCTCCTCAATTTGAAGTATTCCCTGATGACAAAGTAGCACTTATCCCTGTTATGGAAAAAGCAAAATTCTTTGATTTAGAAAGCGAATTAACTATTAACAAATAATAAGAAGCAAAAAAACAAGGCTGTTCATTGAACAGCCTCTTTTTTTTATAATAATTTAAATAGCATTAAAATAATTTATCAAAAATAACTTCAACAGCTTTAGATGCTTTATCATCATCAACTACAAAATATACAGAAAGAGAAGAAGCCCCTAATACACTTTGATGAACTGTAATATTGTTTTCTTTTAACGCTTCAAAACATTTACTAATACAATCAATATCATTATTAATATCTTGACCAACAACACCAACTACAGATAAAGAATTTAATATATCTATTTCACTAATATCAAAATCTTCTTTAAATCTTACTTTTATGTCATTTAGGATTTTACCGCTAATTAATTCTGAATCAAACAAGAAAGAAAAAGAATCAACACCTTGAACTGCAAAATTAGGGGTAATACCATATGATTTTAATACAGCATGAAGAGTATTTATCATTCCTGATTCTTTATATAACATTAATTTTTTACCCAAGAATTTAGAAAAAGAAGATACTTTTGATACACCTATTGGTCCACTATTATCTTTCGATGAAACAATCATTGTACCGTTAGCTTCTGGATCATTAGTATTTTTAATATTAATTGGAATACCGGCTTCCATTACAGGAGCTATAGCATCAGCATGGAAAACACTAGCACCAAAGGCTGACAATTCTCTCACTTCACTATAGGTCATTGTTTCAATAGGATATGCTTTTTTTATAAATCGAGGATCTACATTATAGCAACCTGCTACATCTGTCCAATTTTCATAAACAGAAGCATTCATTGCTTTAGAAATTATAGCACCTGTAATATCTGAACCACCTCTTGAGAAAGTAGTAATAATGCCACTTTTATTTACTCCATAAAATCCAGGTATTATATATTTTTTAGTTGAATCTAATTTTTTAGTTATTTTATCCCAAGTTTCATCAGCTACATAACCATTATCATTTATAACAATTAATTCTGCAGCATCTACAAATTCATAACCAAAATATTGTGAAATTACTATAGCGTTTAAATATTCACCTCTTGAGGCTGCATAATTCTCATTAGCATTCAAAGTAATTTCTTCTTTAATTTCAGATAAAGCTTTCTTCATTATTGAAGTATCTAAATTAAAATCTTCAAGTATTTCAATAAATCTTTTTTCAATTTGAGTAAAAGATTTATCACAATTTCCAGTTTCTTTTACTTCTTTACAACAAGAATAGAGCAAGTCAGTTACTTTAATATCAGAACTGTCTCTTTTCCCTGGAGCTGAAACAACAACTATTTGCCTATCTAAATTAGATTCTACAATAGATTTTACTTTTTCTAATTGCTTCGCACTAGCAACAGAACTTCCACCAAATTTACAAACTATCATACGCTTATTCCTTATATAATTTTAATTTAATATATAGATAGTTTGATTTTTCATCAAGAGATGAACAAAAAAAATAAGGAGAGAGCCCTCAAAACTCTCCCCAATGGAATATGTTAACTATTTGGAGACCTAACTTACTATAAGATAAAAAAACTTATAGCTTCTTCCATTTTATGTTTCATGTAGAAACACAAAGACATAATCTTTAGTATCTATATGATAAGCTATCATTAATAATATGGCAAGGGATTTTTTAAATTAAACCTTTGCCATATTATAACAATTTCAATTATGCTCTTCTTTCACAATAACCTTTTATTGCAGAAGCATTTGTATAAGTACTTACATCACCATTATTTACAACGACTAGAGTTGGAGCTTGCATGATACCAAATTCTTTTACTAAATCCAATTCCTTAGTAGCATCTACAACATTATAAATTATTCCAGCTTCATCTAAGAAACGTTTAGCAATTTTACAATTTGGACATGTAGGTGTAGTAAATAACATAACACTATCACTTGAATTAGCAATAAGAATTTCTTTTGAATCTTCTTTTTTTACTCTATCTGTTTTTTCTAAAGTACTTGTTTTAAAATTATATTCAGTTCTTTTTTCGAACTCTTTACTTTTCCCAATATTCCAGTTTTGAACAGGTCTATAGTAACCTGTAATTCTACTATAAACTTCTGCATCTCCACCACATTTTGGACAAGTATAATGTTCACCTGCAATATATCCATGTTTCGGACAAATTGAATAAGTAGGACTGATAGTATAATAAGGCAACTTAAAATTATCAGCTATTTTTTTAACCATTAATGCAGCTTCTTTCCAAGATGAAAGCTTCTCTCCAATAAATGAATGGAAAACAGTTCCTGAGGTATATAATGTTTGTAAATTATCTTGATGCTCTAAAGCTTCAAAAACATCAGAAGTATAATCAACAGCTAAATGAGAACTGTTAGTATAGTAAGGTCTATTATCATCTTCACTTGCAGTAATAATTCCTGGATAATGTTTTTTATCATGTAAAGCTAATCTATATGAAGTACTTTCTGCAGGAGTTGCTTCTAAGTTATAAAGATCTCCATACTCTTCTTGATAGTCTGATAAGCGTTCTCTCATATAATTTAATACATCTTGTGCAAACTTTTTACCTTTTTCACTTGAAATTCCATCACTAACCCATGAAGCATTTAAACATGTTTCATTCATACCAACTAAACCAATAGTTGAGAAGTGATTATCAAAAGTACCTAAATATCTCTTAGTATAAGGATATAAACCTTCATCTAATAATCTTGAAACAATATTTCTTTTGACCTTTAAACTTCTTGCAGCTAAATCCATTAAATAATCAAGTTTTTCATAGAATTCAACTTCACTCTTTGCTGTATATCCAAGTCTAGGTAAATTAATAGTAACAACACCGATACTACCAGTAGATTCTCCACTACCAAAGAAGCCACCACTTTTCTTTCTAAGTTCTCTTAAATCTAAACGAAGTCTACAGCACATACTTCTAACATCGCTTGGTTCCATATCACTATTTACATAGTTTGAAAAATAAGGAGTACCATATTTTGCAGTCATTTCAAACAACAATTTATTATTTTCTGTTTCTGACCAATCAAAATCACTAGTTATTGAATATGTTGGAATAGGATATTGGAATCCTCTACCATCTGCATCACCTGAAATAAATACTTCAATAAAGGCTTTATTTACCATATCCATTTCTTTTTTACAGTCTTTATACTTAAAGTCCATTTCTTTACCACCAACAATTGCTGGTAGTTCAGCTAAATCAGAAGGAACAGTCCAGTCTAATGTAATATTAGAAAATGGAGCTTGAGTTCCCCAACGTGAAGGGGTATTAACACCAAAAACAAAAGATTCAATATTTTGTTTTACTTGTTCATAAGATAAATTATCAACTTTAACAAAAGGAGCTAAATAAGTATCAAAAGAAGAAAATGCTTGTGCACCAGCCCATTCATTTTGAAGGATGCCTAAGAAGTTAACCATTTGATTACACAATGAAGATAAATGTTTTGCAGGTTTACTAGTAATCTTTCCAGCTATTCCACCTAAACCTTCTTTGATTAACTGTTTCAATGACCAACCAGCACAATAACCTGTTAACATGGATAAATCATGAATATGGAAATCACCATTTCTATGAGCATTACCAATTTCTTCATCATATATTTCACTTAACCAATAATTAGCTGTAATAGCACCACTATTTGAAAGGATTAAACCACCTACAGAATAAGTAACAGTTGAATTTTCTTTTACTCTCCAGTCATCTAATCTTAAATAGCCATCTACAACATCTTTATAATCAACGATTGTTGAACGCATATTTCTAATTTTTTCTCTTTGCTTTCTATAAAGAATATATGATTTAGCTACATCACCATAACCAGATAATTGAAGAATATTTTCAACTGAATCTTGAATAGCTTCAACAGTTATTAAATTATTTTCAACTTTTTCTTCAAAATTAGAAGTAGTTTGCAAAGCTAATAAATCTATTACACTAGAATTATAATTCCTTCCTGAAGCTCTAAAAGCTTTTTCTATAGCATGTGAAATTCTATTAATATCAAATTCAACAACACTTCCATCTCTTTTGGCAACTTTATACATCTCAACTACCTCGTTCTTTATTAATTCTTTGTACATTTTTATCAATTCTTACTTAATGAAAAACATTCTCGATAACATTAAGTATAGCATAGCATTTATTAATACGCAATATGTATTGTACTATTTTTTTTATTACACTATAGATAGTGTTTTATCCAATAATTAAACCCCTCGAACTTCTACAAAATTTATATAACTCTTTAATATATTTTTAATAGAATTCATTTCATTTACATTAAATCCTGTTAAATTTTGTTGAATATTTGTACCAGAATCTTCAAATTTTTGTAAATACAGTTTTTGGTTTTTTTTAAGCCACAAACCAATTCCTTCAATCTCTTTTTCACCATGTAATTCTTTGACTAAAGTAGTTCTAAATTCATGATCAATATTTGATGATTGTAAAAGATCTACACTTTGTTCTATTGAAGTGATATCAAAATTATCAATACCAACTGCTTTTGAATATCCTTCTTTACTACTTTTTAAATCCATAGCAACATAATCAACTAAATCTTTCGATAATAGGTTTTCTAACTTATCTGGAAAAGATCCGTTTGTATCAAGTTTTACCAAATAACCTAAATCTTTTAAATACTTAATATAATCAATAACATTTTTTTGGAGTAAAGGTTCTCCTCCAGTTATACAAACACCATCTAAATAACGAATTCTTTTTTTAAGAAACTTATCTAATTCTATGCTATCAATAACAGGTTCACTTGACGGGTTTAAAACTAATGCTGAATTTTGACAAAAAGGACAGCGAAAATTACATCCTCCCGTAAATAAAGTACACGCTAATTTTCCAGGATAATCTAACAGTGTAGATTTAATTAAACCATGAAATACCATATCAAATCCTCCAAAAGTTTAGAATCATTATAATTTGACAAATCGTAATTGACCCTTTAATTTATAATTATACTACTACAAGGCATAAAGTAAAATTTATTTTAATTTTAAACCAAAGTTAAAATATAGAATATAAAATATACTTACAACTTATCATAAGTTAATGGTAAAGCTAAAAAGTCAATTTGGAGCAACATGTTTAAATTAGCATTTAGAGGAATAAGCAGATATAAAAAAAGAACTATTATAACAGTATTTGTTGTTGTAATAGCTGTATTTTTTTCAGTATTTATGCACACATTTATTACTGGCATAAAACTAGATTCAGAAAAAAACTTAATCTATAACGATACTTCAAGTGCGAAAATTTATGCTCAAGAGTATTTTGAAGAAAGGGATTATCTTCCCATTGATTATTTAATTAACCAAGAACAAAGCTCTAAGCTTGAAAGATTATTAAGTGATAATGGTTATGATAATTATACAAAAGAGTTCATATCTTCAGCACAAATAATGTTCTATGAAGACCCTTATCCAGCATCTGGTTCACTTTCAGTAACATTAAAGGCTATAGATTCTAAAAATACTAATGCTTATAATTTTGACGACGCTACAATCAGAGGTGATTGGATATCTAAAGATAATGAAGGTGTTGTAATAGGTGCTAAACTTGCTGATGATATAAATGCAGATATCGGATACTACTTAACTATACAAACTAAAGGTAAAGGTGGTTTTATCCAAGCTTTTGATATTCCTATTATTGGTATAATCACATCAGGTGACCCTGTAGTAGACT
>NZ_JBNAIC010000011.1:0-55348 GCF_050031695.1 Pleomorphochaeta sp. | reverse complement strand
TAAAAATAAAGTTAATATTTTTTTCATATCTTTTATTTCTCCTTCTTTTTAAGTTATCTTTAATGATAAATTACTAACTAATAAAATACAAGTTATTTATTCAAAAAGTTGTATATATATTCACAAATTATCAATTTTTATGTATAGATAAAAATAATTTAAAAAAAGTTATTTAATACTAAATAGTTTTTAACTTATTCTTTTGTATATCTCATTTATTCAATACTACATATGTCAAATATATTATAATCTTCTTATTTTGTTTAAATAATGACAAATTATTTAATTAGACACTTTTTATAAATTTTGTATAAATTTCAACAAAATAAAAAGCCTCAATTACTATTGAGACTTTTTATTTTTTATATATCAAATATTTATGTTATTTCATTAATCTTCTAAATTCATACAATAAAATACCAGCTGCAACACTAACATTTAATGAATCAATATGACCTTGCATTTCAATAGAAGTTACATAATCACAATTTTCTCTAACTAATCTTGAAATACCTGAACCTTCATTCCCCATTACAATAACACTTCTTTTTGCAAATTCTGTTTTATAAGATGATTGTCCATTCATATCAGCAGCATATATCCAAAAGCCATTATCTTTTAATAATTTTAATTCTCTATTAATATTAACAACAGGAGAAATAGGAACATATTGAGCAGCGCCGCTAGAAATTTTAATTACAGTTTCATTTGCCTGAACACTTCTTCTCTCAGGAATTAATACTAAATCAACTCCAAATTGATCACAAGATCTTAAAATTGCTCCTAAATTATGAGGGTCAGTTATACCATCTAAAACAAGTACAAGCCCTCCATCGCCATCGTTCAATTCTGAAATATATTCTTTAACATCTTTAGTATTTATTCTTCCTTGAGATCTTCTAGCTCCACCTAAATCAAGAATAGCACCTCTATGATCAATACCTGGCATCATTTTATCCATCTCAGCTTTTGCTATTTTTTTAACAATAACTTTTTTGCTAAATCTTGCCATTCTATCTAAATCAGCAAATTTTTTACCTGTTCCTCTACATATATATAATGTAGATCCTGAAGGTGCCATTTTTATCCCTTCTTCTATTGCATGCTTGCCATATATCTTCTCACCCATGGTGTATCTCCTACCTATAAAACGTAAATTTAAACTATCATTAAATTTGAAAAAATACTAGCCCATAAAGAATTACATAACTAAAAAAAGCTCTCAATAATTAGGGTATCCCCTAAACTGAGAGCTTGTTATTTATTCAAAATAAAGACTATTCAAAAGGAATAGGAGTTGGAGTTTCCTCTTCACCTAATACTTTAGATAATTCTTTTAATAACTTTTTAGCTTTTTGTGAAGTAATACCAATTTTAGGAGTATCAACTCTTAACTTAATATACATATCACCTCTTCTATTCATATTCCTATCTTTAGGAATACCTTTATCTTTAACTCTAATTAGTTTTCCATTTTGAACACCAGATGGAATTACAACTTTAATTTTCTTACCATCAAGTAATGGAACTTTTATTTCAGCACCTAATGCAGCTTGAGTCATTGATATTGGTATTTGAATATAAACATCATAATTATGTCTTACAAAATATTTATGAGGTTTAACATTTATATAAACATACAAATCACCTGATGGTCCACCGTTTCTTCCAGCATCACCCATACCTCTTAAAGATATTCTTGTACCATCATCAGCTCCAGGCGGAATAGACACTTTTACTTTTTGTTGTTTTCTTACAACTCCTGAACCATGACAATGATTACATGGATCTTCAACAACCCTACCAGTACCATTACAATTACTACAAGGTGTTGATACAGCAAAGAAACCACTAGACCTATTTACTTTACCTGTACCATTACAATGAGGACAAGTTTTAGTTCCACCAGTCTTACTACCGCTACCATTACAATCTGGACAACTTATATGATGAGCATATGATATTTCAATTTTTTTACCAAAAGCAGCTTCTTCTAAATCTAAAGTAACATCATATCTTAATGTCGCACCAACGCTTGGACCAGAACTTCTTCTTGATGAAGTTCCACCGCCACCAAAAAATGATTCAAAAATGTCGCTAAATCCGCCGCCACCAAAAATATCACTAAAATCATTGTAAACATTAGAATAATCATGACCACCAGCCATACCATCAATTCCAGCAAATCCGAACTGATCATAGGTTGAGCGTTTCTTTTCATCACTTAATACTTCATAAGCTTCAGTAGCTTCTTTAAAACGTTCCTCTGCAGCTTTATCGTCTGGATTTCTATCCGGATGGTTTGCAACAGCTAGTTTTCTATAAGCTTTTTTTATTTCATCAGCATTAGCTGTCTTAGAAACACCTAATACTTCATAATAATCACGTTTTGCCACGACACTTTCCTTCTCTTATTCAATCTAAAACACATCATGCCTCTATGACATGATGCGTTTTAGTTTATTGTTTTTAAATTGTTTAGTCTACAACTTCAAAGTCTGCGTCTTCAACTCCGTCATCTTTTGCAGCTGAAGCATTATTATTAACATCTTCATTTGCTTGATTAGGATTTGCTCCTGCGCCTGCTGCACCAGCAGCTTGTTGAGCAGCTGCAGAATCTTTATATACTTCTTCAGCTAATTTATAAGCTGCTTGTTGTAAAGTTTCTACTTTTGCTTTAATATCTTCAGCACTTGAAGAAGCGTCAGCAACAGATTTCTTTAAATCTTCTAAAGCAGCTTCAATTTTAGCTTTATCTTCAGCACCAACTTTATCACCATAATCTTTTAATGATTTTTCAGTTGAATAGATTAAACCATCAGCTTCATTCTTTGCATCAATCTTAGCTCTTTCTTTTTTATCTTCTTCTGCATGTGCTTCAGCGTCTTTAACCATATTATTGATTTCATCATCAGAAAGACCTGAAGATGTTTCAATTCTAATTTTTTGTTCTTTACCTGTACCTAAATCTTTTGCAGATACATGAACAATACCATTAGCATCAATATCAAATGTTACTTCAATTTGTGGTACTCCTCTTGGAGCTGAAGGAATTCCTTCTAAATTAAAATTACCTAAAGTTCTATTTTGTGCAGCCATTTCACGTTCACCTTGCAAAACATGAATTGATACAGCAGTTTGACCATCAGCAGCAGTTGAGAAAATTTGGCTTTTCTTTGTAGGAATTGTAGTATTTCTTTCAATTAATTTAGTACAAACACCACCTAAAGTTTCAATACCTAATGATAATGGAGTAACGTCTAATAATAATACATCTTTAACATCACCACCTAAGATACCACCTTGAATAGCTGCACCCATTGCTACAACTTCATCAGGGTTAACACCTTTATGAGGTTCTTTGTTAAATAATGATTTTACTGTTTCTTGTACTAGAGGAACACGTGATGATCCACCAACTAAGATAACTTCATCAATATCACTTGCAGATAATCCAGCATCTTTTAATGCTTTAATACAAGGCTCTTTAGTTCTATCTACTAATGGTTTAACCATTTGTTCAAAACGAGCACGAGTTAATGACATTTGTAAGTGTTTTGGACCTGTTTGATCTGCTGTAATAAAAGGTAAATTGATATCAGAATTTGTTGAATTAGATAATTCAATTTTTGTTTTTTCAGCTGCTTCTTTTAATCTTTGAAGAGCCATTTTATCTCCTGAAAGATCAATTCCAGTTTCTTTTTTAAATTCTTCAATCATCCAATCAATAATAACTTGGTCAAAGTTATCACCACCTAAATGAGTATCACCATTTGTAGATTTAACTTCAAATACGCCATCACCTAATTCAAGGATAGAAATATCAAATGTACCACCACCTAAGTCGTATACAGCGATTTTTTCTTCTCTTGAAGCATCTTTACCAAAACCATAAGCTAAAGCAGCAGCTGTAGGTTCGTTAACAATTCTTTTTACTTCTAAACCAGCAATTTTACCTGCGTCTTTAGTTGCTTGTCTTTGAGAGTCGTTAAAATAAGCAGGAACTGTTACAACAGCTTCAGTTACTGTTTCACCTAAATAATCTTCAGCAGTTTTTTTCATTTTTTGTAATACAGCTGCAGAAATTTCTTGTGGTGAATATTCTTTACCTCTGATATCTACTTTAATTTCATTATTTGATCCAGTTGTTACTTTATAAGGAACCATCTTTAATTCACTTGGTACCTCATTATGCTTACGTCCCATAAAACGTTTAATTGAGAACACAGTATTCTCTGCGTTAGTTACAATTTGGTTTTTTGCTGGTTGACCTACTAAACGATCACCTTTTGCTGTGTAACCAACAATTGAAGGAGTTGTTCTTTGTCCTTCTGAGTTGGCAATTACCATTGGTTCATTTCCTTCCATTACGGAAACACAACTGTTAGTTGTTCCTAAATCTATTCCAATAATTCTACCCATAATATATCTCCTGGTTGTTCTTTATTTGATTAATATTTTTTCTATAATATAAAAGTAATAATACTTTAATTAATCGTCAATTAATTTGGTTTACCAACTTTAACTTTTGCAGGTCTTATTACTCTATCATGTAATGTATACCCCGCACCTAATTCTAATAGAACGACTTCTTTATCATATTCATCACTTTGTTCCATCATGTAAGCTTCATGTTTTGAAGGATCAAATTCTTCTCCAACACATTCTAACTTTTTTAAACCCCAATTTTTTTCTAGGACAGTATGAAGTTTATCATTTACCATAACAACTCCATCATGAATCTTATCAAAATCTCTTGCAGATTCACTTGCTGTAATAGCTCTATCAAAATCATCTAGAGATTGTAATAAATCACAAATTAATTGATTATTTGCAAATTGAATACTATCTTCTTTATCTCTAATCAATCTTTTACGAAAGTTTTCAACTTCTGCAACTTTTCTTAATAAGTCATCCTTAGCTTTTTGTTCTGCTGCTTTTGCTTCTTCTAATTCCTTTTGAAGTTTACAAATTTCTAATTCTTTTTCTTCTAAAGGAGTTAATTCTTTTTTCTTAGCTTTTTTAGCCTTTTTAGAACCTTTTTCAACATCATCTCTCTCAATATTTACTTCTACTTCGGTTTCTTCTACTTTTGTTTCTTTTTCATTAGTAGTTTCTTTACTCATTTTTGCTATCCTATATATTTTAAATGGACCTTAAAAAAATTAACTAATTTATTATCATTAGTTAATTTAGTTCCTTTAATATTTTTAATTACGTGATAAAAATAATACTAGGGAAAATAATCGTCAAGTGTCTTTTATAAAAAAATTTATTCAAGTTCTATTTCTTCTTCTTCCCCAACTATTTCATATTTCTTTTTTTCATCATTTTTATCGTTTTTTACTATTTCTGCATCCTCTATATCTTCGCTTATATTTAGTATTTTTGTTTTTTCTGAATTATTAGCCATATCATTTATTGAATCAATTACTTGATTTATAGACTGTTCGATTTCTTCGACTTTATTTAACCCAACTTTTTCAATTCCAAGCAACAAAGAATCCTTATTTTTATTATTTAGCTCTATTATTTTTTCTTTATATTTATTTATTTCATTTTCTTTATATTTAGATATTGTATTTATAAATTCTTTTTTAATTTCAGAATTCTCTATTTGAAAATCTTTTTGGTTTTTTTCTAAATCATTAAGCATATTAGAACTTTCTTGAATTATATTTTCTAAATTTGTTGTTGCTGTATTTAGCATATGAATTTTAGAATTCAATTTATCTTCAACAATACTTATATAATTATCTATCTCTTTAATATAACCATTTCTTAATTCTTCTAGCTTGGCTTCATAATCACCATAGTAAGTATTTTGTTTTTCAACAGCTATATCATAAGTATCTATTATTTTATATGTCTCTTTTTGGTGCTCTTTAATTAAATCTTGAAGCTTAGATAAGTCTTCACTTTCTTTTCTTACTTTGACTACCCAATCATGAGTCTCATTAGTGTTAACATCTAATACACCTAACATATTTCGATATCTTTCAACAACATTAGTTAACTTGGAAATTTCTTCCCCATTTGTTTTCAATTTTTGTAATTTTCTATCTACTTGAAAAATCATTTTACTAACTTCGTTTTGTTGTTCAACAATCTTTTCTTCAGAGATAATTATTTTCTCATCAATGTTTTTTTCTGCATTTCTGATTCGGCTTAACAAATTTTTGTTTATATCTTTATTTTTTTTAGAATTATTCATTTTAGAATTAATTATTAACAAATTAATTATTATTGAAAATAAAAAAAGTAAAAATGGTAATATTAAATTAATATTCAAAAAAAGCCTCCTAGATTTTATAACAATAACGATTCTATTTCATACCAATCTTTGCAAATATAATTAGCCTTTTTAAACTTTGCTTTATCTTTCTTGTTAGAAATATATAAAGTTTTCATACCTGCATTATTAGCACCGATTATATCTTTATTATAACTATCTCCAAAATATATACAATTCTTTGGATCTATATTTATTCCATTTGATAATTGAAGAAAGGTATTAAGAGAAGGTTTTAAATATCCTGTTTCTTCACTTGAAATAGCAAAATCTACAATATTTTCTAAGCCTAAAGTTTGAACTTTCTCAGCAATAGGAAAATCACTTAATAATGCTATTTTTAATCCTTTATCTTTTGCTTTTTGTAAAGTTAATAACATATTATCATAAGCTTTTATACTCATAAAAGACTTTTCCCATGCTAAATAAAACTGTTTATTTATAGCATTTTTTACTTTATCAAGTTCTTTATCTGTTGGATTAGTTTTACCAAGATATATTTTAGCTTGTTTATCTAAAAAGCCTTCTCTATCTTGAGTTATAGGTTTCTCTAACTCTTGAGTTGATCTATATAATTTGCGAACTTTATTAAAGCTTAATCCTAATTTTATATTAGGAAAAGCTGTTAATATCAATCTCAAATTCATTTGAAATTTAGGATATAAGGTTCCATCAATATCAAGGCAAATTGCCTTGATATTATCTTGCTCAACAATTGACATTACCTTTTTCTACCTTTTTTGTTTTTTTCAGCTTTCTTAGCTTTATCAATTGCTTTACCTAAGGATGCTTTATTTCCTGGTTTTTTATTTTTCTTCTTAGCATATGCCTTACCTGAAGTTGGTTTCTTTTTGGAAACATTTTCTTTTTCAATAGGCTTATTAACTTTTGAGAGAATAGGTTTATCACCTTTTTTATTTAAGGACGGATTCCGTCTTCTCTCTCTTAAATCTACTTCAAGAGGAATTTGTGAAAATCCTAAGTCTCTTCTAATACAGTTCTTTAAATATTTTACATATATCTCAGGGAAGTTCTTAATTCTATTTACAAAAAATAAGAATCTAACTGGCGTTGCGCTAACTTGTGTTCCATAATAAACTTTAAAATGACCTTCACTGCCTCTAGGAGGGGTGTAGCTTTCAGTCCAATTTTTTAGAGCATTATTTATAGTTGATGTATCAACTCTCTTATTTAATTGTTTCCAAACTCCCCATACAGTATCTAACATTGAAGAAATTTTAATACCATTTAAAGCACTAATTGCTGTTATTGGAGCAAAATTTAATATAGGGAATAAGAATCTGATTCTATCTTTTATAGCAGTTAATTCATTCTCTATACCGGTTAATTGGTCAATTTTATTTAATACTAAAATAATACCTTTACCTTTTCGTACAATTAAATTAGCAATCTTCTTATCTTGATCTGAAAGGCCTTCAACACTATCTATCATTAATAAGATAACATCTGCTTCATCTATTGTTTTTATAGCTCTATTAACTGAATAATATTCAACATCTTCTGCTACTTTACTTTTACGTCTAATACCAGCTGTATCAAGTATTGTAAAATCAGTACCTTTATATGCAAAAGCCCCACGAACAACATCACGAGTTGTTCCTGCAATATCTGAAACTATTGAAACATCATCACCAACTAATAAGTTAGTTAAAGTACTTTTCCCTGTATTTGGTTTACCTAATACAGCAATTTTGACTGATTCAATATCCTCTTGTGGTTCAAATCTTTCTTCTAAATCAAGTAGTCCTAATAACGTATCTTCTAATTCTTCAATGCCATGGCCATGTGCAGCACTAATTCCTACAACTCTTTGAAAACCGTAAGAATAATATTCCCAAATCATATCTTCTCTATTAGTATCATCAATTTTATTTACTACTAATAATATTTTTTCATTATATGGTCTTAGTTGTTCAATTAATATTTCATCTTCTGCTGTAACATTCATACAATCCATCATTAAAATAACAACATCACTCTTATCTAATAAAGATAAACTCTTTTGAGAAACTAAATCATCAAGTCCTTCAATTTCTTGTTTTACCCCGCCACTATCTACTAAAGTAATATAGTTATTTCCTATTAAACATCTTTCAGGAATAGGATCCCTTGTTACTCCAGGTGTTGGATCTGTTATCGCTCTTCTTTTTCCTATCAATCTATTAAATAAAGTAGATTTACCTACATTCGGTCTACCTATTATTGATACTACTGGTATTTTTTGATTATCCATATCTTCTTGTAGTATTAAACTACTCTCCTATCAAAATTATTTACCTTATTTTTTATTATAAGGTATGTGATTTTGGTAAATGCTCAAATCTTTCGCTCATCCATTTCTTAATATAGTTTACTATTTGATTTGAGGAATTCATTTTTAGCACTTCGTTAGCCATTTCCTTTGCATCTTTATAATCTATAGTTCTCAAAATTTTTCGAACTTCTAATAAAGATGAAGGACTCATACTAAATTCATCTAATCCTAATCCTGCTAACAATATCGTAGCATAAGGATTACTAGCCATCTCACCACACATTCCTATTGGAATATTAGCTTTATGAGCATTATCTATTACTAATTTAATAATTCTCAATACGCCTGGATGAAATGGTTGATAAAGATGAGCTATTTTTTCATTTCCTCTATCAACTGCTATAGTATATTGAATCAAATCGTTTGTTCCTATTGAAAAGAAATCAACTCGTTTTGCTAATTCTTCAGATATAAGGGCAGCAGAAGGAACCTCTATCATTGTTCCAATCTTTATATCTTCATCAAAAGGTATTTTATTTACCCTAAGTTCTTCCTTTACTTGATTTAATATTAATAAAGTTTGATCTAATTCATCTAGTCCACTAATCATAGGAAACATTATATGAAGTTTGCCATAAATGGAAGACCTTAAGAGTGCTCTTAGTTGAATTCTAAAGATATCTTTTCTCTCTAAGCAAAATCTTATTGCTCTCCAACCTAATATAGGGTTTTCTTCATCTATTCCTAAACTTGATACAGCTTTATCTCCACCAATATCTATTGTTCTAATAGTTACAGGCCTTCCTTCCATTTCGTGTAAAACTTGTTTATATGTATCAAATTGAACTTCTTCTTTTAATAAACCATTCTTTTGTAAGAATAAAAATTCACTTCTAAATAGGCCTATACCTGAAGCTCCTTTCTCAATACTATTTTTTATTTCATCAGGAGTTTCAATATTCGCTTTTAATTCGTATGTTTTTTTATCAGGAGAAATAACTGGAAGTTTAGATACTGTCAATAATTCTTTTTGGTGATTATCCCATTTTTCTTTAATATTATCAAAGTTGTTTTTGACATACCATTCAGGTCTAATTACAATTTGACCTTCATTACCATCGAGAATAACCTCATCTCCATTTCTTGCTTTTAAACTTGCACTGTTTAAACCTAAAACAGTTGGAATACCAAAAGATCTTGCAAAAATTGCTACATGAGAAGTTCTTCCTCCCGTATCTACAGCAATAGCTTTAATCCACTTCTTCTTTATGGTTAACATTTCAGATGGAAGTAATGAATCTGCTACTAAAATCACTTCTTCATTAATGTGAGCAAGTTTTCGGCTTTTTCTCTTTAGAAGGTTTTCTATTATTAATCTAGAAATATCACTCATATCGATAGCTCTATCTCTAATCATTTCAATTTCACTAGCTTCTAAAGTCGCAATTAATGATGCGCTTACACTTTCAACAGCCCAAGCAGCATTTTGATAATGAATCTCTATTGCATCTTTTATCTCCGATATAAATTCAGGATCTTGCAACATGATAACATGTGTTTCAAGTATTTCTTTTTTTGTCTCATCAACAATTGAATTTAATAATGCTTGAGTTTCATTAATGCTTTTTTCAACAGCATTCTCAAACTTTAATAATTCTTCCTTAACCAATTCAGGTTCAATTTTTTCTTTACTTACTTCAAGAGTGTTATGAGTAAAAACTAATGCTCTCCCACTAGATATTCCCCCCGAAGCTGCTATTCCATTGAGTATTCTCATATGGACTTATTTTACGTTCTATTTTTTAGCTTGTAAAGTATCGATTATTATAATTATTTATTATAGTATAAAGATATGAGAAGATTTACTTTTAACAACAATAATAAAGGTAATAACCTTTTTTATATTTTAATTATCTTTATAATTTTAACAATTATAGAAATAATTATTTTCTATCCAAAAGTAAAAAATGCAATAGAAGAATCTAATGCTTTAGAATTAAGAGCTCAAGCAAAACAAAATAAAGACGAAGCTAATTTTCGAGATTATACTTTATTTTTTGTATCTATGGATAATAAAATTATAAGCTTTGATTATACCGCTACTAAACGATACGATAAACTCCATGATAGTTTTGAATATCAATTAATGACTCCACCAATTAATGCTTTAGAAAAATATTGTGTTACATTAATTCCTGAAAAAACTCAATTAATTGGAGTTACATTAGAAGATAAAGCTTTATATTTAAATGTTACTAAAGATATTTTAAATAGTGATAATTTTGCTCTTTGCTACGAACAACTTAGAGCACAATCCCTTTCAATTAATAAAGAAGCTAAATTCTTCTTGTTAATTGAAGGTGATTTATATGATAAAAACAAAAATCTAATTAAAAAATATTCTTAGTTTTCTTTAAATAATTTACTCTAAAGAACAAAAATAAGGCTTCACAAAGAAATGAAATTACATATGAGATAGAAGCTAGATAAACCCCTGCTAAATGTAAAATAGAAGGTAAAACTATTATCGAAATCATAAGTGATATTACATTTATAAACACACCTATTGTAATTGAAGTAGTATTTCTAATTGATACAAGAGATGCTCTAAAATAAGCTATTTTTGCAGCTGTAAACGGTAAAATCAATACTAAACCTAAAGATATTGGCAAATAATTTAATAGAGCTGTTGGTAAATTAGATATATTTATAAACCATAAATTTAATATAGGTTTACTTAAATATACAATTACATAAATAACTGTAATACATATTGCAACTATATTCACAAATGATTTTATAGTTTTTAAATTTTCTTTTTTATATTCAGCTATTATTATTTCTTGTAAAGACTGACTTATAGAGGTATATAAAAATAGATATGCTAATATAACTGGCCAAATAGCTAAGGATTCTATTGGATTTAAACCTCTTGTTATACCTAGATTTAATAAGGGTCTAATACCTAAAGTAATCCAAGATGTAAAAGCTAAAGGAATATAAAAATTAACCATTTGTTTTAGATTTAAATTCTCACTATCAGTTTCAGGTAGCTCTTTTAATATAGGTTTTACAAATATATAGGCAGATATCATACCTGAAATTACACCAAATGTAAGTGTAATACCACCTAATAAAGCTCCTCTTATATTTAAAAAATTAAGTCCAACAAATAATACAACAAAAGCTACAGCTATTCTTATATACATAACTATAGGAACATATTTACTTCTACCGTGTTTTATCATAACACCTTGCCATAATCTTCTATAACCAATAGTTGGAGACCAAGGAATCATTAAGACAAAACACCAATATGCACTATCTATTAATTCAGTAGGTAAATCAAAAATTTTTTCTGCAGCAAAATAAAAGACAGAAGGAATACAGAATATTAAATGCGCTACTAAAGTGATTATTGCTAACACATTCATAATTGTTAAAATTTTTTTATAAGAACTTATACTTTTAGTTATTGCAGTTCCAGCAGAAAGCATTTGAACAATTGGCCCTTCAATAAAAAGAGCTAGGGCAAAAGAATAACCAAAGGCAGCTAATTGATTAGTTGCATCTGGCAATCTTGATATAAAACTAGTTATCATAGGTTGTTCGCTCGCCATAACAATCCACATTAAGGCTAAAGGAACCCATGATAAAAATAACTTTTTCTTTGTGATACTCATAGTGAATGTAAGCATATATACATAAACTATTAATGTCTAGATAATTAACTTAACAATAAAGAATTTAATTTATCTTCAAAACTGTCGAAAGATAACCCTTGTTCTTTATTCAATAAAGAGAGAAATTCAATATTTCCCTTTCTTCCTTTTATTGGACTAAGTATTATATCTTCAATAAAAACTCCATCATCACTTAATATCTCAAATACATGATTTAATATTCTTTTTAACAATTCAGTATCTTCTACAACTCCTGAAAAATCTCTTTCGAATTTAGGTATTTCAAATTGAGGTTTTATTAAACATATTAATTTGGTATCACCACAAAGAGATAAAACATGCGAGGCTGCATTTTTTATTGATCTAAAGGATAAGTCACAAACAGCTAGACTAGGTTTTGGATCTAAACTTTCAAGATGCATTATATTTTGCTTTTCATGTACAATTATTCTTTCATCATTTCTTAATTTCCAAGCTAATTGATTATATCCTACATCAACACTATGAACTTTAATAGCTCCATGTTGTAATAAACAATCACTAAATCCACCTGTTGAAGAACCTGCATCAAGTATAACTTTACCATTTACATTAAAATCAAATACCTCTAAAGCTTTTTCTAATTTTAAACCACCTCTGGATACATATTTACCAAAATTTAATTCTACATTAGAAACACTATCAACTTTGACTTTAGTATTTGTAACTAATTCATTATTAATATAAACATTTTTACATATAACAAAAGCAGTTAGTTCATCTTTACTATAGTCAGGATATTCTTCTTTTAACTTTTGTAGTATTGGAATTTTTTTTGCCATACTTACACCAACAATTGTTTACTTATTCTTTTAATTGAAATAGCTTTAGCACTAGCTTTATCAATCTTAATTTCTACACCATTAATTACTGGAGCAGTTGAATGTATTTGAGTTCTAATTGGCATCTGTGTTAATTGCTTTTTAATTGAAATTTCAGGATCAGAACCAATAACACTATCACTTGGACCACATAAACCTAAATCAGTGATAAAGGCTGTTCCTTTTTCTAATATCATTTCATCAGCAGTCTGAACATGAGTATGAGTTCCTACAACCGCGCTAACTTTTCCATCTAAATACATGGCTAAAGCTTTCTTTTCTTCATGATTTTCAGCATGCATATCTATTAGTATTAAATCACACTTACCTTTCATTTTTTTTATTTCATCTTCAGCTGCTTTAAATGGGCAATCTGTTTGAGGCAAACTTAATCTTCCTTGTAAATTTATTACACCAAACTTTGTACCATTATTTTCAATTATAGTTGAACCATGTCCTATAGTACCTGCTGGATAATTTAAAGGCCTTAATAATCTATTATCGTTTTTTAAAGAATTGTATATTTCTTCTTGTTGCCAAATATGATTTCCACTAGTGATTACATTTGCACCTAAAGAAAAGATTTGGTTTTTTTCACTTTCATTCAGCCCAAAACCATTCGCAGCATTTTCACCATTAATAACAACAAAATCAGCTCTATGATCTTTAATCAATTGACCCAATCCAATAAATAAAGCTCTCATACCAGGTTGACCACATACATCTCCTAGCATTAAAACAGTTATCTTATTTCCCACAAATTTATCCTACTTATTAAAAAAGAGGCTAATTAAAGCCTCTATTTTTTATCTTGCATATTCAATTACACGCATTTCTCTAATTATAGTGACTTTAATCCTACCAGGATATCTCAATTCAGCTTCAATTCTTGAAGCTATTTCTTTTGCCATATCCCGAGCATCTTCATCACTTACACTAGTATTATTAACTAATATCCTAAGTTCTCTTCCAGCTTGTACAGCAAAAGCTTTTTCTACACCATCAAAACTTTCTGCTATTTTTTCTAAACTTTCTAATCTCTTAATATAATTATCTAATGTTTCTCTTCTAGCCCCTGGTCTTGCAGCACTAATAGCATCAGCAATTTGAACGATTATTGCTTCAGGTGATTTTGGCTCAACATCATTATGGTGTGCTAATATAGCATTAACAATTATACCATCTTCGCCTAATCTCTTAGCATGTTCAGCACCTAACTCTGCATGATTTGCATCACTTTCAGTTTCAATACCTTTACCAATATCATGTAATAATCCGGCTCTCTTAGCAGTCTCTGCATTAGCGCCCACTTCGCTAGCTATCATACCTGATAATACAGCAACTTCACGAGAATGACTTAGTACATTTTGACCATAACTAGTTCTAAAATATAGTCTTCCAAGAGCCCTAATCATTTCTTGACTCATATTATGTATTCCCATATCGAAAACTAGTTTTTCACCTTCATCAGCTATTGTTCTGTTAACTTCTTTTGCAACTTTGTTAACAACTTCTTCAATTCTTGATGGGTGAATTCTTCCATCTTGTACTAATCTTTCTAATGCTACTCTAGCAATTTCTTTTCTAACAGGATCAAAACAAGAAATTACAACAGCTTCAGGAGTATCATCAATTATGATATCAACACCTGTAAGAGTTTCTAAAGTACGTATATTTCTACCTTCTCGTCCTATAATCCTTCCTTTCATTTCATCACTAGGTAAGCTTACTGATGCAATTGAAACATCTCCACTTACTTCCGTTGCCATTCTTTGAATAGATGTTAATACGATATCACGAGCTAGCTTATCAGATTTAAGCTGAGCTTCTTGCTCAATTTTATTGATTAAATTCTGAGCATCTCGCTTAGCTTCTTTTTGCATTGACTCAATAATTATATCTTTTGCTTCATCTTGGGACATGCTAGCTATCTTTTCTAACTCCATCATTACGGAGCTTTCTCGTTTTTGTAAATCTTCTTCTGTTTTTTGAATAACCTTTTTTCTATCTTCGAGTTGATTCTTAATGGTATCTAATTCCGCTAATTTTCGTTCAGCATTTTCTTCTTTTTGAAGAATACGTCTTTCCGAACGTTGCAATTCGCTTCTTCTTTCCCTTGCTTCTCTTTCACTTTGCTGTTGTTCTTTCAACAATTGATCACGAGTTTCAAGGATAAGTTCCTTACTTTTTGCTTCAGCTTCTTTCTCTGCTTCTGATTCTAAACGTCTTACTTTTTGTTCAACAGAAGTCAGTTTAAATTTCGAATACAGCCATCTTAGGATAAATCCTAATACAGCACCAAGAACAACAAGAAGGAGATAAATTAAATTTTTCATAATATTTTCTCCTTAGTTGCAATCATTTTCAATATTATTCAACTAATGTTAAATTGTCAAGTTTTAAGAAACAAAAAACCGCTACCTAAAACGGTAACGGCTAAGCCAATAATTGACATTATACAACAAATAGATTTCTCTTTTCATTATATTTTCCAAATATAATTTGGATTTTTGTATTTAGAGGTTAAAGGCTTTTTCTCCTTTATTCTAAATACACTGAGTACATAAACGTACTACAGTTTATTTTTCCTCTTTATCACCTGTTTTTTCAACAAGTTCTAAAATTACCATTTCAGCGGCATCGCCTAAACGGTAGCCAGTCTTCAAGATGCGAGTATATCCACCTTTACGATCAGCATTTAGAGGAGCGATCTCTGTGAAGAGTTTATTAAGAACTGCTGGGTCCTTAATATCTTTCGCAACAATACGGCGATTATGAACACTATCTTCTTTTGCTCTAGTGATCATTTTTTCTACCTTTCTGCGTACTTCAAGAGCCTTAGCTTTTGTTGTCTCAATTCTCTCATAACGGAGAAGTGAGGTTGCCATGTTACGTAACATAGCATCACGTTCAGCAGTTGTTCTGCTTAGCGTATTGAAACCAAATCTATGTCTCATTATCTTCTTCCTTGTTGCCAGGTACATTGATAGTGTTTTTTAATACACTGTAATCAGTCATACCAAGACTAAGATTCCACTCTTTAAGTTTATCTTTAATCTCAGTTAGAGACTTTTTACCAAAGTTCCTAGTTTTTGCAATTTCATCTTCAGTTTTCTTTGTTAAATCACCAATAGTTCTAATATTAGCATTTTTCAAACAGTTGCTAGAACGAACAGTTAATTCTAATTCTTCAACAGAAGTATTTAAGATTTTTCTAATCTTTTCTTCTTCTTCATCAACCTCTTCTTCACTATTAACTAGTGCTTCATCAAAATTAATAAATACAGAGAAATGATCTTTTGCAATCTTTGCAGCTTCAGCTAAAGCATTAACCGGCGCAATGGTACCATCTGTATAAACTTCTAAAATCAACTTATCATAGTCGTTTCTATAACCTACACGAGTTGGTTCAATTGAATATTTTACACGAGTTACAGGAGAGAAGAAAGCATCTAAAGCAATAACTCCAATCTCTTCTATATATTTCTCATTAACTTCAGCAGGTACGTATCCTCTTCCTAAGTCAATTTGAACTTCCATTTCAATATTCGCATCATCCATCATGGTGAAAAGTACTAAATCTTTATTTGTAATTTCCACTTGGTCACGTTCAAAGTTTTGACCAGTTATAACGCCGGGTCCCTTACACTCGATTAGAAGATTAACACCTTCACAATCTTCAGGCATACTAATTTGTAATTTCTTTAAAGCTGAAATAACATCAGCGATGTCTTCACGAACACCAGGTAATTGGTCATATTCACTAGAAATTAAATGAGGTACACCCTCTTCATTAAAGCTTGTGAACTTAACAGCAGTAACTGCATAACCCTGAATTGAAGATAAAAGAACTCTTCTAAGCGTATTCCCTATAGTTGTACCGAATCCACGTTCGAAAGGATATGCAACAAATTTTCCATAATTTGATTCAACTGCACTATGCTCAAAATTAGTTCCCTTGGGTTTTTTAAAACCCTTCAAAAGGTTCTTGCGTGCCATGGTTACTCCTTAAAGTTTGGATATGCAGATCTTATATCTGCTTTGGCGTAGGTAAGGTATTTAAACCTTACCATTGAAAACAGCATCCCAAGAATTAACTTGGAAATGCTTCCTAATAATTAAACTCTACGTGTCTTACGAGGACGACAACCGTTATGAGGAATTGGAGTTACGTCACGAATTGAACGAACTTTTAATCCTAATACGCCTAGTGCTCTAATTGCACTTTCACGTCCTACACCAGGTCCTTTTACAAAAACGTTAACTTCACGAAGACCATAATCCATAGCCTTCTTAGCAGCTGTTTCACATGTTACTTGAGCTGCATATGGAGTTGATTTTTTTGCTCCACGGAATCCTAATCCACCAGCAGATGCCCAAGAAATTGCATTCCCTTCTAAATCTGTCATGGTTACGATTGTGTTATTGAAAGTAGCTTGGATGTAAACATTGCCATCGTAGACTGTCTTTTTAACTTTACGTTTTGCTTTTGATTTTGCGTTAGCCATGTATCATCTGCTCCTTATTTCTTCTTACCAGCAACGGTTTTCTTCTTACCTTTACGAGTTCTAGCATTTGTCTTAGTCTTTTGACCTCTAACAGGTAAGCCTTTTCTGTGACGTAAACCGCGATAGCAACCGATGTCCATAAGTCTCTTGATATTCAAGGCAGTTTCTGTACGAAGACGACCTTCAACCTTATAATTTTCTTCAATTTCATGACGTAATACTGTCAATTCATCATTTGATAGTGTATTAATTCTAACGTCAGGATCAATTTTTGTTTTTTCACAAATATCAATCGCTGATTTTTTGCCGACGCCAAAGATATACGTTAAAGCAATCTTAACAGCTTTGTTCGGCAAGTCAACACCTGCAATTCTTGCCATTATTTGGCCTCCTAATTATTAATTCTTAGAGAGGTGGCTTTCGCCGAACCTTACTTCTGTCTTTGCTTATGTTTTGGGTTTTCACAAATAATGCGAACAACACCATTTCTTCTGATAACTTTGCATTTGTCACATATTGGTTTGACGCTTGCTCTGACTTTCATGTTAAGCTCCTATTTTTTTCTTGCCTTAGATTGGCTAAAAATACCAGTTTGATGATGCATTTTCATAACACCTTCAACTTGTCTCATTGTATCAAGGTCAACACCAACCATAATGATTAATGATGTACCACCGAATAACATAGCAACATTAGAAGGGAAGTTAAAGAACATCTGTATTAATGTTGGAATCAATGCGATGAAAGCTAAGAAAATTGAACCTGGTAGAATAACTCGATTAATAACCTTTGTTAAATATTCCTCAAGTTTCTCACTTCTTACTCCAGGAACAGAACCACCATTTTCACGAATCTGTTTAGCCATTTCTACAGGATTCATTGTAACTTGTGTATAAAAATATGCAAAACCGATAATCAACAGAGTATATATGATGATGTAGGGGATACCCTGTGGACTTAGCCAATTTGCAAAATTTGCTAACCATCTCACCTCAGCACCTAAACTGGATGCAATTTGAAGTGGGAAAGATAATAATGCTGAAGCAAAGATAACCGGAATAACACCACTTGGGTTTAATTTAACAGGAATATAAGTACTTTGTGCACCATACATTCTTCTGCCAACTACACGCTTTGCATAGTTTACCGGAATCTTTCTTTCACCTTGTTGTTCATATACAACCATGGCAATAACAATTATGAACATTGCTAATACTACAAGTAATGCAATTGGATTAAATGTTCCATCTTGAACTCCTTCAAATAGAGTTACTAATGCTGATGGAATTCTTGCAACGATACCAGCAAAGATTAATAAGCTTATACCATTTCCAACTCCAAATTGTGTTATTTTATTACCAAGCCATACTAAGAACATACTACCTGCAGTAACAGATAACATTGCAACTAAGGTAAATGTTAGACGATTCAAAGTCATTACACCAGGAATCGAATTAGCATAAATTGTTATAACATATGATTGAATTAAACAAACAACTATTGTTCCATATCTAGTATATTGTTGAATCTTCTTAGACCCGTGAGGATCTTGAGCAAGTTTTCTTAAACTAGGTACAATAATCATTAATAATTGTAAAATAATTTGAGTACTAATGTAAGGCATTACACCTAACATGAATAACGAGAAATTTGAAAATGCCCCGCCGGAAAAGAAATTCAAATATTCAGTAAAACCAAAATTATTAGAATTACTTTGAGAAAGGAAATATTGTTGTAGAACCTGGACGTCAATTCCTGGAATAGGAATAACCGCTCCCAACCTACTGATAAACAGTAGGAGGAAAGTGATTAGAGTTTTTCTTCTTAACTCCTGGATTCTCATCATTTCAACTAGGGAGTTTGCCATTTAGATCAACCTTTTTGTTATTTTATTTCGCCACCAGCTGCAGTAATTTTTTCAACTGCACTTGCTGAAACCTTTAAACCTTCAATAGTTACTTTTTTAGTGATTTCACCATTAGATAAAACCTTAGCTTGAGTGCTATGACCTTTTACTAGATTTGCTTTCTTTAGTGAATCTAAATTAACTACTGCACCATCCTCAAATTTTTCACTTATAGCAGTTAAAGAAACTACTTGGTATTCTTTTTTGAAAGGATAGTTAGAAAAACCTCTACGTGCAACACGTCTGTATAAAGGCATTTGACCGCCTTCAAAACCAACACGTACACCACCACCGGAACGAGAGTTTTGTCCATCATGACCTCTACCACAGGCACGACCTTTTGATGAAGCTCCACGTCCAACAATAGTTTTCTTTGTATTTGCACCATAAGGTGCTTTAATTTGACCTACATTTGCCATCTTACATCTCCTCAACTTTTACAAGGTGAGCAATGACGTTTACCATGCCAAGCATATCTGGAGTTGCATCGATAACTACACTGCTATTAATTCTTTTTAAACCAATTGCTTTAACAGTTCTGCGTTGCTTTGGTAATGTACCTGCAACACTACGAGTTAAAGTAACTTTTAGTTGTTTTACTTTTTTAGCCATCATTAACCCCACATGTTCTTAAGAGTTTTACCTCTATTACTTGCGACTTGGCGAGCATCAAATAAATTCTCAAATGCATCAAAAGCAGCTTTAACTGTATTTACAGTATTTTTTGAACCTAATGATTTACCTAAGATATCAGTAATACCTACAGCATCACATAAAGCTCTAACAGCACCACCAGCGATAACACCAGTACCAGGAACTGCTGGTTTAATTAAAACACTAGCACTTTTGAAATTACCAATACATTCATGAGGAATTGTACCATTCTTAAGTGGTACTGTGATCATATCTGCTTTAGCACGATCTACAGCCTTACGAATAGCATCAGTTACATCATTTGCTTTACCAAAACCATAACCAACTTTACCTTTTTGGTCTCCAACTACTACTAAAGCAGAGAAAGAATATCTTCTACCACCTTTAACAACTTTGGAAACACGATTAAGCTTAATTAGTTTTTCAACGTATGCGTCGTTTTTATCTTCTCTTTTTCTTGATCTTTCCACGGTAACCTCCTAGAACTTAACGCCGGCACTTCTAGCGCCATCAGCGATACTCTTAATAATACCATGATAGAGGTAGCCATTTCTGTCGAATACACAAGTTGTGATATTCTTCTCGATCATCCTCTTCCCAATCACCTCGCCAAGCTTTGAAGCGTCTGCGATACAGTTTTTTAAACCTTTTAATTCAGTTTCTACTGTATTTGCTGAAACAAGTGTTTTACCTGCTACATCATCAATTACTTGAACATACATGTGGTGATTACTACGAAAAACAGTCATCCTCGGTCTGCTGGCAGTACCGGAGATGCTTTTTCTGATATGAAGCTTACGTCTTTTAAGCTTTCTTTGTTTATCAATTACTCTATTCATCTCTTACCTACCGATTATTTGCCGGACTTACCGACCTTGCGACGAATGACTTCATCCTCATATTTAACACCTTTACCTTTATAAGGTTCTGGTTTACGTAGAGAACGAATCTCCGCAGCAGTTTGACCAACTAATTGTTTATCAATTGCTGAAACGATAACTTTGTTTTGTCCTTCAACAGCAATTGTTATACCTTCAGGAATAACAAATTCAATAATGTTTGAGTAACCTAAGTTAAGAACTAATAATTTACCCTTAACTTCTGCACGATAACCAACACCATTAACTATTAAAGTCTTTGAGAAGCCTTTTGTTACACCTTCAATCATATTATTTAATAATTGACGATATAAACCATGATAGCTACGACTTGCTTTGGATTCGTCTTTGCGAGTTACAACAACTTGTTCTTTTTGAACATCAAATGTAACTTCTTCACGGACTTTTTGTGTTAATTTACCTTTTGGTCCTTCAACACTTAAAATTCCGTCATTAACATTAACCTTAACCCCTGCAGGTAGTGCAACGGGCATTTTACCAATACGCGACATTTCTCACCACCTTACCAGATTGTACAGATTAGCTCACCGCCAACCTTCATCTCAGAGGCCTTTTTACCTGTAATAACGCCAGTTGAAGTAGAAACTACTACTACACCATAACCGTTAAATACACGAGGCATGTTACGATAGCCACTATATACACGACGACCAGGTGTTGAAACACGTTGTATGTCATGAAGTACAGGACTCTGTTTTTCATCATATCTTAAAAATACACGAATATAAGACATTCCATCTTTTGTAATCTTTTTAAAGTTTTTTACATAACCTTCATTTTTCAAAATTTTGATAATTTGAAGCTTTAATTTAGATGCGGAAATATCTACTTTTTCGTGTTTAGCTTGACTAGCATTTCTTACTTTAGTCAGCATATCTGCAATTGGATCACTTACAGCCATATTTATCTCCTACCAACTTGACTTAGTTACGCCAGGAATCTGACCTTCACTTGCCAATTTACGAAAGCAAACTCTACACATATCAAACTTACGCATATAACCACGTGGTCTTCCACAGATTCTACATCTGTTCACTTGTCTTGTACTGAATTTTGGCTCTTTTTGAGCTTTTACAATCATTGATTTTTTAGCCATTTTATATTCCCTCTTACTTAGCGAATGGCATGCCTAACTTAGCAAGTAAAGCACGACCTTCTTCATCGGTCTTGGCCGTCGTAACGATTGCGATATTCAGACCGCTGATGCGTTCGATTTTATCGAAGTCAATTTCTGGAAAGATAATTTGTTCAGTAATACCTAAAGAATAATTACCATGACCATCGAAAGCATGTGGTTTTACACCTTTAAAGTCTTTAACACGTGGTAAAGCAACGCCAATTAAACGTTCTAAGAAATACCACATATTATCACCACGAAGAGTAACCATTGCGCCAATTTCTTGACCTGCACGAACCTTAAAGTTAGCAATAGATTTTCTTGCTTTTGTCTTAACAACATGTTGACCAGCAATTTGTTCTAACTCTTTAACAGCAGCATCTAATAGCTTTTTATTAACAAGAGCTTCACCAACTCCAACACTTAATGTGATCTTTTCTAAGGCAGGAACTTGCATTACAGATTGATAACCAAACTCTTTAAATAGAGCAGGTGCAACATCTTCAAGATATTTTGTCTTGAAAGATGGTATGAATTTTTCTTCCATTATAGCACTTCCCCGGTTTTCTTCGCATAACGAACTTTCTTTCCGTCATCGTCGAACTTATATCCGATTTTACTAACTTGTCCATTAACAACTAATGCAACATTAGATACATGAATCGGAGCTTCAATATCAATAATACCGCCCTTATCCTGTGGACTACGCTTTTTAACAGTTTTTTTAACCATATTAGCGCCTTGGACGACAACCCTATCAGTATTAGGGTCCACCTTAACTATCTTGCCGACATAGCCTTTGTCTTTACCAGCAAGAATTTTAACGGTGTCGTTTTTTTTGAGCTTCATCGCTATTCTCCTACAACACTTCCGGTGCTAGTGAAACAATCTTCATATAACCATTACGTAACTCACGAGCTACAGGTCCAAAGATTCTTTTACCGCGAGGGTTATTGTTGGCATCAATGATAACACATGCGTTATCATCGAACCTGATATAGGTACCGTCAGGTCTTCGGTATTCCTTCTTTGTGCGTACAATAACAGCTTTCAAAACAGCACCTTTTTTTATAGCACCGTTTGGAAGAGCATTCTTTACTGCAACTACAACAATATCACCAACACTAGCAACGTATCTATGGCTACCACCTAAAACTTTGATAACTTGAACACGTTTTGCACCACTATTATCAGCAACATTTAAATAACTTTGCATTTGTACCATGACGTTTCTCCTTGCTTAACGAGCACGCTCGACGACTTGAGTTAAGCGCCAGCACTTGTCTTTGCTATAATGACGACATTCAACAACACGTACAGTGTCACCTACATGAGCATCATTTCTTTCGTCATGGGCCTTAACCTTTTTAGTCTTGGTCACATACTTTTTATATAAAGGATGTAGGCTTTTTGTGTTAATGGCTACAACAATAGTTTTATCCATTTTATCACTAACAACCTTTCCTGTAAAAGTTTTTTTACTTACTTCCATTTACCTCTAGCCTCTCTTAATTAGCGGACGTACGAATGCCTAAAGCATACTCGTGAATAAGAGTGTTAAGGCGAGCAATTTGTCTCTTAACATTTCTAATTGCAAGAGGGTTTTCCACATGACCTAGAACTCTATCCATACGAATGTCTAGATATTGCTTACGTAGTTCATCACGTTTTGCAATCATTTCTTCTAATGTAAGATCATTAAATGAATTTTTCATGACTATTCTACCTCTCTTCTAACTACAATCTTTGTTTTGATTGGTAACTTTTGTGCTGCTAAAGCTAATGCTTCACGAGCTAAAGCTTCATCAACACCTGCCATTTCAAACATCATAGTTCCTGTCTTAACAACGGCTACCCAACCTTCTGGGTTACCTTTACCATTACCTTGTCTTGTTTCAGCTGGTTTCTTAGTATATGGCATATCAGGAAAAATTCTGATCCATACTTTACCACCACGCTTAATATGACGAGTCATTGCAATACGAGCAGCTTCAATTTGGCGGTTAGTGATCCATTTTGGCTCTAAAGCCATTAAACCATATTCACCAAATGCAACAGTATTACCACGATGAGCAACACCGTCACGGTTACCTCTTTGCTTTTTTCTGTGAATGATTCTTTTAGGACTAAGCATTAATTAACTCCTTTAGCAGGTTTCTTAACTAAACCACCTGCGTCATTCTTTTTAGCATGATCGTAGATTTCACCATTGAAAACCCATACTTTGATACCGATAGCACCAAAAGTTGTACGAGCTGTTGCTACACCATAATCAATATCAGAACGTAATGTATGTAGAGGAACACGTCCATCTTTCATCCATTCAGTTCTAGCAATTTCTGCACCACCAAGACGACCAGAACATTTAATCTTTACACCTTGTACACCACTTTGCATTGCTTTAGAAACAGCCATTTTCATAGCTCTTCTAAATGAACCACGTGATTCTAGTTGTCTTGCAACTGTTTGTGCAATAATTTGTGCATTACCTTCAGGTTTTTTGATTTCTTTAATCTTAATTTGAACCTTTTTAGCTGAAAGTTTTTGTAAACGTGCACCTAGTTTTTCAACATTAGATCCTTTTGAACCAATGATGATACCAGGGCGACTTGTTGTAATTACAATAGTAACACGTTGTGGTTTACGAATAATTTCAACATCAGCAATATCTGCACCTTGCACTTCTGGACAGTCTACTAAAGTTTTACGAAGTAATAAATCTTCATGTAATGTATCTGCATATTCTTTTGAATCTACATACCATTTAGACTTCCAAGTTTTATTTACTCCTAAACGGAGACCTATTGGATTAACTTTTTGTCCCATTTATTCCCCCAAGTTTGCTTTTTCGTCTACAACGACTGTGATGTGAGACATTCTCTTGAGTAGAATATCACGTCTACCATGGGATCTTGGCCATACACGTTTCATACGTGGACCTTCGTCTACCATTAGTTGTGTAACGTACAATGAATCTTCATCTAATTTAGAATTAACATTCATTGCATTAGCACCTGCACTCTGTAGAACCTTAAGAAGAAGTCTTGCACCTTTTTGAGGCATAGCCTCTAAAATTGCAACAGCTTCTGAATAAGGTTTTCTCCTAATTAAGTTTGCAACTGGGCGAACTTTAGTTGGAGAAATCATAAGATATTTAGCAACTGCTCTATAGCCTGTATAATTTTTCATATCTTACCTACCCTTCTTTTTATCAGAGGCAGCATGGCCACGGAATAATCTAGTAGGTGCAAACTCACCGAGTTTGTGACCAACTAAATTTTCTGTTACATAAACTGGAATCCATGTTTTTCCATTATAAACGGAAATTGTGAACCCAATCATTTCAGGGATGATCGTTGAAGCGCGGGAATACGTCTTGATCATCGCATTACTACTAGCCTTACTAGCTTCTGTAACTCTTTTTAAAAGCTTCTTTTCAACAAAAGGGCCTTTTTTGATTGATCTTGCCACTTTAAACTCCTACTTACGCTTCTTAACGATGAACTTACTTGAAGGTTTTTTCTTAGAACGAGTTTTGCCACCCTTAGTTGGTTTACCCCAAGGAGTAACTGGATGACGACCACCGTTTGTTTTACCTTCACCACCACCATGTGGGTGATCAACAGGGTTCATAACAACACCACGAACTTTTGGACGTCTGCCAAGATGACGTGATTTACCTGCTTTACCTAAGTTAACGTTCATGTGATCTTCATTACCTAATTGACCAATTGTTGCATAACATTCACCGAATATTAAACGCATTTCACCTGAAGGTAATTTAACAGTTACATAATCACCAGTTTTAGCTACAATTGATGCACCTAAACCAGCACTACGTACTAATTGTCCACCACGTCCAAGAGTTAATTCAATATTGAATACTTGAACACCTAATGGTATCTTCTTCAAAGGAAGAGCATTACCAATAGTTAATGGAGCTTCTGGACCACTCATTACTTTAGCACCAACTTTTAAAGTTTTTGGAGCTAACATGTAACGTTTTTCACCGTCTGCATAGTAAACTAAAGCAATATTTGCTGTTCTATTTGGGTCATATTCGATGGTTTTAACTACACCAGGAATACCAATTTTATTACGCTTGAAATCGATAACACGATAAGCGCGTTTATGCCCACCACCTCTACGGCGTACACTAATACGACCATTGCTATCACGACCAGCTTTTTTGTTTAAACTAGTTGTAAGTGATTTTTCTGGTTTATTTGTGGTCAATTCGTCAAATACTAAAGAAGTCTTTTGACGAAGAGCGGGAGTATTGGGCTTATAAGATTTAAGAGCCATATTCCAAATTCTCCTTATACGCCTTCGATGGCTTGGATGCTTTCACCCTTAGCCAAAGTCACGACAGCCTTCTTCCAGTTACCAGTGTTACCTTTGATAGCTCCACCTTTACCTCTTGTGAATTTAGGCTTGCCTTTCACAATCATTACATTACATTTTTCAACTGATACTTTAAAAAGTTCAGCTACAGCAGACATTACATCGAACTTGTTAGCACGAGTATCTACTTTAAATGTATACTTTTTACATTCACCTTCACGAGCGAAGTTAGACTTCTCACTCAAAATAGGTGCAATGATTACTTCATCTGCTCTCATTTTACTGATCCCCTTATCTTTCGCCGTAGAAGCTATTCAAGTTTGAAGCGGCTGTTTCTAATACAAGAATCTTTCTAGCATAAAGAAGTTCTTTAGCTGAGAGTTTATTGAATGAAAGAACATGTAAATAAGGAATATTTCTTGCTGCTCTACGCAACATTTTGTCATCATCCTTTAAAATAATTGTTGTTCTTTTTTCGTCACACTTGAAATTCTTCAATATGGCAGCGAGGTCTTTGGTTTTGCCGTTTTCACTTGTAAAGTCCTCAACTACTACTAAACGTTCATCTTGAACACCTTTAGAAAGAAGACTTCTCATAGCTAAACGCTTCATCTTCTTTGGTAGTTGATAACTGTAATCACGTGGTTTAGGTCCAAAAATAGTACCACCACCTACATGAACTGGAGACTTTTTATCACCAAAACGTGCATTACCAGTTCCCTTCTGCTTGAAAGGCTTAGTATTGCTGTAATTGACCTCAGCACGGGTCTTTGTACTTGCTGTACCAACACGGCGATTAGCAAGCTCATTATTTACGGCATAATAAATACTTCCGTCACTAACTTCGCAATTAAAGACTCTGTCATTTAATTCGATAGTTTTAACTTCACTGCCGCTTGTAGAAAAGACTTTATATTCCATAATCTATCTCGCACCTACTTTTTAATCGCTTTTTTAACGATGACAACGCTTTGAGCGGGACCAGGAATTGCACCTTTTACCATTAGTACCTGCATGTTTTCATCTACACGAATCACTTTGAGATTCTGAACTGTTGTCTGTTCTCCACCCATACGTCCAGCCATATGATGACCTTTGAATGTACGTGAAGGATCTGCAGACATAGCAGTACCACCAATATCTCTGTGGAACTTTGAACCGTGAGTTGCACGTCCACCAGAGAATCCATGGCGTTTTATACCACCAGCGAATCCTTTACCTTTTGAGGTACCAGTTACATCAACGAATGTAGTGTCATTGAAAATATCAACGCCTAATTCGTCTCCAATATTTACTTCCTTGTCATATTCGCGGAACTCAATTACATTTTGCTTTGGAGCACATGTATCTTTGAATTGTCCTGCGTAAGGTTTAGTAATGGTGCTTTTTTTCTTGTCAACTGAACCTAATACTGTAGCTACATAGCCATTTTTTTCTTCAGTTCTTTGATCGATGACAACATTGCCCTCAAACTTTATTACTGTCACAGGAGTAAGTCTGCCTTCAGCATCAAACACCTGTGTCATTCCAACTTTTTTGCCGATAAGCCCTAACATTTCTTACCTCACCTCTTTACTGCTTAATCTCTACATCTACGCCTGCAGGAAGCTCAAGTTTCATTAATGCATCCATAACCTTAGATGTGGGATCTAAAATGTCAATTAGACGCTTGTGTGTTCTCATTTCGAACTGCTCGCGGGACTTTTTATTGACATGGGGCGATTTCAGGACAGTGTACTTGTTGATACGAGTTGGGAGAGGTACCGGACCTGAAACTTTTGCGCCGGCCTTAACTACTGTCTGAACGATTGCTTTTGAGCTTTGTTCTACTAGCTCAACATCAAAACCTCTCAATCTGACTCGAATTCTTTCTTTAGCCATTATTCCTCCAAAAAACGGGCCTTGTCAGTAACTATTTCTACTGACAAGACATTCGCTGATAAGAATTATTCGATGATATCTGTAACTTGTCCAGAAGCAACAGTTCTACCACCTTCACGAATTGCGAAGCGTAGACCTTTGTCCATAGCTACTGGGTGAATTAATTCAACTGTGAAAGTTGTATTGTCACCAGGTAATACCATTTGCTTATCTGCTGGTAATTCTACAGAACCTGTAATATCAGTTGTTCTGAAATAGAATTGTGGGCGGTAACCACTGAAGAATGGTTTGTGACGACCACCTTCGTCTTTATTTAATACGTAAACTGCACCAACAAATTTTTTGTGAGGTGTAATTGTTTTTGGAGCTGCAAGAACTTGTCCACGAACAACTTCTTTTTTATCAACACCACGTAATAAAGCACCAATGTTATCACCAGCTTGACCTTCGTCTAATAATTTATTGAACATTTCAACACCAGTACATACTGAATCTTTTGTTTCTTTAATACCAACAATAGATACAGGATCGTTAACATGGATAACTCCACTTTCAACACGACCTGTTACAACAGTACCACGACCTGAAATTGAGAAAATATCTTCAATAGGCATTAAGAAAGGTTTGTCAACAGCTCTATCTGGTAGAGGAACATATTCGTCCATTGCTGCTAATAAATCATCAATACATTTTGTTTTTTCAGGATCATCAGGATTGTTTAATGCTTCAAAAGCTGAACCACAAATGATAGGACAATTTTCACCATCGAAACCATTTTCAGTTAATAAGTCTCTCATTTCTTCTTCAACTAATTCGATTAAGTCTGGATCATCAACTTGGTCAGTTTTGTTAACAAAAACGATAATTGAAGGAACACCAACTTGACGAGCAAGTAAGATATGTTCTTTTGTTTGAGCCATAGCACCGTCTGTTGCTGCTACTACGATAATAGCTCCGTCCATTTGTGCTGCACCAGTAATCATGTTTTTGATGTAGTCAGCGTGACCAGGACAGTCAACGTGTGCATAGTGTCTGTTATCAGATTGATATTCAACGTGACGAGTGTTAATAGTAATACCACGAGCTTGCTCTTCTGGAGCGTTGTCGATTGCATCATAAGCTAGAGCTTTGTCACCAAACTTTCTAGCACAGTGCATTGTAATTGCTGCGGTTAGAGTAGTCTTACCGTGGTCAACGTGACCAATAGTACCAACATTTACGTGAGGCTTAGTTCTCTCAAACTTCTCTTTAGCCATCTCTTTCCTCCTTGTGCCGTATAATCCGGTCACAAAAATATAATATTCATCTATAAAGGATAAGCCTTTATAGTTTTTTCTTATGAGACAAAACAATATATAAATCTTTACAGAAAAAGAAGGTTTCCAGAGGTCGATGATTATAATAAATTATAAAAACGACATAGCTAAAGTTTGAAAAAAAACTCAGTCTGGAACCAACAATTACCATAAAAGAGATAATATGCTTGGCTCGCTATCACAATTGGGGACACAAGTCTCCACAAAAGTGAACCTCTGTCAATATATAAAAAACGATAATTAATGTCAACACCATTTTATATATATTTATTCTATTTACTATTTATTTAAATATATAATTAATAAAGAATTATTAATTTAAAGAAAACTTAAAAAACGAATGCTTTTTAAGCAAACAAAAAACAAGCAACGTAAAGTTGCTTGTTGTATCTTTTAAAAACGGAATTACCATCTGAAATGTGTAAAAGCTTTGTTTGCTTCTGCCATTCTATGTGTATCTTCTTTCTTTTTGAAAGCAGAACCAGTATTAGCATAAGCATCTAGTAGTTCACTAGATAATTTTTCACCCATTGAGCGACCATTTCTACCTCTTGCTGCAGAGATAAGCCATCTCATTGCTAAAGCTTCACTTCTTACAGCATTGATTTCAACAGGTACTTGGTAAGTTGATCCACCAACACGGCGAGATTTAACTTCAACTACAGGTTTTACATTTTCAATAGCTTTTAAGAAAACTTCTAATGCTTTTTCATTTGATTTTTGTTCTACAGTTTCTAATGCAGTATAAACGATTTTTGTGCTAACTGATTTTTTTCCATCAATCATTAAGTGACGAATGAATTTTTCAACAATTACGCTACCGTATTTTGCATCAGGTAGAATTTCACGTTTTGTAGCAGCTTTTCTTCTTGACATATCTTTCTCCCCTTAAGCCTTTGGCTTTTTAGCGCCGTACTTAGAGCGACTTCTCTTACGATCTGTAACACCAAGAGTATCTTTAGCACCACGAACGATATGATAACGTACACCAGGAAGGTCCTTTACTCTACCACCACGTAGTAAAACTACTGAGTGTTCTTGTAGGTTGTGACCAATACCTGGAATGTAAGCTGTTACTTCAATTCCATTTGATAAACGAACACGAGCTACCTTTCTTAAAGCTGAGTTTGGTTTTTTAGGAGTTACTGTCATAACTCTTGTACAAACACCACGCTTTTGAGGGCAACTTTCAAGTGCAGGAGATTTAGTTTTATTTATTTGACTTTTTCTCCCTTTTCTAATTAGCTGATTAATAGTAGGCATCTTCTAGATACACTCCCTTATTTTATTCGCGACCCACTCAATTCTCACATCTTGGGGATCTATACTCTTCTTCTATAGAAAAATATTTCCAATAAAAAGCAGCCAGCATGAATATAATTCTGTTTTAAGTAATAAACCATACTTAAGGATATCATGCCGACAGGCATAACATCCTCAATTTATTGTTTATCAACAGCGATTACATCAACCACTTTTTAATAATTACTTTTTTATTCTAGCCCCATTTCTGCAGCCATATTTTCACGTCTTTGAGCTACTTGTTGTTTTTCAGCTTCATGAGAATTGTCTAACAAGTTCTCATCGTCAAGCTTAACATTTCTATATCTCTTCATACCTGTACCGGCAGGAATCAAATGCCCAATAACTACATTTTCTTTCAAGCCTCTTAACTCGTCTGTTTTACCAGCAATTGCGCTTTCTGTCAAGACCTTAGTAGTTTCTTGGAAAGAAGCAGCAGATAAGAAAGATTCAATAGATAATGCAGCACGTGTAATACCTAATAATAATGGTTTTGCAACAGATGGTTGACCACCTTCATTAACAACACGTCTATTTTCACTATGGAAACGATGTTTATCAACTTGTTGTCCTTGAACTAAGTCTGTATCACCAGCTGAAACAACTTCAACTTTTCTTAACATCTGTCTTACAATTACGCCTAAGTGTTTATCATTAATATCTACACCTTGCATTCTGTAAACAGCTTGAACTTCATCAACTAAGAATGATTGAAGAGCATTTTCACCTTGAATATTTAAGATATCGTGTGGATCGATTGCACCATCACATAATGGTTCACCAGCTTCAACGCTATCTCCATCCCTTACTAACATGTGCTTATTCATAGGAATAACATGTTTGTAACTCTTATCATAGGCATCTCTAACTCTAACAACAATTTTACCTTTTGTTACATTCCCAACTTCAACAACACCTGAAACTTGTGCTAATACAGCAGCATTTTTAGGTTTTCTTGCTTCGAATAACTCACCAACACGTGGTAGACCACCAGTAATATCAGCAGTTTTAGTACCACCTTTAATAAGTTTAGCAATAACTTCACCAACACTTATTTCTTGATTGTTTTCACAAGTTAAATATGTTCCACCAGGTAATTGATAATTAGCCAAAGTTTCACCAGCACCATTTTTAGCAGATGTAATAGTAATTCTTGGTTGTAAATGTTCCAATTTATGTTCAGTAATTCTTCTTTGAGTATTACCAGTTTCTAAATTCTTTTCTTCAACCATTGTTGAACCAGCTGTGATATCAACAAAATTAATATAACCTTTATACTCACTGATAAATGGTTCACTAAATGGGTCAAATGTAGCAATTGTTTTTTCTGCAGGGATAAAACCATTTTCTTTTACATAGTTTTCTAGTTCAGAACCTGTTTTAATTACAGCCTTTTGAGCTTTACCAACAATTAATAATCTATCATTTATAGTTTTAACAATACCATTTACATCACTAATTACTACTTCTTCACTACCATCATTAGGTACATATAAAGGAGTACCTTTAGCAATAGCATCACCTTCACTGATTAATAGTTTTGAATATGAACCATCTTCAATTTCTGAAACAACTACTTCATAATGTAAGAAACCTTTTCTTGAGAATACTCTCATTCCATCTGTTTCTCTATTTACATAATGTCCTTCAATTTTTGTAACAATGATAGAATTTTTAAATGTTATAGTATTATCTTCAGATGAAGTTGATGCAGTACCACCAACGTGGAAAGTTCTCATAGTTAATTGAGTACCAGGTTGACCAATAGATTGAGCAGCAATTGTACCAACTGCTTCACCAATTTCTACAGATCTATTTGTTGCTAAGTTCCTTCCATAACATTTTCTACAAACACCATGTTTTGCTTCACAAGTTAATACTGTTCTAATAAAGATCTTTTCAATACCAGCTTCTTCAATAGCAAGAGCTACTTCTTCATCAATTTCTTCATTTGCAGGAGCAATAATTTCACCTGTAAATGGATGATGAACAGCTTCAACTGGACAACGACCAACAATACGTGAGCTTAATGCTTCAACTAGATCATCACCGTCTTTTAATGCTTCAATCCAAATACCATTAATTGTATGACAATCTTCTTCATTTACAACAACATCTTGAGAAATATCAACAAGACGACGAGTTAAGTAACCCGCTTCAGCAGTTTTAAGCGCTGTATCAGATAACCCTTTACGAGCACCGTTAGTAGAAATGAAGAATTCAATGATTGAAAGCCCTTCTTTAAAGTTAGATTTAATTGGGAATTCAATAACATCACCAGTTGGTTTAGCCATCAATCCACGCATACCACCTAACTGTCTAATCTGAGTCTTACTACCACGAGCACCAGAGTCAGCCATTAAGAATAATGGGTTAAATCCATTTTGGCTAATCTTTAAGTCACTCATTAATTCATCAGCTAATTTTTCATTAGCATCAGTCCAAACCTCAATTACACGGTTATATCTTTCTTCTGAAGAGATACTTGCTAATACACTATATTGCTTCTTTATTTCAGCATGTTTTTCTGTTGCAGCTTTCATAATATCAGCTTTTGCATCAGGAATAATCATGTCTGATAAACCAATAGTTGCACCAAATACTGTAGCATATTTAAAACCAATGTCTTTTACAGCATCAAGCAATTGAACAGCAACTGAGTTTTTCTTTTCTGATATAGTATTACCAATTAATTTTTTAAGCTCTTTATCACCTAAACAATAGTTTTGGAATTCAATACCTTTTGGTAATACTGAATTGAATATTACTCTACCTGCAGTAGTTTCAATCTTTTCACCATTAGGTAATTTATAGTTAATTAATGCATTGTATGATAATACACCACTATCAATAGCTAATTCGATTTCGCTTAAGCTATCATAAAAATGGCCTGCACCTTTTGCACCATTCATTTCTCTTGTTAAGTAGTTAACACCTAAAACCATATCTTGTGATGGGAATACAATAGGTTTACCATTAGCTGGGTCAAGTAAGTTTGTTGCACTTAACATAAGTGTCCAACACTCTAATTGAGCAGCTTGTGTTAATGGTACGTGAACAGCCATTTGGTCACCATCAAAGTCAGCATTAAATGCATGACATACTAATGGGTGAAGTTTAATAGCTTTGCCATCTACTAATACAGGTTCAAAAGCTTGAATACCTAATCTGTGAAGAGTTGGCGCACGGTTTAGCATTACAGGATGTTCTCTTACAACATCATCTAAGATTGACCATACTTCATCTGTTTCTTGTTCAACTAAGTTTTTAGCTTTTTTAATATTATAAACAACACCTTTTTGAACTAATTTTTTCATAATAAATGGTTTGTATAATTCAAGAGCCATTTTTGAAGGAAGTCCACATTGATGAATTCTTAATTCAGGTCCAACAACAATAACAGAACGACCAGAATAGTCTACACGTTTACCAAGTAGGTTTTGTCTAAATCTACCTTGTTTACCTTTTAACATATCTGATAGAGATTTAAGAGGTCTGTTATTTGCGCCTCTAACAACACGTTTTCTTTTTGTGTTGTCAAATAAAGCATCAACAGCTTCTTGTAACATTCTCTTTTCGTTTCTGATAATAATATCAGGAGCATGTAATTGAATTAATCTTGATAAACGGTTATTTCTGTTAATTAAACGTCTATATAAATCATTAAGGTCAGAAGTTGCAAAACGACCACCATCTAATTGAACCATTGGTCTTAAATCAGGTGGAATAACAGGAATAACTGTTAGAATCATCCATTCAGGTTTATTTTCTGAATTTCTGAAACTTTCACATACTTCAATTCTCTTATATAAATGCTTATCAATTTTACCTTCTTTAGCACGCATTTCTTCACGAAGTTCATAACTTAATTTATCTAAATCTAAATTAGTTAAAATTTCGCGAATAGCTTCAGCTCCCATACCAGCACGGAAAACTTCACCATATTGTTCTAAAGCATCATAATATTCATCTTCACTTAAGATTTGTTTTTCATTTAAATCTGTTTCACCAGGAGATATTACAATATATTTTTCATAATATAATACACTTTGTAAATTTGCTCTTGAAACATCAAGTAACAAACTCATACGAGAAGGAACTGATCTATAGTACCAAATATGAGATACAGGAGAAGCTAATGTAATATGGCCCATTCTTTCACGACGAACCTTTACATTTGTAACTTCAACACCACAACGGTCACAAACTACACCTTTATAACGTATAGATTTGAATTTACCACAGTAGCATTCCCATTCTTTTGTAGTACCGAATATTTTTTCACAAAACAGACCATCCCTCTCAGGACGCAAAGTACGGTAATTGATAGTTTCTGGCTTCTTAACCTCACCATAAGACCAAGCTTTAATTTGGTCAGGTGAAGCTAATTTAATTCTAACACTATCGAAATCTTGAATTTCTTTCATTCCGTTATACTCCTGATTAGTTTAGAGGTAGTTTCTCTTTCTTAGCGATTAGCTCTTCATCCCTTTCGGTTAGAGGAACTTGTCTACCATTATTGTCGTAGACCGACATATCTAATGCTAGGCCACGAATTTCTTGAACAAGTACATTAAAGGCTTCAGGCATACCAGCAGCAGTTGAAGGCTCTCCTTTTACGATACTTTCATAAATCTTAACACGACCTGTCATATCATCACTCTTGATTGTTAATAATTCTTGCAGTGTATTTGCAGCACCATAAGCTTCAAGAGCCCAAACTTCCATTTCTCCCAATCTTTGTCCACCAAATTGAGCTTTACCTCCAAGTGGTTGTTGAGTTACTAATGAATAAGGTCCTGTTGCACGAGCATGCATCTTATCATCTACTAAGTGGTGTAACTTAAGATAATAAATATATCCACAGAATACTGGGTTTACAAATTCAACCCCTGTTCTACCATCAAATAAAACTTGTTTACTATTTTGAGGTAATCCAGCATCAATCATTTTTTGTTCGATTTGATCCATTGTTGCACTTTGGAATACTGGTGTTGAGAACCATTCATCTAAAGCTACAGCAGCCCAACCAAGTTGAGTTTCCATTAACTGCCCAATGTTCATACGAGATGGAACACCTAAAGGATTAAGACAAACATCTAATGTTGTACCATCAGCCATAAATGGCATATCTTCTTCTGGCAAGATTCTTGAAACAACACCCTTGTTTCCGTGACGACCAGCCATCTTATCCCCTTGTCTTAACTTTCTCTTAGTTGCAACAAGAACTTTAACTGATTCTTCTACACCAGGTGGTAATTCATCATTATTTGCTTTTGTTAAGCGTTGTACATCAATAACAGTACCAGAAGTTCCATGAGGAACTTTCAAGGAAGAGTCACGAACTTCTTTAGCTTTTTCACCAAAGATTGAATTTAATAATTTAAATTCAGGAGTTGTATCACCTTCACTCTTAGGAGTAACTTTACCTACTAAAATAGCTCCTGGAGTTACATATGTACCAATTCTAACAATACCATCTTCATCTAATTGTTCTAACATCTTTTCACTAGTATTAGGAATATCACCTGTTAATTTTTCAGGTCCTAATTTAGTTTCACGGACATCAATTGTATATTCTTTAATATGTATTGAAGTAAAAATATCTTCTCTAACTACTTTTTCACTGATTAAAACAGCATCTTCATAGTTATAACCATTCCAAGGAACGAAACCTACTAATATATTTCTACCTAATGCTAATTGTCCTCTATCAGTTGCAGGACCATCAGCTAGTACTTCACCTTTTTCTACATGTTGACCAACACTTACTAAAGGTTTTTGGTTCATACAGGTATCTTGGTTAGTTCTAGAGAACTTTTGTACTTCATATACATCTACAATTCCATCAATTTCAACTTCGTCCGGTTTAATAATGATTTTTGTTGAAGAAACATAATCAATAACACCAGCTCTAGTAGATTTAATTAATACACCAGAATCATATGCAGCTTTTCCTTCCATACCAGTACCAACACGAGGTGTTTCTGGGAATAATAGAGGAACAGCTTGACGTTGCATGTTTGAACCCATTAAAGCTCTGTTTGCATCGTCATGTTCTAAGAATGGAATTAATGAAGAAGCAACAGAAATAACCTGTTTAGGACTTACGTCCATATACTTAATTTCTTCAGCAGTTCTTGTTGCATAATCACCACTCTTTCTTACTGGAATTTCTTCTTCTAAGAAATTACCTTCAGCATCAATTTTAGCTGAAGCCTGAGCAATGAAGAACTTTTCTTCATCATTTGCATCTAAATATTTATAATCTTTTGATGCAACACCATCTATAACTTTTCTATATGGAGTTTCTAAGAAACCATATTTATTTATTCTTGTATAGTTTGCAAGAGAAAGAATAAGACCAATGTTTGGACCTTCAGGAGTTTCAATAGGACACATTCTACCATAGTGAGTGTAGTGTACGTCACGAACTTGGAAACCTGCACGGTCTCTTGATAAACCACCAGGACCTAAAGCTGTTAATCTTCTTTTATGGGTTAACTCTGCAAGAGGGTTAACTTGGTCCATGAATTGTGATAACTGTGAAGAACCAAAGAATTCTTTAATTGCAGCAACAATTGGCTTGATTGAAACTAAATCTTGTGGTCTAACACTATCATTTTCAAGGTTCATTCTATCTTTTGCAATTCTCTCCATTCTTGAGAATGCAGCTTTAAGAGAATTTTGTAATAACTCACCAACACATCTAATACGTCTATTACCAAGGTTATCAATATCATCAATATGATATTTTTTTTCATCTTGGTTAGAATATACTTTGATTAAATAATCCATTGTATTAATTATATCTTGTGATGTTAATACTGTATTACTTGTATCTTCTTCTTCATCTTCAGCTGCATCTGTACCAAATTTCTTGTTAAATTTGTAACGACCAACAGCTCCTAAATCATAGCGTCTAGAAGACATAAACATATTAGGAAGATCTTTTTCAGCTCTTTCTACAGCAATCATTTCACCTGGTTGTAAAACATTGTAAATAGTTGAAAGAACAGCTTCCTTAGTTGGTTCACCATTTTCGTCTAATGCAAATTTAGAGTTTTGTTCATTTTCTAAACAGTTTAGAATCATTGGGTTTTGTAAAACACCTTCAGTTTCTAAATCAACAATAGATAATTGTGTAATATTATAAACTTTTATTAATTCTTCAATTTCATGAGGGTTTAACATAGAACCTGCTGTTAAGAAAAGTTTTTTACTATCTTTTCCATTTTCATCAACAGTATCAACCCAAATATCCTTAGCAAGATATCTAGAATCTAGATAGTCAAAAACTTCAGGATCATCTTTTAATTCAACTTCATTTATATTGTAGAATCTTTCAATAATTGATTCACGAGTATTTACACCAATAGCTCTTAAGAATAATGTTGCTAAAATTCTTTTTTTTCTATCTATTTTTGCATAAATCAATTTCTTTTTGTCATCAATTTCAAATTCTAACCATGCACCACGGTATGGGATAATTCTTGAAGAGTAAATTTCTTTATCGGTTTTTTCATAAGAGAAAATAACACCTGGAGATCTGTGAATTTGAGAAACAACAACACGTTCTGCACCATTGATTATAAAGGTACCACGGTCAGTCATTACAGGAATATCACCAAAGAAAATTTCTTTTTCTCTGATTTCTCCATCAGGTAATTCTAAACTAATTGTTGCTTTTACTGGAACACTATATGTGCGACCTTTCTTCTTACATTGAGATTCAGTTAATTTTTGATTTTGAAAATCAATAACATAATCGTTGTAAACCAAACGCATTTCACCATTTGGACTTTCAATTGGGAAAATACTTTGGAAAACTTCTTCTAAACCAGAATCAGAATTATCAGTCATCACTGAGTTCTTTAAACTTTGATTATAGTGTAAAAAACGTTCATATGAATCTAATTGTACACCAATTAAATTTGGTAGTTCACAAACTTCATAGAATTCAGAACCAATGTATGTGCGTTTTATGGATTTGCCGGCGGCACCCATTATCTACCCTCCACGTCAAAGATCTAAGATAAACTTAGGCGGTGTATAACACCTATCTCCCCCTAAGGGGAATGAAAAGACACGTTTAGCCACCAAGATTTGGTGGCAATGCCTTTATTTAAAATTTTGGCTAAAAAAAACAAAGCCTGACCCGGCAAGCCGGGCCTGACGATATTTCTTATTCAGCAGGAACAAGTTCAACAGTTGCACCAGCTTCTTCAAGTTGAGTCTTAAGAGCTTCTGCATCTTCTTTGCTAACTGCTTCTTTAACAGTTTGGTTACCTTCTTCAACCATAGTTTTAGCTTCTTTAAGACCAAGACCTGTAATAGCACGAACAGCTTTAATACAAGCAATTTTCTTCTTAGCGTCAGCAGCTTTTAATACTACGTTAAATTCAGTTGGTTCTTCAACAGCAGGACCAGCTGCAGCAGCAGGACCAGCAGCAACAGCAGCAGCTGCTGTTACACCAAACTTTTCTTCCATCATTGAGATTAGTTCTGATACTTCAAGAACACTCATGTTTGCGATTGATTCTAAAATTTCTTCTTTAGTAGCCATATTATCTTCTCCTTAATATGATATTTTTCTTCACAACAATAGCAGGTTACAAAAACGTGAAGACTAATGTTGTTTATTTATTATTCTGCAGTTTCGGCAGCGCCGTCACTGTTTTTTTCTACATATGCAAGCAATGTTGCAGCAAGTTTTTGTACTGGAGCTTTCATTGTGCCCATTAATGAAGCTAATAATTCAAGTCTACCAGGTAGTTTACTAAATGCTTCGATTTCAGCAGAATCAAATAATTTGCCATCAATTTTTGCACATTTTACAACCATTGGAGCACCATCATTTTTTGCTTTGAAAACAGCCTTAGCTACTTCATTTGCAGTATCATCTTTAGATAAAGCAATAGCAGTAGGACCTACAAATACGCTATCATCAATTTCAAGACCTAAGTCTTTCATAGCTAATTTTGCAAATCTGTTTTTTACAACACGATATGCGCCATCATTATTTAATAATTCTTTACGTAAATTTGTAATTTGTTCTACAGTCATTCCTCTATAGTCAGTAAAAATGAAACCACTATATTGTTCAAACTCATCTTTTAATTCTTTAACAGCATTTTCTTTAGCTGGAGTTATGCGTGTTTTATAATCCATTGCAAGTACCTCCTAGTTTGCCATGAAGTCTTTGACCGACACATGAACACCAGGGCCCATTGTGGAGGACAAAGCTAATGAAAGAACGAAATCGCCTTTTGCATCAGCAGGCTTCTTACGAACAATTTCCTTAAGAGCAGTTTGAGCATTTTCACAAACTTTCTCAGGATCCATGCTTACATGACCAACAGCCATGTGAACCACACCAGTCTTATCAGAACGGAATTCTACACGACCTTTTTGTAATTCAGCTAAAGCTCCTTTGATATCAAATGTAACTGTTTGAGTCTTAGGGTTTGGCATTAAACCTCTTCTACCTAAGATAGGACCTAAACGACCTACATCTTTCATCATATCAGGAGTTGCAACTGCAACATCAAAGTCTAACCATCCGCCACGAATTTTATCAATTAAGTCCATATCACCAACATAAGTTGCGCCTGCTGCTTTAGCTTCGTCAACTTTATCACCTTTACAGAATACTAAAACACGTTTTTGTTCACCGAATTGATGAGGTAAAACACATGTATCACGTACTGTTTGGCTTTTCTTTAATGATAATTTAACTGATAGTTCAACTGTTTCATCAAATTTTGCGAATGCAATTTCCTTAACTAATTTAGAAGCTTCATCAAAAGTATATAGATTTTCATTATCTACTTTTTTAGCTGCTTCAAGATATTTCTTTCCGTGCTTCATATTAGTTCTCCAATTCTACGCCCATACTTCTACAAGTACCTGCGACGATTTTTTTCGCTGCTTCGATGTCATTTGCATTTAAATCTGGCATCTTAACATTTGCGATTTCTGTTAACTGAGCATCAGTGATTGTTCCAACTTTATCAGTATGAGGAACGCCACTACCTTTAGCAAGGCCTAAAGCCTTTTTAATAAGTACTGCTGCAGGTGGAGTCTTTAAAATAAAAGTAAAACTCCTATCAGAATAAACAGTAATGATAACAGGAAGAATTAGTCCAGGTTCATAAGACTTAGTCTTATCGTTAAACTGCTGAACAAATTGTGGGGCACTTACGCCATGAGGACCCAAAGCTGGACCAATTGGTGGTGCAGGGGTCGCCTTTTGAGCAGGACACTGTAATTTAATTACAGCTGTAACCTTTTTCTTTGCCATAGTTTTTCTCCTTACGTAGCTGAGCTTGGTCTGAGCTGACCGATAATTCGAGCTCCTACGCTGGTTATAACGCCTGTCATACGATCAGGCTCCCACCTTTTCAATTATAAAAATTGAAGAGGAGTGTAAACAAAACAATTAATTTTATAAAAAATCAATAATTTTATAAACTGCAATAGTTTAATTATATTAAAAAAATTGTAAAATATTATTTTACAAATTTTTCAACTTGTTCAAAAGTTAATTCAACAGGTGTAGATCTACCAAAGATTCCAACACTTACAACAATTTTATTTTTTTCTAAATTAACTTTTTCAATTTCACCAGAGAATGTATCAAATGGGCCATCAATAATTCTAACAGTTTCACCTACTGAGAAGTTTTGACGAGGTTTAAATACCTTATCTGCAGGTAATTCTCCGGTTTTTCTAAATATTCTTTTTACTTCTTCTGCATGTAAAGGTTTTGGTTTAGCTCTTTCAGAAGAGGTTAAAAAACCTGTTACACCTTGAATTCTTTTTATTTCAGCACACCATTTAGCCCAAGAGTTTTCAGGAAGATCTAATTCTACTAAAATATAACCTGGTAGTATTTTTTTCTTTACTTCTTTTTCTTTGTCATTTTTAATTTCAATAACAGTTTCAAAAGGTACTTTTACTTCAGAACAAACTTCAGCAAAACCAGGGTTATTTTCCCTTAATCTGTTAATTGTTCTTTCAATTTTTTGTTCATACCCAGTGTAAGTATTAACAACATACCAACCTTTAGCCATAATCCGTCCTTTAGAAAATTAAATATAAACCTTGAAGTAATAGGTAATCAACAAGACCTAAAACAGCTGCAAAAATAATAACAGATACTAAAACAACTCTAGTTGAAATTAAAACTTGTTCTCTTGTTGGCCAAACTACTTTTGAAAGTTCTTGACGAGATTCTTTAAAAAATTTTCTAATTTTACTCATATTATCTCCCTAGAATATATTAATAAATACATATTAATATTTGAAAAATCTTAATTTTGGCGCATCTAGAACACCATTTTACTTGAAATTTAACACACCATATAATAATGCTTAAATCCCAGCAAAAGGATTTTACTGAGATTTTATCGTGATTTCCCATAATAATCAATACGAGAAGCCAACAGGTCAGGTAGGATTCGAACCTACAACACCCGGTTTTGGAGACCAGTGCTCTAGCCATTGGAGCTACTGACCTGTTCGCTTCTCGATTAACTTTAGGAACTAGACTATTTTATTTTTGCTTCTTTGTGCAATGTATGTTTGCGTTCAAATGGGCAATATTTATTAAGTTCTAATTTTCCTGGTGTATTACGACGATTTTTTTCTGTTGTATAATTCTTTTGGTTACAAGAAGTACACTTTAATGCAATCTTTTCAACAGGTCCCTTTTTCTTTGATGCCATATCCTAACTCCTTAGCAAGTTATATATATATCTTGTCATAATATATCTAATCATTATCTTATAGCCCTCAAGCAGATTTGAACTGCTGACCCCCACCTTACCAAGGTGGTGCTCTACCCCTGAGCTATAAGGGCAAATAAATTACCTTTGCATATAAAAACTCAATACATGCGAAAGTCAACATACCAAACACAATTCTTTTTGTCAACCGACTTTAAGTTTTAATTCTGTTTTTTTTATTATTTTTTTTATTATTTTAAATTATATTCTCAAATCATATATAATAGGTATCTTGTAACAATAAAATCTTTATTATATTTTATTCATATAACAAATTCCTTTAAAGGAGACAGAAATGACAAACACACAGAAGACACGTTTTGGAAAAACTTCTAATGATATTGTTCAAGATTATGCTGAACACTTAAAATATACATTAGATGCTGATATTTTTCACAACACTAAAGAAGGTCATTATTATGCCCTTGCCTTATCTATTATGGATAGAATTGTTCATCAATTACACCAAAGTAGAGAAACCCAAAGAAAGAAAGATGCAAAAAGAGTATATTATCTTTCCCTTGAATTCTTAATGGGTAGAGCGATGACCAACAATATAGTTAATCTTGGCATTGAAAAAGAAGTAAAAAAAGCATTAGCTGAACTTGGAAAAAGCTATGAAGAACTACAATCTCAAGAACCTGATGCAGGGCTTGGAAATGGTGGTTTAGGTAGATTAGCTGCTTGTTTTTTAGATTCACTAGCTACTTTAGAAATTCCAGCATTTGGTTATGGTATTAGATATAACTACGGAATCTTTAAACAATTAATAAAAGACGGATGGCAAGAAGAAGTTCCAGACAGTTGGTTAAAAAACGGAAACCCTTGGGAAATACCTAGAAATGATTTAAAATTCCCTGTTAGATTTGGTGGAAAAGTTGATGTAATAAACAGCAACGGAAAAGATGTATTTAATTGGAACGGTGGTGAAGTTGTAACTGGAATGGCTTATGATATGCCTATTGTAGGTTATGGTTGCAAAACTATTAACACTTTAAGATTATGGAGCGCAAAAGCTGCAGAAGACTTCAATTTCCAAGAATTTAATGAAGGCGACTACACTGAAGCAGTTAGAGCAAAAATAACAGCAGAAAATATTTCTCAAGTATTATATCCAAATGATACAGGTTATATGGGAAAAGAATTAAGATTAAAACAACAATACTTCTTTGTATCTTGTTCATTACAAGATATCATTAGAAGATTCAAACAAAAAGAAAGCCATAAATGGTCTGACTTCTCTAAGCTTGCAGCTATCCAATTAAATGACACACACCCATCTTTAGCAGTTCCAGAATTAATGAGATTGTTACTTGATAGAGAAAATCTTAGCTGGGATGAAGCTTGGGAAATTTGTGTTGATACTTTTGGTTATACTAACCACACTCTAATGCCTGAAGCTTTAGAAAAATGGTCATTACCTATGCTAGAAAAACTATTACCAAGACATGTTCAAATCATTTTTGAAATAAATCATAGATTTTTACAACAAGCTGCTTCATTCTTCCCTTTAAAACCACAAATGCTTAGTAAAGTTAGCATTATTGAAGAATCTACTCCTAAAATGGTTAGAATGGCTAATTTATCTATCATTGGTTCACATAGTACTAATGGTGTAGCAGAATTGCATAGCAAATTATTAAAAACTAATATGTTCCCTGAATTTAATTTAATTTTCCCAGATCGCTTTAATAATAAAACTAATGGTATTACTCAAAGAAGATGGTTATTAGATTCAAACCCTGAATTAGCTTCATTGATTACTGAGGCAATTGGAGATGAATGGATTTTAGATTTTTCTAAAATAAAAAATTTAGCTCCTCTTGCAACTGATAGCGCATTCCTTGATGATTTTGCAAAAATCAAAAAGAACTGTAAAATAAGTGCTGCAAATTTCTTAAAAAATGATTCTAATATCATAATTGATCCAAATACTATGTTTGATACTCAAGTAAAAAGAATTCATGAATATAAAAGACAGCTTTTAAATGCAATGAACATTTTACTTATCTATACTAAGTTGAAAAATAGAGAAATAAAGAAAGAAGATATGGAACCTATCACTTTCTTATTTGGTGGTAAATCAGCTCCTGGTTATGTAAACGCTAAATTAATTATTAAGTTCATTAATAATTTATCAAAAACAATTAATAATGACCCTGCTGTAAATGATGTATTAAAAGTATTCTTTATGCCTAACTACAGAGTCTCTCTTGCTGAAAAAATTATTCCTGCAACGAACCTAAGTGAACAAATTTCAACAGCTGGTACTGAGGCTTCAGGAACAGGTAATATGAAATTTATGGCTAATGGTGCATTAACTATAGGTACTTTAGATGGTGCAAATGTAGAAATGGCAGAAGAAGTTGGCAAAGAAAATATGTTTATTTTTGGTAATACAGAAAAAGAGATTGCGGCTTTAGCTCCTACATACAATCCTTATGATTTTATTTTAAATAATGATTCTATTAAAAATATTGTTGATTTAGTCACAAGTGGTTATTTCAATATTGGAGAACCTCATATTTTTGATCAATTAACTAAATCTTTATTAGAAGAAGGTGATAGATATTTCCTATTTGCTGATTTAGATATGTATAATGTCGCTCACACAAAGGCTAGAACTTTATATAAAAACAATCGAAAAGAATGGAATCAAAAAGCTATCTTAAATATTGCAGCTTCAGCTAAATTTTCTTCTGATAGAACTATTAATGAATATGCAAAAGATATCTGGAATGTTAAACCTTGCCCAGTTAAAAAAGCAGCTCAAAAAGAAACAGCTGTTGATAATGCTAAAAAATTCTAAATTCTATTTTGATTAATTTTGAGATATAATTATAAAAATAAGTAAATTATATTTCATTATTTATAAACTATTTTAAATTTATTTAAATTGTTTTATACAAACAAATTATTATAAAACCAAATGTAATATTTTACATTTGGTTTTTTATTTTTTATACTAAATTTTAATAATTAATTTTTTCTTTAATTTTTATCAAACCTTATTAATAATATAACATTTAAATATTTATCATTGACTTTTGTAAATAAAATATCCATAATACTTATATGATATCAAATTGATATCATATGGAGGATATTATGGAAAATATAAAAGACAAAAAGGCAAAATCAATGAAAGGCGGATTAGGTCTATTTTTACTTATTTTATTACAAATTTTTATTATAATTATCACATTTAGTTCAATTGGCTTAGGATCTATTATTCCACTTATTTTTTGCTCATTATTAGAACCATTTATTATATTTTTATTTACTGGTTTAAAAGTATTAAAACCAAATTCTGCTAGAGTTCTTACCTATTTTGGTAAATATGTTGGAACATTAAAAGGACCAGGATTTTTCTATGTAAATCCTTTTTACACAAGTGCAACTGTAGGATTAAAAAAAGCCGAAAGAAAAGATTCTAAAGGGAATTCTGTCAGTTATGATAGTCCAATTAAAAAAATGTCTTTAAAAACATTAACTTTAAATAATCAAAAACAAAAAATTAATGATTCAATGGGGAATCCAATAGAAATTGGAATTGTAGTAATTTGGAAAGTTGTTGACTGTGCAAAAGCTGCTTTCTCTGTTGAAAATTATTTTGAATTTTTATCAATTCAAAGTGATAGTGCTTTAAGAACCATTGTAAGAAAGTATCCTTATGATTCACCTGAAGATGAAACTAAATTATCATTAAGAGGAGATTCACAAGAAATATCTGAGAGCTTAAAAAACGAAATACAAGACAAGGTTAATGTTGCCGGGCTTGAAATCATTGAAGCTAAAATTACTCATTTAGCTTATTCTCAAGAGATTGCAGCCGCTATGCTTCAAAGACAACAAGCTGCTGCAATTATTGATGCTAGAAAAATGATTGTTGATGGGGCTGTATCTATGGTACAAATGGCTATCGAACAATTAAAAGAAAATGAAGTCCTAGAACTTGATGAAGAAAGAAAAGCTGCAATGGTTAGCAACTTATTAGTTGTACTTTGTGGAAATAAGGATGCTCAACCAATTGTAAATTCAGGAACTTTATATTAGATTAAGAGAAATTACTCCATCCTAAGTGATGGAGTAAACTAATAAATATTATGAATGAAAAAAAGAAACCCCAAAGAAAACAAATACCACTTAGATTATCTTCATCGTTATATGACGATATAGCACAATGGGCTGAACAAGATTTTAGATCTGTTAACGGCCAAATTGAGTATATCCTAAACGAATGCGTAAAAAAACGTAAAAAACGTTTAAAAATAGAAGTAATTGAAAAGGAAGAATTAGATATTATCGATGAATAATTAATTAAGAATATTAATAAACCAATCAATTATTGGTGGGATAAACTTTATTAAAATTGGAGCTAAAATTAAGCTTGGTAAAAAATTTGCGGTTTTAATTTTTTTAATTTCTAACAAATTAAATCCAATCATTATAATCATAACCCCTCCGGCTGCTGCTAACTCTGTTATACCAGCATCACCTAATATGGGAGCAATTGCAGACCCTAATAAAGTAAAAAAACCTTGTACTATAAAAATAACAATGATGCTAAACATAACACCAATTCCATATGTTGCTGAAAAAATAATACTCATACTACCATCTAAAAAGCTTTTTACTAATAGTAATTCATAGTCATGGGTTGTTCCGGCTTGAATTGAACCTAAAATAGTCATTGCGCCAGCACAAAATAAAACAGAAGCATTTAAAAAGCCTCTAGCAAAAGAATCCCCTTCACCCTTTTTCACTGTCATTTTTTCTATTTTAGTTCCTAAATTATATATTCCTTCATGGATATGTAAATAAAAACCAATCATTCCCCCAATTATTATAGAGAAAAGCAGTACTACATAAGAATCAGTACCAAGCCCCATTGAAAAACCAATTAATAAAGTTACTAATCCCGCAGATGTTTCTACTATATGCTTAAATTCTTTATTTATATGATTTCTTATAAATAAGCCAATTATAGACCCAATTAAGACAGTTATACAGTTAATTATTGTTGCAATCATAATTATTAAACTATAGTATAATAATCACAGTTTCAAGAGGAATTAAAGTGTTTAATATTATTTTAGCAGCAGGTCTATCATCGAGAATGGGATATAATAAACTTTTATTAAAATATAATAATAAAAGTTTAATTGAACATCAAATAAAGGCATCTTTTGAAGCTAAACTAGATGTTATTGTTGTTACAGGTTGTTTTAAGGATGAAATAGAAAAAGAAATTATAAAATTAAAAAAGAAATATAAAACTAATATTTATGTAGCTCATAATGAAAATTACAATTATGGACAACTATCATCTTTGATTGTTGGAGTTAAAAAAACACTAGAATTAAAAAACGATTCTCCATATTTTATCAGTGTTGGAGATATACCTTTTTTAAAAAAAGATGACTTTTTAAATCTTATTCCACATTTAAATAATCATGATGCATTAAGACCTTTTGTAAATGGAACCTTTGGACATCCGGTATTAATAAATAACAACATTAGCAAAGAAATTATAGCTTTAGATTTTAAAAATAAAAATGAAGGCCTAAGATCTTTCTTAAAAAAGAAAGATACTATAGCCTTCAATTCTAATAATATTGCTTATATTCAAGATATTGATACTAAAGAAACTTATGAAAGACTTATTTCTAGTACATCATTAGAATAAGTTAAATGTATGTAAGAACCTTCTTTAAATTTCCCTTTTAACAATTCTTTAGCCAAAGGATTTTCAACTATTCTCTGAATAGCTCTTTTTATCGGTCTTGCTCCAAAATTAGGATTATATCCTTCTTCAAATAGTTTATCTAACAATGTATCATCCCAACTTAAATGTAGCTGTTTAGTTTCTAATCTATTTTTTAATTCTTCTAATTGTAAAGAAACTATTTTTTTAACTTGTGCTTCTCCAAGTTTATTAAAGACTACTATTTCATCAATTCTATTTATAAATTCTGGTTTAAATGCACTTTGAATTGCTTGATTAACTTTTAGGATAGATTCATCTTCATTTATGTCACTTAAAAGAAATTGAGATCCCAAATTACTTGTCATAATAATTATAGTATTTGTAAAATCAACGACTCTACCTTGACCATCAGTTAGTCTGCCATCATCAAGTACTTGTAATAAGACATTAAAAACCTCAGGATGAGCTTTCTCAATTTCATCAAATAGAATAACTGAATAAGGACGCCTTCTTACAACTTCTGTTAATTGTCCACCTTGATCATAACCAACATATCCAGGAGGGGCACCAATTAATCTACTAACTGAATGCTTCTCCATATATTCGCTCATATCAATTCTCTCAAGAGCTTTTTCACTATCAAATAATAGTCTTGCTAAAACTTTTGCAAGAAGAGTTTTCCCTACCCCTGTAGGCCCTGCAAATAAGAAACTTCCTAATGGTTTATGTTCATCAGAGATTCCTGTTTTATTCCTTCTAATAGCATCACTAATTGCATTAATTGCATTCTTTTGACCAACAACTTCTTTAGATATAGTATCTTCAAGATTGATATATTTCTCCATTTCGCTTTGTTCCATTTTATTTATAGGTATACCAGTCCAATTACTTACTATTCTTTCTAAATCTTCTTCAGAAACTTCTTCTCTTAATAGTGTTTTTCCATTTTTCTTTAAATCCTCAATTTTCTTAGATAATAAATCTATTTCCATTAATAAATTTGGAAGTTCTCCATGTTTTATTTGTGCAGCAGTTGCTAAATCTCCATCTCTTTCAGCAGATTGTTCTTTAGTTTTTAATTCTTCTACTTTTACCTTTTTAGCCCTTAATTCATCTATAGATTTTTTTTCATTTAACCATTGAGCACTCATAGCATCTATTTTAGATTGTATGTCAGCTAACTCTTGTTCAATTTTTTTTAGTCGATCTTTGCTTAAGGTATCTTTTTCTTTGGATAAAGCTTGTTTCTCAATATTTAACTGTAAAGCTTTGTGTTGAAGTTTATCTAACTCTTCAGGTTGACTTTCTATTTCAATTTTCAATTGGCTAGCAGCCTCATCTACTAAATCAATTGCTTTATCTGGTAAAAATCTATTTGTAATATATCTATTGCTTAATACGGCAGCAGCAACTAAAGCCTCATCTTTTATTCGAACACCATGATGGACTTCATATTTTTCTTTTAACCCTCTAAGAATTGCAATTGTATCTTCTACACTAGGTTCTTTAGTAAAAACAGGTTGAAAACGTCTCTCAAGAGCTTTATCACTTTCAATATATTTCCTATATTCATCTAATGTAGTTGCTCCAATTGTATGTAATTCACCTCTAGCTAAGGCGGGTTTTATCATATTAGAAGCATCAGTAGATCCCTCAGCAGCGCCTGCACCAACTATTGTATGAAGTTCGTCAATAAACAATATAATGCTACCATCACTGTTAGTAATATCTGTAATAATAGCCTTAAACCTTTCTTCAAACTCACCACGATACTTCGCACCTGCTAATAAAGCACCCATATCTAATGCAAGTATTCTTTTATTTCTTAATGAATCTGGAACGTCATTTGAAACTATTCTATTAGCTAATCCTTCTACAATAGCAGTTTTACCTACTCCAGGCTCTCCAATAAGTACAGGATTATTTTTAGTCCTTCTTGAAAGAACTTGCATGATTCTTCTTATTTCTTCATCTCTTCCAATTACAGGATCAAGTTTACCATTTCTTGCTAATTTTGTTATATCTTTACAATATTTTTCTAAACTTTTATATCGGGATTCTGGATCATTAGAAGTTATTCTTTGACTACCTCTAATATCTTTTAAAGCTTCCATAACATTATTTCTGTTTAAGCCTAATTTAGTAAAATCATCTTTTAATGGTGAATTAGAATTTAATAAAGCTAAAAGAAAATGTTCTGTACTAACATACTCATCTTTAAATTTATGACTTTCTTTTTCTGCATCCATTAATATATTAGATGCTTCTTGAGATAAATTCTGACTAGTATTTCCACCATATGCTTTTGGCAAATTATTAATTCGATTAGTAACTATATCGATAACAGATCTTGGTGGTACTCCAATTTTTTCAAAGAGAGGAGATAACAAGCCTTCTTCTGCATTTAATAATGCTAATATAATATGCTCTGTAGTTATTTGAGGATTACCGTTTTCATTAGCTATTGAATATGCAGACTGAAGTGCTTCTCGCATTTTAATTGTCATTGTTTCAATATTCATTTCTTTTTCCTTTTTACTCGCCCCTAGTAAATAAAAAAATAATAATAAATTTATAAAACGACAACTTTGATTTTCGGAATCTTATTTATTTGGATTTCTTAAAAAATTTAGATAAGTAGAAATTAACTCTTTATTTTTATTTGCATCTTTTAATTCTAAAAAAGCTAACTCAATACAAAAAGACTCTAATAATAATGAAAGATGTTCTGTTACTAATTCAATAGAAGTTCCCTCTTTTATATCACCATTATCAATTCCTAACCTTAATAACCGTTTAAATAAAATATTTAACTTCGCAGTCCTTCTTAATATTACTTGATTAAAATCAGTACCTTCTTTACGCATTACAAACATTACATCTACTAGAGAAGTTAATTCTCCAATGTGCTCAACACCAGAATCAATTATATCTGAACAAATAGCAATTATTCTATCTAAAACATTTTCATCAGAATCCCAAGCAAATTTTCCATATTTTTCAAACATAGCATTTGTAACTAACTTAACTGCATAATAGTAAATTTCATCTTTATCTTTAAAATATTGATAAATAGTAGGTCTAGAAATACCACATTCTTGAGCAATCAATGATAAATTTGAATCTTTGTATCCTTCCTTAGCAAAAACAACTAAAGCAGTTTGCAATATTTTTATTTTTCTAGATTCATGATCAATTTTCTTTGGCATTTCTATATTTCCTTTATTTTTTTATTTTGACATTTTTATTACTTTATGTATTATTATGCATCATAATATTATACAACTCAACATTGTTTATTAAAAAAAACTTCAAAAATAAAGAAAAATGCATATAATTTAAAAAAATAATTATTAGATAAATAACATTTTAATATAAAAAAGAATCCCAAGCTATTAATATTAGCTTAGGACTTTAATAATTTATAGTTTTTCACTCATTGTTGCTACAATTACAGCCTTAATAGTATGCATTCTATTTTCAGCTTCATCAAAAACAACAGAATGTTTTGACCTAAATACTTCATCAGTTACTTCCATTTCTTTTAGGCCATATTTTTCAAAAACCATTTTACCAACAGAAGTTTCTAAATCATGGAAAGAAGGAAGGCAGTGTTCAAATAACACATTCTCGTTATTAGATGCTTTTACTAAGTCCATATCTACTTGATAAGCTTTTAATAATTTTATTCTATCTTCCATCATATCTTCTTCACCCATTGAAACCCAAATATCTGTATATATAACATCAGCATCTTTAACTGCTTCTTTTGGATCCTGAATAACTGAAATTTTAGCTCCACTTATTTTAGCAGCAGCTTGAATTTTTTCCATCAATTTTGCATCTGGAATTAATTCTTTTGGAGTTGCAACACAGAAAGTCATCCCAACTTTTGCAGCACCTATCATTAATGCATTTGCAACATTATTTCTCCCATCTCCAACATATGTAAACTTAATGTCCTCTAAAGCTTTGCCACTATGTTCTTGTACTGTTAAAAAATCTGCTAAAACTTGTGTTGGATGATCATCATCAGTTAGTCCATTAAAAACAGGAACGCCACTGAATTTAGCAATATCTTTTACTAAATCCATACTATATCCTCTATATTGAATTCCATCGTACATACGTCCTAGAACATTTGCAGTATCCTCAATAGATTCTTTTTTACCCATCTGACTATTTGTTAAAAAAGTAACACCACAACCTTCATCATTAGCTGCAACTTCAAATGAACAGCGTGTTCTTGTTGAAGTCTTGTCAAAAATTAGTACAAGATTTTTATTATCTAATAATTTACCTGATAATGCTTTATCATATTCTTTATTCTTTTTTTTGTTTTTTAATTGCTTTGATAATTCAATTAAATACAAAATTTCATCTTTAGAATAATCTAATAATGATAAGAAACTACGTCCTTTTAAATTTACTTTTTCACTCATATATTTACCTCATTAAATATAGTATTTATTTTTTATTCAATTATTTATATATTATTATCTTCTTCTTGATCACTTTCATCTAAATCTTCTGCTAAACTTAACTTTTTATTCATAACACGTGTTCTCGTTCCTAATTGATCTATTGATGAACTAGCTTGATTTAATTTTTGCTGAACTTTTTCTATTTGTAAAGAAAATCTTTTAAACTCAGTTTTTACACTTGATAAAATATTCCATACTTCTTCACTTCTTTTCTCAATAACTAAAGTCTTAAAACCCATCTGTAAGCTGTTAACTAGTGCAGCAAATGTAGTTGGACCACTAACTACTACTTTATAATCTTTTTGAATATTATCAATTAACCCATTTATACTTAAAATTTCTGCAAATAAGCCTTCAATAGGAATAAAAAGAATCGCAAAATCTGTAGTATTAGGAGGATCAATATATTTATTATTTATGTCTTTAGCTTCACTAATGATTCTATTTTTTATAGCTTTCTTTGCTAAAGATATTTTTTCCTTATCTCCATTTATTTGATACTCTTGAAGCCTTTCATAGTCTTCTTTAGGGAATTTAGCATCAATAGGTAAATATATTTTATTTTCCCCTTTTCCAGGTAAAATTATTGCAAATTCAACTCGATTATTTGATAACTTCTTCGTCGCTACATTTTTTTCCCATTGAGATGGAATCAAAATCTGTTCTAAAATATTTTCAAGTTGATATTCACCCCAAGTTCCTCTAACTTTTACATTCATTAATATTCTAGATAAATCACCAACATCATTAGCTAGTTTTTTCATTTCTCCTAAAGAACTATGAACTACTTCTAATTGAGAACTTACAACCTTAAATGATTCTCCCAATCTTTCATTAAGAGTATTTGTTAACTTTTTATCAACAGTCTCTCTAATTGATTCTAACCTTAACTCATTATCTTTTTGTATCTTTTCTAATTGATTATTAACGTCTTGTGTTAGCTTATCATTTCTTTTTTCTACATTATTTAAAGAAGAAATAAGCCTTTGATCAAAACTTTGTATTTGGTCAAATAAACCTTTTCTTTGATTTTCTAGTATTTGTAAGAGTTCTTTTCTAGTTTCATTATTTTGATTTAAAAGTACATTTAAAGTTGATTCATCTGTTGATGCTTTAGAATTTTTACTTTTAAAAAGTAAAACAATGACTAATAAAATCAAAATAAGATTTATTATTAAAATAATTACATTTATGTTCATTATATATAGGATAACATTAACTTTAATAAATAAAAAGGAATGCAAATAAATTTGCATTCCTTTTAAACTTTACTTTACAAGTACTACTTCACCATTTGGATATTTCTCTGCTACCCAAGCTGCGACTTTATCACTCTTTAAAGCAGCTACTAAGGCATCAATTTTTGCAGACTCAGACCCTTCTTTAATTGCAATTACATTAACATATGGAGACTGAGCACCTTCAATTAATAAACCATCTTTTGTTGCAATTAATCCAGCAGGTATTGCATAGTTACCATTAATTACTGCAGCATCAACATCTCCAATAATTCTAGGTAATGTTGCAGCTTCTATCTCTTTAAACTTATAGTTTTTAGAATTTTCTGCAATATCAAAAGGAGTTGCTTCTAAACCAGCATTTTCATTTAACTTAATTAAACCAGCACTTTCTAATAATAATAAAGCTCTTCCTTCATTAGTTGGATCATTTGGAATTGCAATAGTTGCACCATTTTGTAAATCTTCTAAAGAATCAACTTTTGAAGAATATAATGCAATTGGCTCTACATGAATTCCACCAGCTGATACTAAATGTGTATTATGTTCAGTATTAAATGTTTCTAAGTATGGTAAATGTTGAAAGAAGTTTGCATCAATTTCGCCACTTTCTAATGCTTCGTTTGGTGTTACATAATCAGTGAATTCAATAATCTCAAGTTCATAACCTTGAGATTCTAAATCTTCTTGAATTAAAGTTAACATTGCAGCATGAGGTTCTGGAGTTGCTCCTACGACAATCTTGTTTGAAGACGCTTCTTCTTTTGCCCCACCAGCAAATAATGCTGAAGCTGTTACCAATACAATTAATAATGTTGCAATTGATTTTTTCATTTTCTTTTCCTTATTATTTTTTGGATATACTTATCCTATATTCGTTCTATTTAATTTGATTATAATATATTTTTTGAATTTATGTAGATATAGATAATTATGCCCGATTGGGCATCATAATACGAGACATCATTGTAGTTGTGAATAAAGAATAACTATTTATAATCATGATACCTCTCCTATGAATTTTCTTGTAATTAACATATACCGTTTTAATCATTAATTCAAGTATATTTATACACTTTTTGCATATTTT
>NZ_JBNAIC010000010.1:0-10482 GCF_050031695.1 Pleomorphochaeta sp. | reverse complement strand
AGCTAAAACAAAAAAAGTTTAAAAAAAATTACTTTTCTAAAAAAAAAACTACAACTTTTTGTAATTATACCCCTTAATTATTCCTTTCACAGTAAGGATTTATGAGGGGTATTTTAAATTTTAGCTGTCAAAGACAGGATACTACAATAAAAATAGGGGCATAAATAAACAAAATAATTTAAATACTAAATGAATAATTCTTCTTTTCTAATATTATTCATTTAGTTATTTATTAATTTATATAGCAAATAGTTATTATTCTACAGTTACGCTTTTTGCTAAATTTCTTGGATGGTCTGGATCATTACCCCTATTTATAGCACAATAATATGCATAAAGCTGAGTTACAATTACACTCAAGATTGGAGAAAGATAAGGATCGGTGTTAGGGATAGAGAAAACTTCATCAGCAACATTCTCAAAAGAATTATTAGCTTCAAAAGTTATTGATAAAACTTTAGCTCCTCTAGCTTTTACCTCTTTCATATTAGAATCCATTTTATCGTAAAGAATAGGATTACAGCAGGAAGCTACAACTAATGTATTTTCATCAACTAAAGCTATAGGTCCGTGTTTTAATTCACCAGCTGCAAAAGCTTCTGAATGAGTGTAATTAATTTCTTTTAGTTTTAATGCAGATTCAAGAGAAATTGCAAAATCACTTTGTCTTCCAAAGTAAAAAACTTTGCTCTTATTAAATTGCCTTGCTGCAAATTTTTGTATTTCTTCTTGTCTATCAACTATTTTTTGAGCTTTTTCAGAAATAGTTTCTAATTCATCCATTAAAGATTTAGCGATTTTATCATCTTTAACTAAAGAACAAGTTAGTAAATAAACACACATTAACTGAGTTGTAAAAGCTTTTGTTGAAGCAACTGCTATTTCAGGACCTGCTTGTGTATACATAACATAATCTGCTTCTCTTGATACAGTCGAACCAACAACATTAGTTATAGCAATAATCTTTACTCCATTACTTTTTAGTATTCTCATTGCTTGAAGAGTATCTGCAGTTTCACCAGATTGAGATATTACAATACATAAATCATCTTTATTTATAATAGGATTTCTATATCTAAATTCAGAAGCAACATCAACTTCTACGGGTATTCTTGCATAATGTTCTATTGCATATTTTGCAACAACTCCTGCATGATAAGCTGTCCCACAACCAACAATAACAACTTTTTTAGCATTATTTACTGCATTTGCAATTTCACCTAAATCTAGTTTTCCACCATAAACTCTAGCCTTAAAAGTTTGTTCAATCGCATATGGTTGTTCGACAATTTCTTTAAGCATAAAATGTTCATAACCATTTTTTTGTGCTGATTGCATATCCCAATCAACATGAGTTATATCAATATCTACTAAGTTTCCATCTTCGTCATAAATCTCTACTTTATCACTTGTTATTTTAGCTACTTGATTATCATCTAAATATTGTACTTCTCTAGTATATTCTAACAAAGGTGTTACATCAGAAGCTATTATATTATAATCTTCACCTCTACCAATAATTAATGGACAGTCTTTTTTGGCAACAACAATACAATTAGGATTACTTTTACACACTACAGCTAATGCATAAGAACCTTCTAATCTTTTTAAAGCTTCACTAACAGCTAATAATAAGTCTCCGTTGTAATGAAAATCAATTAAATGTGCAACACATTCAGTATCTGTTTCACTTCTAAATTTAACATTATGTTTTTCTAACCATTCTCTTAACTTAGCATGATTTTCAATTATTCCATTATGTACTACTGCAATATCATTACTTACATCAGTATGTGGGTGAGAATTTACATCACTAGGCTCACCATGTGTTGCCCACCTTGTATGCCCAATTCCAACATTTCCAGTAATTGGAGAAGTAGAAATTAAATTTTCTAGATTAGATAATCTACCTTTAGCTTTTCTTATTTGTAAATCATTATCATTTAATAATGCTATACCCGCTGAATCATACCCTCTATATTCTAATTTAGATAAACAATCTAATAATATAGTTGATGCTTCAAAATCGTTATCACCATTAGAACAAAACCCTACTATTCCGCACATAATAAATCACCCTTAAAATTAATATATTATTAGTATAACAAATATTTTAATTTTAAAGTAGTGAAAAGTATTAAATTGATTTTATGAACAAAAAAAAACTTAAAATATATTATTCAATTTATGATTAATATATTTAAGGTAATAAATATTCTAAATTTTTCTATTTAAAAAGAGGACTTAAAGCTTTATCATATTTTAAATATTTTCCATAAGCTTTTTTATACTTCTCATAATTCTCTTCAACAGGAGAAAAAGAAGCTTTAATATTTTGTCCACAATGATTTATTGCACATTCATCTATAGTTATTTTTTCAATTAAACTTAATACTTGAATAGCTCCACCAAACGCAGCACTTTCTTGAATAGTTGGAATAGTAACCGGTAAATTGAAGATATCACTAACCATTTGAGACCAAATTTTACTATTAGCTCCACCACCAATTAGTATAAGTTCTTTAGCTTTAAAACCAAGTTCTACAAAAGCATCAAGACCTATCTTCATTGCAAAAACACCACTTTCAAGAGCAGCTCTTGATATATTTTCTCTAGAAGTATTTGCACTATTCATTCCAAAAATTGTAGCTTCGCCATTAGGATAATTAGGAACTCTTTCTCCATTAAAATATGGAAGAATCGAAATCCCATTTGAACCAACTTCTGCTTTTGATGCTAATATATCTAATTCTTTTACATCTATTTTTAATAAGTTTCTAATCTGTTCAGAAACTACAGTACAGTTCATTGTACATAATAAAGGTAAATATCCACCACTTGATGAAATAAATGCAGCTAATCTTGATCTTCTATCACTTACAACTTTCTCACTATAACCAAATAAAGTACCACTAGTCCCCATACTCATTACGAGTGAACCTTCATGAGTACAACCACAACCAATAGCACCTATCATATTATCTCCACCACCACAAGAAACAATTACTTCATAATTAAGACCTAATTCTTTAGCAACACTTTCTCTTACAAATCCTTGGATTTCGTTTGGTTTAATAATTCTAGGAAGACAAGTAGATAAATCTCTTTCACTATCAATTGCTTTTAAGATTTCTTTTGACCAACATCTATTCTTTACATCAAATAAAGCTGTACCACTAGTATCTCCTTCTTCCATAGTAATATTATTAGTTAAGTAAAAGTTTATATAATCATGAGGAAGTAAAATATGAGCTAATTTATCATAAGCTTCTTTATTATTTTGCTTTAAATATAAAATCTTTGATGCTGTATATCCAGGTAATATTTGATTTTGGATTAATTCAAAAACCTTATCTTCACCACCAACCTTTTCTGTAATTTCATTACATTGAGCTGAGGTAGATGTATCGCACCATAATTTTACAGGAACTATTACTTCTTTATTTTCATCTAAAGCAACAAAACCATGTTGTTGTCCTGATACACCAATACCTTCTATTAAAAATTTTGTTTCACTAGGTATTTGTGAAAAACAATCTTTTATAGCATCAATATACCAAGATGCCATTTGCTCTCTAGTTCCATCTTCTTTTGAAATCAACTTGTGAGAAGATGTTGCTTTTGCTATTATTTCTTTGCTTATTGAATCATAACAAACTACTTTTGTGCTTTGAGTACCACAATCTATTCCTGCTACTATAGCCAAAATTAACTCCTATTAATTATAATCTATCTATAAATCCTGTTTCAAATAATATTTCAGATCTTTCAAGGTTTTGGTCATTAGGATGTTCAATTAATTGTATCATCATATCTACAGAGGCTTCTGCAATCTTTTTTACAGGTTGTGTTATTACAGAAATAGGGAATTGAAGCATATCGAACCATTTATTATTATCATAAGTAACTATTTTAATATCATTTGGTATGTTTAATTCTAAAAATTGGATAGCTTTAATAGCTAAATGGCAAACACCTGATGTTGCACATATAAGTCCATCAACTTTATTCTTTTTTACAAATTTCGAAATCTCTTCAATAGCATTTTCTTGAAAATAATCAATCTTCTTTATTTTAGGATGTTTTTCATCATACTTTTCTTGCCAACTTAATCGATAACCTAATTCTCGTTGATGTACACTAAAAACTTCTTGAGGATATCCTATGAAACCAACATTTTTACAACCATGATTAAATAAATAGGTTGAAGCAAAATATCCAGATTGAAGATTATTAATCCCAAAAAAGACTTTTTTTACGTTTTCAAATTTTCTATCAAAACAAACTATTGGAACTCTTGTTGTTTTTAATCTTGGATCACAAGCAAAAGAATTTACTGGAGAAATAATTATTCCACTAACTCTTTCATTGTCCAAAAGTTTATTAATATTTTGTTGTTCTAGTTTTAAATCATCTTGAGAATCACATACAATAATTGAATAATTTACTTCTCTACAATGATTTTCAATAGATTTTATTACCGAAATTGAATAATCCTCAGTAATATCAGCAACAATTAAACCAATATATCTTGTTTTTTTAGAAAAACCTGTCCCTCTTTCGAAAGATAAATCTTCCATAGTTTTCTCAACTAATTGTCGAGTTTCAGGTTTAACAAATCTTGTATTGTTAATTACATGAGAAACTGTAGAAATAGAAACACCTGCAGCTTCAGCAACATCTTTTAAAGTAACTTGTTTTCTACTGCTCACTTTAGAACTCCTTTTGTGCAGATATCTCTATAATTCTAATCTAATAACCATAATCTTTCAATAAATTTATTTATTTATCAACTTTTCGTATCATTATCAGATATTGCTTTATTTTTTTCCTTATTTTCAGATTTTTCTGACTTCTCATTTTCTACTTTATCATTAATGTTACCTACATGAGATTTTGTTCTTCTATTTTTTGACCAAATATCATATATAACAGCTAATGCAATTATTGCACCACGTACAACTTGTTGTAAATAGGAATTAACATTTTGTAAATTCATAATATTATTTAAGAAACCAACAATAAATGCACCAATTACTGTACCACCAGCTGTACCAATACCACCTGAGAAACTTGTTCCACCAATAACTGATGAAGTTAATGCAGTAAATTCATAGTTAATTGCACCATTAGGAAGACCAGCATTAACTCTAGACATAAATAATACACCTGCAATACCTACAAATACACCGTTAATTAAAAAAGCAACCATTTTATTTCTATTAACATTAATACCAGATGCTACAGCTGCTTCTTCATTACCACCAATTGCATATAAGGAACGACCAAATGCTGTATTTTTTAATATGTACCAAGTAAAAACTAATGTTATAACTAAAAATATTACTGGAGTTGGCAAAAACCCTATAGAACCTTGTCCAACTTTTACATAATCTCCTAATTGATATATATTTTGTCCATTAGTAAATAATAAAGCTCCACCTCTTGCCATTGCTTGCATTGCAAGTGTTGCAATAAAAGGAGGTGTTTTGAACTTAGTAACCATAAGTCCATTTATAAAGTTACATGCAACTGCTACTAAAATAGCTACAGCAAATGCAACAAACATTGATTGAGTTCCTTGATATGCAGCAACTGATAAAACACCAGAAAGAGCTAGTACTGATCCTGCTGATAAATCAAGCATACCACATATAATTAAGATAGTTTCACCAAAAGCAAGTATCGTTGTAACAGATATTTGTCTTGAAACATTAGATAAGTTTCTAGGTGAAAAAAAGTTTTCATTCACAAATGTAAAAATGATAAACAAAACAACTAGAACCATGAATATACTATATTTTTTTGTCAGAGAAGACCAAGCTTGTCCGAACTTCTTAGATTTATTTTCCAAAACTAAAACTCCTTATTTCCTATTTCATACCTGTTGCGTAGCGCATTATATTTTCTTGAGAGAAGTCTTTTCTTTCTAACTCCCCTTGTATTTTCCCTTCAGCCATAACATATATTCGATCACACATACCAATTAATTCTGGCAGTTCAGAGGAAACCATGATTTGGGCTCTGCCATCTTTTGCTAAATCAGTCATTAATTTATAAATTTCAAATTTAGCACCTACATCAATACCACGAGTTGGCTCATCTAAGATTAATATTTCTGGATCACTTAACATCCACTTTGCAAGAACAACCTTTTGTTGATTCCCCCCGCTTAAAGCTTCTATGGCTGTAGAAATTGTTGGTGTTTTAACATTCATTTTAGAACAAATATCATTTACACTATCAACTTCTTCTTTAGAATGTAAGAAACCCTTGTAAAAAATCTTTTTTAGTGAAGATAACGTTGTATTTTCTTTTACATCTCTAACAGGAATGATACCAAATCTTCTTCTATCTTCACTTAGCATTACAAGTTTATTTTTTATGCTAGTTCCAACATCTTTGATTTCAATTTCTTTATTAGATAAATAAACTTGACCTTCATCATAAGGATCTAAAGCAAACAGAGCTCTCATAACTTCAGTTCTACCAGCTCCCATAAGTCCAGCAAATCCTACAATTTCACCCTCTTTTACATGGAAGTTAATATCACTAAATACACCAGCTTTACTGAAATTTTTAACAACAAGCTTATCATCTTTTATTTCAACTTCTTCTTTAGGATAATTACTGCTATCAAACTCTCTACCAACCATTAAATTAATAACTTTTTCAATAGTTAATTCTTCAACAGGTTTAGTATCAACAACAGTTCCATCCCTAAGAATTGTAATATCATCAGCAATTCTAAAGATTTCATCCATTTTATGTGAAATATAAATAATAGCTACACCTTTAGCTTTCAATTCTGCTATTTTTTCAAATAAACTTTCAACTTCTTTATTAGAAATTGCAGAAGTTGGTTCATCCATAATAATTATTGAAGAGTTATTAGAAACAGCTTTCAATATCTCAAGCATTTGACAATCAGAAACTGATAACTCTTTAACTTGTTGCTGTGGGTTATAAGATAACCCCTCACTTTCTAATAGACTAACAGCATTTTCTCTTATTGCTTTCCAATCTATTCGATTAATTTTATTTTTAGGCCATTTTCCTAAAATTAAACTTTCTTCAACACTCATTTCAGGAACGAAGTTTAATTCTTGGAAAATCATAGAAACACCATGTTCTCTTGCTTGAATAGGATTTCTTATATCTACAACTTTTCCATCAATCTTAATTTCACCAGCATCTTGATGATAGACACCGTTAATTATTTTCATTAAAGTTGATTTTCCAGCACCATTTTCCCCACAAAGAACATGTACAGTTGCAGGCCTAACAGCAAAATTAATATTATCTAATGCTTTTACACCAGGAAAGGATTTTTCAATATTTGTTACTTCCAATTTATATTGGCTCATTATTTTTTACCCTCTGTTTTTATTTATACAAACATATGAGGTATATTTAGAAATATACCCCATATTTAAATTAGACTTTAAATTACTTAATAAATCCAACTTCTTTATACATTGCAATATATTCATCAACGTTATCAGCATTTACTAATGGACAGTCAATATCTATATCAATTTGTTGAGCATCATCTTCAGTTAACAATGTATTAACAGTTGCTAAAAGATTAGAAGCTAAGTCAAATGCACTTTGTAAACAAGTTGATGTCATTTTACCTTCTTTGATTAATAAACAAGCTTCAGCTGTTCCATCAACACCGTAAGATAAAATATCATTATATTCATCCATATCTTTTACAACTTCTAATGCACCAGCACACATATTGTCATTCATAGCAATAATAGCATCAATTTTATCATTAGCTTGTACCCAGTCTTCCATATGAGCCATTGCTTCATCTTTATTCCAGTTTGCAATTTGTTCACCAACGATAGTTACATCAGAACGTTTTTCAAAGAATTCTTTTTCCCAAGAAATTCTTCTTTGGTCAGCATGGAAGTTTCCAGGAGGGCCTTGTAATACAACAACATTTGCATTTTCAGGAATTTGAGTTACAGCAACTCTTGCATTAACAGCAGCTTGTTCATAAGGATCAGCATCAACTGAAGATGCACCATCAATACCAGAAATACGAGCATTTGTAGTTATACAAATGATACCTGCATCAACAACTTTTTCTGCATAAGGTCTTTGAGATTCACCATTGTTTGGTTGTATGATTATAGCGTCAAATTGGTTTGTAATTGCATTTTCAATCATTGAATTTTCAATATCATCTGAAGCTTGTCCATCAAAAACACTTACTTCAATATTAGGATATTTTTCTGCTTCTGCTTTAATTGAGTTTGCTAACCATGCAGCAAAAGAGTCAGCTTGTGCTCTTGCAATATATGCAACTTTATACACATCTTCTTTTTCTTCAGATGCACCATTAGCAAAAACCATGCTTAATGATACACAACTTAACAAAATAGCTAATAAAACTTTTTTCATTTAATACTCCTTTTAAAATTAATAAAAATTTTTCTCTGTGTCTTATATTATCATAGTTATTTTGCTTGTCAAGAAATTTTTTACAAATTTTATTTTATCTATTTTCTTTATATATAGGTATTTACAAAATTTATAATAAATATTTTTTTATCTATTTTGCGCAAATTACAATAAAAATTATAGAATATTTTTCTTGACATCCTTTTTTATTTATGCAAATAATTAAACTAGATTATTATATAAAGGAAATTAGAATGAAAGCATTAGTTCTTGAAGAAGTAAACAAAATTACAATGCGTGAGATAGAAATAAAAGAAGAACTATCTCCAAATGATGTTAGAGTTGAGCCACAATGTGTTGGAATCTGTGGTAGTGATGTTCATTATTATAAATATGGAAAGATTGGAGATTTTGTTGTAAAAGAACCAATGGTATTAGGACACGAAGCTAGTGGAATAGTTACTGAAGTTGGATCTAATGTTAAACATCTAAAAGTTGGAGACAGAGTTTGTATGGAACCTGGAATACCTAATTTCCAAAGTTCAGAAACAATGAATGGTATGTACAATTTAGATCCTGAAGTTAAATTCTGGGCAACTCCACCTATTCACGGTTGTTTAAGAGAATCTTTTGTTCACCCTGGTATATTAACTTTTAAATTACCTGACAATGTCTCCTTTGAAGAGGGTGCAGCTGTAGAACCAGTAGCTATTGGTATGTATTCTGCTAAAAAAGCTCAATTAGAACCAGGAGATACGGCACTAGTTATGGGCGCTGGGACTATTGGAATAGTTACAGCAATTTCAGCTTTAGCTTCAGGATGTTCTAAAGTAATAATCTCTGATATTAAAGATGATAAACTTGATATAGTTAGAAAAAACTACCCTTCTATAATCTGTGTAAATTCTCAAAAAGAAGATTTAGATCAAATAATAAAAGATAATACTATTAATGGAGTTGATGTTTTCTTTGAAGCAACTGGTGCAAAAAATATTTTAACAACATTCACAAAATTTGTTAGACCTGGTGGTCGTGCGGTATTAATTGGAATGCCAATTGAACCTGTAAAATTAGATGTTGTTGGCTGCCAAGCAAAAGAAATAACATTATTCACAATTTTCAGATATGTAAATATGTTTGAAAAATCTCTAAGATTAATTAGTTCAAAAACTTTAAATGTAAAACCTTTAATTACACATAATTACAGTTTTGATGATGCAATAGAAGCTTTTGAATTTGCAGCAACAGAACCTGGTGATGCAATTAAAATCATGTTACATAAATAAATAAATTAATCTTTTTTCCTTAATTTTACTGCTTCTTATTAGAAGCAGCTTTTTTTACTTGACTATAACGTTACGTAATAGTTTATATTAATTTATAAGAGGATAATATGATTATTAACGAACTAGCTAAACTATCTAATATAAGCATAAGAACATTGCAGTATTATGATAAAATTGGGTTACTTAAACCTTCAAGAAAAAATCATTCTGGATATAGAATTTATGATAACGAAAGTATTAAAAAGCTTCAACAAATTCTATTTTATAAAGAACTAAACTTTTCTTTATCACAAATAAAGACAATCATTAACGATAAAAACTTTGATAAAGAAAAAGCTTTAAATGCACAAAGAAAACTTTTAGAAAAGAAAAGAGATCGATTAGAAAATTTATTATCACTAATTGATTCGGTAATCAAAGGAGAAAACAACATGAGTTTTAAAGAATTTAATATGGATGAAATTAACAAGGCAAAAAAAGAATATACTAAAGAAGTTGAAGAAAAATGGGGAAACACTAAAGCTTATAAACAAAGCAAAAGACACACCGATTCTTATTCAAAAAAACAATGGGAAATTATTAAAGAAGAAAGCAACAATATTTTAGAAGGGTTTTCAAAAATTATTAATAAAGAAAGTGATTGCTTAGAAGCACAAACTTTAGTCCAAAAATGGAAAGATCACATAAACAAGTATTATTATGATTGTGATAATGAGATGCTTAATAATTTAGCAGATATGTATATATCAGATTCAAGATTTACTAAAAATATGGATAAATT
>NZ_JBNAIC010000009.1:0-5531 GCF_050031695.1 Pleomorphochaeta sp. | reverse complement strand
TTCCAATAGATCCACAAGCACCTGTTACTAGTACTACTTTATTTTCTATCATTTCTCTTATAGGTTCTTTATCTATTTCAATAAGTTTTCTACCTAATAAGTCTTTATAATCTATATTTCTTAAATCTAATGTTCTTTTATCACTGTTTTCTAATTCAAAAAGGGATGGAACTATCTTTAGTTCAATTGATAATCCATTAGCTATTGCAACAGCTTCTTGCATTTTCTCAGCTGAAAGCTGAGTTATACCAATTATTAATGTTTTAGCATGTGTATTAATAAGTGTATCTTCTAGTTTTTCTAAATTACCATATACGGGTTTATTTAATATTAATGTATCATGTTTAACTGATTCATCATCAATAAAACCAAGTACATTATATGGGAGTTTACCACTTATTGATTGTCTAGCTAAGGTTTTACCAATTTCACCAGCACCAAATACTATTGCTCTTTTCCTACAATCATTAAGTGTATTATTTCCATTATATAATCTAATATTTCTATGGTTTATAGCAAATCTATAAAGTACTCTGTATCCCATGGTAAAAAAGTAGGATAATACAGTATAGCTTATAAATATTCTAAATGTTGTTACTTCAAATAAATGGGTATTAAATATAAGTATAAAACCTATAATTGATCCAACTGCAAGTGACATTCCTCTAACAGCTAGTTCTAGTGAACTATCTACTAATCTTACCTTATAAACTTTAAATATATAAAAACATAAAATCTGTGCAATAAATATTACCCAAGATATTCTAAATACTCCATTAATTGTACCATTAACTAAAAATAGTGATACAACTAAAGCAATATAAAATGCTAAAATATCTAATAATACTACAAAAAGCATTTTTGATTTTTTTATATTCATTATTTATAAAATCCTAAGTTAATATTTTTATATAAAGAGTTTTAATGATTTCATATTCAAGTTGTAATTATTGTATTAATCAGTTTTAGGGTATAGAAATCCAATACAGAGGGCTCTGTATTGTGATTTATTATTAACCTTTCATTGTTTAATACCGAGACTTATCATCGTATATCAACTATATGAAATCATATTATCATTTTGGATTTTTTTTACTAGAATTAGTTAATTTAGACAAACACAGAATTTGGATATATTAATCAATATAATCCCACTCGTTCTAGCTAGCCCCCACTAACTTTAAACTCTATATATATAAACCCTCAATATTTGCAAATGAATATTACTCCAAATATTGTAATCTTGCAATATTTTATAACAATGTATTTAGACAAATGTTACAACTTATGTAATAATAAAGTTCAAAAATATAATTAATTTATTATTTTATTATATTTTTTATAAAAATATTAATAAATATATTTATCTCTTCTTCTATAATTACTTTTATTAGCCATAATACTAATATATTATTTCACATTGTACAAATTACACACAAATAAACAATATGTTACAAAGTAAATTACTCAACTTGCTTTGTAGTAAGATAACTGTTATTTTAATATTAATAAATAGGTTTTTGTATTTTTTTACTCTTTTCTAACTATTTTTAGTTAATTGCGAATTAGCAATTTTTATATTACTAGCATAATAACAGACCTTTATAACAAATAGAAATTTGTTTTATTATATACTTTATAATATTACATAATTTAGTTTCTTTGTTTCTTCTTTTTTAGGGTATAAATATTAGTGATTTTTTAATAGATATTTATTTATAGAAATATAAATTATGTAAATTGAGTTTTTCCAAAATTAACTAATGTCTTTTTAATTCAAAATAATTATTTATTTAGATAAAAGCTTTTATTATTTCAAAAGCTAAGAAGCCCTGATATAAGATTTTAACAGAAATATACTTACTTTATTATAATAATTTTATACTATTTTCTAATTATCAAATATTTTAAATACAAAATTTATACTTTTTATTTTTTATATATCTTATATCTATAAATTCTACTTCCTTTTTTGTTGTTTTTTTCTCTTTTATATACCACTTTGTTACATCTTATATAACTTATTTATTTTCATTAGTATTCTCAGTTTTAATTATTCCTTATCAACTATTTTATTTACCATAGTTAATTACAAATCTAGATATTTATGTTTTAATATTTTTCTCACCCTTTTTTATTGATTAGATTATATTTCTTCTTTTAAATCTTGTTATGATCTTTATTCACCTATAAATGCTCTATCTATTATTAAAGCTATTACTTCAATTTCTTCTTTACCAAAGTTATCACTACATCTTTAATAATTATTACAAAGCAAATATTCACCTATTTTTCCAATTTAGATACTACAATATTTTATATAAAATTCCCTTTGATTATTAAATATCATAGCTAACAAATTAATAATTTGTAAAAATCTTTACACTTATAGTTGAATTATTTTTTTCAATTAAAGGATCTAATAAATATAATAATAGTGTTAATATTATTTCATCAAACTAAGCAGCAGCCTCTCATTTATTCCATTAAATTGTATTTTAACCTTTAACAAATTGCTTATATTATCAAAATATTAAAAAAGGTTCATAAAAGTATTTTTATTAACTTTTTTTACTTTTACACACATTTTTATATTTTCAATAAAATTATTTAATTTGGTATATTGTCCAAATTTTAGTAGTTACCTTTATATTTTTAAAAATTTTAATTATCATTATTTAGTTTAATGAAAATAAACTCTCTAATTTTAAATAAATATTATATATCTAGCTTTATTCTAATTATAGTGCTAGAATCTAAACCATTGCGTGGTTATAAATAAAATGAAAGGTTTGATTTATTTAGATATTTATCCTAAATTATTTTCTACTTAATTTATTATTTACTGTGTGTAGTTGTGAAATGTTTGTGTTTTAGAGGTATTAGGATGTCTAAATATATTAGAGTTTTTGATTTAATTAATCATAAGGAAAAATATGATGTAAGAGTTCAAATTTTTGTAATTGCTGAACTCTATATTGCTCTTTTAGCTTTTACTACTATAGTTGCACAACTTTTTGTAACAAGACATCAAATTTTAATTGAGTTTATTTTCTGGTTAGGTTTATGTACTTTCTCATTATTTAGTGCTGAGTTAATTGTTAGATTAAATGAAAATAAGAAAGCTATTAAGATTTATACCAATATAATATTAACTATACTCTCAATTGTAACAATTCCGCTTGGTGTATATATCTCAGGTAGTATTACAACACCTTGTATTATTTTTGTTTTTGCAGGTCTTGCCCTTATTTCAATTATGGCAGAGAACAAAATTAGACTTATCTTAAATTCTTGTATTATAATCTTCTGTCTATTCTACATATACATGGAATTTAACCATCCAACATCTTTACATATAGAAAAACCTATATATGAAGAGAATTTAATTGATTGGGCTATTGTATTTGTAATTGTTTTAATTTTCTTTAATAAAATAATTTCATCAACTAATAAATTATTACATGAAAACACTAATACAATAATGAAACAAAAAGATGAACTCTATAATATGTCTATTACAGATTATTCAACTAATCTATATAATAAAAAGTATCTATATGAAGTACTAAATCTATTAATTACTGATTTAAATGTTAACAACAATTCTTTTATACTTATTGCTATGGATATCGACTATTTTAAACTATTTAATGATACTTATGGTCATATTGAAGGTGATATTTGTTTAAAACATATAGCAGATACTCTATTAGATTCAGTTGATAAGGATAAAGGCTATGTCTTTAGATTTGGTGGTGAAGAATTTATTATTGCTCTAAGAGCAGATGATTTTAATTTAGGTGTTAATGTAATTAAAAGAATTAATGCATCATTAAAAGAAAACAAAATTGAAAATGCAAAATCCCCTATTTCACCTTTTATAACTCTAAGCTATGGAATTATTCTCTATGATAATATTAAAACATGTTCTTGTAATGTGGATCAACTTCTATCTACTTTAGATAATGCCCTTTATAAAGCTAAAGAAAATGGAAGAAACCAATGTTTCACTTGTGATAATAATGGTTGTAATAAAGTAGAGCTATAAGCTAATTATATATATCAGGTAAAACTTCTTTTTTCATAGCTTAATTCATAATCTCAAAAGTTAGAAACCTTTTATAGCATTTCTAAACTCTAAACTTTTTTATCATAAAATCACTAATAAATTTTAACAATCAATAGTTCTTTATTATTATTCATACAATCAAGATAACGCTATTATTCTTTTTTTTAAATATTAAAACATCATAATTTTCCAATCCCTTTATATAAACTCTTTTGTAAAAAAAAAATATTCTAATAAATGAATTATTCACTTTGTAAGTGAAATAAAGGATGGTGTTGAATGTAGAAGTAGACCCTTTTTAGGTCCTACTATTTAAGATAATATATCTAAACAGGTTAAAGAAATAATCCTTAAAAAAGTAATAATTAATATGGCAAGAAATAACTGTATTCATAGCTAAATTAATATAATAACTTAGCTTCCTTTCTTCCTGATCTTTATAAAAAAGCCAATGGTAAAATTGACCGAAAAAAAATATGCTAGCTTGTGATTATTTTCAGTTTTCACAAACATAGCATATATTATATATTTAGTTTTAAAGAAATTATAAAACTAATGAAGCTGGAGTATAAACTCTTTTTGCTAATTCTTGATCGAAGATAAAGATTCCTTTGCCACTATCTCCAATTATTTCTACTCTTTGAATCAAATCTCTTGCATTCATTTCTTCTTCGCCTTGTTCTTTAATAAACCAGTCTAAAAATTGAGTAGTTCTAAAATCTTTATTTTCTAAAGCTAAAGCGTATATATCATTAATTGAATTAGTAATAAAGATTTCATGTTCTAGACTTGCTTTTAATATTTCTAATGTATCAGATAAACTATTATCTGGTTTTGCAATTTGCTCATATGTTACTTTTATATCATTATTTTGCATATATTTAACAAATAACATAGCATGATCTCTTTCTTCTTGAGCTTGGACTGTAAACCAATTTGCAAATCCTGCTAAGCCTACTTCATCAAAGTAATTAGCAAAACTCAAATACAAATATGCTGAAAAAAATTCTTTATTAATTTGATCATTTAATAAAGTTGCGACTTTCTTGTTCATAATTTTTATCTCCTTGTTTATTTAGTTATATTATAATAATACTCTAATTATCTTAAAAGACAAACTTTATTTAGTTAGTTCTATTATATTTATCTAAGAATATTCTTTTTCTACATGACTTATTATAACAAATTATAACTTTTATATTATTATACACTTGTAGAAAAAATATATTAGTTACATAATTACTTTTAGTTATAAAGGTATTTTATTATGAAAAAACTAATAACTTTATTTATCACTATATTTATAACTTCATCAGTTTACGCTTTATCAATAAATGATTTTACCCACAATGTAGATATTGGAGGTGGATATACTAATAGTAATCTTCATATCTTTTCAAAAAATCTTAATTTAAAAGGACCTAATGCATATATCTCTTTAGAAGGTAATCTTACTAAA
>NZ_JBNAIC010000008.1:0-4797 GCF_050031695.1 Pleomorphochaeta sp. | reverse complement strand
TCTTGAGGGTTTTTAAAGCATTTAATATCCCATAATCCATTTAAGGAATGTATTTTATGAGATGTAAATAAATTGCTATGAGAAGCAATCGTTCCTTCATTAAATTTTGTTAAGTCTTCTAAATAGCTAAAATTGAACATAAGTCTCCCCTTAATACTTTTATTGTTTTACAGACCCAAGCATTCCTTCAACAAATTGTTTCTGGAATCCAAAAAATATTATTATAACAGGAGTTGTAGATAATGCAATTCCAACCATTATTACACCATAGTTAGGAGTGTATGAACTGCTCATTGATGAAACTAGCAATGTAGTAGTTCTTTTATCTGTCGTTTGAAGTACAATTAATGGCCATAAATAATTATTCCAACTAGTCATGAATGTATATATTGCAGCAGCAGCATATGTACTTTTCATTGAAGGTACAAAAATACTAATAAATGTTCGTATTTCTGATGCTCCATCTACTCTTGCCGCTTGTAATATTTCTTTTGGATAATTTACAAAGCTTTGTCTAAAGAAGAATACCATAAAAACACTTGCTGATGATACAAGAATTATTGCTGAATGTGAATTTAATAATCTTAATCTTGATACTATTTGAAAAAGTGGAATCATTAAGGAGGCAAAAGGAACCATCATTGTTAATAAAAAGAAAGCATAAGTATTTTCTTTGGCTTTTGTTCTATACATTTGAAAGCCATATGCAGCCATAGAAGTGATTATTAATGTTAAAATTACTGTTAAAGATGCAATTTTAAGTGAATTTATTAATGCTTGGCCCATATTTGCTTCACTGAATAATATTTTTGCATTATGTAAAAAGTTAGGTCCAAAAGATAGTTTTCCTCTTAATATATCTACAGAAGAGTTTGTTGCTCCAACTATAATCCAAAAGAATGGAAATAAAGAGAAAAATGAGGCTACTATTAGTACTATATACGAAATGATTAATCCAAATGTAAGTTTATTTTTTTTCATTTTTTTCTCCTATTTTACGCTTGCTTTTATTCTTTTGCTTACTGTTTGTTCACTTTTGTTGCTAATTTTAAATTGAATAAAAGATAAAATTGCTACAAGAACTAATATTGCATAAGAGACTGTGGCGGCATAACCAAATTTTGGAGTATATTTAAAGCATAAGTTATAAATATATACACTAAGGGTTAAGAAACAGTTATTAGGCCCAATCATAGAGGAAGTTGTTCCACTTTGAGCTAAATTCATTGGTTCGTCAAATAATTGTAATGTGCCTATTGTTGACATGACAGTGGTAAATAAAATCATTGGTCTTAATAAAGGTATTGTGATATGGAAAAAAGATTTTATTTCTGATGCTCCATCTACTTTAGCGGCTTCATATAAGTCTGAACTTATATTTTGCATTGCAGATAGATAGAAAATCATATTATAACCGGTCCATCGCCAAACCATAGCTAATATTAATACAATTGTTGCTAAAGTTGGTTCTGAAAACCAGTCTAAAGGTTTATCAATGAACTTTAGTGTTAAAAGAGCATTGTTTATTATTCCTTCATAACTAAATAACATTTTAAATAAAATTGCATATGCAATTAATGATGTTACTGAAGGTAAAAAAATAGCAGTTCTAAAAAAGCCTCTAAATTTAATTTTCTTATTATTTAATAACGAAGCGAAAATAATCGCAGAAATGAGCATTATTGGGACCTGAATAAATAATATTTTAAAAGTATTTTTTAAAGCTAAAAAAAACATTGGGTCATTAAATAATTTTATATAATTTCCAAATCCAATAAAAGTGGTAACTATTCCTTTTGTTCGTGTTGTTGTTAAATAAAGAGAATAAAAAATCGGATATAATAAGAATATTGCTAATAATAGAGCCACAGGTAAAATAAAATACCAACCGGTTCTATTTATTTTTTTTTCATGTGCCATAATATTTTCCTTAAATTAATACGGGGGATTTCTCCCCCATACATATTGGGCAATAATTATAAGATATCATTTTTTAATTGTGCATCAATTGCATCAAGAGTATCAGAAAGTGATTGACCATTATAATAAGCTTCTAAATTACCCATTACAGCAGCATCGGCTTCATAAGTATATTCGCCAATATTTACAACAGGAATATCTTTAGCATATTCACTTAAAATTTCATAAACTTTTTGTCCACCAAAGAATTCATCTGGTGCATTATAGTTTTTACCAGTAAATGCTGGAATGTAAGATCCAATAGCACCATTATTAACTAAAATAGTTTGATAGAAATCTGTATCTGCACCATAGATAGTATTCAAGAAATCAATAGCTTGATCCTTGTTTTTGCCATTTTCTAGTACATACCAAGATGATCCACCTAAATTAGATGCATTCTTTCCATTAGCGGATAGTCTTGGACAAGGAGCTACTGCCCATTTCCCACTTTGATCAGTAGCCGCTTTTATTGAACCAATAATCCATACACCAGATGTAATTGTTGGAACTTTTTCATTATTAATTGCACCAACCCATTCTGTCCAACCATTTGTAGGTAATGCTAAATCTTCTTCAACAAATCTTTTGTAAATTCTCATTGCTTCAGCTAAACTTTTGTTATTCTTTATATAAGGATTTCCCTCTTTATCAAAATACCAAGAGCCATCACTTTGAAGCATAATTCTTAATAATCCACCATCAGATCTGCTGTTAGCGAAGAAATATTGTCCAGTTTTAGCTTTATAATCTTTTGCTATATCACAGAATTGATCCCAAGTAATATTATTTAAATCATCTGCTGTATAACCTGCTTTAGCTAATAAGTCTGTTCTATAGAAGAATCCAGCAACACCAGAATCGAAAGGCATTGAATAATATTTACCATCTAATTTGGCAACATCAACTTTTGCACTAAGGAAATCTTTTTGATTGATTTCATTTGTTAAGTCAGCAAATTGTCCTGGATAAGAATTTAAATATTTTAAGCCATTATAGTCTTCAATTAATACAATATCAGGTAATCCTTCTGTTGTTCTTGCAGCTAGATTTGTATGTAATTTTTGTTCAACATCAGCTTTTGCCATTTCAACTATATTAAATTCAACATCTGGATGTGCTTTTTGATAAATATCAGTTGCTTCTTTCATTATTGAAATATTGAAGTTTGGATCCCAAGCCCAAATAGTAATAGGGGTTTTTTCTGCAGCACTACTTTTTTCTGCTTCTCCTGTAGCAAATAGTGAAGGTCCGAGTAGTAAACATATTAAAGAAATTGTTAAAAATTTTTTCATAAGTTCTCCTTTTTGTTTTTTAAATAACTACAATTATAGTAACATATAAGTAAAAGGTGTCAAGAAAAATTTAGTAAATATTTACTAATTATTTACTAATATTATCGTTATTTATTATACAAATAAATATAATTGTGTTTAATATTTACTAACGATTTTATAATATGTGAAACAAATAAAAAAATATATTACTAAAAAAAAGTAAAATTTTTATTAAAATAGACATTTTTTACTTATCGTGATAGAATTATTGAAAAAATGTATAAGAAAGGTAAAAATGGCTACAATTAAAGAAATTGCAGAAGCTGCGAATGTATCTCAAGCAACTGTTTCTAGAATATTAAATAATGACAATACTTTATCAGTTTCAGATGATACAAAAATACGAGTATTAGCTATTGCTGATGAATTTGATTATATTCCATTAAAAACAAGAAAAAATGCAAAGAAGAATTCAAGATTAAATATTGCTATTGTTGATTGGTATGTAAATAAAGCTTTAATTGAAGATCCATATTATTTATATTTAATGACTACTGTAGAGAAGGCTTTATCAAAAGAAAATATTAATTCATTTAAAATGTTAAAAGTTGAAGGTAGTTATGTTTCATCAGTTAATAATAAGCCTGATGGTATTATTGCTATAGGAAGATTTGATGAAGATTCAGTTAATATGCTTTCTAAAATTTGTAATAATATTGTATTTATTGATTCTTCTCCTAAGGCTGATACTTTTAGTTCTGTTATGATAGATACTGAGTTTGCAACTACTCAAGCATTAAAATATTTATTTAAATGTGGTCATAATAAAATTGCTTATATGGGTGGGAAAGTAATTTCTGATACTGGCTTAAAAATGACTTATGCAATTGATGATCGTAGAAAAGTGGCATATCAAAATTTTATAAAAAATAAAGGATTAAAATCTTTTATTTATGAAGGGGATAGGCTTTCTTATGAAGAAGGGTTTGCCTTAGCAAAAGAGGTTATAGATTCCCAAGTTAGACCGAGTGCAGTTTTTGTTGCTAACGATACAATGGCATCAGGTGTTATGGCAAGGTTTAAGCAAGAGGGTATATTAATTCCAAGAGATATTTCTGTTTTTGGTTTTAATGATTTACCAGGTTCAAAATATTTAGATCCTGCTTTATCTTCTGTAAAAATTGATATGAACTATATTTCAACTTGTGTTATTAAATTACTAAAAGAAAAATTAGAAAGTTCCAATTTTTTCCCTATAAAAGTATTAATTCCAACATCTTTGTCTCTTCGTGATTCAGTAAAAATCCTTGATTAATTAAATATTTAATCTTTTTAAATAGATTCTTGTATTTGATTATATATTTTTGTATAGTAAAATAATTAATATATTTATTTCATTAATTGTTAATTCTTTATTAAATTACTCACATATAGAAAAAGTGTGTTATTATATAAGTGTAGTAATAGCAAAATGATAAGGAGGTTTTTTATGGATTTTGATATTAATCAAGTTATGAGAGAGGCTATCAAATTAGCATGGAAATCAAGAGAGCATAATAAT
>NZ_JBNAIC010000007.1:0-15413 GCF_050031695.1 Pleomorphochaeta sp. | reverse complement strand
TCAACCTTCTAAAACGACCAATTACAGATGGGTTATATGTGCCATATGGGGGACTAAAGACGTCTATGTGAATTATGTTAAATTTTACAAAACATCAAATTTGGGCAAAGAACACCCTTTTTATTCATTACATGAAGATGTTTATATATATGAAACAGGACCAGGCTCAGAAAATTATAATACAACCAAAACTATTTGCACTAAAACTATACCAGCATATGCTGATTACGTATATATCTTTTTTGCAAAGGAGACAGTTGCTGGTGATAATTCTAATACTACCATCACGTTTTATGACTGTGGCAATTACAAGACTCATTGGTATTATTCAGTTGATGGGAGTAACCAAACTGAAATAACACCTGTTCTCCCAGCAGATGAAAATTTTTGTGGTTGGGTTAAAATAGATTGTAGGTCTTATACTTCTGACATAACACTTAGATTTTTTATTTCTTTATCCAGTAGTTATAGTTCTTCTGATGAAAGTTGGAAAAGATCACAAATAAAAATAGACCTTATCGATTATATGTATACTGTAGACTTAACAGCAAACGCTAATGGGTATGCTTTATATAGAAAAGCAAGCAGGACAAAAAAATATTTTAAGAACAACACTTATTATAAAAATGAACTCTCCATAAATTCTGATAGTTCCTCGTTTCATTTAACTAAAGTTAATAAAGCAGATTTTGTATCAGGGTTATATAACTCTATAGCTACAGAATTAAGAGATAACTGGCTAATATTAACGGATGTTGCCAATAAACATTATTTATTAATTGATGGAGTGCATACCTATATAGTCCAGCTATTTATAACAAGTTCTTATATTAAAGTAATGCTTACTAGTGGCCAAATTGCCACATTAATACAAGATACTAGATACAGCTCGTTAAGTATATATTCTATTGTGGCTGGTTCAGTTGAGTCTATTGAAACTGGACATATCATTCCAAAAACAACAAATAGAGTAATTGGACAAGCAGGGAAAGAATTCCAGTCTGCACACATAAATGTTATAACAGCTCCTATTATTTATTCATCGAGTACAACTGGATATTTTAAGGGGAAAGTATATGCAGGATAAAGGTAATAATTATGAGTTGGTATAGTGGAAATCAAATAACTGCTAGTAAATTAAATAGTGAGAATAATTTAAAACAAACAGGATATATAAGTATTGGAAATAATTCTACAAAAGTTTTATCTTTAGTGAAATATATTCACAAACCAGTAAGCTCAAGTACTGTAATAGCAAGGTATGATTGCCATTCTTTGGATGGGTGGTTTAACAATGGATCTGAACATGAAATTGCTATTTTACCTCTATCTTCAAGTTCTGGTTATTCTTTTAGTACAGGAGCACACCCTGTTTCAAGTTCAGGACGATCATATTGTTATCGACAATATCATACTCACCACCATGATATAGTTAATAAAAATATTACAGGGGCATCAATACCCCACAGTGGTTGGTATCAATTTGTAATTTCGCAAAATAATAGAGTTGGGGGAGAAGCGATTTGGTTAAAAACATATAGTTATCCTATGAAAGCTGTTAAAGGCCATCAAATTGTCGAATACAGCAGTTCAGGGAATAGAATTACAGGAAACCAATTAACAGCAAGTAAATTAAACGGTCATTATATTACAACATTATAAATATTAGGAGATAAAGAATGACAACATTAATAGTTAAAAAAAACGGAGTAGAAATGTTTTCTACAGAACTCGAGACTTTTATGCTTAGTGGAAATGAATTAACTTCAAGTATAAAATTAAAACAATTTATTGATATGCCCATGTTACAAAATCAGATGTATTTTATTACAATTCAAAATGATGCAGGTAATGGAATAGTTGAAAAACCAGCTATTTATAGGAGTTACCTTTTTTCTGTAACTGATACAAAAATACAACAACAAGACGAAAAAGGTGAACTTATTGAAGTTCCAATGAATATTGTATCGGCAAATCAAATATTATTTGAATATTTATAAGGCCTATAAAATAAAAATATATTAAAAAATATTTAATTAAAATTTTTTTTCTATCTCTTATTACATATAATTATTCCTTATTATATAAATAATTAAAGCTACTAAAATGACATATTTTTTTGGTTGCACATTATACAATCCATTTTGGTTGCACATTGCAGCAAAAAAACTTTATTTTCTTTGTTGACACTTTGCAATAAAAGTGATATATATTGACAAGACATTAGAAAAATGAGCATTTAAGGAAGAAAAGACAGAATTTTATGTTTATTTCATTGGCGTTCGTAGCTCAGCTGGATAGAGCGTCGGACTTCGAATCCGCAGGTCGAAGGTTCGAATCCTTCCGAGCGCAATATTAATGTTGCGTAATGGGCCGCTAGCTCAGCTGGTAGAGCAACAGACTCTTAATCTGTGGGTCAAAGGTTCGAACCCTTTGCGGCTCATTTATATATATAATCATTCTGCGAGAGTGGTGAAATTGGCAGACACGCTAGATTTAGGTTCTAGTGCCGTAAGGTGTGGGGGTTCAAGTCCCCCCTCTCGCACTACATATTTATTTTGCGAAAGTAGCTCAGTGGTAGAGCTCCACCTTGCCAAGGTGGATGTCGCGGGTTCAAGTCCCGTCTTTCGCTCTTAAAGCAATCCAATAATTGGGTTGCTTTTTTTTATCTAAATTTATTTTGAAATTTATGCAAATCGTTTTGTTTTAAAATTCACCAAAGAAAAAATATATTTTTAAGATTAAAGGTTGTGTTATAATTTATATATGGAAATTAAAAAAAAATGGCTAAGTGAAGAACAATTCCCATTTACAGGTTGGAACTTTTCTCATTTAGATAATAGATGGGATTGTGATAAATTATCCTGGGACTATAAAAAAATAATTCAAAAAAACCTAAAGCAAAATATGATCCTGCTAGACTTAGGTACAGGAGATGGAAAATTCCTTCTATCTCTAAATCATCCATATAAAAATACTTTTGTAACTGAAGGATATTATCCAAATTATGAGTTATGTAAGAAAACACTATTACCATTAGGTATTGGTGTTAAATTTATTGCTGACAATGATCTAATCAAATATCCTAATGAAAAATTTGATATAATAATTAATAGACATGAGTCATTTTCAATCGACGAAATATATAGAACATTAAAAAGTGATGGTATCTTTATTACTCAACAAGTAGGAGGCCTAAACAATAATGATTTATCAAAAAAACTTTTTCCTAATTTTACACCTTCTTATCCTAAAAATAATATAAATCATATTGTTCCAAGTCTATTAAAGAAAGGATTTAATATAATTAGCCAAAAAGAAGAATATCCTAAAATAAGATTTTATGATATTGGAGCATTTATTTATTTTGCAAAAATAATTAAATGGGAATTCCCAGATTTTTCAGTCAAAAATAGTATTAATGAATTAAATCAAATCAATCTTGAAATTGAAAAAAATGGTTATTTAGAAGGAACTGAGCACCGCTACCTTATAGTTGCTAAGAAAAAATAATTGATTAGACTTCTTTACTTTTTAAATAAGTTAGCTTAAACTAATATTATGCTTTATTAGGAGGCAACTATATGACACAATATGGGAACTGGATTCCAAAATGGTTATTAAATACAATATTATTAGGATTAATACTCCTATTTGGATTAAGCATCTTATTTTTAGAAGTTATAAATACGGTTATTGGAATCATTTTAAGTCTTATTACAATAATATATGCAATATTTACTATAAAAACTTACTATATGTCAAAAGAATTTGACTACAATAATAAAAATTCAACTTCATGGAAAATAATTAAGTTTGTAGCCTCATATGTTAAGTTAGGAGAAAATTATAAACTCCTTGATATTGGATGCGGTAGTGGCGCATTATCAATAGAATGCGCAAAAAATAATAGAGATGCTATAGTAATTGGAATGGATAGATGGGGAACTGAATATAAAGCATTTTCAAAACAGATTTGTGATTTTAATGCAAAAGAAGAAAAAGTTAATAACACAACATTTATACAAGGCGATATAACTAAATTAGATTTAAAAAAAGAAAGCTTTGATTTTATAACTTCTAATTATGTAATTCATAATGTTCCTGGTGATAAAACAGAAATGCTAGTAAACATTCTTGATTTGTTAAAAAAAGGTGGCAGTTTTGCTATTCATGACTTATTTTCTAAAAGATATTATGGAGATAGTGATATTCTTCTAGCATTATTAAAAGAGAAAGGATTTGAAAAAGTTGAATTAATCTCAACTACTGAGGGGAGTCCTATGACAAATAAAGAAGCAAAAAGATTAATGCTTGGGAGTTCAAAGCTATTAATAGGTACAAAATAGATTTTACATTATATATTAGATAGAACTTTATTTCTTTTCACTATACTTTTACTTATGCCATTGTAATTTAAATTAATAATAATTATTCTTTATTCATTCAAACAAACAGGATAAAAAAAATGGCTTCATCGTTATTATTAGGTCAAATCTTAGCAATAATTGCTGCTTTAACCTATGCAGAAAACTCAATAATATACTCATACCTAGGCAAAAAAGTATCTACAAGAGCTACAGTACATATAAGATTATGGATTGCTGTTCCAATTATTTTAGTATTAGCTTTATTAAGTGAAGGAAATTTCTTTCTAGAGGCTAGTCTTTCAAACTGGTTAATACTTTTAATATCAGGATTATTAGGTTATTTTTTCTGCGACTCTTTTTCTTTTTGGGCATTTACTAACATAGGGCCAAGAGAAGCTATGGTTATTATGACAATAAACCCAATACTAAACTCTATTCTTTCATATTTCTTTTTTACAGAAACTCTATCAGCCCTTCAAATGATTTCAATTCTTATTACAATTAGTGGTATTATAATTTTAATTCTAAATCAAGATAAAGAAAATGATGAAATAAAAAAGAAAAATCAAATTAAAGGTATAGTTTTTGCACTACTAGCAGCAATTTTTCAAGCAACCTCAAATATATTAGCAAAAAGCGCACTTTCTACCCTAGGCCCAATTAGCACTAATACTATTAGAATGATTGGAGGATTACTTGGTGCTGCTATTTTCTCTATCTTCTTTAGAAAAACATTTATTGATGATTTTAAATCCTTTAATAATAAAAAACATTTATCTTTACTTTTTATTGCAACTATTAGTGGTCCAATAATTGGAATGAGTTTATTATTAACTTCATTCAATTTAGCTCCAATTGGGTTAGTAACAGCTATTGTACAAATAAGCCCAATATTTATCTTAATTTATGAATTGATCTTTTTAAAAAAACATATAAAAGCTTTAGAAATACTAGGAACTCTAATTTCTGTGATTGGTGTAACCTTGATGTTTATTTAAAATTTGTGAAAATGTATAAATAGAATTTAGGCTCTCTCAAAACTGAGGGAGCCTAAAAAATATATAAGAGTATTAAAAGTCTAAAGTACTATTACACTTTTACTTTCAATTCAAAAATTAGTCCAATATTTTTTAAAACTTCTAAATTTATTTGTATATAAATATCAAAACATTTTTTTTCGTTTTAAAGAGTTTTATATATTAATATTTTAATAAGTCTAATAGATGTTGTTAAATCACAAAAGAATAATTCTAATGTGACTTAACAACTTTTTTATTATATTTATAACTAAACTATATTATATTCTTCTAAAATCTTTGCAATATCAGTTCCCTTAATTTTAGACAATACCTTTCTAAGAGCAACCTTCTCTTTAAATTTCAAATCCAATGTTTTTAATGGAGATTCTCCATCTAACATTTTAACAGAAGAATCTAATAAAACTCTTATATCAAATAAAGATCCATAAACTTCAGGAACACCCCTATCAATATCTAATAAAGTATAAACAGCTTCCATTGCGGTTCTAACTGAATATTCTGTTGTAAAGACTGTATCTCTTGGAGTTTCAGCAAATTGACCAATAAATGCTAAATTTCTACAGTTTTTAGGGACAACTAAAGGCCTATCTCCTGCTTTTCTAGGCATGAAAAATGCGGTGATATAAGGCATCATACAAGGTACAGCGTTTGCACTATTTTTAGCCATATCATCAATTTTTTCTATTGGAACACCCATGTGATATAACCACTCTTTTGTAATTTCTTCACCTGTACAATCTCTCATTGGTTTTTTAACATAATCACCTGGAACATCTGTGAATAATCCATATACCCAAACAACTAATTGTTCTTTAGGTTGTGTAGAAAAGTGAGGTTGTCTATTAAGAGTATAACTCATCAACCATGAAGAATCTTTACAAGAAATTATCCCGCCTGTTACAACTTTACCAGAAAAAGGATCTCTTTTACATATCTTTTCAATATATGGGGGGATTTTATTATCCAAAGTAGTTATTGTACAAGACTCCCAATTAGATTTTTCTGTATCACTACAAAATGTTTTAGGATTCCCAAAATCTGAATCTTGTTTTGCTATATTTTCCCATAACTCCCAACATCCTTTAATTGTTGTATCAAATTTTGGTGAACTATTTTGATCACCTAATGATGCATTTTCAGTACAACTACCGTTAGTTACAAAAACCAAATCATTACTTGTTAGAGAAATCTTTTTCTTTTCATTCTTTTGTGTATATAAAAATTTCTTAGCGACTCTTTCACCATTTTCATTTTTAATAATTACGTTAGTTACAGTTGCATTATATTGAAAATCAACGCCATTTTTATCTAAATAACTCAAAAGAGGTTTAATCAAAGATTCGTATTGATTATATTTTGTAAATTTCAAAGCCTTAAAATCAGGAAGACCACCAATATGATGTATAAATCTTTGAATATACCTCTTCATTTCTATTGCAGAGTGCCATTGTTCAAAAGCAAACATCGTTCTCCAATATAACCAGAAATTTGAATTGAAAAATTCATCACTAAAAAAATCTTCTATATCTTTACCATCTAATTCTTCTTCTGGAGTAAAAAACAAAGTCAATATTTCTTTAGAAGCTTTTTGACTTAGCCCAAACTTATTATCGGTATGGGCATCTTCCCCTCTATTTTCAGTAACTCTCATTAGAGAAAAGTTAGGATCTTTTTTATTCAGTCTGTTAAATTCATCTAAAACTGAAATTCCTTCAGTTTCTAGTGAAGGTATTGATCGATATAAATCCCATAGGCATTCAAAATGTTCTTCCATTTCTCTTCCGCCTCTAATAACAAAACCTTTCTCACTGTTATGAATACCATCACAAGCTCCACCTGCAATATCCATTTCTTCAAATATATGTATATTTGATCCTTTCATTTGTCCATCTCTTATTAAAAAACAAGCTGCAGAAAGAGAAGCAAGGCCTGCACCAACAATATAAGCAGATTTATTATCTACATTTTCTGGTTTCTCAGGGTTAGAGAAAGCTTCAAAATTACCTTTACTATAAAACATTATCATTCTCCTAAAATTAGATTTATTCAAAAGATATGTTTATTTCTGTTTGTAAAAAATCCACAGATAAATAAAACTGGTTAAAATTTTGACATATTAGTTAAAATGTATAATTATTTTTCTAAAGAAAAAGTTAAAAGAGCTTTTTTAAAATCTCCTTTTATCAATATACTAATTCTTTCTATCAAAATTTTTGGATTTTCTGCCATATTTGAATCTATCCATAACATAACAACACCCACAAATGCAAACATATTATAATTAGCAATAAACCTTTTATCTTTACTTGTGACTTTTATGTTTAACTCATTTATTTCAGCTTCAATGACTCTAATTAATAATTTATTAACATAATCTTTAAGTCCTTCTTCAAGAATTGATCTACCACGACTATGATATAAATTATAAATAATAAGAGAATTATCTAAACAATAATTTAGAACAACTAAAAATCCTTCTTTCCAATCATCATAATTAACTTTATCTTCTAAATTATCTTCAACATCTTTCGCAAAAGTATAAGATACTAAATCATAAACATTAGAAAAATGATAATAAAAAGATTGCCTATTTAAACCACATTCATCAACAATTTCTTGGATAGTTATTTTATCAAGAGTTTTAATTCTAAGAAACTTTTTCAAACTTTTTCCTAATGCATTTTTTGTGACTAAAGACATATTTTTTTACCCTCGTATTGTTAGTATGTTATATATTATAAAATAATTAAATACGATTTCTATAGTAATGATATTTGTAATCAAATTATCTTACAAAAACACATACATAACACAAAATATAATCTTTTATATTATTAAAATAAAAAAAATAGCGCCAAAAAATCCCAATTTAGGGATCTTTTGACGCTTTAATTTAATTTGACAATCACTAAATAAAGCGGATTATCTATTTTTACTTAAAATAAACTATAAAATGAATAAAGGCACAAATTCCTGAGTTAATGCATTTACAAGCCCCATATCAGTAATCTTTAAGACAGGTGCAGCAGGTAATGCAGAAGTTGCTAATCTCATTATAGGATTATCATTTTCCACACCATTTTTAACTAATACACTCTTCATTGCATTTACTTGAGGAATAAAATCATCAGGTTCTAAATTGGTTAATAAACCAGCTATAGGTAACTCTACTTTTGTAATTTCACCATCCTTTACAAATACAATTCCACCTTTAATTTTCTTAATTTCGTTTATTGCAATTTTAGCATCATCTTCATTTGTATAAACTACAGTAAGATTATGGGAATCATGTGATACAGTTCCAGCTAAAGCTCCATCGTTTAAATGAAATTTCTCTATTACACCTGTATAACTATTATCACAACCTTTATGCCTATTTATAATAGATATATAGTTTAATTCTTTATTATTTTCCAAATTAAGATAGCCATCTTTCACCGGCAATTTGGAGATTTTTTCTAAAGTAAATAAACTCTGAGAATCTTCATATTCAATTACTCTAGTATTAATCATTCCATTTTTAATTGGCGCTTTTATTCTTAAATTTTCAAAATCAAAGTTATCTATAAATATAGTATTTCTACATTCTATTTCACTATCAAATTTTAGATAAGTCTTAACCATTTTATTATTTTTAGCTACTAACTCACCTTCAAAAAAGACTTCATTAACTTTAACTAATAATTCATCCCCTTCTATAAGATTTAAATTCGCAACATATCCAGGAGCTATAGCTCCAATATGTTTTAAATTAAAATGTTTTGCAGGAATAATAGAAACAGATCTAATTGCATCTCCAAAAGGAAGACCAGCTTCAATAGCACTTTTTATGCATTGATTTAAATGACCTTCTTCTTTTAACTGTTCTGATTCAATATCATCCGTACAAAGCGTTAATCTATCAAAAGTATCAACACCTTTTAATCCATTAATTATACTTTTTATATTTTTCGCAAAAGAACTATCTCGAGCATCAGCAATCATCCCTAGACGAACAGCATTTAATGCATCTGTACCTGAAAAAAATTCATGATTACTTTGTGGTCCACCACATAAATATGCAGATAATTCTCTTGGATTATCTCCATAAAAATGGCCTTGCATAAAACCATTATTTCTTTCAGTAACGTCTAAAATGTCTACCATTCTTGGGCTATTATTAATAACACCATAAAAATCCATAACTTCAGCAATACCTAAAACATTTTCTTTATTTAATATCTCTTTTATTTCATCACTCTTAAAAGATGCACCAGATTTTTCCAAACCTGGAGCACTAGGCACACAAGAAGGAGCTAATACATATTGATTCATGTAAGTATGCTTACCTGCTTCAATCATATAATCTATACCTTCCATGCCTAAAACATTTCCTATTTCATGAGGATCCGTAACTATTGTTGTGGTCCCTCTAGGTATTGCTAAAGAAGAAAAATTCTGTGGTGTTAACATACTGCTTTCAATGTGCATATGAGAATCAATAAAACCTGGAACGACTATTTTCCCATCAGCATTATAAAAGTCTATAGATTTACCCTTTCCAAAATATTCTTCTCTTTGCTCAATATAAGCAATATATCCATTCTTTATGTAGATTTCACCAGGATAGATTTCTTTAGTAAATACATTAAATATTCTACAATTAGTAATAATCAAATCACTTTCTACTCTATCCATTGCACAATCAACTAAAATTTTGCGCTCTTCTTTGTTCAATTCTTTCATTCTTGTCCTCTAAACTACAAAGTATAATAATAATAATGCAGCTAAAATATATAATCCCATTTTTGTATCTTTACCTTTTCCATAAATAATTCTAATAATTACTTCAGCAATAATCCCACCTGCAATACCTGCAGAGAAGTCACCAAAGAATATTGTAAATACTAATGTAATAAATGGACCAAAAGCTGTTTCCATTGATGAGAAATCAATTTTAACAATATCAGAAATCATTAAATAACCTATATATATTAAGATAGGTGCAGTTGCAGCTGCTGGTATAATTGATACAAATGGTGCTAATAAAATAGCAACAATAAATAATATTCCTGAAACAACTGAAGTAAGACCTGTTCTTCCTCCTGATTCAACACCTGCTGCAGATTCAACAAAAGTTGTAATTACGGTACAACCAAATAAGGCACCAATTGCAGTAAAACATGAATCAACTAAGAAAGGTTTATCAATTCCTGGGAAGTTACCATCTTCATCTAATAAATTTAATCTACCACCTAAACCTAAAACAGTTCCTAGTGTTGAGAAAAAATCTCCAAAGAAAGTTGCAAATAAAACAGTGATAAACATTGGTTTCATTATTTCTGTAAAACTAAATTTAAATACTAAATTACTAACAGAAGAAAAATCAGGAGCAGAAAAACTAATTACAGTATTTGTAATTCCAAAAGGAATACCTAATAAAGTGACTATAATTACTGAAAAAAGAATACCACCTTTAATTTTCTTATGTTCAAAAAATATAATCAACAATAATCCAATTAAAGTTAAAATTACGGTAGGTGAAGAAAAATCTCCCATATGTATACCATTTGAAAAGTTCGCTAACCCTGAATTAGAAAAACCTAAATATGCTAAAAAGAAACCTATAGCTGCACCAATAGCAACTTTAATATCTTTAGGAATAAGTTCAACAACATATTTTCTTAAGCCAAATACTGTTAATAATATAAAAATTAATCCTGAAATAAAGGTAACTGTCATCATTGCTGCAAAAGATATTTGACCAGCTTGAAGCATTCCACCTAATAAAAAGTTAATTCCCATTGCAGTAGAAAGTGCAAAAGGGAAATTCGCATATAACCCCATAACTATTGTTGATACACCTGTAATTAAAGCAGTTAAAATAAATATTGCAGTGCTAGTAACTTCAACACCCATAATATCTACAAAAACTGGTGTCGGCCCAATTATTGCGAAAGGTTGTAAGAATAATACATAAACCATTGTTAAGAACATTGTTGCTCCTGCTATAACTTCAGTTCTAACATCCGTTTTATGACCTTGTAAATCAAATAATTTTTTTCCTATTTTTGAATTAGTATCCATAATTTCTCCTTAAAAACAATATAAAACCTATTGTAACTATAGGTTCAAGAGAAAATTTATTTTTTTTTATTTTCTTATGATATTTATATTTATATCGATAAATCAAAAATAAAAAATAATATACATATAACTTTTTATATAAATAGATATTTATTTATAAAAACCTATTGTACCTATAGTAGCTATAGGCAATATCCTATGACTCAAACTAAAAAACAGTTTTTAGACAATATCAATTATTATAGATGGAGATATGTGATTTTGAAAAACACGAACGAACTAAAAGGTATTTTATTAGCAATATTATCAGCAACAATTTTTGGGACACACCCAACACTTGTTTATTTTTTAAGAAGTGGTGGAATGAATATTTTACCGACCATTTTTGTAGGTTGTATAATTTGCTTAGCAATATATTTCAGTGTATTATTATTTACTAATAATTTAAAAAATATCAAAGTATCTAAAAAACAACTACAAAAACTTATTATCAGCTCAATATTATTTTATTCCACTATAGGAGTACTCTTTTATTCATTCACTTTAATCCCATCTGGTTTAGCAAGTGTAATACACTTTGCATACCCAGCACTTGTTACTATTATTTCTGTATTAACAAAAAGAGATAAATTAACCAAAGCTCTATTAATAGCCCTAGTTAGTACTTTTGTTGGTGTATTATTAGTATCTAATCCTAGCAACACTAATATTAATCCTATTGGAATTATTTTAGCAATCATTTCTGCATTTCTTTATGCAGGTTATATATTTATGATTAATGATGAATGTTTTACAGATTTGAATAATACTATATTTGTTTTTTATATCGCATTAATAGGAGCTATACTATTATTAATAACCATCACATTCGAAAGTATTTTTATTTTAAATATAAATGAATTAGTTGGTTCATATTCAAATCTTGTATTAATTGGAGGATTGGCATTAGGAATAACTCAAGGAGTCGGTGTTTTTTCTTTTGCAAAAGCTATTAAATATATTGGTGGACCAATGGGTGGAGCACTTGCGGCTTTTGAACCATTAACAGCTGTCATCATTGGAGTAATTTTCTTTAAAGAACCAATGCCAATTTATTGCGTAATTGGATGTTTACTTATTTTAATCTCTACTATCTATTTATCTTTTTCTAAAATTAATGAATAAATAAAAAAAACTTGATTTTTAATGAATTATTATAGAAAATATATTCTAATCAAGAGAGGATTTTATGTTAGATAAATTTAGTATTGGTCAATTAGCAGCTATGTTTAATATTAATATTCAAACACTTTATTATTACGATAAAATAGGTTTATTAATTCCTTCATTTAGAAACACAGTTACTGGAGTTAGAAGTTACTCTTTTAAACAAGTACAACAACTATCTACCATTCTATATCTTAAAAAATGTGGTTTTTCACTTGAAGAAATAAAAGATATAGAAAGTAATTTAACTCCTGAAACAGCTAGAACAAAGTTAATAGAAAAATCAGAAGAAATGATGAAACAGTGGAAAGAAATTGTAAAACTCGATACCGCACTTCATAAAAACATAAAATATGTTGATAATGAATTAATGTTGGTTGAAAAAAATAAACATAAAATAATGTATAGAAAAAAAAGATACTTCTTAGAAATTGGTGGAGAAGAAACAGCATATGGTACAGAAGATCTTTATTATTATCCTTTAGTTGTATGTTATTTTGGATGTAAAAAAGTTTTTGGAGCTTTATTTGATAAAAAAAATGAAATTAGTGAAAATGAAGGTACTATTAATACTATTTTAAATGGTAATTTTCTAGTTGAATATCATTATGGATCTTATGATACTATTTATGAACATCAAAGAGAAATAATGAAGAATCATCCTGAACTTAATTTCACAGATAATGTTTATACTTTTGACATCGTCGATCAGATGAATTGTTCTAAAATAGAAGATTTTGTAACAAAAATGGAATTCCAATTAAAATAAAAAAAAATACCTTCAAAGTAGTTTAAATAGTCTTTTTAACTTCTTTGAAAGTACTATGTATGATTATATTTTAAGTTACTAAACATTCTCTTTTTCTTTTATTTCTTCAGCTAATTCTAATATTTTATTTAGATGAAAATATAATTCGTTTTGTTTGGTTTCAGATAATACAGAAATAACTTTCTCTATATGTGTTGAAAAGTTATATTCAATTCTTTTTGCTTCTTTATAACCTTGATCAGTTAAATCTAAAAGAATTGTTCTTCTATCCCCTTCTTTGTTAACACGTTTAATTAAATCTAACTCGACAAGAGATTGAACGATTTTACTAATGGCTCCCTTATTTAAACCCATATAAAGTGATAAATCTTTTTGAGAACTACAAGGATTATCATAAATAGCTAAAATGGTTTTTTCTTGAGTAAAGTTTAAACAGTCACTTGATCTATGTGGTGTTCCATTTGAAAACAATAACTCATTCATTTGACTTATAGCTTTCATTGCACCTGTCCAATTTTTCATATCAAAATAACCTCTCATACTTTTATCTTCCATTAATTCTTATTATATATTGACTCAGGAAGAATTTCTATAATTTCTTCCTGAATATATTTTATTTATTTTTATTATTCAACAATAGAATTGTTTAAATATAAATTAGTATCCATTTCTGTTTCGCCTGTGAAAGCTTCACCTGCAAAACAACATGATAATGATTGATAGAAATAAGCTTTTGCTTCTTCATCACTTGCTTGAGTGTAAACTTCACATCTTGTTATAATATTATCTAAAGTATTACCACTCATAGTATCACTCATAAAATCATCTTGAGTATATAAGAATTGGTGAGAAATGCTGAAATCATCTACTTGAGGGAACATCATTTGCATTAATGATAATTGTGACATTAAGCAAAGTGAAGTACCACCTGTAACATAATCCCATGAAGTTGGAGCTTTATCTACACCTTTAGATGTATAACTATCATCAGCATATAAAATCCATCCGGTATAATTATCTTGTAAAGCACGAACTGTTATTTCGTTCATATATTCTCTATTTTCATCTTCATAAGGAACAGCAGTTGCAACAACTGAGAAATATACTTCACTTGGCATTGAGCCCATATCCATATCACCACCAACATCTTCACCTAATTCAAATGTATTAATATCAGGAGATCCTGTTTTTTGAGATAAAGTGAAGTCTCCATCTAAAGAAATATCACTAGGAACTGAACCAACATTTGAAGTTTGTCCAACTTCATAATCTCTAGTTACTACAAAATCAGCATCAACTGATGTGCTATTTTTAAATCCTTCTCCACTAGCCCAAGAATTAATTGCATATTCTTTTAATTCTTCAATAGCTTCTTCATTTTCATTGCTTTCAATAATAATATTAGCTAGAACTTTGTCAGTATAACCTCTCCAATTAGGAGTCATCATATCTCTCCAACTAAAATCTACTTGAACTTCAACTTTTACTGAATCTACATCTAATTCTAAAACATCAATACCACGTTGAAGTTGTGTTAATAAATCCGATGTAATTCCAGCTGTTAAAAATGATAATGGATTAGGAGCTGCTTGTTCATGATCAGTTCCACCTTCATCACTTGAGAATTGCCATGAACTTAAATTCTTATTATCTACATTATAGACATCAACAGTCTTTAACATAGTAGTTTCTTCATTTAATAGTCTTTGAGAATAAGTAACAACAGTTTCACTGTTTTGGTTTTCTATATCCTCTATCGCTACAGGAATAAAAGTTCTAGGCTCTTTTACTTCATCTGTTCTAGTTACTACTAAAGTACTACCATCTTCTTTAATTGTTTCTGTAGTGTTACTTTCTGTAGCACAACTTGCTAACAAAGCTAATGCAATAACTGATATAGCTCCAATCTTAAATTTTCTGTTCATAATTTTTCCTTCTATAATTCTTATAGTTTTTATTTTT
>NZ_JBNAIC010000006.1:0-26034 GCF_050031695.1 Pleomorphochaeta sp. | reverse complement strand
AGGTGACCCTGTAGTAGACTCTTCAACTATGTTTTTTGATTTAGATATAATTGACTATTATTTAGAATTAGAAGGATCTGCTACTAGCTACGCAGTATCTTATTCAATGAATGTTGCAAAAATTAAAGATATTAGTAATGAAGAAACAGCTAATCTAAATAAAATAGTAAGTTCTATTGATTTAGAAGCTTACTCTTGGGATCAAATAGCAGAAGCTATTTTAAAACTTCAATCTTCTAAAAGCGGTTTTTCTAATATCTTTTTATTTTTTACATTCATTATTGCTATTGTTGGAATAAGCAACACAATGTTAATGTCTATAAGTGAAAGAAAAAATGAAATAGCTATGCTTAGAACACTTGGATATACAAATAAATTTATAAGAAGATTATTTACTCTAGAAGGTACTATCATTGGAATATTAGGAATTATTTTTGGAACAATAATTGGAACTTTAATTTCTCTATATTATCAAGTAAATGGAATTGATATTAGCACTTTAATAGGAGATTCTGAATCTATTGGATACAGAATAAATGGAGTAATGCAAGCTTTTGTTTCTCCAACACAAGTTTCACTGATAATAATATTAAGTCTATTTGTATCAATGATTGCTGCATATTTTGCTGTTAGAAGAACGGGCCGTGGCGAAATAGCAGAAATGTTTAGGAGGATATAATGTTTAAATTAGCATGGAAAAATATATTTAGAAATAAGAGAAGATCAATATTATCAGCAAGTGCTATATTTTTTGCAGTTGTATTTGTTGGAGCAATGTTATCACTTTATGAAGCAATGATAATGGATATGAAAAATAACACTATCAATCATCAACTAGGTAATATAAATGTAAAAACTAAAAAATATATTGAAAATGAAAGAATTCTTCCTTTACAATTTTACATAGAAAATGTGGATGAAAAAATTGATAACATTCTAGCAATTGATGGCGTAGAAGGCGCTACTCCGGTAACAAAAATACCTGCAATGACTTTTCTAGGTGAGGATAGTTATAATGTTACAATTTATGGAGTCGACTTTTATTCTAGTAGATATTTTGACTTAGGTATATTAAATGAGGGATCATTCCCTGAAAACAATAAAGAAGTATTAATTAGTTCTAAATTAGCAAACGAAATGGATTTAAAAACTGGTGATGCTTTTACCTTCCTAGCAAAAACAGCAATAGGAGGTTCAAACGCATTAGGTGTAAAAGTATCTGGTATTTACTCATCGAATGATATGGATATGAATAACTTAAATTTCTTTATACCAATTGAACAATTAAGTACTACGTTAAGAATGAATAAAGGTTCAACTGAAATTTTAGTTTACACAAATTCGAAGGTAACAACTAATGAAGTAAATGAAGCTCTAGGTGACGACTTATTACAAGCTGTAGATTGGAGAGAAAATTCACTAATAGGTCAAATGTTTGATTTTGTAAAAGTAATATATGGGTTTATTCAAGTAATTTTCTTTTTATTTGCTTCTACAATAATCTTAAATACTACTATGATGAGCATTATAGAAAGGAAAAGAGAAATTGCGACTCTTGTTGCATTAGGTTATGACCCGCACTGGGTAAGAAAATTATTCTTATTAGAAACCTCTCTTCTAACTTTGTTAGCAAGTTTAATTGGAAGTGTTGTTGCAGCAATTGCTATATCAGTACTTAATAAAACAGGACTAGATATGATAGCTATGGGTGGAGAAAGCGTATCTGGTTTTGCAATGAGTTCTTATGTATATCCATATTTACCATTTGAAAATTTTGTTATTCTTTGTTTATTAGCTATATTAATTAGTGCAATTACTTGTTTCTTCCCAACTAGAAGAGTATTAAAAATAGAACCAGCTAAAGCTTTACATGATGAAACTTAAGGAGATTTAATCAATGAAGAAAAAAACTATATTATGCTTATTATTAACTACAATATTAACAACTAATTTATTTGCAATTGATGTTGAAACTATTATTGAAAAATATGACTATAATTCGATATTTAATACATCAATCTTAGAAAGCGATATTATAATTAAAGATTCTCTTGGAACTTCTAGACAGAAAATACTAGCATATTCTAGAAAAAATGGAGACACATTAATTGAAATAACTGAAGGTCCTGATTCTGGGCAAAAAGTTTTAAGATTAGATTCTTCAATCTTTTTATATTACCCAGAAGCTAATCAAATAATTAGATTACAAGGAGCTGCTTTAAAAGAATCCTTTATGGGATCTGATTTCTCTTATGAAGATTTATCAGGCGACGAATCTGTTCTAAATAAATTTGACTATAAATTAATAGAAGAAACTGATACATCATATATTATTCAACTTGATGCAAAATCTAGAAAAGAACCATATCAAAAACAATTACTCACAATAGATAAAGAAACTTTTGTTTGCACTGAAGCAACCTTAATGAGTTCTAGTGGTAGAGAATTACGTAAAATGATGTCCTCAGACATTAGAAAAGTGGGTGATAAATATGTTGCATTTGATGTAGAAATGATTGATTTATTAAAAAATCAAGGATCAACAACTATGAAAATTGAATCTTTAGATGTTGATGTTTCAATAGATAGCGAATTATTTACAACTGATAATTTATCTTGGTAGGTAAAAAATGAAAAAATTAATTTCTATTCTATTTATTAGTATTTTATTTATAAATAACATATTTAGTAGTCCAACTATAAAGGGAGACTTCTCTCTTTATAGTTACTTAAATTTTGATAATGAGTTTAATTCAACCTTAACAAGCACTTCTGAAATAAATTTGTATTTAAACTCAAGTTCTAATAATGTTAAATATACTTTAAAAGATAATATATTAATTACTACTAGCACGTCCAATAATATTGAACAAGCATATTTAAAATTTAGAATTCCTTATAAAGAAAATTATTTAATATTTAACTTTGGAAAAATACCATTAGATATTGGAGGAGATTGGACATTTAATAGTGGAACACCTTTTGAAACTTATGAAAACTTAAGTACATTAGAAGAAGCTGATAACCCTTGGATAGCTAGCATTAATACAAAATTATATAAAAATGATAATTTTCAAAGTCTTAATTTTGAACTAATTGCAAAATTACCTATAGAAGAAGATGATGCTAAAATTGGTGGAAGACTATATTATGATATTAATAATGAACACTTTGGAACTATTGAGACTTCTTTCTTAACTGACTATAGTGAAAGTATATTGTGTGGTGGTTTAAATGGTACTCTTTATTTTGATTATGGTATTTATGCTAAAGTTGATATTCAAAATCCTGAAGACTTTGAAACATCCATATATCTATTAAAATTAATTGAAGATTATACAATGAAATTTGAAGCTTTATATGATAACGAATCAACTACTTTTTATATATTACCAACATTATCTTATAACCTATCTCAAAAATCGGTTGCATATATTTCATTACCATCAATCTATGATACACAGAGTTGGACCTTAACTCCTACAATTTATTTAAATCAAAATATAGTCCAAGGCTTAGATTTTACTCTTTCATATTACTACTCAGAGTCAGTTAATCATACTCTAGCTTTTTCAGTTACCCATAATTTTTAAATTTATATAACAATTTTCATAATAATGAATTTTGTTATATAAAGGGCCAATAAATCTTAAATTAATTACTTTTTAATAGATATATTAGAATTTACATACTATAATTAATTTCATGGATAATAAAAATATAGACAACAAGAAATCATATTTTTCATGGGCAATATATGATTGGGCAAACAGTGCCTTTGCCACGACTGTAATGGCTGGATTTTTCCCAGTATTCTTCAGTGCATATTGGACTCAAGGAGCTTCAACTTCAACTAGCACCTTTTATCTTGGATTAGGGAATAGTATAGGTTCTCTAATTGTTGCAATTTTAGCTCCTATTTTAGGAGCTATTGCAGATCATGGAAATTACAAAAAGAAATTTCTAATTACATTTGCCTTTATTGGATGTTTAATGACTGCTAATTTAAGCCTAGTTCATGCAGGACAATGGCAAATTGCTATTTTATTATATATTTTAGCTTGTATTGGTTTTTCTGGTGCTAATACATTTTATGATTCACTCCTACCTTCAGTTGCTTCAGAAAAAAAAGTAGATTTTGTATCATCTTTAGGATATGGACTAGGTTATATAGGTGGTGGTGTATTATTTTTAATTAACGTTATTATGTATTTACAACCAGCAATGTTTAATCTTGCTAGTGAAGAAGCTGCAATCAAAGCTTCATTTATTATGGTTGGACTTTGGTGGTTCATCTTTACTATTCCTCTTATTTTATACGTTAAAGAAGATAAAAATGAAACAGATATTAGTATTAGAGAATCAATAAATGTTGGACTTTCAGAATTTAAATCAACACTTAAAGATTTAAAACATCTTCCAACCTTAATCACTTTTTTAGTAGCATATTGGTTTTATATCGATGGAGTTGATACTATTGTTAGAATGGCAGTAGATTTTGGGACATCATTAGGGTTTTCAGCTAGTTCTTTAATCATTGCACTTTTACTAACACAATTTGTAGCATTTCCAGCAGCTATACTATATAGTTTTTTTGGTAAGAAAGTTGGAATAAAAACTGCATTATTAGTCGCAATTATAGCATATACAATAATTGCTTGTTTTGGTGCATTAATGACAAAAGAAATTCACTTCTATTTTTTAGCAAGTGCTATTGGATTATTCCAAGGAGGAATACAAGCTTTATCAAGATCTTTCTATACTAGATTAATTCCAAAAAACAAACATGCAGAATTTTTTGGTTTCTTTAACATGTTAGGAAAATTCGCTGCAATATTAGGCCCATTACTTCTTGGATTGGTTACCTTAATAACTGGCAATAATAGATATGGAATTATATCTTTAATTATTCTTTTTGCTGTTGGTGGAATTTTACTAAAAAGAGTAGATCTATCTAATAATGAAAAAGAAATTGAAAATTTTTTAAAAATAAAAGAACAACAAAAATAACTTATTATAACTAATAAACACTATTTCCCTTACTATCTATTGCAACGATACAAGGGAAATCTTTTATTTTCAGTTTTAATAAAGCTTCAGGTCCTAAATCTTCAAAAGCTACAGTTTCAACTTCAATTATTTTAGAATTATATAAAGCTCCACAACCACCAAAGGCAGCTAAATAAACACCTTTATTACTTACTATTGAGGTTATTACATCTTTGTTTCTTGGCCCTTTTCCAATCATAGCCTTCAGTCCCAAATCTAATAAAGTTGGAGCAAAAACATCCATTCTTGCACTAGTTGTAGGACCACAAGACCCTATAATATAACCTTTTGGAGCAGGAGAAGGTCCCATATAATATATAGTTTGATTAGTGATATCAAAAGGAAGACTTTCTCCTTTATCTAATAAATCAAACATTCTTTTATGTGCTTGATCTCTTGCAACATATATTTCTCCAGTCAATCTAACTTCTTCAAATATATTTAATTTAGAAATAGTCTCACTATCAAAAGGTAATTGGATATTAGTCATTTAAATTTCCTTTGTAAATAAAAGTAGCTTTCCTATCTGCCCAACAATTTATGGAAACAGCTAAAGGCAACCCCGCTATATGTGTTGGTTCTTGTTCAATTTGTACCAATAACGCAGTAGTTACTCCACCAAAACCACCCGAACCAATTTTTGTTTCATTTAATTTATATAATATTTCTTTTTCTAACTTTGAATAGTTACAGTCATCATTTTGCTTAGAAACATCTCTAATCAAGGCTCTTTTAGATAAATAAGCAGCTCTTTCCATAGTACCACCAAGCCCTATTCCAACACAAATTGGAGGACAAGGTTTCCCACCGGCTTTTTTAACTATATCAACAACTGCTTCTATTACCCCTTCTTTACCAACTGTTGGATTTAACATTTTTACACCACAACAATTTTCAGAACCAAAACCTTTTAATAAAACATTAACTTCAATGTCTTTCCCCTCTACTAGATTATAAGTAATTATAGGAGGGAGATTAGTCTTAGTATTATTTCTATCAAACACAGGTTCTGAAACAACACTTTTCCTATAATTTCCTTTTTCGCTAGCTAAAGCACAAGCTTTTTTTATAGCAGTTTCAATATCTTTTAATTGACTTTTATTATCTCTTCCAATATCAACAAAAACATCAAACATTCCAGTATCCTGACACATTGGTATTTTTGTTTTTTTAGATAGTTGTAAATTTTCTAGAATGCTATTTAAAACAACTAATGATGCTTTTGATTCTAATGTATTTTTAGTTGCCTCTTTATCTCTAGCTTCAACAATTAAATCTAAAATAGATTTATCTAATTCAATCGCACTTTTTATTAATGCTGTTTGTAGACCTAGTATAAAATCATTCATTAGTTATTCCTTTTTATTGCAAGTTTTAATATAAATTTTAAAATATAAAATCCAATAGCACATCCAACTAATAAACCTAACCCGTCAGAAACAATATCTAAAAACTCAAATTGACGATCAACTTTAATTTGAATAAGTTCAATAATTATTCCTAATAACATCCCTAAAATAACAGTAAATAATGATGGAAGTAATAACCAATTAGAATTAATTAAATCCCTATCTTTATGATGTCGATCATAAGAATATTTAACAAAAGAAAAATACATAAATAATCCTAAACCTGCATAAGCAAGCATATGTGCACCTTTATCTCCAAAAGGAATAAATGAAACAGAGATTAAATTTTCACTTGGTGATAAACTTAAAAAAGTAATTATAACAACAATTATTATACTCATTATAAAACCAATTAAACTAACTATTTTAAGACCTTTTTCAATCGTCTCTTTATCGTGCTTCAAACAAATCTCCTTGTACAACATTGAGCTCATTCATTCTTCTTTGTAAATGATGAATAAACTTTGATTTATCATAAAATTTTCTAGGAGCTGCTAACCTATGAGGAGGAGTTTCACATAATAATCTTTGAATTATTATATTAGGATTTAATCTTTGTAAAAAATATATACAAGTTTCAATTGCTCTAATTGAACTTGCTACATATAATTCACCTCTAATATACTCATCAAAAAGTGCAGTTCCTCCCAAAATATCTAAATTATGAATTTTAACAGCTTCAATATTTAATTCATTAATTAAGTTTATTGTTTTATCATATTCATTATAACTTTCTTTTGGTAAACCAGTTATTATATGAACTGACACCTTAATCCCTTTTGAGTGCAATTCATTAACAGCTTGTACAAAAGTATTTACATCATGTCCTCTATTAATTCTCTCAAGAGTTTCATCATTACCACTTTGTAAGCCAACCTCAACCCAGACATCTTCAACTTTTTCTTTATATGATACTAATAAATCAATTACATCTTTATCTAAACAATCAGGTCTAGTTGATACTATCAATTCTGTAAAAGGATATAACGATAACCCTTTATCAAATAATACTTTTAATTCATCAATAGGAGCATAAGTACTAGTCCAAGCTTGAAAATATAAACTTAGGGAGTCTGCATTATATCTTTCAAATAAAAAATTTTTCCCTTTCTCAACTTGTGCTTCTAGTGAACTTAATCTTTTATCTAAACCAATCTGTCTTCTTGGGCCTCTATGTGCAACAGATTTTTGAAAACTACTATTTCTTTTCCAAATACCTTCTCCATTTCTTTGATAAGTTGCACTAGCTCCTGTTGCATCACAAAAAACACAACCACCACTTCTATCTTTTTCTCTATTAGGACAAGAGAATCCTCCATCAACTCCAATTCTATATACACTTTTTGAGTATGTATCTAGTAAATATTGTTTATAAGTTCTCCACGGTAGCCCTTTACTCATACAAACTCCAAAACTACACTAAAGTTACCATTTAAAGAATAACCTGTTCCTAAAATGATTTGACCTATTTCTGAATCAAACCCTACACCACAATAAACACCTAGTCCCAAATCAGTAATCGAAGGGATTGAGGAAGAAGGCGCTTCTATCATATTAGTATTACCCTCTAAATAAATATAATTTATTGGATTATAATCATCGTATCCATAGAATTTTAAACCAGCTTGCATATAAAGAGGCACAAACCAATCAATTAAATATCTTTGGTAAGCTAAATTGATTAAAAAATATTCTCTAGTATAGGCTCCATAATAAAAACCAGGAATCATAGTATACCCACCTAAATCAAAATAAGAAGAAGTTAATTCATAATTAGTACTTGAAAAGCCTGATTCTAAGTTTAACTTTATAGTATTTTTATCATTTATTGGAATATCAAATTTTCCCTTTATAAGCCCATAATAATTTAGTGAATCTTCAAAAGTAATCATTCCTATTCCTTTCAAACCTAAACCTTTTAAAGAAAAAATTGATTCCTCAGAATTTAAATAAGCAAAGCTTAATTCTAATGAAAAATAATTTAAGATAGAAGATTCAAAAGAAATATTAGCTAAACCATCTGGTAAAGTAGTATCTGATAATAAATACAAATTATAATTTGCAACAGTTTCAAGAGATAGTTTGTTTGAAAATCTTAAATCAAGTCCTGCACCAACTTTAAAACCATAAGAAAATGAAGGTAAATAATTAGTTATATATTTATTATTAGCAGGTGATAATGATCCAAGTGCTCCATAAAAATCAAAGAAATTAATTAACTCATAATCCTTTTTATCCAATAGTAGATATCCTACTTTAGAATCTAATTCAGTAACTTCAGAAAAATTCAAATCTAAATCTAAAGAAATCCTATCTGCAAAAATTTCTTTAATTTCTGAATGTATATTAAATGAATTATAAAACCATGCTCTGTTTATTGGATTTGAGGAAAAGCCCATTTTTGTTAACGCTATAAAATCAATTTTAGAGGGAGAATTCTCCCAATCCCTTATTCCTATTTCTAAAAATCCTTCATTAGTTTCTTTATCTGTTGAATTAAAATTATAAGTTACTGTGGATATTCCATTTAATGAAGCAAAAGCTTTTACATCTTTATTTAATAAGTCTAATTTTTTATCATCTAATCTTTCACCAATATATTTATCAAATATATTAGAAAACAAAAATGATTTATCATAACTAATTCCAACAAATTTTACAGAATTAACTAAAGGCTCTTTTATTTGAGAATAATAACTTTGTTTAGATTGATCTACAAAGTCTAATTCCCTATATTTTTCAATTTCATCTCTTATTGCAATTAATTCTTCTCTGTTTTCATCTACAGCTTCATAACCTTTTTCTAAAATTTCATCAAATTTCCCAAGATCTAATATTAAATATCCAGAAACATCTGGCTTTATAACAATATCACTAGCATTTTGACTATCTTCTCTATTTGATAAAGTTACAAGATGTGAAGTTTGGATGGCTATACCTGAAAGAGAAGAAAAACCTTCAATCCCTTTTAAGTCTTCACTTGAAACATCAACACTTATTATTATATCAGCACCCCAATCTTGAGCTAATTTTACAGGTAAATTATCAACTAAGCCACCATCCATGCAATATGTACCATCTTTTAATTGATAAGGAGGAAAAATTATTGGTAAAGACATTGTTGCTCTCATGGCATCAGAAATATATCCATGGTCCAATATTTTTTCTTTACCCGTTTCTATATCTACTGACATTGCCATAAAAGGAATATATAAATCTAAAAAACTAATTTCACCTGGAGATTTAATAGTTGTTCTATTTAAATATGAAACTATACCTTGATCTGATAATAAACCTGGTGAATCTCCAATACCATTAGAATTTATTCCTAATGATAATTTAAGACCATCATTTTTCTTAGAAAGAGATGGAGGTGTTGCAGTATTTGCATTTGGAGCATCCAATACTGCTTTCATTATGGAATTATTTTTTATCATTTCTTTTATATCAGACGCACTATATCCTAAAGCATAATAAGCCCCTATTAGTCCACCCATGCTTGTTCCACATATAAAATCTATTGGAATACCTAGTTTTTGAATTTCTTCAACTACAGCAACTTGTGAAAAACCCTTAGCTCCACCTCCGGATAAGACTAATGCAACTTTAGGGTAAGTTGCATATATAGAAGAAATTGAAAATAATAGTGATAAAAATAATATCTTAATTTTTTTATTCATAAATTACCCCAATTTAGAATTGATTAGATTTTTATGACCATTCAAAAATGAATTAAAATCCATTTCTTTTTTACCTTGTTGTTGCAATTTATTAACTATAATTGCTCCTTCTTTACAAGATATAACAATTCCTTGTTTTTTTCTTTTTTCAATTACTACACCTGGAATTGGATAAGAATCTTCAATCACATCAAAAACACCTAGAATGAATAAGGTTTTCTCTTCAAAAACTGTTGAAGCTTTTGGCCAAGGATAAAAGGCTCTAATTTGTGCACTTACTTCTCTAGCACTCTTATTCCAATCTATAAATGAATCTTCTTTGCTAAATTGTTTTGTATATGAAATTTCACCAAATTGCTCATAAATAGACAAAGTTCCTTCTTCAAGTTTCTTAAAAGTATCTACTGCAAAAGGTGCACTTAATCTAGCAACTTTTTCACTTATGGTTAGTGTTGTATCTGTTTTATCTATTTGAAAATCATAAGTAGATAAAACATCACCACTATCAACCTCTAAGCTCAACTTTTGAATAGTTATTGCACTTAATTCTAGATTATTTAATATAGCATATTGAATAGGAGAACTTCCTCTAAATTGAGGTAATCTTGATGGATGAATATTATAACAGCCATTAGAAAACATAGATAATAACTTTGGTCCAAAAATTTTTCCATAAGCAAAACATATCAATGTATCACAATGAAAAGAGGCAATCTCTTTCAATGCCTCTCCTCTTAATCTATCTGGTTGTAATACATCTATTCCTAATTCATTTGCTATAACTTTAATAGGAGAAGGTACAAGTTTTTTACTTCTTCCTTTTGGTTTATCTGGATTAGTTAATACTAAACCGACATCAAAATTTTCAGCTAAAGCTTTTAAAGTTTCAGCCCCTATCTCAGCTGTTCCGGCAAACAATATTCTCACTTTACAGATCCTCTTTTTAGTTTATTTCTTCTCTCATAAGTTCTAAAAAGCTTTGTTCTATCTTTATCATTTAATCTATCAGCAAATAAGATACCATTTAAATGATCATTTTCATGTTGAATAGCTCTAGCTAATAGATTATCAGCTTCCAATCTAAAAGTTTTTCCTTTTTCATCTTGTGCTTGTACTGTAACCCTTTCACTTCTTGATAAATATGCATAAACGCCAGGAATTGATAAACATCCTTCTTCCATTGAACATTCTTCCATTGAAGTCTCAATTATTTCAGGATTAATAAAAGCTTTTCTTACACCTTTATGATCATCTATTACAAAAATACGTAAATCTACACCAACTTGAGGGCCTGCTAAACCAACACCGTCTGCTTCATCCATTTTTTCGAACATCGCATTAACTAATAACTCTAAAGCTGAATCAAATTTCTCAATTTTCTTAGCTTTATTTCTTAATATTTCTTCACCAATTGTATATATCTCTAACATGATTTTACCTCATATCTTATAATTTTATAAATATATAAACACTTTTTATTAAGAGTTATTGTTAATAAATAATAATAATACATAACTTCTTTTTCATTAACAATTTATATCTATAATACTAAAGCATTCATCTCTAATTAAGCGAATTTAGTATATTATATTTTATTTAATATTTCTATTACTAAACTTTGTTTTTTTACTCATCACTATATTAATTACAAATAAACACTTTATATTAATTGTAAAGGATCAACATCTATTTCAACATAAATGCTATTTGGCACTTTAAAACACTTAATTGTTTCTTTCACCAACCATTGCGAATAGGTTATTTTTGGATGTTGTAATAATATATTAAATCTATAATTATTAGATATTTTATATATGCTACATTCATTAGGACCAAAAATTAAAACAGAATCTTGTTTTTTTTCATATAACTTATCATTAAGTTCATTTAGCCTATTAGCAAAGGCTAAACTAAAATCATATGTGAGATCTTTATCCATTCCTCTAAAAACTAAATTCAATTGTCTTGAAAATGGAGGGAACTCTGTTTCGTTTCTTATTTTTAGTTCTTCTTCATAAAATGAATCTCTTTCACATTTTAAGGCTTTTTGAATAGCTAAATTATCTGGCTGTAATGTTTGAATAACAACTTCACCGTTATCACTAAATCTACCTGCTCTTCCTGCCACTTGTGTTACTAAAGAATAAGTTCTCTCTTGAGCTCTAAAATCAGGAATATTCATAGCAGAATCAGCTAATACAATACCGACTAATTCTACATTAGGAAAGTTAAAACCTTTTGCTACCATTTGTGTTCCTAATAAAATATCTGTTTCACCATTTTTAAACTTATCTAAAACTTGGAACATATTTTTTTTATCTTTAGCAACATCACCATCTAATCTGTCAACTTTAGCTAAGGGGAATAAAGCTTTAATATCCTCCTCAACCATTTCTGTACCAAACCCACGATATCCAACATCTAGACTATTACACTCAGGACAAACGCTAATAGGTTTAGTTTTATAACCACAATAATGACAAACCATAGAATTAGTATTTTTATGGAATGTTAATGAAATTGAACAATTTGGGCATTTCATTTCATAACCACAACTTTTACAATGAAAATAATAAGAAAACCCTCTACGATTCAAAAATAAAATAACTTGTTTTTTTTTCTTTAATGTTTTATTTATTTCTTTTTCTAAAGCTTTTGAGATTATATTTTTCTCATTTAGCATATCTACTATTTTCATTTTTGGTAAATGCCCAAAACCAACCCTATTCAATAACTCAATTTTTTGAATCTTCTTCTCTTTCATCAATTTAAAAGCTTCAAGAGAGGGAGTTGCACTACCCATTATTAAAGTTGCATTATTTTTTCTACATATGTGTTGTGCAATTTGTCTAGCATGATATCTTGGGGTTTGTGAACTTTTATAAGAACTCTCATGCTCTTCATCAATAATAACTAAACCTAAATTATGGAAAGGTGCAAAAATTGCACTTCTAACACCAATTACAATTGAAACTTCATTTTTTAAAATTTTCATCCATTGAGATAATCTTTGACTTGGTGTCATAGCAGAATGAAGTATCGCAACTTCATCATCAAACCTTTTACTAACCTGTTGTATTAATTGATGGGTTAATGTAATTTCAGGAACTAAATATATTACTTGTTTATTTTCCTTAATTACTTCTTTAGCATATCTAAAATAAATTTCGCTTTTACCAGAACCGGTAACACCATATAAATAATATAATGCACTTTCTTTTTTTCGAATTAATTCTAAAGCTTTTTCTTGTTCACAAGATAACTCTTCAACAGCCATTGTAGAAATATCTTCTTCATTTATACTCATTGAAATAGCTTTTTCTCTTTTTCCTCCAGGTATTTGAAGAGATAATGCTTCTCCAACTGAACAAAGATAAAAAGAAGACATCCAAGAAGCTAAATCAATTTGATTAGAATCAAATATAGGTTCTTTATCAACAACTCTTTTAATTTTTCTTATTTTATAAGAAGTTTCATACTCATCAATAATATCAACAACATAACCTATTTTTGAATAAGAACGAAAAGGGACATTAACTCTAACTCCAACTTTTACTGAATTAATTAATTCATTTGGAATTTTATAAGTAAAATCTGTATGTAAAGGTAAATCAAATAATACTTTAGCAAACATTTTTTATCCTTATACTTTTATTAATCTATCGACTTTTTGTAAATCTTCCCATACAGGCGCTCTCCATTGTGGATTTCTCAATACGGCTGCTGGATGATATGTAACAATACTCGGAACCCTTTTATATGAATAAATATTTCCTCTTAAATTTTTCATTGTCGTATCTTTATTTAATAAATTAACTGCAGCCACTTTACCCAAAATTAAAATAACTTTAGGATTTACTATTTCTATTTGACGTTGCAAATAGGGAAGACAAGAAATCGCCATTTCTTTTGTAGGGTTTGTTTTACTATAGCATTTTACAATATTAGTTAAATAAACATCTTTCTCAAATGTTAAATTAATTGCGGCTAACCATTTTCTTAAATATTGACCACTTTTGCCTACAAATAAATCATTATTAGTATCTTCTTCTCTCCCCGGACCTTCGCCTATTATCATAAGTTTAGGATTATTATCACCTTTACCAAATAAACTCTGTTTTCTTATTTGTGCAGCAGGGCATTTTTTACAAGTCTTTACAAGTTCTTGTAGTTCTTGATAAGTTAATTTTGAAAATTCTTTTATTTCTTCTTTCATTTCAAATAAATTTTCATCCCTAACTTCATTTATTTGTATTGGTTCTATTTTTTCTTTATTATCTACTACAAATTTATTTTGTCTTTCTAAAAATCTTTTTTTAAAATCATCCGGAGTTACTGTTTTTTTAACTTGTATTTCTTCATCTTTAGGAAAAGATAGATAATCATCACTAAAGGCTACTTTAGAATCATCAATAATTTTTAATAGTTTTTCAATTTGATTATTCATCTTTATGTTCCCTATTCGAAAGAGGTATTGCTGTCTCTTCAAACCACATATATTCATCTTCATCATATGATATATTTAGTAAAAATAAACCATTTGGATTTGCTGTTCTTTCTGCCATTTTTCTATTTTTAGATTCAAGAGCTTCTTTAAAATCTTCGCTTGTTTTATGCTTAATAGCAAAATCTATTTGAGTTCCAACGAGAGATCTAACCATTTTATATAAAAAAGCATTACCACAAATAGTATATGTTAATACATCATAACCCCATCGATCCTTTTCAAAAGACCAATAACTTTCATATATATCTCTACATTTTGAAGGGCTCATATCCTTACTTGCAACAAATGTTGAAAAATCATGAGTACCAACTATATGCTTAGCATATGAATTTAATAAATCTAAGGACGGAAACTTTTTTACTTTTGCTACAAATCCATTATCAGTTGCAGTCATTTCATTTTCTCTTTTCATATAATAACGATATTTTCTTGCATAAGCTGTATATCTTGAATGAAAAGTACCATCGACAATTTCACAATCTAATATTCTAACAGTTTGAGGCAAATTACAATTTACTACATTTAGAAAAGCTCTTGGTGGAATATTTTTATCAACAATATCAAAGTGACAAACTTGGCCTAATGCATGAACTCCACTATCAGTTCTACCAGATCCAATTACCTTTATATCTTCGTTCAACATTTTACGTAAAGCTTTCTCTATTGCTTGTTGAACTCCAACACCATTTTTTTGAGTTTGCCAACCATTAAAAGCTCTACCATCATAAGATACAATCATTTTATATCTTACTTTACCATCTTCTAAATCTAATAATGGAGGTCTTCTCCAATCGATTCTAGCCATTATTTTCCTCTATCATTACTATAGCAACGGCACAAGGATAATCATGACTTATTGATACTTGCATTTTAAGATTATTATAAGTATCTAAAGTTTTACCCTCAAGCTCTATTATTGGTTGCCCACTTTCTAAGTTAGTTACTAATATTTCAGAGGGAATTAATTTTGTAAACCCCACACCTAGAGCTTTTGCTAAAGCTTCTTTTGCAGCAAAGCGACCTGCGAGGTATTCAAATTTTACTTTTTCATTATTAATACTGTTTGCTTTTATTACTTCAACTTTATTAAATAATCTATTAATTGCATGATTATTTAATTTGGACATTCTTTCAATATTGACTATATCTATTCCAATTTTATTCAAACTTTATTCCTTTAACTTAAATGAAACTTTCACACTCTCAGGGTTTGTAACTAAATCTATATTCCCTTGAGAAAAAACTGTTTCATTATAATTTAATTTAACATTGGTTCTAGAAATACCTTCTCGATTTACTGTTGAGAAGTCAATAACAGCAACAATTAAATTAGGATCAATTAAATAAATTATATTATTATCACCAATAATTTCAACTTCAACTGAAGTTGGTATTAAACTTTCAGCTTCATAATCTGATGGAAGAACAACTTGCAAAGGAATAGTAACAAATCTTGAAGAATGACTATAATAATGAAAAAAAGAAAATACACATAGAGCTAAAATTAAACTTATTAATTTTGGTTTCCAATTATCGAAAAAATATATTGATAATTTATCTTTAATCATCTCTATCATCCTTTTCATCTTCAGAAATATCTTTATTACTAAACCAAGTTAACAATACTCTCTTTATATTATCTACTTCTAAATCATAAAAAAGTCTAGCATTATATGCTAATGTAATTGCACCAGTCTCTTCTGATACGACTATTACAATTGAATCAGTTTCTTCACAGATGCCTAAAGCAGCTCTATGTCTTGTTCCAAAAGTCTTTTTTATATCTGTTTGTTCACTCAAAGGTAAATAACATCCAGCAGCTTTTATTTTTCCGTCCTGAATAACCATAGCGCCATCATGAAGAGGCGTATCATGGTCAAAAACAGTTAATATTAATTGCATAGACAAATCTGCATTTAATACTGTACCTGAACTAATTACAGAATTTAAACTATCACGACGTGAGAACACTAAAAGTGCTCCACGTCTTTTACTTTGTAAAACTGAACATGCATTTAATGCAATATCAATTTGTTCGGAATAGTTGTTTATTGAACTAAGCTTTAATCTAGTTTTACCTAAACCCTCTGTTAAAAAAGAACGTCTCAGTTCAGCTTGGAAAATAATACATAAAAAAACTAGATATGGAATAGCTAATAGGTTAAAAAGTCTTAATAAGATATTTAATTGCAATATATAGCTAATGCCATATATTGCTAATGCAGAAAATATCATTTTAAGCATTCTTTGTATTTTTGTTCTATCTAAAGCCATATAAAATTGATAAAAAGCCCAAGCCAAAAATATAACTTGAATAACACTTTTTATAATATTTATAACTTCTGTACTAATAAAATTATGCATACTTTTCCTTTAATTAAAATAGATTATCTAAAAATCTATATTTTCTTCACCAACCCAATTTAAAGTTTTAGAAACTGCTTTTTTCCATTTTTTAAGCTTCATTTCTCTCTTTTCTTTTGGCATATTTGGTTCCCAACGTTTTTTCTCTTGCCAATGATCACTTAAATCATCTAAAGAATCAAAAATATTAACACTTATTCCAGCAGCATAGGCAGCTCCTAATGCAGTAGTTTCTACAACTTTTGGTCTTATTACAGGAATACCTAATAAATCAGCTTGGAACTGCATTAAAGGATTACTGTTTGTTAAACCACCATCAACTTTCAATTGCTTCATAGAAATTGAAGAATCTTTTTCCATTGTTTGGAAAATATCATAAGCTTGGAAAGCTGTTGAGTTTAAAATTGCTTTACATAAATGAGCTCTTGTTGCAAATCCTGTTAAACCTGCAATAACACCTCTAGCATCACTTCTCCAATAAGGTGCAAATAAACCACTAAAGGCAGGTACAATATAAACGCCACCACAATCATCAACGCTTGCAGCTAATTCATCTAATTCTTTTGGATTAGAAACAATTTCTAGATTATCTCTTGCCCATTGTACTAAACTACCCGCAACAGCAATAGATCCTTCAAGTGCATAATTAGGTTTATTATTTCCAATTTGATAAGCTACAGTTGTCAATAAACCATTTTCAGAAATACAAGCTTTTTCTCCAGTATTAACTAATAAGAAACATCCAGTACCATAAGTGCTTTTACCAAGCCCTTGAGTAAAACAAGCTTGACCAAATAAAGCTGATTGTTGATCACCTAAGATTCCACAAACTGGAACTTTAGCACCTAGTGCACCTTTTTCTTCTGTGTATCCATAAATTTCACCTGCTGATGGTACAATTTTAGGTAAAGCTTTCTTTGGTACATTGAATATATCTAATAATTCATCATCCCATTTTAGGCTATTTATATCCATTAATACATATCTTGAGGCATTAGTAACATCAGTTACAAAAGCTTCTCTACCTGTTAAATTCCAAGTTAACCAAGTATCAATAGTACCAAAAACAGCATCACCGTTTTCACAAGCCTCTCTTAAACCTTTTACATTGTCTAATAACCAAACTATTTTACTTACAGAAAAATATGGACTTAGTCTCAAACCTGATTTATCTGCTAACCATTTTGAATCTATTTTATCTTCTAAACTATCTATATAATCAGAACCTCTTAAATCTTGCCAAACAATTGCATTGTACCAAACTTTACCTGTTTTTGGATTCCAAGCAATAACTGTTTCTCTTTGATTTGTTATACCGATTCCATCAATATCTGAACCTTTTAAATTTGCTTTTATTAAAGCTTCCTTAATACATGCTTCACTATTTTCCCAAATTTCAAGTGGGTTATGTTCTACCCAACCTGGTTTTGGAAATATTTGTTTATGTTCCATTTGATGTGAAGAGATAATATCTCCATCCGAATTAAAAATAATGAATCTTGTTGAAGTTGTCCCTTGATCAAGGGATCCTATATATTGCATTATAGCCCTCCTATTTTATTTGTCTTTGATTATAAAACAAAATAAACACTTTTACAAAACATAAATGAGAAATTTTACTATTCTTCCCATGGGAAAACAATATCCCAAGTTTTTCTAAGTTGATCCATTATTTCCATCATTCTTAAGGTTTCACTATGAGGCATTTGTTTTGGCTCTATTTGTCCTTCTTCTATTGCTTCTAAACAAGCTCTAACTTGATATTCAAATCCAGTAATTTGTTCAGGTGGTAATATTTCTTCAACTAAAACACCTTCTTCATCAAAAATACTGATTTTTTCAGGATTATTAATATTCTCAATTTCAATATAACCTTTTGAGCCATAGATAATACCTTTTCTATTAAGCTTTGAATAAACACTAGTATTAAAAGTAGCTAAAATACCGTTATCATATACAAAGTTAACATTTTCAATTCCATCTACACCACTTTTCATTTTAATTACTGTTGAATTTATTTTACTAATATTTGATCCAAAAAACATACAAGTAAAATTGATTGGATATACTGTTAAATCTAATAAAGCACCACCTGCAAGTTCTTTTTTATAAATTCTTTCATTAGCTGCAACATTATATCCTAAGTTTGAATCGACTAAACTAATATTTCCTATAACACCATTATCTAATAATTGTTCAATTATATATCTTGAAGGAAGATATCTAGTCCAAATTGCCTCAGCTAGAAAAACATTTTTTTCATGGGATAATGCAATAACTTTTTTAGCTTCATTTAAATTAGAAGTAAATGCTTTTTCACATAAAACAGGTTTATTATGATTCAGGGCAAGTTCAATATATTTAGCATGATGAGAATGAGGAGTTGCAATATAAACTAAATCAACATTATTATCCATTACTAATTCTTCATAAGAACCATATGCTACTTCAGCTAAATATTCTTCTTTAAAAATATTTGCTTTTTCTAAAGATCTTGATGCAACAGCATATAACGTAACATCATCCATACCACAAACAGTTTTAGCCATATTGGCAGCTATATTTCCTAATCCAAGAATTCCTAAATTTTTCATAATTTCTCCTTCATTTAATTATCGTATCTATTATAACATTAAAAAGATCTAATTTAAATGAAAGAGTAAAAAAATAATAACTCTAGAAAAAAGCTAGAGTCCAAAAAAATATATAATTAATTTAAACTATTTATATTTCGTTTCTTAATATCTCGAATTAACCAAACAAATGTAATCAAAGATGCTAACAAATCAGCTATAGGAAAAGCAATCCAAACACCAAATAAGCCTAAAAATGAAGGTAATATTATTACTAAAGGTATTAATAGTAAAAATTGCCTACTCATACCAAGAACTATAGCTGCTACACTATGACCTAATGCTTGAAAATATGTAGTACCACATGATTGAAGACCTAATAAGACCATTGTTGAAATTATTATTCTAAGAGCTACTACTCCAATATCTAATAATTCTTGGTTAGAAGTGAATATAGATAATAAAAACCTTGGAAAAATTAATCCAAATAGAGAAAAAACTAATCCAATCAAAGAAGTAATTAATATCGCCACTTCTAATACTTTTTTTACTCTATCTATTTTTTTTGCACCAAAATTATAACCAATAATTGGTTGTAACCCCTGATTCATTCCAAAAATCGGCATTAATACTAAAGTTAATAATCTATTAACCATACCAAACGCAGCAATTGCTAAATCACCACCATATATTTTTACCATATTATTAACAGATAAAGCCATCATTGATGTTCCTATTTGTCTAATGAATGTTGCAAGTCCTAACAATACAATTTCTTTTATATACTTAAATTTTAGAGAAAAATACTTTACTTTAAATTTTAAGGAAGATTTTCCTTTTATAAAATAATTTAAGCCATACATAGCTCCACAAAATTGTGAAATAATAGTTGCATATGCAGCTCCTGAAATTCCCATCTTAAAAACAAAAATAAAAATTGGATCTAAAATAACATTTACACCTGTTCCAATAATCATTAATGTCATAGCGGTTTTAGCAGCACCTTCACTCCTTAATACATTATTTGCACACATCGAAAATGACAAAAAAGGAGCACCAAATAATATAATAGACATATAATCATTAGCATAAGGTAAGATTTCTTCAGTCGCACCAAAAAATATTAAAATATCATCCAAAAAAAGGTTTCCAAAAAATAAAATTAATACTGAAGTTGTAAAAGTTAATAAAAAAGCATTAGAAGCAGCTCTTACAGCTTCTTCTTCTTTTTTTTCGCCTAAACGTCTAGAAATAATAGAGGCAACACCTACTCCATACATTAATGCGAAAGCTCCAATTATTAATTGAAAAGGAAAAGCAATAGTTAATCCACCAATTGCTAAAGCTCCTGCACCGTGACCAACAAACACTGTATCAATTACATTGTATAAGGCATTACTAATCATTCCTATCATTGCAGGAATTGAAAGTTTAAATAATAAAGGCGTTATATTTTGTTTACCCATAAAATCATATGCATTTTCTTTCACTATACTACTCCAATAAATCTAAACTTTTATTTACTATTCTTAATGAATTTTTTAAATCATTTGTCTCTTCATCATCTAATTTTTCTATTCTTTCATAGAAAGCTTTACGTATTTCAGCTCTTATTTTATCTGCAAGATAATCACCTTCATCTGATAATTTTACTATTATAACTCTTCTATCAGATTTAGATCTAATTCTATTAACTAAATTTATTTCTTCTAAACTGTCGACAATACTTGTAATTGAACTTTTTGATAGATTTGTATAGTTTGTCAAATCACTCATTTTAATCTCTTTATTCTTCTTTAATATAATAATTACTTGAATCTGAGTCTTATTCAATTTCAAAGCTATAGTTTCTTCTGAATCAATATCTCTAACAATAATATTCATTAGCTTATTTATCTTTGCTCTTATTTCTCGAAAATCTTTAAATACTGTATTATCCATTTTAAAACCCATTAGTTCATTTTAGAACTATTCATTTTTAAACCAAAATTAATTAAAAGTCAATTAAAAAAGTTATTGACATATGTCTAAAATCTAATTAATATAGTATATACATAAAGAATAAATAAGGAGATAGTCAATGAAAATTGCAGTTACTTATAATAATGGATTAATTGAGCAACATTTTGGACAAGCTCAAGAATTTAAAGTTTATACTATCGAAAACAATAAAATAGTAGATCAAGAAGTAGTATCAACAAGAGGTTATGCTCACGGTACTTTAATAAATTTATTAACAGGAAATGGCGTTAATACTTTAATTTGTGGTGGCTTAGGTGCTGGTGCAAGAGAAGCTGTTTGTCGTGTTAATATCAATTTAGTTCCTGGTGTTCAAGGTTTAGCTGATGCAGCTGTTAATGAATATTTAAATAATTCATTAAATTTCGATCCAGATGTTACTTGTGCTGGAGGCGAACATAGCGGTGGTGGATTAAAACATAGTCATGAAGATTCAGATGAATCTAATGATAATGGTCATACATGTAGTTCTCACTAAACTACTATGCAATTGGAGTGCCCCATACTCCAATTGCATTTTTTTAAATTAATTATTATATATTAGGTATAATTTATAATCAGAAATGGAGAAAAATATGCCAAGACCAAAAAAATGTAGAAGAATTTCAGGTGGTATGCCAGAATTTACTAGATTTGGACCGAAAGGAAAAAGAAATAACTCTGCAATAATTATGACAATTGACGAATATGAAACATTAAGATTAATAGATTACGAAAATTTAATGCAAGAAGATGCAGCTAAAAAACTTAATGTTGCAAGAACAACAACCCAAGCAATCTATGCAGTAGCTAGAAAAAAAGTATCTACGGCTTTAGTTGAAGGGAAAGATATAATAATTGAAGGTGGTGATATTGAATTCCCACTTCATTGCAAAAAAAATTGTAGAAAAAATAAATTACAGAACCAAGAATAACAATATTACAAATTTGTTATAATTATTTTACACTTATGTTTTATAAGTGTATTTTTATACACAGAAAATGTAATTTATTTGTTATTTTTATTTTTATGATTGACTAATTCCTAAACATAAACAAATAATTATTGAAAAAATCAGGAATTATTTTATGAAAAAAAAATTATATATATTATTATTTATACTATTTGCATTTTCTTTTAATTTATATAGCGGAATTCATTCGATACAATTACAAGGTTATGTTCCTGAAACAATTCAGATAAAAGTAGAAAATTCAGAAAATTATGAAATAAATTTAAAAAATAATTTAGCTTATTATCAAATAACAAATGAAATAGGCATAGAAACAACCATTAATGAAGGATACTATTTAAAAGTTTACATGATATAATACACATCTTATTTTAACTTTTTTTCTTCTTCATATTGTCTATTTTATAAAAAAAATACATATTTATTTTAAAAAGCAAAGTAAATTTTTTAATAATTTATTGACTTATACAAACTTATAACATATTATTCGTATATAAAGTGGGCTTGCACATTTTCATTTTATACGCAAAGGAAATTGTTTTTCTTTATAATATATCGTTTTTTATGATAGATTCCCCTATTTATCTTAAGATTACAGGTTTTTTTGACTTTGCATAATTTGTTATTTAATTTTGATTATTTATATAAGCCTACATTGATCCAATTGTTTCAATTGGATCATTATTTTATTTAAAAAGTTTTTTTCATCGTAAATTATTTTTTTTACTTGACTTATCAATCGATTATATCTAATCTATTTAAAGAAAATGAGGTAAATAACAATTTAAAAAAAATTTTAATACAAATTTATAGTATATTTTTTATACTTAAATATTTTATTATATTCATAACTTCTTATATAATTATTTTTTTTAGTTATCCTCTTTTTCATCACTCAATAATTACCTAACCAAATTTATCATTGGTTAGGTATTTTTATTTAGAACCTTTTTATAAAAAGTACTATTTTTATTTTTGAAAAATTATATATAATAACGTCAAGGAGAAATGTGATATGAATAATTTGTTATTTTCATTTAAAGTTATTTTCCCACTTTTTGTTTTATTATTTTTAGGAAACATTTCAGTAAGATTAAAGTGGATAAACAAAGAAACACTTAATTCACTAAATAAATTCATATTTAGGCTACCTCTACCATTATTATTATTTTTAAGTATTTACAATATGGAAGATGTTGATCTTAACAATTCTCTAAAAATGGTTTTAGTTTTACTTGCAGTTTTACCTTCAATAACAATTTTAGTATCTCTAGTTCTAAATAAAAAATCTTCACTTAAAAATTCAAAGAAGGGTGTTATAGTTCAAGCTTGGTTTAGATCTAATATAATTATTTTTGGAATTCCTGTTATTCAAGGGATGTATGGTGAAACAGGCCTTGCAATATTTAGTACTTTAGTACTTTTTGCTGTACCGCTTGTTAATATTTTAGCAGTATTTGTTCTTGAAGGGTACAGAGGCCATGATACTAGAATATCTTCATTACTTCTTGGAGTTTTAAAAAATCCTTTAGTTGATGCTGCTCTTATTGGTATTTTCTTTTACTTAACTAATGTTAAACTTCCTGAAATAATTATATCACCATTAACTTCTTTATCAAAAACAGCAACACCATTAGCTTTTATTATATTAGGTGGAACTTTAGAGTTCGAAAGTATTAAAAAGAATTATAAATTAATTCTTTTAGGTGGAATAGGTAAATTAATTATTACGCCATTAATCATAGTCTCAGTTGCAATTGCTTTTGGATTAAAAGATATGTATTTAGGTTGTCTTTTAGCAGCTACAGCGTCACCTGTTGCAGTTTCTTCTTTTACTATGGCAAAAGAAATGGAAGGTGACGCAGATTTGGCCGCACAACTAGTAATATTAACTACTGTTTTTTCTTTATTTACATTATTTATTTGGTTATTTATTTTAAAATCTTTAGCATTTATTTAAAATTCACTTACAAATTTAAATCCATAATCAATCAAGGCTTTCCTTATCTGATTAATATGTGCATGATCTCTAGTTTCTACTTCAAGAGAAAGAGTACAACTATTTAAATCTGTACCTTCACCACCTCTATCGTGGTGAACAGCAATAACATTACCACCTAAATTAGCAATTATTGTAGAAACATCAACTAACTGTCCTGGCTTATCAGTTAAATTAATTGTAAATTTAGCACTCCTGCCACCTTTCAATAGACCTCTAGAAATAACTCTAGAAAGAATAGTAACATCTATATTACCACCACTTATCAAACATACTGTTTTCTTATTTTTTATATCAACCTTATTAAACATTGCCGCAGCAACTGAAACAGCACCTGCACCTTCCGCAACTAATTTTTGATTTTCCATTAGTGCTAATATTGCACAAGCAACTTCATCATCACTTACAGTAACTACTTTATCAACATATTTTTTACACAAATCAAAGGTTACATCTCCTGGTTTCTTTACAGCAATTCCATCAGAAATCGTACAAACATCATTTAACTCACATATTTGATCTTCTTTTAAAGAAGAAAACATACTTGCAGCTCCAGAAGCTTGAACACCATAAATTTTACATTCAGGTTTTAAAGATTTAATAGCAAAAGCAACTCCACTTATCAAACCACCACCTCCAATTGGAACTATTACAACATCTACATCTTCTAATTGATTAAGAATTTCAAGACCTATGGTTCCTTGACCGGCAATTACCTCTTTATCATTAAAAGGATGAATAAAAGTCATACCAGTTTCTTTTTGAATCTCCTTTGCTCTAGTATAAGCATCATCATAAACGCCTTTTACTAATTCTACAGTAGATCCATAATTTCTTGTTGCTTCAACTTTAGAAATAGGCGCTCCATCTGGTATACAAATAATAGAATTTATATTATTTTTTTTAGCTGCAAGCGCTACACCTTGTGCATGATTACCCGCAGAACAGGCAATTACACCTTTTTCTTTAGCCTCTTGCGACAATTGAGAAATTTTATAATATGCTCCTCTAACTTTAAAGGATCCAGTAACTTGTAAATTTTCAGCTTTTAAATAAACTTTTTCATTTGGAAAGATATTTGGAGCGGGTAATAAATCTGTTGTATGTATTACATCTTTTAATGTATATGCTGCATGATATATTTTATCTAATTTCATAAATGTAAGAATATCAAAGGCAACAATCTCTAACAATATGTTGATTACACTTAATTATGATTTTATAAAGAATATTTTACTTTTTTTATTAAATAAAATACAAATTATACTGTTTTTTTACAAAAATTCAATTTTTTTTAAAAAAGTAGTTGATTAGTAATTAAATTCTTGTTATAGTCCAATTCGTTGCTTGGGCTGCTAGCTCAGTTGGTAGAGCAACGCCCTTTTAAGGCGTGGGTCAAAGGTTCAAATCCTTTGCAGCTCAACTTTTTAATGTCTCCTTCGTCTAGTGGTTAGGACACCGGGTTTTCATCCCGGCAACAC
>NZ_JBNAIC010000005.1:0-108420 GCF_050031695.1 Pleomorphochaeta sp. | reverse complement strand
ATTTGGAGGAAGTATGAAAAAGTTTTCTGCTTTATTATTAACAGGTATTATAGGAACAAGTATGTTGTTTGCAGATTTTTCTGGTACAGCAACATTTTCACACACATTAGCAGATTTTGATACAGCTAATTTAGATTTTGGCATGGCAAATACTAATGAATTTGATGCTACAATTTCTTTATTCTCAGAAAGTAGTTCTTCAGTAGGAGAAGGTGATGTTTATGCAGGAGTTGATGCTTCTTTAGATCTTTATCTATTAGAAGAATCAGGTGACGATGTAGATGAAGAAACAACAACAGATTCTGATAACACAGTTACTACTGACTTAGGTTATTTTGATTTAGATTTAGATGTTGATGCATATGTAAAAGGTGAAGGCTGGTGTTTAAATATTTCTGGTGTTGCTGATCCTGTAGACTATGCTGCTGATATCACAGCTTTAGATGATGACGATGATGCTTATAACTATGCTGTTGCTGGTAATACTTTAGCTGGTGTTACTTTAACATTAGATGAATATGGTACATTCTCATTAGGTATTGAAAATGGTGAATTAAAAGATTTAGCTCAAACTGATGTTTATGTAGCTGCTGAAACTAATTCTTTAGAATTAGCTGAAGGTGTTACAGCTCAAGTTGGTGCTTCTGCTTTAATTGATACAGCATTAACAAGAAGCATGGAAGCAGGTGCTTCTGCAATGGTTGATTATGCAATGGATGACTTAACAGTTTCATTTGCAATTGATGCTGGTTATGATGCTTTAGTAGGTTTTGGTTGGGATTCATTCGTAGCTGTTGCAGCTGATGCATTAACAGTTGATGCTTACTATGGTCCATTAAATACTAATGCTGACTTTGATTTCGATGATACATCTTTAGACGGCTTAGAAAACAAAGTATATGATGCTGATGCTGATGGTGATGATACAACTAATTCTGATGATGATTTATATTCAATTGATAACTTATTAAACGTTAATGCTAGTTATGATATGGCTTCAATGGATGTTCCAGTTTCTATTGACTTAACAGCTTTAGACTTAGTTAATACTCAAGACATTGATGTACAAATTAATTATGCTTTATCTGATGAATTAGCTCCTTATGTAACAGCTGGTTTTGATATTGATGCTAAAGACTGGTGTGCAGGTGCTGGTGCAACTTATACAACTGATATGTATACAGCTGATGCTTCATTCTCAATCTCAGATGCTGGTGTAGTTTCTGCTGCTGCTTCTGTAGAAAGCACAACATTAGTTGATAATGCTACATTAACATTAGCTTGGGAAGATGGTGATGACTTATTCAACATTGATGGTTCTGCAGGTTCTGCTTGGGGTTCATTAACAGCTTATTGTGAAATTGATTTCTAATATAATTTATATTAAAAATATGGCTGTCCTTTTTAGGACAGCTTTTTTATTTTAAAAATTATTAGTATTTTTAGACATTTAAGTCTTAGTTTGTAAGTGCAAAAAAAGTAGTATGTCTATAGTTGGTAAGTCAAAGGTGTTATCCTATTCTTGACGGAGAATGGGAACCGGTGATCGTGTAAGGGTTATTTGTGATGGATACTGTTAATACAGATATACCTCAATAAAAAAGATACAATAGCCGGTCATCGAAGACTACAGGGAGATATCTCGAGATTCTTCTCGAGATAATCTCAATAATAAAAATGAAGGACATTTTGTCACTCCCTTTCATAAAGCTTCCCAACAATCTGTTAATTTAACTTAAGGAGGCTGCCCATGATAGACAGACCTAAAGAATTAACGGCAACTAGAATTATCGGTTTGGATCTTTCCAAAAAAACTCTAGTTGGATGTACACTTTCAAGAGATTCAGGATTTCAAAAGAAATCTTTCTTTAATGAAAAGATGAATGAGCAAGGAAGAAATAACTTAATTTCTCAGTTCAAGGTTGGTGATGCAATATTTATGGAAGGTGGAACTTCTTCTTTTAATCTAGCAAGATATCTTTTAGAACACACTGCATCTAATGTTTATGTCCTTAATCCAATGAAATTGCATATTATTTTTGAATCAATATGTAAAACAGATAAGCAAGATGCTGCAAAGATTGCTAAATATGCAAGAGATGCTAATCCTGAAAATTGGGTTCTTATACCAATTCCTACAAAAGAAGAATCAGCTGATAGAGCATTGATAAAACTTCATATAGCATATTCTCAATTACAAACTAAATTAATTAATAAACTTCATGCAATATTTACAGGTATGGGTTATCCAGATTTAAAGAAATCAGATTTAAAAAATCCTGAAAAAAGACAATCTTGTGTTGATGAATTACTTAAGGAAGATTTAGCTATTTTTAGTGCAAATTTATTAGTTCGTAACATTGAAGTAGTAGAATCTCAAAAAGAACAAATTCATAATAAAATTATCCAAATTTTAATAAATCACCCTAAAGAGGCTTTAGCTTGGTTATCAATACCAGGTATTGGTGATATTACTGCAGCAACACTTATAGCTTTCGTTGGAAATGGAGAAAGGTTTTCTAAAGCAGATCAACTTAGAAATTATATAGGACTCATTCCTAGAAAAGATCAATCGGGTTCAGTAGATAAGCAATTAAGTGTTTCTCATTTTGGATGCATGCCTGTTAGAAGACATATAGTACAAGCAGCTTGGAGCATAAAAAACTTTAATCATAATTGTTCTCTTACAAGGTATTGGCAAAAACTTGAAAAAAGAGGGAAATTTGGTCAAAAAACAGCAGTTGCAACAGCTAATAAAATGATATCTATTGGATTTGCTCTATTAAAGAATGGTGAGATTTATAACATGGTAGATGAAGAATATTTCTTTAATAAATTAAAGCGTTATAAACTTGAAGCTCTCATTTGAAATATTAATAACCAATTAATTTCAAATAAGAGCTACCTCGTTAACTAAAACATCTAACATAGTTTTAGCTTAACAACATTAATTCCCAAAAACAAGACCTTAGCCAGAAGGTCTAACATAATATGTGTAAAAAAGATAGAAAAAAATAAAATTATAAAAAACTTGACAACTATAGACAAATAAAATAATCCCATATATGAATTTATAATTCAAAATATGGGATATCTTTAATTTATTTAGCTGATTATTAATTAATATTAAAGTAAATCTATTTTACCAAAATTGATGCTACCATCTTCATTTAGGTATTCTTCATCTGCATGAACTTTTTCAACTTTTAGTACAAACATTTCATGAGAACCTGTCATAATACTATCAACAATTGTTCCTTCAATATTAACAGGACAATCAGTTAAGATAGGGCAATCAATTGTATCAGCTGGTGCTGTATTGATATCTTTAAGTTTATCTTCATCTCTTCCACTAACTGATCCAAGATATTTATACTCATTAGCATAAGATTTAGGTACGATATTAACTACCATAACACCACTTTCTTTAATTAAGTTGTATGAAAATCTACTTGGAACAATACCAACCATTAGCATTGGTGGGGCATAACTACAATTTCCACAATATGCTACTGCAAGGGCATTCTCTCTTCCATCTTTTCCTTTACATGATACTAATACATTTGGAGCTGGAGCTAGACTGCTTCTTTTTTTAGCTTCCTTTTTCATATATTTACCTCTTTATAAATAAAATTCTACTTACTATTATCCAAATTTTTCGACATAAGTCAAATACATATAAATTATCATTAACTTATTTTTCTGATTTTTTAAAAATCTTATTAAATTATTATAATTATATCTTGCTACATATTATTCAAAACTGTAAATTAGTCTCAAGGAGAATATAATGCGTATTACTATTAGTGACGATAAACGAGATTTAGGTGTTCAAGCAGCTAAGCTTGGAGCAGATAAAATTCTTGAAGCTATTGAAGAAAAAGGCCATGCAACTATTGTATTAGAATCTGGTGCGAGCCAAATCGAAACTTTAAAGAATTTAGCTAATTATGATAATATCCCTTGGGATAAAGTTTGTGTTCTTCAATTTGATGAATTTATTGGAATTAAACCAAGTTCACCAAAAAGCAATACGTATTTCATTCAAACTTGTTTTCTAAACTTATTAGGTGAGACAAAGGTTAAATGTTTTCATCCTTTAGGTACAACTGAAAACTCTGTTGAAGAAATAAATAATATTGCACAGGATTTAGATATAGATGTAGCTTTTTCTTGTATAGGTGAGAATGGCCACTTAGGTTATAATGATCCTCCTGCAAATTTTGAAACTAGAGATGCATATATTGCCGTTGATTTAGATCTTAGAAGTAGAAAGCAGCTAGTAAGTGAGAAATGGTTTAGAAAACTAGATGATGTACCAACTCGTGCAATTACTTTATCTATTAAAAAACTGTTAAGTGCTAAAACTATTATTGTTTCTTGTCCTGATCAAAGAAAAGCAAGAGGTGTTGCAACCTGTTTGTTTGGTCAAGTGTCTCACTTACAACCTTGTACTGCACTTAGAAGAAAAGCTGAATGTAATTTATTCTTAGATAAACCTTCTTCAATTTTAATATTAAGTGATAATAGACCAAAATATCATTAAAAATTTAATTCATAAAAGAGAACAATATGAAAAATACAATAAGGGATTATACCCAAATAATTCTTGGAACAATGATTTCAGGATTTGGAATTGCTTGTTTTATTACTCCAGCTAAAATAGCTGCTGGTGGTGTTAGTGGTATTGCTACAATAGTATATTATTTATTTGGTATAGATACAGGGTTAACTATGATTTTAATTTCTATCCCTTTATTTTTAATAGGAATGAAAATCTTTGGTCCCTTATATGGTGTAAAAAGTTTTGTAGGTACTACTCTCTTATCTGTTTTTGTTTCCATTTTTGGCCAATTAACTAATTATCAAGGGTTTTTAGGCTATTCTGATAAAGTAGACATACTATTATCTGCTATATTTGGTAGTGTTTTAGTGGGCGGTGGAATTGGTTTAGTAATGAGAGCTGGCTCAAATACTGGTGGAACCGATATTGTTGGTCAAATCTTAAATTTATATACTCCATTAAATCTTGGAACTTGTGTTTTTATTTTTGATGCAATAATAGTTATTGTTGGTGGATTAGTATTTGGATTAGAAAGAGCTTTATTTGCAGTTTGTGCTTTATATGTTTCAGGACAAATGATAAATTTCGTTGTAATGAGTCTAGGCACTAAATATGCAAAAACGGCTTATATCGTTAGTGAAAATCATGAAGCAATATCTAGAAGGATAATAGATGAAATGAACCGTGGTGGCACTATATTGCACGGTCAAGGCATTTATACGAAGAAAGATAGAGCAACTTTAATGGCTGTTGTTCCTAATCAACTAATTAATCAATTAACTCAGATTGTGCATGAAGAAGATGATAATGCATTTATGATAGTTCATGAAGCGTATCAAGTACTTGGATTTGGATATTCTCCAATTTCAAAAGTCTTAGAATCAAATAAAAGTAGACCAACTCCCAAAAAAATATCATCTAAAAAAAATCCTAAGGATTAAACCCTTAGGATTAGAAATATAATAATGATTTATTACTATTTATTAGTTTTACTTTGAATGGAAGCCATAAATTCTTCATAACCACCTTTTAAAGTTTCACTAGGTTCATAACCTGCTAGAGGGTAATTTTCAATTACGAAATCTATATCTTTATCACCTCTGCCTGATAAATTAACAAGAAGATTGACATCTTTATCTAATTCTCTAGCTCTTTTAATTGCATATGCTACAGCATGTGAAGATTCAAGAGCTGGAATGATTCCTTCCATTCTAGATAGACCATAGAAAGCTTCAACAGCTTCTCTATCGTTTGCATAATGATATTCAACTCTATTAATATCTTTTAAGTAGCAATGTTGTGGACCAACACCAGGATAGTCTAAACCACTAGCAATAGAATAAACAGGTAAAGGAGCGCCTTCATCATCTTGAAGAAGATAACATTTAAAGCCATGAATCATTCCTTTTGAACCTTTTGTAATTGTTGCAGCATGGTCTGGAGTTTCAATACCTCTACCTGCTGGTTCAACACCATGAATTTTAACGTCTTTATCTTCTAAGAAACCACTGAAAATACCAGCAGCATTTGAACCACCACCTACACAAGCAATAACTTCATCAGGTAATTTGCCTGTTAATTCTAACATTTGAAGTCTAGCTTCTCTACCTACAACAGATTGGAAATCTCTAACCATCATTGGGAAAGGGTGAGGGCCAACAACAGATCCAATACAGTATAATTGAGTAATAGGATCTTTTAAATAAGCTTCAAAACAAGCATCAACTGCATCTTTTAATGTTTTAGTTCCTCTAGTAACTGTTACAACAGTTGCACCTAAGATTTTCATTCTAGTTACATTAGGAGCTTCTTTTTTTACATCAATTTCACCCATGTAGATATCACATTCAAGTCCTAAAAGAGCTGCAGCAGTAGCAAGAGCAACACCATGTTGTCCGGCACCAGTTTCTGCAATTATTTTTTTATAACCCATTCTTTTTGCTAAAAGAGCCTCACCTACACAGTGATTAATTTTATGTGCACCTGTATGATTTAAATCTTCTCTTTTTAAATATATTTGAGCTCCACCTACAGCTTCGCTTAATCTTTTTGCATGATATACAGGAGAAGGTCTACCTACATAATGTTGTAGTAAATATTCATATTCATCTAAAAATGTTGGATCTTCAATAGCTTTTTTATATTGAGCTGTTACGTTATCCATTATTTTTTGAAGGTCTTCTGGGATAAAAGATCCACCATATTCTCCAAAAAAACCATCATCATTAGGTAAGTTAGTTGTATCAATTCCTTTAGTTATTAGATTAGTCACTTTATTCTCCTTAATATGTTTCTGTAAAAAGAAACTCATTTATTAAGGCTATGTTACTATATACAGAAACATGTTGTCAAGTTAAATTTCTAAAATTATTTTTTTTGCTGTATTTATTTGATCTTCTAACAAATCGATTAGGGGAGAAGGTAAATTATCTATATCAAACCAAGCTGAAGACAATACTTCTTCTTTAAATAGATTGTCATTATTATAAGGAACTTTACAAAGATAAGTATTCCAAATGAATTTATTATCTCTAATTTCATCTAAAAGAAAAAGTTTGGAATTTATTTTTATACCTGTTTCTTCTTCACATTCTCTTTTTGCAGTAGTTTCAAAATTATTGTTATCTGACTCTTCCATTTTACCGCCAGGAATTCCCCAATAACCAATGTTTGGGAAATACTTTCTTTGTCCCAATAATACTTTTATTTTATTTTTATTTCTTTTGTATACTAATATTGCAGCACCTTTACAGTTTTTCATAAATAATAAACCTTTATTTCTTATTTTTTTTTATATTTAGCTTTTCTTTTTATTAAGTTCAAATTATTATTTCAATATGGAATATGAAATAAATAAAATACTACCTTTTTATAATAAATTAAGAACTAGTGATAAACTAGCCCTAGATAGAGTTTCTAGAAAAAAAATGGATAAAGGGACAATGCTCCCGAGATGTTCAGGTGTTCTTTGTGTATTAGAAGGACGACTTAGAGTATATATAGTTAATGAGAATGGAAAAGAAATTACATTATATAGATTATTTAGTGGGGATGTATGTGTTCTCTCTGGTAGTTGTGGTATAAGAAATATAAGTTTTGAAGTACATGTAAAGTCAGAAATTGAAACTACATTATGTACAATACCAAGTTCTATATATCATAACCTTGAGGAAAAATATCCTGAAGTTACTTCTTTTTCTAATTCTGTAATGGCTGAAAGATTATCCGATGTTATGTGGACTTTAGAACAAGTCGCATTTAGTAGTATGGATAAAAGAGTTGCATCTTATTTAGTTGAACAAAGAGCAATGTCACAATGTGATGATTTATCTATAACACATGATGAAATTGCCCGGGATCTTGGTACAGCTAGAGAGGTTATCTCTAGGATGTTAAAATATTTTCAAAACGAAGGTTGGATAATACAAGGCAGAGGGAGGGTCTCTATTAAAGATTATTCTGCCCTGTATGATCTTTCCGCGTAAATTATAGGCCTAACATTCTTCTTAAACCAGGTTCTTGGTTAACACCAGCTACTTGGCTTTTGATTTTACCGTTTTCAAAAACAATAAGAGTAGGAATACTCATTACACCAAATTGTTGTGCTAGTGCTGGATGTTCATCTACATTAATTTTGCAGATTCTAGCTTCTTTTTCTGTAATTGTATTTTGGAAAGTTTCTAAAATAGATCCTTGCATTCTGCAAGGTCCACACCATGCTGCCCAAAAGTCTACTAATACAGGTACGTCAGATTTCAAAACATCTTCTTCGAAAGTTTCAGTTGTAGTATGTCTAATCATTTTTTTCTCCTACTTATTTTATAGTTAATAGTATGTTTTTATTTATGAACATAATATAGCAATAAAATAATCCTTTGTTTGTGATAATGTCACCTAGTAACAAATTTAATAAAAATAAAATCCCAGGCTTTTACAAATCCCTATATTTATTATACATTATTTTTATGAAATATAAACATTTATTATTTGATGCTGATAATACACTATTTGATTTTACTAAAGGTGAATATGATACTTTTATTAAATTAGGTCAAAAATATAACTTTGAAGTATCTAAATCCGTGATGGATGAGTATCATGTTATCAATAAAGCGTGTTGGAAAGCTTATGAAGAAGGCACTTTGGCTCAAAGTAAACTTAGAGTTTTACGATTTGAAAATTTTATTAATCATTTTGAATTAGATATTAATCCAATTGAAATGGAAAAAGATTTTACAAAAATTTTGTCAGTACAAAAACATTTATTAAAAGACTCTCATTTTGTTTTATCTTCTTTAAAAAAAAGAGGCTATCAAATTGAGATGATTACAAATGGATTAGTAGATGCTCAATATGGAAGATTGGTAGCTACAGATATCCAAAAATATTTTTCTAATATATTTATTAGCGGTGAAATGGGGTGCCAAAAACCTGATATTGAATATTTTGATATAGTTTTAGAAACAATTAATGCTGAAAAAGAAAAGTGTTTGGTAATTGGTGATCGTTTAGAAAGTGATATTTTAGGAGCAATGAAATCAAATATTGATTCTGTTTGGTTAAATAATAAAAAAGATGTATTACCAAAAGAGTATACTCCTACCTTTATAATTGAAGAATTAAATACTTTATTAGATATATTATAATAAAGAATTTATTTCATTTCTTAATTTTTTTAATTCAATCTTATCAGATTCAGAAATCCTACGACTTTCTATGGATTTCTGAATTGCAATTTTATTAACTCTATTGTTAATCTTTTTCCCAAATATATATGGATAAGTTATATCTCTTTGTTTTGCTAAAGCTGTTGCAAATGCCCACCCTAATGCCATTTCAACATAATATTCTTCACTCTTTACACTCAAGAATAACATTAAAGTCTTTTCAATATATTCATCAATTAAATATGATTTCATTAAACTTACAACTGCAAATCTAATATCCCATAAGTTTTCAGATTTTAAAAGGTTTGATAAATATTCAAAATAAGATGATAAATCTTTTTTTCTAGGTTTTATTGCTAAAGCTATAGTATCGTTTGTGGACCAACTATTATTATACTTTAATAATTTATCTAAATAACTATAGAAAGTTGCTTGATCAATTTTTTTTGAGAGAAAAGAAAAAGTAAAATAAGATATAAGTACTTCCTCATAAATTAATGGTTCAGTATAATTTAAAAAATCGTCAATATGAGATATTCCTTCATTTAATGAAAGTTGTTTTGATATATTTTTTATTTCATTAGTTTTAATTCCTAATATTTTATACTTATCATTAAGTTTTAATTTATTTGAAAATTCAATTTGTTTTTTATTGCTTTCTAGTAATAATATTTTGTCTAATTCTCTCTTTTTCATAAAAACCTCACTATTATTATATACAAAAAACTTTACAAAGGGTAAAAAAAATATAATTCTCCTAACTTTTTATAAGGTATAAAATTAAATGATTAATTTGCATTATTATATAATTGAGAGTATAATAGGTTTATTGTTTATTTGAATGGACAAAAGGGTAAGCCTGGGGAATTTAATAAAATGAGCTTAATGTGGGACATAAATAATATAAAATCAATTTGTATAGAATTTTTAAGTAATTGTTTTATTTTAAAAGAAATAAGTTGTTGCTATCAATATGTATCTAAAGATGTAATATTATTGGATGAAGAAAATAATGTTGATATCAAGAATATGAACGATATTTTTTCTTATTTATTAAATGTAAAAACTTTTTCTAAGTATCAAATTCTAAATATAAATGCTTTTAAAACCGATAAGAACCAAGGTGTTGTTTCTATTTCCCTTTTTGTTAGAAATTCTCATAAAATTCCTATTACTTTTACTTGTAATATTTCAAATGATAAAGTTGAAATATCAAAGATATATATTGCTAAATCAATGAAAATATCAAAAGAAGGTCTTTTAGATAATAAGATGGAAGATTTTTCAGAAACTTTAGAAATTAATGAGAAAATTGATATTGAAAGAGAGAATTTAATTAATTCAATAGATGGTGGTTATTGTAGTTTTAAATTAGTTAATAATAAAGTTGTACCTTTATCTTTTTCTTATAAATTACCTTTATTCTTAGGCTATGATAGAAAAGATTTTGCAAACATTTTTTTTAATAATTTTCTTTCTTTGTTTCCAAAGCATACTAGAAATAATTTATATAAAGATGTTGATATTGCATTAAATAATGATAAGCCTTATTCAGCTACAGTTGAAGTTATTAATAAAAAAGGTGAAATTAATCCTATATATACAACTTTTAAAAAGGTTAATGATATAAATGGAAATGTTTTATTAAATGTTCTAGTTTTAGGTAATAATTTCGATGTTAAGTTAAATAAAGATATCTTAAATTATATGAATACCGGTATTTTTGTTATACAAAAAGATGATAAGTTATTATTTACAAATAAAGTTGCAAAATTATATTTAGAGAAATTCGATGAAGTTAGATCGCTTGTAAATCCTTTAAAGACAATTTATTTAGATAAAACTGTTAATGTTTTTGGTGAGGTTGTCTATGAAATCAAAACACAAACTGGTATTTATTTTGAGATTAAAGAAAAAGAAATCGAATGGTTAGGTGAATTAGTTTTAATTAGAATCATAAATGATATTTCTCCTAGAAAACGTATATTAAAAACAGTATCAGAAAATACAAGAAAACTAGATTTAGCAATCACTAGTTTAAATGCTTTTTGTTGGACTTACCTTACAAATATGGATTCTTTAATTGTAGATAATAAATATAAAGAAAATTTTAATTTAGAAACAAATTTTATAATTAAATTTAAATCTGTAATTGAGAAATATAAAATTATTTATAAAAAAGATATTGATATCTTTTTTTCAGAAATTCAGAAAACTATTGACGGTGGTCCTAATAATATTTTTTGTATTCGTCTAAGACTTATTAAAGATGGTGAATATAGATGGTGTAAACTGAGTAATAATTTAATCAATGAAGAAAATGAAACCTCAAAAGTTCTTATTACAATTCAAGATATATCTGAAGATATGACTTCAATGAAAAAATACATCAATTTATCTGAACAATTTGAGTATGAAGCCTCAGGTAAATTAGTTTCATATATTACTAATTTATCTCAAAATAAAATTGATAAAATTATTTCAACAAGAGGTGAAATAAATTATACAAAATACCATACTGCTGACCAGTTATTTAAGTTTTCTGAAAATTGTAGGATTGGTGATTATAACAAAAAATTAGATGAAAAATACATGAATGTTGAAGGTCTATTAAAATGTTATAAAGAAGGCATAACTAATTTTAGTTATGTAGTCAGTTATAGTTTTAACGAAAGAAAATTATGGGTAGAAAAAACGTTCTCTCTAGTAAAGAATCCAATAAGTAATGATATTATTGCTTTCCATTCAATAAAAGATGCTACTAATGAAATTCAAATAAACCAAATTTTAGATTATATTGTTGAAAAACATTTTGATTTTATTGTTAGAGTTAATCTAAATAATAGAAAATGTAATTTAATTATTAATCCTAAATATGCTCCAACTAGAGGGAAAACAAGATATTTGTATTCTATTAAATCCTTAATTCAATTGTTATTTAATCATGGAGATTTAAAAGTTCCAACAGAAGATGAATACATAAGGTTTTTAGCAAATTCTCTAAAATCTACTGATTATTTTGAAGATTATATAGAATATAAAGAGAATAATGAAAAGTATAGAAAAAAGATTAATCTTTATAAATTAAATGATATTGAAGAAACGGTTATTGTTGCTTGTTCTGATATTACTGCATTAACCCATGCAGATAACAAGAAAAATGAAATCTTGAAAAGAGCTTTAGAACTAGCTAATCAAGCAAATAAAGCAAAAACAACTTTCCTCTCTGCAATGAGCCATGATATTAGAACCCCTATTAATGCTATTTTAGGAATGACAAATATTGCTTTAGAAGATGTAAAAAATGAAAAACAAGTATTAGAAAGTTTTGAAATAATAAAAAATTCTTCAAAACATTTGCTTGATTTAATTAATGAAATTTTAGAAATGAGTGCAATTGAGAGTGGAAAACATATAATTAAAAATGAAGTATTAGATATAAATACTCAAATAATAAATGTTATTGAAAGGTTATCTCCAATTGCAAGAAAGAAAAATATTGAGATTCAATATTTTAATGATGATATACTTGATCCTAAATTTTTAGGAGACTCTTTAGCTATTTCACGTATTGTTGAGAATATAACTAATAATGCAATTAAATTTACACCTACAAATGGAAAAGTTAAAATATTTGTTGATGATAAAGTTAATGATATTTGTTCTAATAATATTTTACGTATTTCTATTAGTGATTCTGGATATGGAATTGAGAAAAATGATATTGATAAAATATTTGATTCTTTTTATAGGCTTGGTAATGCAGCAAAAGGTGATGTTGAAGGAACGGGCTTAGGTTTATCTATAACTAAAGGTTTAATTGATTCATTAAATGGAAAAATAAAGGTTAATAGTGTTAAGAATCAAGGGACAACTTTTATTGTTGATTTACCATTATCTAGGATAAGCAATCAGATAGAATGCAATAACAGTGATAATCATATAGATATTTCAAAAAATATTTTAGAAAATGTAAAGATTCTATTAATTGAAGATCATCCTATAAATTTATTAGTTGCAAAAAAAATGTTAGAGAAATTTGGTGCAACAGTTATTTGTGCTAAAGATGGAAGAAATGGAATAAATTTATTTATAGACTCAACCATTAATTATTATGATATTATTTTTATGGATATTCAAATGCCAAATATAGATGGAATAGAAGCAACAAAAATAATAAGAAGTTTAGATAGAGAAGATTCTAATACTGTTCCAATTATTGCGATGACAGCTAATGCTTTTGATGAAGATGTAAAGAAATGCTTGGCTTGCGGAATGAATTCTCATATAGCAAAACCTATTGAAATGAATATAGTAATAAATGAAATAAAGAGATTTCTAAAATAAAAATCAAAGAGTATATTTGAATACTCTTTGATAATTATATTAATTTATTTAGTTATTGAATAATTGTTTTGATGCGTATTTAGGCGCACTAGTAACATTTATTCCTAATTTTCTTAATCCTGCTTCATCACCATGAGTTGGAATATGAGTTAAATGAGCATCGGTTCCTTTTAGTTTGTTTAAGTGTTTCATACCGGCTTCAGCTGCTGGATTACTTGCTGAAGAAACGGCTAATGCAATTAAAACCTCATCAACATCTAAACTAATTCTATTTTCATCTAAAGATTCACTTTTCATATTTCTAATAGAATCAATGATATTTTTAGGGATTAAATCAATATCATCAGGGATTTTTGCTAATTTTTTTATAGCATTTAAAATTAAGGCAGAAGAAGCATGTAATAATGGAGAATTTAATCCAGTAACAATAGTAGAATCTGGTAATTCAAGAGCAGCTGCTGAAACAATACCTTTGTTTCCCTTGTTGCTTTCAATGCCAAGCTCTCTTTTTGATATAGCTTCTTGCACTACTTTTCTATCAGATACTTTTATATTATTATTTTCCATCAATAATATTACTTTATCAACAGCGTCTTGTGTTCCAAGTCCCATAGCATATTCACAAGATGTTTTATAAAATCTTCTAATAATTTCTTGTTTTGATGCTTCTTGACAGTTTTCATCATTAATAATACCTGCTGAAATCCTGTTTACTCCCATATCTGTTGGAGATTTATAAAAGGACTTATCTCCAATAATCTTTTCTACAATTCTTTTTAATAGAGGGAACGCTTCTAAATCTCTATTATAATTAATAGCTTTTTGATTGTATTCTTCTAAATGAAAGTGGTCTACTAAATTTATATCGCCTAAATCAGCAGTTGCTGCTTCATATGCGACATTCGTTAAGTGTTTTAATGGCAAATCCCAAACAGGGAAAGTCTCAAATTTAGCATATCCTGATTTTAATCCTTTATTATAGTCATGATAAACTTGAGATAAACAAGTTGCTAATTTACCGCTTCCAGGTCCTGGAGCTGTAACAATTACAATTTCTCTATCTGTTTCAATGTAAGGATTAGCTCCATATCCTTCTTCGCTTACAATTAAATCAATGTCGGTTGGATAACCTTTAGTTTTTTTATGAGTATAAACTGAAATTCCACGTCTCTCTAATAACTGTTTGAATTGTTTAGCAGAAGGTTGTTCTTCATAGCGAGTTATTACTACAGCTTTTACATTCAATCCATAATTAGTAAAATCATCAATCATTTTTAACGTATCAACATCATATGTAATTCCAAAATCACCTCTGATTTTTTTTCTTTCTATATCGCCGGCATAAATACAGATAATTACATCAATTTTGTCTTTTAATTTTTTAAAAACTTGAATTTTTACATTTGGGTCAAAACCTGGAAGAACTCGAGATGCATGATAATCATATATGAGCTTCCCACCACATTCTAAATAGAGTTTCCCATGAAACTTTTGCATCCTTTCTAGAATTGCATTTGTTTGCTTTTCTAGATATTTTTTATTATCAAAACCTTTTTTCATCATGGGTCTTTATTTTAAAAAAAATAGCATAATTTGTAAATATTTATTTTACCAAAACAAAATATTTGTGAAAAAATGTTATTAAAATTTGAATTTGGGCAAAATGAAGGCAACCCACTTGCTACCCAGATGGTGCTAAACGAGTTGCCAAAATTTCGATGTATAGGAACTGCTGATCTAGTAGCTACCTTTGTATACTTACTAGTCCTAAGTGCATCATTTTTATAGCGAGGGCAAGACTCGAACTTGCGACCTACGGGTTATGAGCCCGTCGAGATACCTGCTTCTCCACCTCGCGACGAATTACTATAGTGAAACTACAGTTTTTTAATATAAAAGTCAATAGACTATCTGAAAAATATTTTTTTTTATTATTTTATTTAGTGAATCTCAAAATTTATTCATAATTATTTATATATAATATAGTTTCTTTATAATCCTTTTTTTTAGCATAATTTTTATTATTGTGTCGAAATAGCCTAATTATAAAGATAAATATAATTATTGTGTCAAAATGATACTTTTTTCTATTAAATTTAAGAAGTAATTAGCCATTTATTGTTTGTAAAATTAAGTAGAATTTAATAATAAAATTTTAATTATCTATATAGTAAAGAATTAACTTTGAAATAAAACTTTTTGGCACGCTTTTTGCATAATATATTTTTATAAAAGAATAGTTAATTACGGAGGAATAGTAATGAGAGTATATTATAATAATAATAGTAACCCTACTTTTAATAGCACATGGACAAATTGGTCAAATTTACAGAATAAATATCCTCCTTTGGATATATTTGAAACAAAGGATAATTATATAGTTGAAGTTGAATTACCAGGATTCAAATTAGAAGACATGAATATTAAATTAGAAAAACATGTTTTACGATTATCTAGTAAATATCAAGAATGTGATAATTCCAAGAAGAAATACTTAATTAAAGAAAGAGTATGTAAAGAATTTGAAAGATCTATATCTGTAGGTTCAGATGTAGATGAAGATTTAATAAAAGCAACTTTAAATAATGGTGTATTAAAAATTTTATTGCCAAAAAAGAAAGAAGTAAAACCTAAGCAAATTAATGTGGCTATAAATAGCTAATTTAATAAAAACATATATAAACTCCCCCTTGAGCTGGATAGTTTTCCAGCTCTTTTTATTTGTTTCCAGTTGCTTTTTTTTTATAAAATACTTAGGTGTTTCAAAATAGTAAAAAATACCCAAATAACTTAAGTTAGATATAAGTTTGTTTCAAAATGATACAATTTTATTAAGAATAAAAAGCTTAAAAATCAAAATGACCCAGATGATAGGTTTAATAAATTATATTATATATTTGAGTTGTATTAATTTAATTACCTAATTTCTTGTAATGTAAGTAATTATTAATATTTGGTTGTTTTTTGGCATGGTTGTTGCAATATAGTTTGTACAAAATATAAAAATAAAATAAGTTCGTAGGAGGACAAACAATATGTATACAAATTATAATTCATTATTCAACGATTTTTTTGATGCTTTTAGTTCAGCTTCTTATAAAGTACCACCAGTAGATGTTTATGAACTAGATGACGGTTATTATATCGATGTAGAATTACCAGGATATAGTAATGATGATGTGAATGTAAAAGTAGAAAATAATACATTAACTTTATCTACTACAGATGAATATAATAAAAAAATAGAAAGTGATTCTGAGAAAAAAGAATACTTAGTAAAAGAGACTTCTTCTAAACGTATTTTTAAAAGATCCTTTTCGTTACCAAAAGATATTGATGATGAAAAAATTGTGGCAACCTTTAATTCTGGAATTTTAAATGTTAAATTACCAAAATCAAAGAAATTAGAAGCAAAGACAATTGAAATAATAAACCAACAATAAAATAATTAACTAATAGTAATTATATAGTGATTTTAGGCTAGCAAATTTTGTCCATTTTGCTAGCCTTTATTATTTAATCATCAAGTAATATTAGTGCAATAAATACTAAATCTTCTTCCTTTTTGTTTATGATGGAATGGGATTCTTGATCTCCTGTTATAACTACATCACCAGCTTTGGCAACATAAGAGCCTTCTTTTTCTGTAACTTCACCTTCTCCTTGAATTATGTAATAATATTCAGTTTCTTTAAGGTGTGTATGAGTTCCAATTGAACATCCTTTCTTTAGAGTGATTTTTGAAAAAAGACGGCTATGGTTTAAATTTTCTTTGTCTACGATTTGTTGTAGAATAACGTCTCCCTTTCCATCTCTCATATTTGTTTTAATATCGATTTTTTGTTGTTTATTTTCTATAATCATATATTGCCTCCTTTTTTAAATTACCATAAAATAGCGAATATGTTCTAGATGTATAGAAATATGTGAAAAATCGATAAAAAAGTATTTATTAAAATAATTGAAATGTGTATTATACTGTTCGACAGGAGTAAAAAAATGAATGAAATACTTTATAAAGAAAAGCTCTCTGCTGAAGTTTTTAAAATGATTGTACGTGCACCAGAAATTGCTGAAGCACGTAAACCTGGTCAATTTATTATACTTCAACTAGGTGGGGACTATAATGAAAGAATCCCTCTTACAATAGCTGATGCTAATGAAGAAGAAGGAACAATTACTTTAATTTTCCAAGCAGTTGGAGAATCAACACATCACCTTGCATTATTAAATGAAGGCGAATACATTGAAAACTTATTAGGACCTTTAGGTACTCCTACTGAACTTGGTAAGTATGGAAAAGTAGTTTGTGTTGGTGGTGGTATTGGTGTTGCACCTATGCATCCAATTGCAAAAGCTTTAAAAGAGATGGGAAATGAAGTTAAAATCATTATGGGAGCTAGAAATAAAGATCTTTTTATCATGAAAGAAGAGATGGATGCAATCGCTGATGAATTAATTTTAACAACAGATGACGGTTCTGCTGGAAGAAAAGCTTTGGTTACTGAACCTTTAAAAGAATTATGTGAAACTTGGAAACCTGATTTAGTTGTAGCTATTGGTCCTCCTATTATGATGAAATTCTGTGCATTAACTACAAAACCTTATGATGTTCATACCATTGTATCTTTAAATACAATTATGATAGATGGAACAGGTATGTGTGGCGGATGTAGAGTTAATGTTGGTGGAGAAACTAAATTTGTTTGTGTAGACGGTCCTGAATTTGATGGTCATAAAGTTGATTGGGATAATATGCTAATGCGTTTAGGAACTTATAAACCACAAGAACAAGAAAATCATCATAGATGTCATTGTGGATTAAATATAAAGGAAGGTGAAGCATAATGCATTTAACACTTGAGCAATTAGATAATCAAGCAAAAGATATTTTATCTAAATTTGACGATAATACAATTTCAATGAAGGAAAGAACAACGATTCCTATGCAAGAAATGCCATCTCAAGACCCTTCTGTACGTATTACTAACATGGAAGAAGTTGCTTTAGGTTATACAGAAAATCAAGTTAAAGTTGAAGCAATGAGATGTTTACAATGTAAAAATCAACCTTGTATTCAAGGTTGTCCTGTAGGGATTAACATTCCAGCTTTTATTAAAAAAGCAGCTCAAGGTGATTTTGCAGGCGCAAATGCTACAATAAAAGAAAGTTCACTCCTTCCTTCAATTTGTGGTCGTGTTTGTCCACAAGAAAACCAATGTCAAAATTATTGTACTGTAGGTAAAATGAAAAAAGATGTTGGTCAAAGCGTAGCAATTGGTAGAATTGAAAGATATGTAGCTGATTATTCTAGAGAACATAATCAAGATGTAGTTCCTTCAGTAAAACCAGATACTAAGAAAAAAGTTGCTATTGTTGGATCAGGTCCCGCTTCTGTAGCTGCTGCTGCTGACGTTAGAAGAGAAGGACATACTGTAGTTATGTTTGAAGCTCTTCATAAGGCAGGTGGAGTATTAGTTTATGGCATTCCTGAATTTAGATTGCCTAAAAAGTTAGTTCAAAAAGAATTGGATGGACTTACAAATATGGGTATTGAAATCAATAGAAACTACTTAGTCGGAAAAACAAGAACATTAGAAGATTTAATGAAAAAAGATGATTTTGATGCAGTTTTTGTAGGTGCTGGTGCAGGTCTTCCTAAATTTTTAAATATTCCTGGTGAAAATCTAATTGGTGTATTTAGTGCTAACGAATATTTAACAAGAAGTAATTTAATGAAAGCTTATGATCAAAAACATAGTTTAACGCCTCTATTTAAGAGTGAAAAAGTTGCTGTTTTTGGTGGTGGTAATGTTGCTATGGATGCAGCAAGAACTGCAAAAAGATTAGGCGCAAAAGATGTTTCTATTGTTTATAGAAGAAGTGAAGATGAGCTTCCTGCTAGAAGAGAAGAAGTTGAACACGCTAAGGAAGAAGGTATTAACTTTATGCTATTACATCAACCACATGAAATTATTGGTGATGAAAAAGGCTTTGTAAAAGGTGTTAAAGTTGTAACTTGTGAACTTGGTGAACCAGATGCTTCAGGAAGAAGACGCCCTGTAGAAATTGAAGGCTCAGATAGAGTTGTAGATTTTGATACAGTAGTTGTTTCTATCGGTAATGCATCAAATCCATTGTTAAAACAAACAACTGATGGTTTAGAAGTAAACAAACGTGGAAATATTATTGTTAATGAAGATACTTGTGAAACTTCAATAAAAGGTGTTTTTGCAGGTGGTGATATTGTATTAGGTGCTGCTACTGTAATACTTGCTATGGGTCAAGGTAGAAAAGCTGCTAAAGCAATAAATGAATACTTAAAGTAATAAACTTAAAATAAATCGTTTAAAAAGGAGCCAATAACTGGCTCCTTTTTAGTTTTTACTTGCAATTAATATAAAAGATGAATATAGTAGAAGTTATGAATATGGATACTTTATTTAATTATTCTGTATGCCAAGTTAATGAGACAGATAAATTTGCAGCAATTGATGAAGTTATTGATAATTGTTCAATATTTGACGGGCTAAAAAATAGTAAAGAACGCTTTAGAAGAGCTGTTCATAGAAGAGAAATAATAGAAACAACAGGGATAGGACACGGTGTTGCCGTTGCCCATGGTAAGTTGCCTTGTATTGATCATCTTAGAATTGGACTTGGTATTAGCAAAGCTGGTATAAATTTCAAAGCTAAAGATGGTAAACCTGTACATATTCTTTTTGTAATTGCTTCTACTCCTTTTCATCAAATAAATTACTTAAAGGCTTTAGCTGTTATACTACGCGGTGTTAGAAATAATAATATAAAAAATGAAGTATTAGATATATTTGAACCTGGTTTTGAGCCAAATTATAGTATTGGTTTTTTTAATGATTTAACGAAACAAGATTTTAGTTGTATGAATTAAACATTTGACATATCTTTTCTCTTTTTTGCTAATTTAATTCATATTGTAGTGATTATTCTTGATTTATTGTATGATGTTTGTTATTATATTTATAAACTGATGACATAAATTAATATTTGGAGGTCCTTATGAAGAAGATTGCAATTATACTATTTTTAATTCTATTCCCTATTTACGGACTTTTTTCCGCTTCTCCTAATATTTTGATAAATGGTTATTTAGGCCAAGATTCACCTCCTACAATAATATTAAAGGTTGATTCAACTGAAGTTATAAATGATGGAAATGTTGTTAGCATAGTTGATAATTTTAATTTTACTACAAATAGAACATCTTATACTCAACCAATTCATGTTTACGCGGGTTATGTTAGTGCTCCTACCTCTAGTAATGCTTTATTTCAATTAACGGTATCTACTGAAGGATTTAAGTTAAAAAATGATTCAGATGTTTTTGTCGGTTCTCCTTTAGATATTGATATTCAATTGTTTACTGAGACTTTAGATAATACAAAAGGAACAATTGTTGTAGGTGCATACAATTTTGATTCATACAATGAAAATATTTATTTAGATTCTGCTTCTAATCCTGTAACATATATATATTCAGTTTCTCCAAATGTTAGTATTGATGATTCAAATTATATTATTTGGTTTGAATGGGATGAAAAAGAAAATGTAGCTGCAGGTAGGTATGGTGCATTAATCAGTTTTGAAATAATTACTATTTAATATATATAATTTCATCTAAATATATATCGTTTTTATTCATTAAAATTTTATCAAATAATAGGTGTTTTCTACACAATCCTATTTTATAAATATTGGAATATGATTTTAAAAATTTATCATAATATCCTTTTCCGTGTCCTATTCTTGAGTTGTCTTTTCCATAAGCAAGAGCTGGAACTATAATTAAAGTATTAGCATTAAAATCTTCAATAAATAAGTTAGAATTCGGTTCAACAGTATTATATAATCCTTTAATTAATTGAGTTTCCCAGTTAGGACCTATTTTTGTGAACTTAATTATGTCTTTAAATGTTTTAGGTAATGCAACTGTTTTATTAAGAGATAAACAATAATTAATTAAACTAATTATGTTTACTTCATTTTGTAATGGATAAAAAAGAAGGATTGTATCAGCTTTTTTAAAAATTGGTTTATTGACTAATTTTTCTATTAATAATTTATCTTCATTTATAAAATTCACATTTCTATTTTTTTTGTTAAGTTCATAAATTTCTTTTCTTAAGGTTTTTTTATCTAACATAATAATTAATCCCAATTAATAATAATACACAAAATAAGAAAATGAAATCTTTAAAAGAATATTTTAATGTTTCTCTCTCTATATCTGAATTGTATCCTCTACTATCTAATGCATAAGCAATAATATCAATTTTATTAAGTAAGTTATCAATTAGAGAAATAGTATAAGATTTTAAATATCTAATTGGATGTTTATTTATTATTTCTAAGCGAGATATTCTAGCTTCACTAATTGCTTGTGAAACATCAAAAATTAAAGGAATACACATAAGTGTTAATTCAACTTGACTTGCAAATCTCCAACCATTAACAAATGGTATTTTATCTATTACTTTTGCTAGTGATCTTGCTATATCGCTAGGATCTGTTGAATCTGCAAGCAAAAAACTCATTAAAACAGCAGTATCAAATTTTAAAACACTATTTATAATCTCAATATAATTTTCCCCACTTAAAAAAGAAGTAATAAGTATAATTAAAGAAATAATTACAAAAAAAGTTAATTCTTTACCGTATTTAATAATAGGTAATTTTGTAATACCCATTATCAAGAAAGTCACAAACAATATAATCAATGTGTTTATAAGGGTTGCTGTAACTAAAGAAGTACATAATAAAAGAAGAGTAAGAAGTTTTATGAAAGGATTAATTTTATGTAAGAAGGTTTCAGCGTCTCTATAATGGAAAATTAGTGCTTGAGCCATGATAATTCCTGTAGGTTAGCAAGCTTATTATTTCTTTTGGGTACATAAACTCCATGATCTAATAGATAAGGAAGGACTTTTTCACTTTTTTCATTTTGAATAACTCTACCTTTTTCTAATAAAATAATTTTTTGAGAGTGTGCTGCTATTTTATCTATTTCATGGCTTACAATTATTATAGTATGGCCTTCATTTTGGAGTAATAATAATGTTTTTAGAACTTGAAGAATGCTTGGATAATCTAAATTTGCAAAAGGTTCATCTAAAAAAATTATATCAGGATTCATTACTAATATTCCAGCAATGGCAAGCCTTCTTTTTTCTCCACCACTTAATTCTCTAGGTTTTCTTTTTAGCTTACTATCTAAATCTAATAGATTAGCTATATTATATAATCTTTCTTGTTTTGTTTGATTATCTAAATTTAGATTTTCCATTCCAAATAAAATATCTTTTTCAACAGTTTGGCCAACTATTTGACTATCTGCATCTTGGAAAACTAATCCAATCTTTGATCTTCTTTTTTTTATATTTCTAGATAAATCTTCACTATTGATTTCAATGTTCCCTGATTGAGGTTTAAGTAAACCCTTAATGCATTTTAATAATACTGACTTACCAGAGCCATTAGCTCCAGCAATAATGCATAAAGTTCCTTTGTTGATTGAAAAAGATATATCTTTTAATATAGGTGTTTCTTTTGAAAAAGAAAAATTTAAATTGTTGATTTTTAGAACTTCTTGATTCATATACAAATAATACCTATTTAAATATTTAATGTAAATATCATAAATAGGTATTGTTAATTAAAATATGTATAAATAGTTTACAATTTTTTTAGTAATAATAGAACTACTCTTCTAATAGGTAAGATCCCATACCGTTAAATATAACTTTAGCAACAAAATTGCTAATTTGTACAATGCTCATCTCACTATCATTTCTAATCCAAGTCATAAATACTCTGTGCATAGAAGAAGATACAATTTGACATAAATATTCAATCTGTTCTATTGGTAAATCACAAATAGGTTCGATTACTTCATATAATTTCGAGAATAAAGCATCACCTATGTGATCTGAAAAAGTGCTTGCAAAACTAGATTGTGCAATCTTTTTATAATAATCTAAATCATCGTTAAAATATTTGTCTAAATTATAAAAAATATCAAAGAAAAATTTTGAATTGTTTGAATATTTTAATTCTTTAGTTGCCTCATTAAAAGCTTCAATTAATTCTTGTTCAAATTCATCTAAAACATCACTGATTTTATTATAATGAATATAGAATGTTTTTCTACTAATATTTGCTTGTTTTGTAAGCTCGGTTATAGTTATTTTGTTTAATTCTTTTTTATCTAGCAACTGAAATAGTGCAAGTCGAATTGCTTTTTTTGTTTTAGCAGGGCGTCTGTCTTTAGCTCTTTTTTTTACTGGTTCCATAAAAACGTGTCTCCTATAATTATAGTGTATGTAATAACACTCATTATATGAGTAATATGGAAAAAAAAATCTGTCAATAGTAAAGTGAAGGAAAATAAGAATAATTGTAAAAACATATACAAAAAACATATATATAATAAATAAAAATAACAAATATGAAGTTTGTTATAAAATAGGGTGTAAATATTGGTTTCATAGATATTAATTGTTGAAATATTATAACAAATACTGGAAGTTGTTATTTGATGATTATATAGATAAAAATATATCGATAAAATGCACTTTTTAACTTACTTTTTCTCTTTGTTTTTATTTTTATTTGCATATAATTTCATCAACAAATGATTTTAAAACCTCTATGTTATTTAAATTATTATATTTTAAACGTACACATCCTTTTCCGGTATTAGCTTTCTCAAATTTTTTAGAATAGCTTTTAACTAATTCAAAAGATCTTGTGTGAATTGATAAATAATTTTTATTAATACCAAAAACAATATAATTATCATTTTCCAATTGATATCCAGGTAGGTTATATAGGTATTCTAATTTAAGAGAAGGATATTTTTTAGAAAAGTATTTTGTCATTTCAGTTATCCAAGGTCTAGCTTCTTCTTTGATACTGTTAATGTAATTGTTTATATTAATTTCTTTTTCATTATTCATATTTAAATTATAATTTGTATATTATAAAAAACAAGAATTTATATATATATTTTTTGTGTTTATTATTTATATAATTAAAGTTGAGAATATTACGAGGTGAATATGTATAGTTTTAGAAATGATTATAGTGAATTATGTCATGAAAATATTTTGAAAAATATGTTGAAAGTGAATAAGGTACAATTTGATGGATATAGCGAAGATGAAATAAGTAAGAAAGTAAAAGAAAAGCTTAAACTTATTTTGGAAGATAATAATGTTGATATACATTTACTAAGTGGAGGAACACAAACCAATTTAGTTGCTATATCTTCTATATTAAAACCATATCAGTCTATTATAGCTGCTGAGAGTGGCCATATTGCAACTCATGAAGCAGGTGCAATTGAAGCTACTGGGCATAAGGTAGTAACTCTTAATACTGCTAATGGTAAAATTACATCTGATCAAATTGTTAATGTTATTGAAGAACATTATGTTGATGAAGCAAGGGAGCATATTACACAACCTGCAATGGTTTATATTTCTAATCCAACAGAATTTGGTACTGTTTATAAATATAAAGAGTTAAGAGAAATTAAAGATGTCTGTGAAAGCTATAAAATTCCTTTATATATTGATGGAGCTAGATTATCACAAGCTATTTCTAGTGAAAAGTCAGATATTGCATTAAAAGATTTACCAAAGCTTTGTGATATCTTTTATATAGGTGGTACTAAAAATGGTGCAATGTTTGGTGAATGTTTGGTTATTGTAAATGATAAATATAAAAAAGATTTTAGATATAACTTAAAACAGAGAGGAGCTTTATTAGCTAAAGGATTTTCAGTAGCCTTACAGTTTGATGCTTTATTTGAAGATGATTTATTTTTAAAATTAGGGAAAAAAGCTAATAACAATGCTAAATATATTGTAGATGAATTATCTAAGTTAAATATTAACTTATTAGTAGAGCAAGAAAGTAACCAAATTTTTCCTATTTTCAATAATGATACAATAAATAAATTAAGAGAAAATTATCTTTTTTATAACTGGCTTAAAGTTGATGAAAATCATACAGCAGTAAGATTATGTATATCATGGGCAACTGAAAGAAAAATAATTAATGACTTTATAGAAAATGTTAAAGTAAATTTATAAGAAGAATCTGTTTACTTGATTTCTATTTATTTCTTTTAAAAATTGATGAGTAACATCTTCTAAAATAAAAAGTATATTATTGAGCTTTATTATATAGCCCTTTTATTCTGATCTTAGTTGATTTACAATTGTTAGTGATTTAATCACTTTGTTTTTATCTCTTTTGAATTATTTTCTTAATATATTCATAAGTTTGATGGAGGACTAATATGAAAAAAGCTTCGATTGGTTTAATTGGATTAGCAGTTATGGGAGAAAATCTCGTTCTAAATATGGAAAGTAAAGGATATAGTGTAGCTGTATATAATAGAACTCATAAGAAAATAGACGACTTTATAAATTCTAGGGCAAAAGATAAAAATATTATTCCTTCATATTCAATAAAAGAATTAGTTGATAATGTTGAAAAGCCAAGAAAAATAATGATGATGGTAAGAGCCGGGGAAGCTGTTGATAAAACTATTGAAGCTTTACTGCCTTATCTTGATGAAAATGATATTATTATTGATGGTGGTAATTCAAATTATAAAGATACAAATAGAAGAATGAGTTTTGTTAATTCTTTAAATGTGTTATATGTTGGAGCTGGTGTTTCTGGTGGTGAAGAAGGAGCATTAAATGGTCCTTCAATCATGCCTGGTGGAAATATAGAAGCTTGGGAAAAAATAAGACCAATTTTTCAAAATATTAGTGCTAAAGTTAATGAAAATGAGGTTTGTTGTAATTGGATAGGGCCTCAAGGTTCCGGACATTTTGTAAAAATGGTTCATAATGGAATTGAATATGGTGATATGGAGCTAATTAGCGAAATATATGATATTATGAGAAAAGTATTTAATCTTTCTTATCCTAAAATGCATTCTATATTTAACAAATGGAATGAAAAAGAATTGAATTCCTATTTAATAGAAATTACTAGTGATATTCTTAATTTTAATGATGCAGATTCAACACCGTTAGTTGAAAAAATATTAGATGTAGCTGGTCAAAAAGGAACTGGAAAGTGGACTGTTATTGAAGCTTTAGATAAGGGCGTGGATTTATCACTAATTACTGAAGCTGTTTTTGCTAGAATAAATAGTAGTAATTTAAAAGAAAGACAAGAAGCTAAAAGTGAATATTCTAAAATTTCTTATTCACCAATTTTAATAAATGATAGTATCATTAGTGATTTATATTCTGCACTTTTTGTATCAAAAATCATTTCTTATGCTCAAGGCTTCTCTCTGATAAAAAAAGCGTCTGATGATAATAATTGGAATTTAGACTTAAGTGAAATAGCATTAATGTGGAGAGGGGGATGTATTATTAGATCTTCTTTTTTAAATAATATTAGTGAAGCTTTTTTAGAAAACCCTAAATTAAATAATTTGTTGCTTAATTCTTATTTTAAAAATATTATTTTAAATAATCATAAAGGTTTAAGAAATATAATATCTTTAGCAATAACAAATGGTGTTGCAACACCAGCATTAAGTGCAGCTCTCTCATATTTTGATAGTTATATTAGTGATAATTTACCAACTAATCTAATTCAAGCTCAGAGAGATTATTTTGGAGCTCATACTTATCAAAGAAATGATGATGATTCGATGAGTTATATTCATACAAATTGGACTAGAAAAGGTGGAAATACCTCATCTACTAATTACGATGTATAAGGAGGGGCTATGAAAGGGGCATTTACCTTTATAATATTTGGTGCAAGTGGTGATTTATCACAGCGAAAGTTATTACCTTCATTATTTAAGTTATATAAAAAGAAATTGTTTGATAAACCTTTTAACATTTTAGCAATTGGTAGAAGGGATATAGATGATAAATTATATAGAGAAAGAGTAAGAAATTCTTTAATTAATAAAAATTATAATCATGAAAGAATTCAAGATTTCAATTCAAATATAAATTATTTTAAAATGGATTTAGAAAAAAGTGATGATTATCATAAACTATCATCTTTTTTAAGTGAAAAGTATGAATTTCAAAACTTCATATTTTATTTTGCAATATCCCCAGATTTATATTGCACGGTTGCAAATAATTTATTTAAAGTTGGATTAACGAAAGAAAAAAATGGATTTAGAAGAGTAATTATTGAAAAACCTTTTGGACGTGATTTAGAAAGTGCAATTAGTTTAAATAATGAATTACATAAGTTTTTTGAGGAATCCCAGATTTTTAGAATAGATCATTATTTAGGGAAAGAAACTGTTCAAAATATTTTAGTAACAAGGTTTGCTAATGGGATATTTGAGCCTTTATGGAATAGAAATTTTATTGATTTTGTTGAAATAACATCAGCTGAATCATTATCGGTAGGAACTAGAGCGGGGTATTATGATAAATCTGGAGCATTAAGAGATATGGTTCAAAATCATCTTTTACAAGTTTTAGGATTAATTGCGATGGAAGCTCCTGTTGATACAAGTGCAAAAGCTTTAAGAGATGAGATGGTGAAAGTATTCCAATCACTTAGGCCTATAAAAAAAGAACAAGTTTCTGATTTAGTAGTAAGAGGCCAATATGTTGAATCAGAGTATCTAGGTGAAAAGTTTAAGGCTTATAGAGATGAAAATAATATAGCTAAAGATTCGAAAACAGAAACTTATGTGGCAATGAAATGTTTTATAGACAATTGGAGATGGAGTGAAATTCCTTTTTATATAAAAACCGGTAAAGCTTTAGCAACGAGTGTTACTGAAGTTGTAATCCATTTTAAAGCTAATCCTCATACCATTTTTAAAGATAATGAGGAATATATACAAGAAAATAATAAATTAGTAATTAGAATCCAACCAGATGCAGGTATATTGGCAAGTTTCCAAATGAAAGTCCCAGGGGCAGGTTTTAAGGTCCAGCCAATAAGTATGGATTTCCATTATGATTCATTAAAAGAAAAAGATATTCCAGAAGCATATGAAAGATTATTGTATGATTGTGTTGAAAATGATCCAACCCTTTATCAAAGAAATGATGCAATAGAATATACTTGGAAATATGTTCAACCTATATTAGATGCATGGCAAGAATATCCAGATATTCCATTATATGGATATCCTTCTAGAAGTTGGGGACCTCAATATGTAGAAAATAAATTAGCTGAAAAATCTCATAAATGGAGATTTCCATGCAAGAATTTAAGTGATGGTAAATATTGTGAGTTATAAAAAAGTAAATATATTGATATATGATGATAAGTTTGATGCTTGCTATAATATCGCAGAGAAATTTAAATTAATTAATACTAAAGGACTTGCTAATATTGCAATTTCTGGAGGTTCCTCTCCTATTCTGCTTTTTGAAATAATGAGAGATCATTTTCAAAAAGAGAATTTTAATAATATTAACTTCTTTTGGGTTGATGAAAGGTATGTTGAAAAAGAAGATCCTGAATCTAATTTTGGTAATTTTTATAATATATTAATAAAAACTAATATTATTGATATAAACAAAGTGTTTCCTATGTATAAAAAGAATAATAGAGATGAGACTATTTTAGAAATAGAAACAACAATAAAAAGTTTAGTTAAAAGAAAAGGTAGATTCCCTCAATTTGATTTAGTTATATTAGGCTTAGGAAATGATGGACATACCGCTTCTTTGTTCCCTGATAATATAGCAGCTTTATCTTCGAATGAAATAATTATAAAAACAGAAAATCCATATTCCCATCAAAAAAGATTAACTTTAACTAAAAGTGTAATTAATAATGCTAAAGCAATAGATTTTTTGGTTTTTGGAGAATCTAAAGCTAATAAAGTTTATGAGGTTCTTGAAAAAAAATATAAAGACTTACCTACTTCTTATATTAAACAAGATAATTCAGTTTCTTGGTATTTAGATAGAAAATCTGCTGAAAAAATATATATTTGATATTAACCTAAATTAGTATAAATTTTTTAATTGATAAATATAGCTAATTTTTTGTTATATATTAGGTGAATTTTTTTGTAAGGATTTAATATTGTCTATTTATTTTACTTATTTCTATTTTTACAGTATCTCCCATTATATTGAATGAAGTAAGAATATCTTTTAAATATTTTGTGTTTTATACGGTTTCAGGTAAATAGGATAATTTGATAAACCTTTAAAAATATATGACATTTGATTATTGTTCCATTAATAGAACAATAATTGCTAATTTTTGTATTGCATGCAAAACACAATAATGTTAATATTGTTTTGTACACAGAGCATTTTGGAGGTGTAATATGGTAGATAAAGAGTTACTTAAACAAATCCTTATTGAAAATATAGAACTTGTAAAATCGATAGATTACTATAAAAGAAATGTTACACTTGAAGATAATATGCCTTATGTTTTTGTTGGATTAAGACGAGTTGGTAAATCTTATTTATTATATCAAAGAATTCATGAATTAATAGAAGAGGGAAAACAATGGGATTCTATTTTATTAATTAATTTCGAAGATGAAAGATTATTAAATTTTAAAGTTGATGATTTTAATAATTTGATAGAAGCTCACTATCAACTTTATAATAAGAAACCAATTCTATTTTTAGATGAAATTCAAATTGTTGATGGATGGGAAAAATTTGCTAGAAGAATGGTTGATTCAAAATATCAATTATATATAACAGGTAGCAATGCAAAAATGTTGAGTAAAGAAATTGCAACAACATTAGGAGGAAGATTCTTAATTCATGAAGTATTCCCTTATAATTTTGATGAATTTTTAAAAGCAAAAAAAATTACTTATAATAGCACTGATATATATTCTACAGAAAAAAAAGCTATTATTATTAATCAATTTAATGAGTATTTGAATTATGGTGGATTGCCAGAAATTGTTAATATAAAAGCAAAACGAAATTATTTAAATAATATCTTCCAAAAAATTTATCTAGGTGATATTGCTTTAAGAAATGATATTAACAATATTTATGCTTTAAAATATATTCCAAGTAAAATTGCTGAAACAATTAGAAGCTCTCTTTCTTTTACAAGATTAACAAATCTGATTAAAAGTTTAGAAGTAAAAGTTGGAAAAGCTACAATTATTCAATATATAGAAATGTTAAAAGATTCTTTTTTGTTATTTACAATAAATAATATTGATTCAAAATTTAGTGAAAAAATAAAAAATCCTAAATATTATTTTTATGATACGGGATTATTAAACCTTTTTTTAATAAATCAAACTCCAGCATTATTAGAAAATTTAGTTGCCATTTATTTGATTCAGAATTGTGAAAATGAATCGATTTTCTTTTTTAATAATAATTCTTATGAAATAGATTTTTATATACCAGAAAAGAATATTGCTATCCAAGTTTGTTATTCACTTAGTAGTGAAGAAACAAAAAAAAGAGAAACAAAAGCATTGATTGATTTTTCTAAGTTCAAAAATTGTAATAAATTATTCATTATAACTCACGATGAAGAAGCTGAAATTGTAATGGAAGATAAAATAATAAAAGTAATACCAATATGGAAGATTTTATTAAATTATTCTTCCTTAGTACAATAAAAAGTAACATTTACACTTTTTTATACATCAATACCTACACTATGCAATAGTTCCTCCCGAAATAAAAAAAATAACTGTTAACTATTTACTATATAAAAACTCATTTTGCCTAGTTGGTCGAATGTTGTATATCATTAATCAAATATTCATAATTTTGTTTGGTTATATTTGATGAATAAATTTCTCCAAAGAGTTTACTTATTAGTCTCAAATAGCATTAAATTTAAATCAAATGTTAAAAATACATTAAGGAAAAGAATTAAAAAAAGTTTGTTATTGAGGCTTTATAAAGAAAAAAAACTTGAAAAAAAAGTAAATCTAACACTTTTTTAACAATTTGTTATAAATTTGCTAACATCTATTATGTATCTTCTAAATCAAAGATAGGAGATATTTAAAATGAAAAAAATATTCATATTATTAATGGTAGCAATGGCTAGTTTATCGATTTTTGCATCAGGTTCAAGTGAAGAGGAAACAGTCTCAGTAACATATTATACATTTGGTGGTTCTTCAACTGTTGCTCCAATTGTTAAATCAATTATTCCAGAATTTGAAAAAGAAAATCCTTCAATTAACGTTGGATATGAGACACTTGGTTCTTCAACAGGTATTAAGCAATTATTAGCTGGAACATTAAGTTTGTCAGGATCTTCTAGAGATTTAAAAGCAAGTGAACTTGAAAAAAATTGTGTTCCTACAACTATTGCTTTAGATGGCTTATCAGTAGGTGTTAATGCATCTGTTAATATTAGTAACTTATCATTGGCTCAATTAGCAGCAATTTTTAGTGGTGAAATTACTAACTGGAGTGAAGTTGGTGGTAAAGATGTTAAAATTGAATTAATTGAAAGAGATGAAACTTCAGGCACTTATGGGTCTTTTAATGAAATAGTATTAGAGTCTCAAGGAAAAGAACCTACTAAGAATGCTATTATTGCTAAAGAAAATGGTGAAGTAGCTACAAAAATAGCTTCAACTCCTGGTTCTATTGGATATATTGGAATGGCTTTTAATAACATAATCACTAATGCAGGTGGCAAAATTTTAAGTATTGATGGTGTAGAGCCAAAACCAGAAAATGTTATAAATAAATCTTATCCAATTAGTAGATCATTATATGTAGTAACTATCGGTGAACCTAAAGAAGGTACAGTTGAAAAAGACTTTATTGATTTTATTTTATCAAGAAAGGGTCAAGCAATCGTAGAAGAAAGTGAATTCATCTCAGTAAATTAAATATATGACAAGAAAAATTAACAATAACAAAAGACGTAAAGTTATTGAGCAAAGTAGTAAAATAGTTTTACTACTTTGTGCTTTAGTATCAATAACAGCAGTCATTGCAATTACTTTATATATTATTAATCAAGGAATACCTTTTTTCTCTGAAGTTAGTTTAACAGAATTTTTATTTTCTTTAGATTGGTCTCCTTCAGCAGCTATCCCAAGTTATGGAATTGCATCATTTATTCTCGCAAGTTTTGAAGTAGTAATAATAGCTATCCTTATAGCTGTTCCAATTGGTTTATCAACTGCAATATTTTTAAGTGAATTTGCGAAAGGTAAATTATCAAAAGTAATTAGAAATACAATTGAATTATTAGCAGGTATTCCATCTATAATTTATGGTTTGTTTGGTATAGCTATTGTAGTACCTTTTGTACGTAATACATTTGGTGGCAATGGTTATAGTCTATTATCTGCAAGTATTATTCTATCAATTATGATTCTTCCAACAATTATAAATATAAGTGAAGTTTCAATAAGAGCTGTTCCTGATGCATTAAGAAAAGCTTCGGTAGCAATGGGTGCTACAAAATGGCAAACAATATATAAAGTTGTTGTTCCCTCAGCAGCAAAGGGTATTGTTACATCAATTATCTTAGCTTTGGGTAGAGCTATTGGTGAAACCACAGCTGTTTTATTAGTGGGTGGTAATGCTGCAGTATTTGCAAAGTATCCAACAGATATGGGAAGAACTTTAACTATGAATATTATAACTGATATGAGTTATGCAGAAGGTACTCATCTCTCTGCTTTATTTGCAACTGCAATGTTATTATTCATATTTATTTTATTATTGAATTTCATAGTTGTCTATATATCAAACAAGAGTAAAGTCGGGAATGGAGAATAATGGATAGAAAAAATACAAATAAAATTGCATTAACAGTTATTCAAAGTTTATCAATTTTGACAATTTTAATTTTAGCATTAATGTTATCTTACTTAGTTTATAGAGGGTTGTATTCTAGTAACTTAGTAGAAAGAGAAGTAACTGATAGTGTTAATTTAGAGTTGCCATTTAATGTTTATGCGAGCAAAGATGCTAATTTAGATGAATTAGATTATTTTACTTTAAGAAAAATAGTACAAGGTAAAGTTTATTCTCTTAGAAAAGTGAGTAGTGTAAATAGAGATATTAACTTATATATTGATTCTAATCAGAGTGATTATTTACAAAGTTATTTGCATATAGGTGAAGAAGATTTGTCTCAAGATTATATAAACACTATCGAGAGTTCTAAATTAATCAAGGATAATAAAGCAGTAAAGGAAATTAAGAATTATGATGGATCAATCTTAATTACTGATAAGAATACAGAGATAAAAGGTTTTTCAAAAGTAGAAATTAGTGATTTAATTCTTGCTGTTAATCCTGAAGTAACAGCTCTTTATGAAAATAAAAAAATAGGAAACTTAAAAGTTGAAGAAGTTAATAATTTGCTTGAAGGGAAAACCTCTAATTGGAGTGAATTAGATGGACCAAACTTAGATGTAGTAATTGTAAATACACTTGAAAAAGTAGAAAACACAAAAGGTGCTATTATGTTAGTTCAAGCTCCTATGTATCAAAGCGCAATTGATAAAGGATTACAAATAAAATCTTTAAATGTTTTTCATGAGGTATCTGGGCAAAATCTTAAGCTAAATTATTTATTATCTGAAAGTGAAGATGAAGGTAAATATGGTGGAATATTAAGCATAATATTTAATACCTTATTGATGGTGATATTAACAATAATTATAGCAACCCCTATTTCTGTAGCCGGAGCTGTTTACCTAGTTCAATATGCAAAAAAAGGTAGATTAACTTCAATAATAAAAACAGGAATAGATTTATTAGCAGCAGTCCCTTCAATTATTTTTGGATTATTTGGTTTATTGGTTTTTGTACAATTAATGGGATTAGGTTTTTCATTAATTAGTGGTGTCTTAACAATATCTATCATGATATTGCCTACAATTTTAAGAACAAGTGAAGAGGCAATTAGAACAGTAAGTCCTTCCTTAATTGAAGCAAGTAGAGGGTTAGGTGCAACAAAAATAGAAACTATATTTAAAATAGTTTTACCAAGTGCTTCAAGAGGAATTACAACAGGCATTGTTTTAGCAATAGGTAGAGCTTTAGGTGAAACAGCTGCTTTAATATTTACAATTGGATCTTCAACTTCTTTTGCCACAAATCTGAAAAGTTCATCGAGAGTTTTAGCCCAACATATATATTTAATAATCACAGAAGGTGGTTCAATTGATGATGCTTTTGCTTCAGCACTGGTATTAATAGTATTAGTTTTAATAATTAATTCAATTACTAAGATAATTATGAAAAAGGAAATAAAATAGATGAATGAACCGTTATTTAAAGTTAAAGACTTAGATTTATGGTATGGAGAACACCAAGCCTTGAAAAAAGTAAATATGGAAATTGAAAAAAATTCAATTACTGCATTTATTGGACCATCTGGGTGTGGGAAAAGTACATTCTTGAGAGTTTTAGATAGAATGAATGATTTAATTGATAGTGTTTCAATTAAAGGTGATATTCTATTTGAAGGTAAAAATATTTATAAAGATATGGATATATTAGAATTAAGAAGAAGAGTTGGAATGGTTTTTCAAAAACCTAATCCATTTCCAATGACTATCTTTGATAATATAGCATATGGCCCAAAATTGTATAAAAAATATAAGAAAAGTGAACTATATAATGTTGTTGAAAAATCATTAAAGCAAGCTGCATTATGGGATGAAGTAAAGGATAGATTACATACAAGTGCCTTAGGATTATCAGGTGGACAACAGCAAAGATTATGTTTAGCTAGAACATTAGCCGTTAATCCTGATGTGATATTAATGGATGAACCAACTAGTGCTTTAGACCCTATTTCAACCGCTAAAATAGAAGAATTAATGATAGAGTTAAAAAAAGATTATACAATAATTGTTGTAACACATAATATGCAACAAGCTTCTAGAGTATCTGATGTTACTTCATTCTTTTTAATTGATGAAGATAGAAGAGGTTTTTTAGTAGAATCCGGTGAAACTAGTGATATATTTTTAAATCCAAAAGATAAAAGAACTGAAGATTATATTTCAGGTAAATTTGGTTAAAATTAAAGGGGTAAAAATGAATATTAAACAAACACATCAAATAGATGAAAAAATAAATTTTTTTAGAGAGCTGTTGTTACAAATGGTAACTCGTGTAGAACAAGCAATTCAAAAATCTACTATAGCTATGGAAAACAAAGATATTAAATTAGCTGATACTGTAATAAAAGAAGATTATTTTATTAATCAACTTAGAGATATGATTGAAAGTGATGCAGTTAGATTGTTAATTAGTGAAGCTCCCTATGGGCATTATATGCGACAAGTTATTGCAGGATTAAAAATGGCAACTAGCTTAGAAAGAATGGGGGATCATGCTGCCCATTTAGCTAAATTAGTGGGGTCTGATTGTTTCTGTAATGATGAAAGAGAAGCAAAAATTATTAATGGGATAATTGATATGTCTAATATAGCTGCCGATATGTTTAGAAGTGCAATTGATGCTTTAATAGATATTGATGCAGAAGCTGCTAAAAAGGTAGCATTAAGAGATGATGAAATTGATGAAAAAAGAGAAGAATTAAAGCAATTAATTTTAGAAAGTGGCCCTTTTGATAATATAAAACTTAGACAAAATATGCATAATTATTATTATTTAGTTATTGAACTTGAAAGAGTTGGAGATCATATTACTAATATTTGTTCTTGGGTTGTATATATGGATAAAGGTGTTAAACCTCATTTATAATCTTTATTATTTTAGTACATCAAGCTCAGAATATATTAATTCTGAGCTTGATTGGTATTTTAATAAGTGCTTAATCTAGCTATTTGTTTTAGATGACTTTCTGATTCGAACTCATTTCTTCCTGCAATTGAAAAAGCATAATTTAAATCTATTGTATCAGATGGTGTGAAAAATGATATGCTTCCAATTAGATTAGTACAAGAATCTCCACATTCATATCCAAGGATATAAACAGGATTTTTATCATCCTCTTTGGCTAAATTACATTTTAATCTATAGCAATGTCTTTGGTTTTTTTCATCGAATACATAATCAAGTTTTTCCATTTCTAATAATTGTTTTTTACCCGCTATGTTTAAAGTTACTTCTCCCTCAGTATCATACACATATGGTTTTTCTCTTTTTAATTTTCTTAAATTAAGTTCAACTATTCCATTTGTTTTTAGTTTATTGTTATAGATATCATATTCAGATGCGGATAAATCAAAATCGTTATCGTAAAGGTTTCCAACCTTATTATCAAAGAATGCAAAAAAATCTCCAACATTATGAATATCAACTTCTCCTTGATTTATACAAGAAGGACAGTTACATAAATCTGTTGTATGATCATTATAATTACAGCTAGAGTTTGCAAAACTTCCTATTGAAATTACAGAAAATATGAACAAAATTAGTAGAATTTCTTTTTTCATTCTTGTCATATTATACCTCCTAATATTAACTAATGTATGTAAATATTAATATTAGGATAATACACTAATGTTACAAATATTGTTACAAAATGCATAACAAAGTTAATAATTTGTTATAGGCTTAATATTTGTTTGTTGTAAGATTGTTTTTAATTTTTCAAGAGAATTAAGTGGTGCAAATAATGGATTAACACAAAGAAAGAATAATGCATGATCATGGCATAAAATAGATTTTTCTATCCAAATGAGAGCCTTGTCATATTCTTTTAATCCAATATATGTTAATGCTATGGGAAGGTTTGGAAGGGCAGCTGTATTAGTATTGTTCAATAAAATTTCAATTTCTTGATAAGCTTTCTTAGGTTTATTAATTTGAGAGTACGCATACCCTAGTGAACCATGTAGTGCATTTTGCCATGAAAGAGGGATATTTCCTTCAACTTTTTCTATCTTTTTAATAGCTTTATCTATTTTATTTTCAATTAAATAGATATATGAATACATAATATTTTCTAATGCTGGATTTGGGTATAGTATGAATTGCTGTTTAACTTCTTTTTTTGCTTTTTTATATTCTTTATTTACTAAATAAAGCCAAAATTTTATTTTAAAATTTTGATGACTTATTGGATTTATTTCAAAAGCCATATCTGATAGTTTTTTAGATTTAGTATAATTGTTAGTCAATATACATAATTCTGAATAATCTAGTAGAGTTTGATAATTATTAGGCATGATTTGAAGTGATTTAATATATAAAGCTTCTGCCTCTTTAAAATTCCATTCAGTTAATATTTTAATTTTACCAAAAACATTTAAGGCTGTTGGCTCATCTTTATTAAGATCAAGAGCTTTTTTTGCAGCTCTTTCAGCTTCATTTAGAAAATTCATTTGATTTGGACAGCAAATTTCTTTATCTCCTTTCATGAGAAGTGTTTTTGCTAAGCCTGCCCAAGCTTCTGCATCTTTTTCATTATAATTAACTGCTTTTTTGTACATTTTTATTGCTTTTATACAGTTTTCTTCATTGTTAATTCTTAATAAATATTGTGCTTGTAACTTAAGTTTGTTAGATATGGAATTAGATTTTCCTTTATTAAATTTAGAATTTATATTTATTATTTTTTTTGAATTAATATTTAAGCAAGGAAGATATTGACTTCCAATTACTTGAGCAATATTTGATGGGTCTTCATTTTTAAAAGAAAATATATTTATGCTGTTAGCTTTTATAATTATATCTTTTATTGGGTCAATTAATCTACTTTTTATGATTATTGTATTATTTATTTTTCCCATACATCCTTCAATAATATAATTTGTATTTAATTCACGAGAAATAATTGATATTCTTTTTTTTTCATTTTTATATGTTAATGTAGATGTACGAGATATTGTTTTTATATGACTAAACTTAGCAAAATAATCTTCTAAACTTTCCAAAATCATGTCTAAGAACAGTAAATTGTTTTCATCAAATATATTATTGATAGTGAAAGGAAGTATAGCTAACCTATAATCCGTAGCTTCATTTATCATAAGTGAGGATTGTCTTTTTATGGTTCCTTTTTTTATCTTTTCGAGTAATAAAAGAGTCTCATTTTCAAGCGAAGAATTAAATTCCTCATTAATTATTTTTTTACAATGTTCAAATTGATTAAGTGCTAGTTGTCTGTTTCCATTTAAAGCGTGTATATATATTATTGCTCTATGAGTCTCTTCATCAAAGTTATCTAAAACTAAGCTTTGATTAGCGTAATTTAAAGCTGAAGAATAATTTTTTTCTTGAATTTCATTCTCATAAAGTTGTTTCAATAGTTTTTTATAATTTAATAAAATATTTTGCTCTTCTTGAATTTGCCAATCATAAAAGGATGATGAATTTTTTAAATAAAAACCTTTTAAAAACCCACCTTTCCATAATTCTGCTGCTTTTTTCTTTTGCCATATAGTATGTTGAGAAGATAATAAGTCTTTAAAGATTAGATAGTCACATGATAGATTTGTTCTATCAATAAATATTTTATTATTTTCAGTAATGAATATTTCATTGTTAATTTTCTTTTTTATTTCTGAGATTACTGTTCTTAGTGAACTTAACGATTTTGAAGGGGTCACTTCTGGCCATAAAAACTCAGCAATTTCTTCTCTATAAAAAGTTCTATTGTTGCATATTATATAAGTTAATAAAGCTATAGCTTTCTTTCGAGAGAAAGAAATTTCTTTATAATCAATTTTAAAAATAGGTGGTCCGAGAAGTTCAATAGTAAATATACTCATATAAAATCCTCTTGATATATAGTATACTATTAAAAATATTTATAATCTACATAATTAATGTTTTGTGGTACTTTTTTGCTATATATTAAGAGATTTATGTATATATATGTATGGTTATTTTATAAAGGAATTATAATTTCTATATCTTCAGTAGTTTTTTCTTCTGAGATAACATCAATATTTACATAAGATGTTGAATCTAAAATAGTATATTCATTGAGGCTATTAATTCCTGTAACAATTAAATCATAAGAACCTTGAGCTAAAAATGGTAATATATAAGTATTAGGGAGTCCATCATCATTGCTATCCATTACTTGTGTACTACTTTCAGCATTATCAAAATAAACTGGAGTTTCTGAATCAGGAGATAATTCACTTTCTTCAAACTCACCAGTCTTATAAGCAAAAATTGTAAAAGAATTATAAGCTGTTGAGTTATTAATAGAAAAACTACCAGATATTGAACCAGCTTGATTATTTACTATTAATCTTATTGTTGGTTTTAATAGATAGTCATGAGAGTCTTTTGATCCTCGTTGAACAATTGATTTTCTAACATCAAAATCAGCAGTAATTTCAACTTCACCATTAGCTGGGACAATAAATTCGCCAACTGCTTTATATCCTGTTTGTTTTCCGCTTGGAATAAATAGTGGATATTTTATATCTGTTTCATCAATTATTTTATCAATCGTTCCATCAGAATCAATTATTATGTAACAATTAGAATCTTCATTAGTATCTTTTGAATTATCTTCTATTTCTGCATCAAGATTAAATCTAATTTGAGATACTGTCCCTTCTTCTAATATTATATTTGATAGTAGAGAAACCTTTCCATTAGTTAAATCTAAAAGGTTAAAGGTTTGAGGGCCTTCAAAATTAGTGTCTATTATCCATTCGTCATTTAAATTATATTCAATGCTAGTAATTGTAATATAAACACCTTCTATATCTTCTCTGTCTGCAATAGGAGCGTCTGTTAATGATAAAGAAACTGTTCCTTTTTGAGTAAAAAATGAACATCCATATAAAAATAAAAGCGTAGATATTATTATAATTGTTTGCAAGATTTTTTTAGTTTTCAAAAGAGTTCTCCTTTCTTTGTTTTCTAAATCATAGTTAATTAAATTAATGTCAAATTTATAATAATCTTATGCATATAATAACATACTTATTTTGAAATAAGTAACAAAAAGTATAAATTTTGTTATTATAAATATAACGTTTTTATTTTATTATTATACTTTATACATTAAATCACTTTTTTTAAATAAAGATGTTAAAACGTGATTTGTTTTAGAAATTGAAAATTTAAAAGTTGAACCTTTATTTTCTTCACTTTTTACTGAAATATTTCCTGAGTGGAGAATTGCTATATGCTTAACAATAGATAATCCAAGCCCTGTTCCACCACTATCTCTAGATCTATTTTTGTCTACCCTATAAAATCTTTCAAATATTCTATCGATATCTTCAGAAGGAATTCCTATACCATAATCAGTTACTTTAAATATTATTTCATATTTTTTTTCAGTAACACTAATTTTTATTTTACTGTTTTCAGGACTATAATTAATGGCATTGATAACAAGGTTTATTAAAGCTTGTTTAATTAAGCTTTCACTACAAAATACTGTTAAATTTTTTAAATAATCTTTTTTAATAGTAATATTTTTTTTATTAGCTAGAGGTGTTACTGTTTTTATAGAGCTTTCTATTATTGTAGAAACAGCTACTTCTTCCATATTAGGTTTTGCTTTATTTTTTTCAAGGGAAGAAAGCAATAAAAGATCTTCAATAATTGCTTTCATATTTTGATAATTTGTATATATATCATCATAGAATTCATTTGCTTGTTCTTTGCTTAATTCATTATTAATTAATATTTCAGTGAATCCTCCAATAGATGTTAGTGGAGTTTTTAATTCATGAGATACATTACTTACAAAATCTTTTCTAATTCTTTCTAGCCTGTTAATTTCAGTATTGTCACTAATTGTAAGTAGCGCTCCTTCACAGATATTATTTTTTTCCATACTTGAAATTGTTATATGCAGATTCTTCTCATTACCCTTACCATAAATATGTGCCATTTCTCCTGTGTATTTTTTATATGCCCAAATTTCTAATTCACTTTTTTCAAAATTTGTTATAGCGTTATTTATTTGAGTAATTAAATCTATATCACTTAAAATATCTCTTACAACCATGCCTTTTTTAATTGCTTTTCCTAAAATTGTTACAGCTGCTTTATTGCAAAGTACTATTTCTTTTTTGGTATTTAAAAAGATAACACCTTCTTGCATTGATTCAAGGACTAAAGAATATTCATTTTTTTCTCTTTCTAGATTTGAGATAATTTGTTGTATTTCTTCAGCCATATAATTTAAAGTTTGAGAAAGTTCTTTTATTTCTAAAGGAGAGGTTATATGTGTTCTAGCATCTAATTCTCCTTTTGCATAACCTTTACTAACTTCAACTAAGGATTCGATTGGAATGAAAAGGAGTCTTAAAATAATTAGAAGAGCAATACTAACTATTATAATTATTACTAATAATATAGGAATTATTGATTCAATAAATTGTGAATTTAAAAAGGAAAATTTTGAAATAGGGGCGGCTACTCTGATATAAATATTTTTTTCTGAGGAATAGAGAGCACAATATAAAGTTTCATCTGAAGTTGTTTTACTAGTTCTTATACTATAACCAACTTCATTTATAAGTGATGATTTTATCTCTTCACGATATAAATGATTGTCCATTAATAAAAAATCTTTTTCACTATCAAAGAATACATTTCCTTCATTATCAATTAATGTGATTCTAATTTTATTATAGAGAGCATAATTTTGAAGGGTTTGATAATCTATCTCATCAAATGAATTAATAAATAATGCTTTATTTTTTAATTCATTTTGTTCTTGCTCTGTTATTATAGATGAGAAAACTCTTCTAGAAGAAAATAAAGAAGAAAATAAAATTAGTATTATTGTAAACAATAGTAAAAGGGATAATTGTCTCTTAAACTTCAATTTATGCTCCTACGTATTTATAACCAACACCCCAAACAGTTTTTATTCTATTTCCATAGTGTTTTAGTTTTTTTCTAAGGGAAACAATCTGAACATCAATAGCTCTTTCTGTAACAGGATAATCAGATCCTTTTATATTCGTTATTAATTTTTCTCTAGAATAGACTTTCTCCGGATTTTCAATAAGCAGAGATAAAAGATTAAATTCAGTTGCTGTTAGAATAATTTCTTTATTATCAATTGAACAAGTTCTCTTTGAAGTATCTATATATATTCCATTATCATTAATAGTTATTATTTCATCAGATATATTTTTTCTTTTTAATAATCGAAGAGCTGCTTTTACTTTTGCAGATAATACTTTTGGACTAAAAGGTTTTGTTAAATAATCATCAGCTCCAAGTTCAATTGCAGAGATTATATCACTATCGTCACTTTTTGCTGAAGCTATTATTATTGGTGTTTTAATATCCATTTTATATCTAGCTATTTTAAGTATTTCTAATCCATTTACTAAAGGTAGCATTAGATCAAGAATAATACATGAGAAAGATTCTTTTATAAGAATATCTAAAGCTGCTTGTCCATCATAAACACAAAGAGTATCAAACCCTTCAGATTGTAAATGAAAGCTTAGTAGTTTTGAAATGCTTTTATCATCTTCAATTATTAAAATTTTGTTATTCATAAATTAAGTTTAGGCTTAAGTTTCTTCATTTTTCAATAGTAAATAAATATATTAACAAAAAATTAACATATTAATCCTAGAATATAATGTATGTGGAGGTGATTATTCAGAAATATGTTAATATATTAATTTATAATCAATATATTATAGAAAGTATCAAAAATGTTTAAAAATGTATAATAATTTAGCTATTTATATAAAATATTTGCTATTTTCTTTTTATTGGTTTTCTTTTTTGTTGTTATCCTATAAATTGAAATTTAATGAGTTTTGCAACAAAAGGCTTAATAAATCAGTATATTTTTATAGATATTGCAACAAATTAATAAATTTGTTATAAATTTGTTGTAAAACTGTTGCAATTGTTTTTGCTTTTTTATATTGTACCTTTATAAAGAGGTATTAACAATTATGATAAAAAGAGTTGCAATACTGATGGGAAGTTTAAGTGACTTCGACAAAGTAAAAGGTGCTTTAATAATATTAAAGGAACTTGAAATTCCTTATGATGTTAAAGTTTTAAGTGCGCATAGAACTACAATAGAAACTTTAGAGTTTGCTCAAGTAGCACATGAAAAATATAGTGTGATTATATGTGCCGCTGGCATGGCCGCTCATTTAGCTGGTATAGTTGCCGCAAATACTCTACTACCTGTAATTGGTATACCCATATCCTCATCTCTTAATGGTTTAGATGCATTATTATCTAGTGTGCAAATGCCAAGTGGTATCCCTGTAGCTACAGTTGCTATAGATGGGAGTAAGAATGCCGCTCTTCTTAGTGCTCAAATAATTGCACTCGAAGATGAAGATGTATTATCACGCTTAATCAATTTTAGAAAGAAAAATAAAAAATCTTCATTAGAAGCAAATGAAAAATTAGAACAAATCCTGTAATCAAATTACGGGATTTTTTTATGGAGAAAATTATGGAAAAGCTACAATTACTTTATCAAGGTAAGGCGAAAAAGGTTTATCAAAGTGATGATGAAAATCTATGTATTGTTGATTATAGTGATGATGCAACAGCTTTTAATGGGGTCAAAAAAGGAACCATTAATAATAAAGGTGCAATAAACAATCAACTTAGTAACTATTTTATGAAGAAAATAGAAGCAAAAGGTATTCCAACACATTATGTAGAAGAATTAAGTGAACGAGAAACTTTGGTTAAAAAGTTGAAGATTGTACCTCTAGAAGTAATAGTTAGAAACATTGTTGCTGGATCTCTTTCTAAAAGAATTGGGATAGAAGAAGGATTTGAATTAAAAAATCCAGTTGTTGAATTTTGTTATAAAGAAGATAGTTTAAATGATCCAATGTTAAATATCTCTCATATTACCACTTTGGAAATTGCTACAAAAGAAGAAATAGATTTAATTACTGACTATAGTTTACAAGTTAATGAGATCTTAAAAGAAGAATTAATTTCAAAGGGTATTATTCTAGTAGATTACAAGTTGGAATTTGGTAAGGATAAAGAGGGTAAAATTTATTTAGCTGATGAGATTTCTCCTGATACTTGTAGATTCTGGGACTCTGAAACAAGAAAAAAATTAGATAAAGATAGATTTAGACGTGATTTAGGTCAAGTTGAAGATGCTTATATTGAAGTGTTATCTAGGATTATGAATAAATAATGTTTAATAAAATCAAAGAAGAATGCGGGGTCTTTGCTATTAGCGAAGCTGATGACAATTTAGATATTGTAAATACAAGTTATCTTGCTCTATATGCACTTCAGCATAGAGGGCAAGAAGGTTGTGGCATTTGTACTAATAATAAAGATTCTCTTTCCCTTTATAAAGATACTGGTTTAGTTAGTGAAGTTTTTACAAAAAGAAATATAGAAAAACTACCAAAAAGTGATATTGCTATTGCTCATGTTAGATATGGTACTACAGGTGATAATAGTAGGAGTAATGTTCAACCCTTAGTTGTTAATCATAAAGAAGGGAAGATGGCATTAGCTCATAATGGAAACCTAGTTAACGATCATATTCTAAGAGATAGATTAGAATCTAAAGGGTTAATCTTTCAAACTACCAGTGATAGTGAAGTTATTGCTTATTTAATTACTAAAAATAGATTAAAAAGCTCTTGTATTGAAGAAGCTATTGAAAAAACAATGCTTGAAATTAAGGGGGCATATTCTCTTGTTATCATGACTCCTTATAAATTAATAGTGGCAAGAGACCCTAGAGGTTTTAGGCCATTAGTAATGGGTAAGTTAAATGACAGATATGTGTTTGCAAGTGAAACTTGTGCTTTTGATGCTATAAATGCAAAGTATATTAGAAGTGTTGAACCTGGCGAAATAATAAGTATTAATAAAGGTCAATTAAAGTCTATAAAGACACATTGCAATAAGTATAAGAGAAGTCTTTGTGTTTTTGAGTTATTATATTTTAGTAGACCAGATAGTATTATTGATGATATTGCTGTTTTAGATGCTAGATTAAAAGCTGGTGAATATCTTTATGAAGAAAATAAGATTGAAGCAGATGTTGTAATTGGTGTTCCCGATTCTGGAATACTTGCAGCGATTGGTTATTCAAGAGCAAGTGGTATTCACTATGGCGTTGGATTAATTAAAAACAAATATATTGGTCGAACTTTCATTCAACCAGAACAAAATCAAAGAAGTTCTTCAGTCCAAATAAAATTAAATGTTGTAAAGTCTGCAATTGAAGGTAAAAAAGTTGTTTTAATTGATGATTCTATTGTTAGAGGTACAACTAGTATTAGAATTGTAAAATTATTAAGAGATGCGGGAGCTAAAGAAGTTCATTTTAGATCTTCCTCTCCTATGTTTTTAAATCCTTGTTATTTTGGAACTGATATTGATAGTAAAGAGAATTTATTTGCATGCAAATATACTAAAGAAGAAATGAGAGATATCTTAAATGTAGACTCATTAGAGTTTTTAAGTGTGAAACACGTAACAAAACTTGCGAAAGAGGATATAGGATATTGTACAGCTTGTTTCAGTGGGAAATATCCTATTAAACCAAGTATAGATAAACGAAAAAGACATTTGGAAGGTTAATATAATGGACACTAATCAAAGTTATAAAGATGCTGGTGTAGATTTAGAAGCAGGATATGAAAGCGTAAGATTAATAAAAGAAAGAGTAAAGGCTACTTATAATTCTAATGTATTAAGTTCATTAGGTGGGTTTGCTTCTATGTATTCTTTAGATATTAGTGATACAAAAAATCCGATATTAGTTAGTGGTACTGATGGTGTTGGGACCAAATTAAAATTAGCTTTTTTGTCTGAGAAATTTGATACTATTGGAATAGATTGTGTTGCGATGTGTGTAAACGATATTGTTTGCACCGGAGCTAAACCACTATTCTTTTTAGATTATATTGCTGTTGGTAAAAATAATCCAAAGCAAATTGAAGATATTGTAAAAGGTATGTGTGATGGTTGTATCGCTGCTAACTGTAGTTTAGTTGGTGGTGAAACAGCTGAAATGCCTGGGTTTTATAAAATCGGTGAATTTGATGTTGCTGGCTTTGCTACGGGGGTTGTAGACAAAACCAAAATAATAGATGGAGCAAAAGTAAAAGAGGGGGATCTTGTTTTTGCTGTTCCTTCATCTGGTGTTCATTCCAATGGTTTTTCATTAATAAGAAAAATTTTCCATACGAAAGAATCCTTATATAATACTTATGATATTCTTGAAAAACCATTGATTGAACATCTTTTAGAACCAACAAGAATTTATGTTAAAGATGTTCTAAAATTGCAAGAAGCTATGGAAGTTAAAGGTGTATGCCATATCACAGGGGGTGGTTTTTATGAGAATATACCACGTATGATTAAACCTGGACTATGTGCAAAAATTGATTTGAACAAAGTTAAAACTCCTAAAGTATTTGATGTGATTAAGAAATGTGGATCATTAGATGATAAAACGATGTTTAATACATTTAATCAAGGTGTTGGTTTAGTTTTCATAGTTGATAAATCTCAAAAAGACAAAGTAAAAGAAATCATAAATGATGCATATGTGATTGGAGAAATCACTAGAGGTGGAGATAAAATTCAATTATGTTAAATGTTGCTGTTTTAGTATCTGGTTCAGGTACAAATTTAGAAGCTATATTAAAAGAGAAACAAAAAGGTAATTTAAAAAACGCTCAAATAAGTTTAGTGATTAGTAACAATAAGGATGCTTATGCTCTTGAAAGAGCAAAAAACTATGGAGTTATAGCTGAATATATTTGTTATAAAGATTCAAAAACGTTTGAAGAGACTTTGTTATCCATATTAGTTAAAAATGATATTGAATTAGTTGTATTAGCTGGTTTTCTAAAAATTCTATCTGCTGATTTTATTAAAAAATATAATAAATCAATTATAAATGTACATCCATCCCTAATTCCAAGTTTTTGTGGAAAAGGTTATTATGGTTTAAAAGTTCACGAAGCTGCTCTTAAAAAAGGAGTTAAAGTGAGCGGAGCTACAGTGCATTTTGTAAATGAAGTTCCAGATGGTGGAGAAATTATTTTACAGAAGGCTGTGGAAGTTAAAGAGGGAGATGATGCTAAAACTTTGCAAGTTAGGATAATGAAAGAAGCAGAGTGGGTGTTATTACCAAAAGCAATAGAAAAATTATCGAAGGGAGTTTTATGATTAATATTTTTGATTATTTCTCAAATTCTGAGTATCCAGGAAGAAATATTACAATAGGGAAAATGGATGATGGATCAATCTTTTTTTGTTATGGAATCATGGGTAGAAGTGCTCATTCTAAAAATAGAGTCTTTGTAAAAGAAGATAATATTTTAAAGACTAAAGCCTATGATGAAAGTCTTTTAAAAGATCCAACATTAATAATTTATAATGCTGTAATACCAATTGAAAATGGGTTTATTGTAACTAATGGTGATCAAAGTGATACTATTGATGAATTTTTATCTGATAAGAAATCTTTTGAAGATGCACTAAATACAAGAGAGTATGAAGATGATGCTCCTAATTATACACCAAGAATTAGTTCTTTATTAAAATTTAAAAATGAGGAGTTAGATTTTTTAAAGTTATCCATACTAAAAAGAGGTATGGAAGGGGTTAGAAGGTATTATTATAATTATGAAAAAATTGAAAAAAATACAGCCTTAATTATTACTACTTACAGTGAAAATACTAATCCTCTTAAATCTTTTTATGGAGAACCAATTGAGGTTGAACTTCCTAAAACAAATGATATTTCAGAATTAACAAAAAATATATTTGAAGCGCAAAATGATAATAATAAAATTTCATTATATGGTTTGAAATATACTTCTAATAAAGAAATTGAAGATATAATTATAAATATTAATGAGGATAAATAAGATGGATGAAATAAAACTAAAATATGGATGTAATCCACACCAAAAAAATGCAAGAGTTTTTTCTGATAATTTACCAATTAAGATTTTAAGTGGTAATCCAGGATATATAAATTTAATGGATGCCTTAAACAGCTACCAGCTAGTTAGAGAATTAGATCTAGCACTTGATTTACCATCAGCAGCATCATTTAAACATGTTAGTCCAGCAGGAGCAGCTGTTTACTTTCCTTTAAATGAAGAAGAAAAAAAGATGTATTTTGTAAAAGAAGAATTAAGCGAATTAGCTGTTGCTTATACTAGAAGTAGAGGTGCTGATAGACTTTCTTCTTTTGGTGATTTTGTTGCTTTATCAAGAGAATGTGATGAAAGTACAGCTAAATGCATTAAAAGAGAAGTTTCTGATGGGGTTATAGCTCCAAGTTATAGTGAAAAAGCACTAGAAATTTTGAAACAAAAAAGAAAAGGTGCTTATACTGTAATTCAAATTGATAAGGATTATGTCCCACCAAAAAGTGAAAAGCGTGAGATATTTGGAATTACATTTGAAATGGATAGAAATGATGCTCTTTTCGATAAATCTTATCTTTCAAATATTGTAACAAAAAACAAAAACTTAAGTGATAGTTCAATAATTGATCTAATTGTTGCATCAATTGCTGTTAAATATACTCAATCAAATTCAGTTTGTTATGCATATCGTGGTCAAACAATTGGTGTTGGTGCTGGGGGACAATCAAGAATACATTGTACTCGTTTAGCTGGTGATAAAGCAGATAGATGGTTATTAAGAACTCATCCTAAAGTATTAAACCTTCCTTTTGTAGCAAAACTATCAAGAAATGCTAAAGACAATGTAATCGAACAATATTTAAATGAACAAAGAGAAATAGACTTGTTTAATGAAGAGACATTAACTCAGTATTTTGATGGAGAAGTTGAAGTATTAAGTGCAAAAGAAAAAAAAGATTATTTAAAATCTATTAGAGGTGTAAGTCTCTCTTCCGATGCCTTCTTCCCATTCGAAGATAATATATTGAGAGCTTATAGAAGCGGCGTTGATTACATTGTACAACCAGGTGGTTCAATTAGAGATGAACAAGTTATTAAAGCTTGTGATGATTTAAATATTACAATGTCTTTCAGTAATTTAAGATTATTCCATCATTAGGAGATTTAGGGTGAATGTTTTAATTGTAGGTGGCGGTGGCAGAGAAGATGCTATTATCCAAAAATTGTTAGAGAATAAGACTATAGATAAAATATTTGCCCTGCCAGGTGTTGGGGTAAAAAGAGATAGAGTTGAAAATATTAATATTGGTGTAACAGATTTTGAAAAAATAATAAAATTTTGTAAAACTAATATAATTGATTTTGCAATTGTTTCTCCTGATGATCCATTAGTTTTAGGTTTAGTTGATGAATTAGAAAAACTAAACATATTAACTTTTGGACCTAATAAAAAAGCAGCAATTATAGAAGGAAGCAAATCTTTCGCTAAAAGCTTAATGAAGAAATATGATATTCCAACTGCAAAATATGAAGCTTTTGATAATTCTAAACAAGCAATTGAGTACTTAGATGAATGTAGTTTTCCTCTTGTTATTAAAGCTGATGGCTTAGCTCTTGGAAAAGGGGTTGTAATTGCTGAAAATTATGCGGATGCCAAAGAAACTATTATTGATTTTATAGATAATAAGAAGTTCAGTGATAGTAGTTCTAAAATAATTATAGAAGAATTTCTTGATGGTTATGAGGTATCTATACTAGCTTTCTGTGATGGAAATACAATCAAACCATTAGCATCCTCTATGGATCATAAAAGAATATATGATAATGATATGGGTCCAAATACTGGTGGTATGGGTGTAATAGCTCCTAATCCTTTTTATACAAATGAAGTAAAAACATATTGTGAAGATCATATCTTTTATAAAACAATTGAAGCTATGAAAGCAGAAGGTAGAACTTTTAGGGGATGTTTATATTTTGGATTGATGATAAAGGATAATGAAGCAAAAGTAATTGAATACAATTGTCGCTTTGGAGATCCCGAAACTCAGGCAGTATTGCCACTTTTAGAAAGTGATTTGTTATCAATAATGATGGCCTGTTGTACTAACAAGCTACTAGAAACTCAAGTTGTAATTAAAAATATGGCTTCATGCAACTTAGTTGTAGCCAGTGGTGGTTATCCAATTAAATATGAAAAAAATAAAAAAATTCTAATAAAAAATCTTAATTACTCTACTCCTTATTTTGCAGGAGTAAAAACTGAAAATGAAGAATTATTTACAAATGGTGGAAGAGTTTTAAGTATTACTTCTGTCGCTAATTCTTTAGATGTTGCAGTAAAACAGGTTTATCAAGATGTAGAAAATATATCATTTGAGAATATGTATTATCGAAAAGATATCGGTCAAAAAGCGTTATAAGTAAGAATATAAGTAGGAAAATATGGTTAAAACAGTATATGTAAAGAAGAAGAATAACTTTAAAGATACAATTCTTTTAAATGAGATAAATCAATTACTTAGTTTAAATATACAAGATCTTGTTACATATAACAGATATGAAGTAGATGGTTTATCTGATGATATTTTCGAAAAAAGTGTTAAATATGTTTTTAGTGAAGTTCAGCTAGATGAAGTTTATTTTGAACTCCCCAAATCTAAAATTATGTTTGCTATAGAATATCTTGATGGTCAATTTGATCAAAGAGCTGATTCAGCTAAAAAGTGTATATCTTTACTTGTCGAAAACGTAAAACCAAAAGTTAAGAATGCAACTGTATATTGTATTGAAGGTGATTTAAATAAAAAGGATATAAATAAAATTAAAAATTATTTAATAAATCCTGTTGAATCAAAAGAAGCTAATTTAGAAGAAAGAGAAGAAATAGAAGCTATTTCTAAAGAAGAAATAGAAGTTAAAATATTAGATGATTTTATTACTTTAGATAAATTAAAATTAGAAAAGCTTCTCAAAGACTATAATTTAGCAATGGATATTGATGACTTAATTTTATTCCAATCTTATTTTATTTCAGAGAATAGAAATCCTTCAATTGTAGAATTAAAAGTTGTTGATACTTACTGGAGTGATCACTGTCGTCATACTACTTTTAATACTATATTTAATAATGTTGAAATTGAAAGTGATGAAATTAATGAAGTTTATTTAGATTATAAAAAAAATAAACAATTATTAAATTCTAATAAGAATGATTGTTTGATGGATATAGCAACAATAGCTTCTAAAATATTAAAAAAATCTGGATATAATAAAGATGTTGAGGTTAGTGAAGAAATAAATGCATGTTCTATAAATATAAAAGTTGATGTTGATGAAAAAGAAGAAGATTATCTTTTATTATTTAAAAATGAAACACATAATCATCCAACTGAAATTGAACCGTTCGGTGGAGCTGCAACCTGCATAGGTGGAGCAATAAGAGATCCTTTATCTTCAAGAGCATATGTTTATCAAGCAATGAGACTAAGTGGTTCAGCAGATCCTAGAGAAGCTTTTAAAAATACCTTACCAAATAAGTTGCCTCAACGTACGATAGCAAGGGTTTCTGCTAAAGGTAATAGCAGTTATGGGAATCAAATAGGATTGGCAACTCCATTAGTAAAAGAATTTTATCACGATGGATATAAAGCTAAACATATGGAGCTTGGAGCTGTAATTGCTTCAGCAAAAAAAGAAAATGTAGTTAGAGAAGTTCCACAAAAAGGAGATATTGTAATTCTTCTAGGGGGAAGAACCGGCAGAGATGGCATTGGAGGAGCTACAGGATCCTCAAAGGCTCATGATAAAAAATCTTTAGATACTTGTGGTGCAGAAGTACAAAAAGGGAATGCTACAGAAGAAAGAAAATTACAAAGATTTTTTAGAAATGGGGATATTACTAAAAAAATAAAAAGATGTAATGATTTTGGTGCTGGTGGAGTTTGTGTAGCAATTGGTGAACTATCAGCTGGATTAAAGATTGAATTAGATAAAGTTCCATTAAAGTACGAAAATTTAAATATTGAAGAAATAGCAATTAGTGAATCACAAGAAAGAATGGCAATAGTAGTTAGAAAAGAAGATAGTGATTACATAATAAATGAAGCTATTAAAGAAAATATTGAAGCAACAATAGTCGCAATTATAACTGATGATAATAGATTAACTATGACATATGAAAATAATACTGTTGTTTCTATAAGTCGTGAATTCTTAGATACAAATGGTAGTGAAAAATATACTGATGTTAAAATTAATAAACAATCTTTAAATTATTCTCAAAAAATGGAAACAACATTAGATGAATATTTGAAGGTGATGTTTTCTGATATTAATTATTGTTCTGGGAAGGGACTTAGTAATATTTTTGATTCAACTATTGGAGCAACAAATGTATTAATGCCTTATGGTGGTATTTATCAAAAGAGTAAAGAACAAGTAATTTGTTCTAAAATTCCTGTTGATGGAGATACTAAAACTGTTTCATTAATGAGTTATGGATTCGATCCCTATTTAGTTGATCAATCGCCTTTTTATGGCAGTTATTTATCAATATTAAGTTCCGTTTCTAAATTAATAGCTAGTGGTGCTAATATAAACTCAATATATTTATCACTACAAGAATACTTCCCTTCTGTTAAAAATAATAAAGAGAGATGGGGAAATGTGACTAGTGCTTTATTAGGAGCTTATAAAGCTCAAATGGATTTAAAAGTTGCAGCTATTGGTGGAAAAGATTCTATGAGTGGAACCTTCGAAAATATCGATGTGCCAAAAACTTTAGTTTCTTTTGCAGTGGGAACAACAAAAATAGAAAATGTAAAACCGTCTTTATTTACAAAATCTAAATCGAAAATAATATTACTTCCTATTACAGATAACAAAAGAGAATATTTTAAAAAAATTGAGAAGGTTATTTCTTTAAATAATATATTATCAAGCTATTCATTAACTAAAGGTGGGTTAGTCTCAGCTATTGTAAATATGAGTTTTGGAAACAGAATAGGATTAAATATTAATGATAATATAGACTTATTTGATTTTGAAATTGGTTCTATTTTGATTGAAGTTGATGATTGTAAGGGTATAAATGATATCCTAGAAGAATTATCATTGGACTATAAATTAGTGGGAACTACTATTAAAGATTATCAAATTAATTATCGTTTTGAAAAAATTGATTTAATAAATATTGAACAAATATCTGATAATACTTTAGAAAAAGTTTATCCTACAAAAGTAGCTGATAAAATAATAGATATCCCTAATGTTGATTCATTTAAAAAGAAAAATATTGTAATCTCTAATTCTAAATTCTCAAAACCTAGAGTGCTTTTACCTGTTTTTGTAGGTACAAATTGTGAATATGATAGTAGAAAAGCTTTTGAAGAAGTGGGAGCAGAAGTTAGTGAGGTTATAATAAATACTTATAACCAAGAAACACTAAATAATAGTATTAATGAATTTTCTAAAAAGCTTAATAATTCTCAAATATTATTCTTTCCTGGGGGGTTTAGTTTTGCAGATGAACCAGAAGGTAGTGCTAAATTTATTTCTAGTTTTATTCAATCTCCTAAAGTTAAAGAGTCTATTAATACAATGTATAAAAATAGAGATGGATTAATTTTGGGAATTTGTAATGGTTTTCAAGCTTTAGTTAAATCAGGTTTGTTACCATATTCGAATATCTCTGATATAAATAGTGATAGTCCAACATTAACTTATAATAAAATAAATCAACATCAGTCTTCTTTAGTTAAAGTTAGAATTTCTTCAATTAATAGCCCATGGTTAATGCATTATGAAGTTGGTCAAACGTTATTGGTTCCAATAAGCCATGGAGAAGGTCGTTTTGTATGTAATGATTATCATGCAAAAAAATTAATTGAAAAAGGACAGATAGTTTCTCAATATGTTGATAATGATAATAAACCTACTATGGATATAAATTATAATCCTAATGGTAGTTGTTTAGCTATTGAGTCAATTGTGAGTGAAGATGGTAGAATTTTAGGAAGAATGGGGCATTTAGAAAGAAGTAAAATTGGATTATATAAAAATGTAAAAGATTATAAATCAGATAACTTAATGTTTAAGGGTGCGATTTCTTATTACAAGTAAAAAGTGCCTAAAAATAAAATAATTATAAAAATTTGTGAAAATATAATTAATCTGTTATATTAGTTGTAACTAAATATAGTTTTTATGTATTTATATTTTTATAAACAAAAGAAAATTTTAGGAGTTTTTATGAAAAAAAAATTATTTTTATCTCTAATCGTTATTGCATTGTTAAATGTAAATCTATTTGCAACTACATATGTGACTTCATATTCTGATGAAGGAGCTAATCCTTTATTTAATGATATTTATTCAACTTTACAACTTACAGGTACATATACTGAAGCAATAGACGAAAATGATAGTGAAGATTTAACTTTGTTTGGTGCTAATTTTAATTCATCTGTATTTTTTATGGGTTCACCAGTTGGTGGATATTTCTCCATGGATGTGATACCAGTTTTAGAAGATGATGCATATATCTTTGATTTTATATTTGGTGTAGCAACTCGTTTTAAAAGTGAGGTTAATAAAGAAACATATTTTAACATTGGACCGGCTCTATCTGCAATAACTCAAGATGAAACAGCTGTTGATGACCCATATGTATTAATATATTGGGGTGTTGGTGCAAATATTGGTTATAGAGTTTATTCTCCTAGTATGCCTTACTTTACAGTAGATGTAGGAGCTAGTGCTAAAGCATTGTGGTATGATTCTGAATCAAGCTATAATCCAACTCTTTCTGGTGTAACACCAAGAGAATTTAGATATTCAGCTAGTGGTTATGTTGGCTTTACTTATAGATGGTTTGCTCCAGATTGGAATGATGACGATTTAAATGTAATTGTTGCTTTATAAGCAAATAACTAAATTAATAAAATGTCCTACTAATAAAAAACTGAAAATTTTTAATAGTAGGACTTTTTTATTTAGTTTATAAAGTTTTTAATTGCTTCAACATTATATTCATGTTTCATCATGTATTTAATTGCTTCAACTGCAGCAATAGCAGCACTAGTAGTAGTTGTATAAGGAATTTTTAACTTCAAAGCCTCACTTCTAATTTCATCATTACTAGATATTGAATGGAAACCCATTGGTGTATTAATTATTAGATCAATTTTTTTTGCTCTAATATAATCAACAATATTTGGATGTCCATCTTTTGTTTTAAGCATAACTTCACAAAGAATATTATTTTTATATAAATCTCTTGCCGTTCCACGAGTAGCAGCAATATCAAAACCTAAATTTTGTAATTCTTTAGCTAAAGGGATAATTGTCTCTCTATCTTTTTTATTTACACTAATTAAAACTTTTCCTTTTATAGGAAGTTTATTTCCGGATGCCATTTGTGATTTTGCAAAAGCTTCCCCAAAAGTAGTTCCACTGCCTGTAGTTTCGCCAGTGCTTCTCATTTCAGGCCCTAATACAGGATCAATGTTTACAAATCTATCAAAAGAGAAAACTGCTTCTTTAATAGCCCATCCTATTTTACAAGATCCACTTGATATTTTTTCATCATTATTAACTAGTTTTTGATCTACTAAATTAATATTAGAAAAGACTTTTGTTGCAACTTCAATAAGATTAATTTGTGAATATTTAGATATAAAAGGAATTGTTCTACTTGCCCTAGGATTTAATTCAATAACATAGAGTTTATTATTCTTTAGAGCAAATTGCATATTTACAAGACCAACAATATTAAATTTTTTACATAATTTATATGTTGCTTCTTTCATTTCTTCTAAATGTTTTTTATCAACTTTATAAGGTGGAAAAACTGCAGCACTATCACCACTGTGAATCCCCGCGGCTTCAATATGTTGAAGAATGCCACCTACATAAAGACGCTCACCATCAAATACCCCATCTAAATCATATTCAAATGCATCTTCTAAAAATTCATCAATTATTAAAGGCCTATCTTTATCTATAATGACGTTTTGAGAATCTAAAAAATTATTTAAGGATTTTGCATCATAAGCTATATACATGCTTTTCCCGCCTAATACAAAAGAGGGTCTAATTAGTACAGGATATCCAATATCATTAGAAATTTTAAACACTTCATCTTTGCTATATGCAATACTGTTCTTAGCTTGGTTAAGATTTAAATCTATTATAGCATCTTTAAATATTGCTCTATCTTCACTCGCATTAATACCTGATAGTGCTGTCCCAACTATATTAAATCCAGCTTTTTCTATCTCTTCAGCAATATTTAAAGGAGTTTGTCCTCCAAGTTGAATAATAACATCTTTTACTTGTTCTCTTCTTAAAATTTCAATTACACTTTCGCTATTTAATGCCTCAATATATAGTCTATCGCTTGTATTATAGTCGGTACTAACTGTTTCAGGGTTTGAATTGATTATTATAGTTTTCCTGCCAAGTTTCTTATATGTAAGGGAACAAAGAGAACAGCAAGTGTCAAATTCTAATCCTTGACCAATCCTATTAGGTCCACTTGCAAGTATTGCAATACCTTCTTCTTTTAAAATTTCACCTTCAGCTTCTTCACCATATGTATTATACAAGTAAGGTGTTAATGCTTCGAATTCTCCAGCACATGTGTCAACGTAGTGTGGAGTAATATGAATATTATATTTATCTCTTAAATTATAAATATCTTTTTCACATTGTCTCTTAAGTTGTGCAATACGTTTATCACTCATTCCATATTGTTTTGCTTTAAGTAGAAGATTATAATCTAATTCATTATTAATAATTTCTTTATCAAGATTTGCTTGATCTAATAATTGATATAAGAAAAATCTATGAAATCCTGTTATTTCTTCAATTTCATCAATTATTTTTTCACCTTCATTAAATATTTTAGTATAAGCTGAAAAAATTCTAAGAGGATGTGCGTTAGTTAGATATAGTTCAACATTTTCATCTATTGTTTCTAATCCTTCGAATCCAAATTCAATAGATCTAATAGCTTTATTTAGAGATTCTAAGATAGTTCTACCTAAAGCTAAGGATTCTCCAACACTTCTCATTTGAGAGCCTATAGCAGAAGGTGGTAAAGGAAATTTTTCTAATTCAAATCTAGGTACTTTTACAGCACAATAATCAAGGGCTGGTTCAAAGCAAGATACACTTTTCCCAGTAATTTCATTAACGACTTCATCTAAAGTGTAGCCTATAGCAAGTTTAGTAGAACAATGGGCGATTGGAAATCCAGTAGCTTTTGAAGCCAAAGCGGATGATCTAGAAACCCTTGGGTTCATTTCAATTACCACCATTTCGTCAGTTTGATTATTCATAGCAAATTGAACATTTGAGCCACCACAATCAATTCCTACTTCTCTAAGAATAGCGATTGAAGCATCTCTCATTTTCTGATATTCATTATCGCTTAATGTTTGTATTGGTGCTATTGTGATTGAGTCTCCTGTATGAACACCCATTGGATCAATATTTTCTATGGAACATACAATAATAGCATTATCATGTTTATCACGCATTACTTCCATTTCAAATTCTTTCCATCCAATAAGAGATTGTTCGATAAGAACTTGAGATGTAGGACTTTCTAATAAAGCATTTTTTACTAAAGATAAAAACTCTTTTTCAGTATTAGCAATTGCACCACCTCTACCCCCTAGAGTAAAACTTGGTCTAATAATTAAAGGGAAACCAATTTCTTTAGAAAAGATTATTGCTTCATCTATGTTATTTGCAATTCCGCTTTTAGGAGAATGTAAACCTAATTTTTCAACTAATTCTTTAAATAATCCTCTATCTTCTGCTTTTTCTATTGAGTCTACACTAGCTCCAATAATTTCAACATTATATTTTTCTAAATAACCTTTATCTTTTAATTCAAGAGTTAGATTAAGAGCCGATTGTCCTCCAACCGTAGAAAGTACAGCATCAATATTTTCTTTTTTAAATATAGCTTCAACATATTCAGGAGTTAATGGCTCCATATATACTTTATCAGCTAAAGAAGGGGTGCTCATCATAGTTGCAGGGTTAGGATTAATTAAAATTACTTTATAGCCTTCTTCTTTTAAAGCTTTTATAGCTTGAACTCCACTGTAATCAAATTCACAAGCTTGTCCAATAATAATTGGTCCGCTACCGATTACTAATATTGTTTTAATATCTTCTCTCTTACCCATTGTTTACTCCATTTAAGAATTCATCGAAAATCCAAAGACTATCTCTTGGTCCTGGACTAGCTTCTGGATGAAATTGAACACTTTTAATATTTTTATTATCTATTTTTAAACCTTCAACACTATTATCATTTGAATTGATAAACCAAAGTCTTGCACCTTTTGGTAGTTTAGAACAAACAAAACTATGATTTTGACTTGTTACAAAGATTTTTTTAGTTTCAATATCTGTTACAGGTTGATTAGCTCCATGGTGACCAAATTTCATTTTTGACGTTTCTCCACCTAATGCAATAGTTATTATTTGATGTCCTAAGCATATTCCTACAATAGGAATTTTGTTTTGACATTCTTGAACTAGTTTTATTGCTGAAGTTTGAGTCTCAGGATCACCAGGGCCATTACTTAAAAATAATAAGTCAAAATTAGAGTTTAATATTTCATCTTTAGTAGTGTTAGAGTTAAACAAAGTCACATCTACATTTCTTTTGTTAAGCTCGCAAATAATTGATTTTTTTATTCCAAAATCAATTAATGCACATTTTATAGATTTATTATTTTTCTCATATAGTTTTTTTAAAGGATTTTTTAATGTGATTTTTGTAGAAACTTTTTCACATTGATTATTTGCTGAAATAAAAGGAAAGGATAAAAGGTAATTTTTAATAAATAATTCCTCGTCCTTTCCTAAATTGTCTTCTTTTATAATAATAGCTCTTTTAAAACCTGTATCTCTTAGATGAAGTGTTAATTTTCTTGTATCTATATCTGAAATACCAATAATATCATTATCCTTCAAATATTTATCTATTTTAGATTTGTCCTTATCAACTTTCCCACGATAATAATCTTTTACAACAATAGCATTAACATGAACTTTTTTTTCTAAAATGGTTTCTTCTTCATTAGTTATTATTCCATAATTACCTATCTGAGGATATGTAAAACAAACCATTTGTCCCGTATAGGATGGATCGCTTAATATCTGCTGATATCCACACATACTTGTATTAAATACAATTTCACTAGCACTTTTATTTAAATGAATATCTTTTAATTTAGGAATATCTGCACCAAAAGAAATACCATTAAATTTACTGCCGTCTTCTAAAAATAATGTTGCCAAAATGTTGTCCTTTTTATAATTTACTTAAATTGGTGTTATATTATATTATTATTGTTGCATATTCAAGACTTTTGGCAACATATTATACATATTTTTTGAATATTTATTTAAAATTTGTTGCAAAACTGTTGAAAATGAATAAATATAGGATTATTTTAAGAAAATATACAGAAAAAGGACAAAAAAAATACAGAAACAAATTAGTTTCTGTATTAGTTGCCGCCTCCAGGAATTGAACCAGGGACACAAGGATTTTCAGTCCTTTGCTCTACCAACTGAGCTAAAGCGGCGTTAACGATGTTGTTTATACACTGTAGAGAATTTATTGTCAACACCTTTATAAAAAAAAAGTTATTTTTTGAGAAAAAAAGTGTTTTATTTAACATTTTTTGATATTTTCATGTAATTGTTCAAAAAAAAAGTTTTTTTATTTAAGCCTAATAATAATTATATTTATAAAGATTTTTATAGAAGAAAAATAATTTTAGTAAAATTGTTGTAAATGTAATAATTGATATGCTAATCTTTGTTTATGAATCGTGATAATTTGATACAAGCTATAAATTGGGAAACAATTTTAAATATATATAATAAAGATTATGATAAAGCCTGTGAAGTATGGAATAAATATAGGCATATGTTTTTATTTGAAATAAGTAGCGAATTTACATTATGGGCCTCTAAATTAAAAGTTTCTATAAATGATTTATATAGAGAATATAATAAAGTAAAAGATAGTTTTAATGACTTTGATAAGGAGGTAAAAATATTAATATATGGAGATCCTGATTGGCCAAATCAAATTAATGACTTACCATATCCAACCAAAGTATTATATTGTAAAGGCAATGTTTCTTTATTAAAAAAGAAAAATGTTTCAATAATAGGATCTAAAGCTCCAAAAAGAGAAAATGTTGAAAAATTAGATAAAATAATCTCTAATTTAATCAAAGAAGAAATTCTAGTAACTAGTGGATTGTCTCTAGGGACTCAAGGGCATGCTGCTGTAAAGAGTCTATCTAATTTTTCTCCTGTAATAGCGGTTTTAGCAACACCTTTAAATGTTTATTATCCAAAAGGTCATAAACAAATTCAAGATTATATAGCTAAAGAGGGTGGTGTTGTTGTAACTAGAGTTGCACCTGGTGATACAAATTTAAAATGGAATATTCTGCTTAGAAATAGATTGATGTGTGAATTATCTACAGCTATCTTTGTTTTAGAAGAAGTAGATGGGGGTGGGGCAATTCAATTAGCAGATTATGCACTATCTCGTGAAAGAAAAGTGTTGTTTTTAAGTGCCCTTAAAAAAAATGAGTCAATTACATGGCCAAAAAAATTGATTGAACATGGTGCTAAAACAATTAGATATCCAAGTGAATTGCCAAAAGTAATTAATAATAATATTCTAAAAAAAGTAGAGAATAATATAAAGAGAGAAGAAGTAAAGCAATTAACGTTATTTTAATAGTATTAATTTTTTAATATATAGCGGTTTATTAAAGAAATAATTGATTAAAATCTTGACTAAATATTGCTCAAAATTTACTATCAATGGTATGGAAAAACAACTAACAGCAAACGCATTAAGAAAAAAATTTATAGATTTCTTTGTATCAAAAGACCACAAACAAATCAGTGGTGCTTCATTGATACCTGAAAATGATCCAACAGTATTATTTACAACTGCTGGAATGCATCCACTAGTTCCTTACATATTAGGAGCAGAGCATCCATCTGGAAATAAATTATGTGATTATCAAAAATGTATTAGAACAGGTGATATTGATGCAGTAGGTGACCCTCATCATTTAACTTTCTTTGAAATGTTGGGTAACTGGTCATTAGGAAGTTATTTTAAAAAAGAAGCTATTGATTTCAGTTTTGATTTTTTGACAAAAGAATTAAATATTGATCCTGAAAAACTATCAGTAACTGTTTTTGCTGGTGATGATTTAGTACCTCGTGATGATGTTTCTGCTGAAGAGTGGAAAAAAAGAGGAATTCCAGAAGAAAGAATTTATTTCTTACCAAAAAAAGATAACTGGTGGGGACCTGCTGGTGAAACAGGACCTTGTGGACCAGATAGTGAAATGTTTATTGATACTGGCCGTGAAAAATGTAGTGAAGATTGTAAACCAGGTTGTTCTTGTGGTAAATACTTTGAGATTTGGAATGATGTTTTCATGGGTTATAAGAAACTAGAAGATGGTTCTTATGTTGAAATGGATAGAAAATGTGTAGATACCGGAATGGGTATTGAAAGAACAATTGCTATTCTTCAAGGTAAAAAGAATGTTTATGAAACTGAAGTGTTTACTCCTATCATTGAAGGTATAGAAAAATTATCTAATGTTAAGTATGGCGATAATGATGATACTGATGTTTCTATTCGTATCGTAGCCGACCATATTAGAACAAGTTGTTTTATTTTAGGTGACCAAAGAGGCTTAGCTCCATCTAATGTAGGCCAAGGTTATATTCTAAGAAGATTAATAAGACGTGCAATTAGACATGGAAGAAAAATTGGTATAGAAGGTGTATTCTTAGGTGAATTAGCTACAATTGTTTTAGATTTATATAATGAAGCTTATCCAGAATTATTAGATAATAAAAACTTTATATTTACAGAATTAGCTCAAGAGGAAGATAAATTTAGCAAAACTTTACAAAAGGGTGAAAAAGAATTCATGAAAATGATTCCTAATATTCTAAAAGGTAAAGCTAAAATGATTCCAGGTAGAATGGCATTTAAATTGTATGATACTTATGGATTTCCTATTGAATTAACAAAAGAACTTGCTGCAGAAAATGGTTTAACTGTTGATGAAGATGGTTTTAAAAAAGCTTTTGAAAAACATCAAAGTCAAAGTAGAAGTGGTTCTGAACAAAAGTTCAAAGGTGGTCTAGCAGATCACAGTGAAAAAACAACAGCATTACATACTGCAACTCATATGCTTCATAAAGCATTAAGAACAGTGTTAGGTGATCATGTTGGACAAAAAGGTTCTAATATTACTGTTGAAAGATTAAGATTTGACTTTACTCATCCTGAAAAAGTAAGTAAAGAAGATTTGAAAAAAGTTGAAGATATTGTAAATAGTGAAATAGAAAAGAATCTTGATGTTGTCTGTGAAACAATGACATTAGAAGAAGCTAAAGAAAAAGGTGCTATTGCTTTCTTTGATAGTAAATATGGTGAACAAGTTAAAGTTTATTCTATAGGTGATTTTTCTAAAGAAGTTTGTGGTGGTCCTCATGTTTCTAATACTAAAGAAATGGGTCGTTTTAAAATATTAAAAGAACAATCCTCTTCTGCTGGAGTTAGAAGGATAAAAGCTGTATTAATCAAAGATTAATAAAAAATACTATAATAATAATTTACTGCTGTATTTGATATATATTATCATTAATTTACAGCAGTTTTTTATTTCTTTTTTATTGTTACAATTTTTAATAAATTAAAAAAATCCCTAAAATGTCTTTCCATTATTGTTTAATAAAGTTTTTATATGTGTTAGTATTTAAAAAGAGTTGAGTAGATTTACCTCTTTTTAACTCAATATTAATATAACTGTTTATTATTTAATTATATTACTCTTTATAATAAGATTAATATTTATTTTTTTGTATTTTATATACATTCTTTTTTGATTAAATAGTTATTAATTTATATTAATTTTTTATAAGATATGAAAATAAAAAATTAAACTTAAAAAAAACTAAAAATAAAAATTTATTTCAAATTTAAATTTCGCGAATAATGAATTCAATTGCGTTTAATTTATTTGGTTTTTTTCAACTAAGAAATTATTTAGGAGGCTGTTTTGATTGATTTAAAAAGCTTCAAATTTCGTTCAATCTATATTGAAGGAATCGCATTCGAAAAACAAATTTTTTTGATCAAAAATATTCTACATGATACCTAAATTTGCAAAAGTTAGAATAAAAAAGTATTGAGGAGAATAAAATGATTCAGTTAAAGAATATTGTAAAAACTTATGATGGAAAGACAAAGGTTATAGATGACCTTGATTTAACTATAAATGATGGCGAGTTTATGGTTTTAGTTGGTGAAAGTGGTTGTGGAAAGACAACTACTATGCAAATGATTAATCGCTTAGTAGATCCTACTTCAGGTGAAATATATATCGATGGTGAAGATATAACAAAAGTTGATAAAATTCAATTAAGAAGAAGAATAGGATATGTAATTCAACAAATTGGTTTGTTCCCTCATTGGACAATAGGTCAAAATGTTGTAGCTGTTTTAGGTTTAACCTCTAAAGACGAAGAGAAAAATTTAAAAGTAGCTAGAGATTTATTAGATAAAGTTGATTTGGATCCAGATATTTATCTTTCTAGATATCCAAAAGAATTATCTGGTGGACAACTTCAAAGAGTAGGTGTTGCAAGAGCTCTTGCTAATGATCCTGATATAATATTAATGGATGAACCTTTTTCTGCATTAGATCCAATAACTAGAGAACAATTGCAAGACGAAGTTGTTCGAATTCATGATGAATTAGGTAAAACTATTATTTTTGTAACTCATGATATAGATGAGGCAATAAAAGTTGGCGATAGAATTGCTGTAATGCAAGAAGGTAAAATCGTTCAATGTGATAGTGCCGAAGAAATATTAAAAAATCCTATAAATGATTTTGTATTAAATTTTGTTGGAAAAAATAGATTATGGAAAACTCCTGATATGCTTAGTGCTGAAGATGTTATGATTAAAAAATTTCCTACAATTTCTAAAACTCGTTCAGTTGCACAAGCTATTGAAAGAATGGCAACAAAAGAAACAACTATGCTATGTGTAGTAGAGCCAATGAAAAAAGAAAAGAAAAAATTACTTGGATTAGTTGGTGCCAATAGGTTTGTTGGTATTTCAGAACATAATACAAAAATGATGGATATTATGAAGACAAATTTTGTCTCAGTATCTCCTGAAACAAGTTTAACAGATGTTATTAATATTAGGAATGAAAAAGGTCTTAAATATATTCCTGTAGTAGATGATGAAGGGTGTTTATGTGGAATAATCTCAAATACAAGTATTTTAAATGTATTGAGTCAAATAATGCCAGGAACGGAGGACTATTAAGATGATTGAATTTTTAACAAATAATTGGGCCTTAATAATAGAGAAGTCATTAGAACATGTTAGCTTATCATTTACTGCTGTAATATTAGCATGTGTAGTTGGAATTCCTGTCGGTTTTTCAATTGTGAATCATGAAAAAGCAGCTAAAATTGTTATTGGTGTTGCTAACATAATACAAACTATTCCATCTTTAGCTATGTTTGCTTTTGCAATGCCTATTTTTGGTATAGGAACAAAACCCGCTGTATTTGCTTTATTCTTATACGCATTATTACCTATAGTAAAAAACTCATTAATTGGTATTAAAAATGTTGATCCTGGAATAATTAAAGCTGCAACTGGTATGGGTATGACTAAAACGCAGATAATGTTTAAAGTCGAAGTCCCTTTAGCTATTTCGGTAATAATGGGTGGTGTTAGAATTGCTGCTGTTACATGTATTGGTATTACAACAATTGCAACACTTATTGCTGCTGGAGGATTAGGAGATTTGATTTATAGAGGATTAAGTACCTTTAACCAACCTATGATATTTACTGGAGCAATTTTATCAGCTGTTCTAGCATTAATTGTAGATTTTTTATTAGGTTTAGTTGAAAAAGCATTAACTTCTAAAGGGTTAAGAGATTAAAAAGTAGGAGAAGAAAATATATGAAAAATAAAAACAAAATTATATTAGTTACAATAATGGCAATTGCATCTTTATTTACAAGTTGTAATTCATCAAGTGATAAAATTACTGTTGTTCATAAGAATTATACAGAACAGAGAATTGTTGGTGAAGCAATTGGAATCTTTTTAGAGTCAAAGGGTTTTGAAACAGAAGTTAAAGAGCTTGGTGGAACATTACTTTGTTTTAATGCAATTAAAAATGGTGATGCTGATATGTATTGTGAATATACAGGTTCTGCTTATGGATCAATTTTCAATCAAACAGATAATATTGGACCTGAAGCAACATATAATTATGTTAAAGAAAGATGTGAAGAAGAGTATGGAATTACTTGGTTAGGCCCTCTAGGCTTTAATGATACATATGTTTTTTCAACAACTCAAGAATTAGTTGATAAGTATAACCTTGAAACAATTTCTGATTTAGCACCTATTGCTGATCAATTAGTTTTAGGAGGAGATCAAGAATTCCCTGTTAGAGAAGGTGATGGTTTACCAGCTGTTGTTAGAACTTATGGATTTGAATTTAAAGAATATAAGGGTATGGATCAAGGTTTAACAACTCAAGCTTTAATCGAAGGTCAAATTGATATTAATACATATTATTCAACTGATGGAAGAATAGCAAAATATGGTTTTGTTAATTTAGTTGATGATAAAAATGTTTTCCCTCCATATTATGTAACACCAATTATGAAAACTGAATATGCTGATGAGCATCCTGAAGTTGTTGAAGCTCTAAATGAACTAACTAATAAATTCACAGAATCTGATATGCAAAAATATAATTTAATGGTAGATGAAGGTGGAAGTGTAAAAGATGCTGCAACTAAAATGCTTAGTGATAAAGGGCTAATTTAAGACTTTTATTATATTAAGATAATACCTTATGACTATAAAATAATACCTCCAAAGTAGATATAAACTACTTTAGAGGTATTTTTATTTTAATAATAATTATTGAGTAATTTCTTTTTTCCCGTTAATAAAGATATCCATAAACTGTTCACCATCGATGGTTTCCATTTTATATAAATATTCTGATATTTCGTGAAGCTTGTTAATGTTTTCTGTTAATAAGTTTTTAGCTTTTTCATACTGTTTACTTACTAATTCAGTAACCATTTTATCAATCTTAGAACTAGTATTTTCACTACAAATTAATGAAGAATCTCCTCCTAAATATTGTGATCCTTGAGCTTCGAAAGCAACCATTCCAAATTCATCACTCATACCATATCTAGTTATCATTGCTCTTGCTAATTTGGTAGCTTGTTCAATATCATTACTAGCGCCAGTAGTGATTGAATTAAAAACAATGTCTTCTGCTGCACGACCACCAGTAAATATTGCAATTTTATTAGCTAATTCTTCTTTACTTAATAAATTCTTTTCTTCTTCATCTACTTGCATAGTAAAACCTAATGCACCAGAGGTTCTTGGGATAATAGTAATCTTCGAAACAGGTGCTGTATTAGTTTGTAATGCTGCAACAAGTGCATGGCCAACTTCATGATATGCTACTATTAATTTTTCTTTGTCGTTTAGAACTTTGTTTTTCTTTTTATAGCCTGCTGCAACAACTTCAATACTTTCTACTAAGTCAGTTTGAATGACTTTAGATCTTCTATTTCTAACAGCGATTAGAGCAGCTTCATTAATAATGTTTGCTAAATCAGCACCGCTCATTCCTGCTGCAGCTCTAGCAATATCATGATAGTTAACATTGTTTGCAACTTTTATATTTTGTGCATGAACTTTAAGTATTTCTTCACGGCCAATAACATCTGGCAATTCAACAGGAATTCTTCTATCAAATCTTCCTGGTCTAAGTAATGCTGGATCTAAAGTTTCAGGTCTATTGGTTGCTGCTAATAGGATAATTCCTTTAGTGCTATCAAATCCATCCATTTCGGTTAAAAGTTGATTAAGTGTTTGTTCTCTTTCATCATTTCCACCTTGTGGAGAGGTTGTTCTTTTTTTACCAATTGCATCAATTTCATCAATAAATATTATACAAGGAGCTTTTTTTGCAGCTTCTTTAAATAAGTCTCTAACTTTTGCTGCTCCCATACCGACAAACATTTCAACAAATTCTGAACCAGAAATAGAGAAGAAAGGGACATTAGCTTCTCCTGCAACAGCTTTTGCTAATAAGGTTTTTCCTGTTCCTGGAGGTCCAACTAATAAAGCTCCTTTTGGTATTTTTGCACCAATTTGAGTATATTTTTCAGGTTTGTGTAGAAAATCAACAATTTCGGTTAATAAATCTTTTGCTTCATCTTCTCCTGCTACATCTTTGAATTTTATTCCAGTTTCACTTGGTACATATCGCTTTGCATTACTTTTACCGAAAGACATAGATCCCATAAAAGGGTTACCACCGGATTCAGAATTAGCCATTCTTTTTTGAAAATATCTGCCTAGCAGATAAATAACGAAGAAAGGTAATAGCCAAGATAGTAGCATAGTTACTAAAGGAGAAGCTTCTGTTGGAGCGACCCTTCCAAATTCGCAACCAGATGCATATAATCTGTTTACTAAATCTGGATCTTGGAATGTTGTAGTTGTATATACTTGGTCATAACTATTATTAGCCGTAAAGTATATATTATTGTCATTTATTTCAACTTTGCTAATAGTTTTATTATCTAACATTGTTAAAAATGTTCCGTAATCAACTTCTTGATATTGAGCTTGGTTCATATATGGGACAACGAACATATTTACTAATAAAATTGCCGCCAACATTATTAAATAAAACCGAATAATAGGTCTATTATTCTTATTATTAGTTTTATTGTTGTTATTTGCCATGAATACCTCCATATTTACAAACAATGTATAAAAGGTATTTATTTTAACTATAATCGGCAAGTTTTGTTTTATGTTTTTTTGTAGAAGTGCATGATTTCGCCAGAATCATTTATTAAGATATTGTCAGGACATAATAGGGTAATGATGGTCATATATATATCTCCTATAGATCCTGAAGCACTTAAGGCTAGAATTAAGAGTATTGAATTATAGTATTCAAGAGGTAAGGAATAAAGTAAAATAAATAATAAAAAAGATAAAATTATTAGTGGAGCAATAGCTATTATGATATAAGAATACTTATCAAAATACCGATCTTTAGCACCTGCACTAGCATAGAAGAATGAAATCTTATATTTGGCTCTTTTTTTAGAAAACAGCCAAATAAAAATTCCGTGTATCAGTTCATGAATAATTATTGATAAATATATTCCAATTGCTAAAACTATAAAACTTCGAATAGAAAAAAGAGGGCAACTATTAATTTTAAAAGTTGAAAAAATAATTAATGATACTAAAATTACAAAAAGATTAAATAAAATTAAATACTTTTTCTTGTTAAGATCTATTGTTTTATATATTTGATATTCTTTTGGTAATTCATAAAATGCTTTCATTATTTATTCTTTCTAGTTTTTGTTGCTAATTGGCCGCAGGCACCATTAACATCTCTACCTCTAGTAAATCTTCTAGCATATCTGATATTGAATTTGTCTAAATATGATGTAAATTTATTTATTTCTTCATTAGTTGGTGTTTTATAAGGTAATTCAGCAGCGGGATTCCAAGGGATCAAATTTACTACTGCATCAAGTCCATTATAAAAACTTGCTAATTTTTTAGCCGCATTTAAATCACAATTAAGTCCACTAAGCATACAATATTCTAAAGTAAATCTAGAACCACATTTGTTTTGGTAATGTAATAAGCTTTGCTTTAATTTTTGTAAGTTATAAGTATTATTAATTGGCATAATTTCATTTCTTAATGGATTGTCTGCACTAACTAATGATACTGCTAATTTAACATTAAGATTTTGTTCTGTTAGTTTATTAATACCACTTACAACACCACAGGTGCTGATTGTAATTCTTCTTAAGCTAATATAGAAAGCATCTTCTCTATGGAAGAAATTAATTGAATCTAAAACAGGTGCAAAATTCGCTAATGGTTCTCCCATACCCATATATACAATATGTGTAATATTGCCAAGTTTTCGAAGATGTACAAATTGTTCTATAATTTCAGATGAACTTAAATTCCTAATTAAGCCCATAGTTCCTGTTCTACAAAACTTGCATCCCATAGCACAGCCAACTTGAGATGAAATACATGCTGTCTTTCTATCATTTTTATCAACAAGCATTACACTTTCGATAATAGAACCATCACTTAGCTCTATTGCTAGCTTAGTGGCACCAGTATCGTCGATTTGTGTATCTATAACTTTTGAAGATATTGCACTTTTATACTTTTTAGTTAATTTTTCTCTAAGTGCTTTTGAGAGATTTGTCATTTCATCAAAATTATATACACCTTTAATTAACCATTGATATATTTGTTTAGCTTGGAATTTTTTTTCTAAATTTAATAATTCAAAAATTTCATTACTGTTTAATCCATAAAGAGATTTATTTACCATATCATTTCCTCTGAATGTACTATATATATAAAATAAAAAAATAAAAAGAGATAAAATCACTAAATAGAGCAAAAACTTATGTCAAAAATTACAAAAGCTTATTACACAATTTAATAAAGATGTGAGTTACTTAACAAAAAAAATACATAAAAAATATATTTTTAAAACTAAAATATTTTTGTAATTTAATATTTTCTCTATTCAAGTATACTTTTATTTGGTATAATGCGTAAAAGATATAAAATTAATTAAGGAGAATGCTATGAAAAAAAGAATTTTGACAATTGTTGCATTGATGGTATTGGTTGTGGCTCCTACTTTTGCTAAAAGTTCAGACATGAGTGCTGGTTTAGCTTTGGGAACAATAAATGGTGTAGGATTTAAATATAATGTAGATAGAGATCTTACAGTAGGTGGTACATTAGGTTTTGATATTATTGGAGATAAAACTCTTAATGCTGAAGGTTTTGCAGTTTATAATGTAAGTGAATTTTCAATTGAAAAAGAAGATTTTGATGTAAATGCGGGTGGAGGATTATCATTCAATATCCCATTAAGTGGTGGAGCTTTTAGTATTTCAGCTTTAGCTATGGGTGAAGTTTCTTATAGCTTTGAAGGTGATTTACCTATCGATGTATTATTCCGTGTTGAACCAGGTTTAGCATTAGCATTTACAGGTTCTAGCGTAGATCCTAGTTTTGTTATTCAAGCTTCATTACAAGGTCTATATAGATTTGATATGTAAATTTTATAATTTATTAATATTAAAACAGCTCTCAATTGAGAGTTGTTTTTTTATAATTCTTTAATTCACCTAAATATCTATCTTTTACTTTTGCTTGAAGCAATATATATTCTTCTTCATATCTTATATCTAATACTAAAGAATTTCTTTTAGCATAATATATTAAATCATGTCGATTTAATGGAATTTCAAAAAGTGTTATTATTTCATCCTTTTCATATGTTTGCTCTATAGTTTCTAATAATTTATTAATATTAATTTCTTTTTTTACGCTTGTTTCTATAATTTTTGGCTCTATAGTTTTTAATCTAACACAATCAAATTCATTTCTTTCTAGATCACATTTGTTTAACATTATAATAGTAGGTTTATTTTCGCAACCTAATTCTTTAAGTGTATCAATGGTTGTTTGATAACATCCCATAAGATTTGGGTGAGAGCGATCTAAGACTATCAAAATTACATCCGCATAGTTTACTTCTTCAAGTGTTGAATTGAAGGCTTCAATTAAATTATGAGGTAAATTACTAACAAAGCCTACAGTATCAATAAATATCATTTCTCTATGGCTAGGCATTTTAATCTTTTTACTAGTAGTATCTAAGGTTGCAAAAAGTTTATTCTCAACAAAAATTTCAGATTTTGATAAGTATTTTAATAAAGAACTTTTTCCACTATTTGTATAACCTACGATAGCTACAGTTGGAACATTAGAGTTAATTCTATTTTTTCTTTGTGTATCTCTTATTTTTTTTACTTTTTCTAACTCTTTTTTCAAACGAGTTATTCTATTTAAAACTAGTCTTCTATCAATTTCTAATTGAGTTTCACCTTCCCCCTTAGTTGTTTTTGTTCCACCTCTTTGCCTTGATAGGTTTGTCCAAGCTCTAGTTAATCTAGGAAGAGAATATTCAAGTTTTGCTAATTCAACTTGAAGAGTTGCTTCTTTTGTATAAGCTCTATCACTAAATATTTGTAAAATAACTTCACGTCTATCGATTACACAAACATTTAATTCTTTTTCCAAGTTTCTTTGAATATTTGGCGATAAATCAGTTTCAAAGATAAATAGATCAATTTCATTTTCTTCTGCTATTTCTTTTAATTCAATGACTTTGCCTTTTCCTATATATGTATGACTATTTTCTTTTTTTAAAGGAACTATAATTGAATCTATAACTTCAACGTTCATAGTTGTTGCTAATGATATTAATTCTTCTCTTCTTAAAAGAGGAGACTCTGTGTTTTTATAATTATTAATTATTATAATAATTGCTTTTTTTAATTTAATATTTGTATTTACTTCTATTGTTTTTGTTTTTGCCAATATTTTATTTATCCTTTTTTATAGTATTTAGATTACTCATGGTTTATTAAGTTGTCAATCTATGATATATTCAAGCGTCAGAACTTATCTAAGTGAGGTATAATTTTATGAGTTTAAATTGTGGTATAGTAGGTCTTCCTAATGTAGGTAAATCAACTATTTTTTCAGCTTTAACAAGTGCACCAGCTGAATCAGCTAACTATCCATTTTGTACAATTGATCCTAATGTTGGGATTGTTAATGTTCCAGATCCACGTCTTGATAAAATTGTTGAATTAATTCCCCCTGCAAAAATAATTCCTGCTACTTTTGAATTTGTAGATATTGCAGGATTAGTTGAAGGTGCTTCTAAAGGCGAAGGTTTAGGAAATAGATTCTTAGCTTCTATAAGGGAAGTTGGTGTTTTAGCACATGTTGTTAGATGTTTTGATAATGAAGATATCATTCATGTTAATAATAAAATAGATCCTATTGGAGATATTTCAACTATTAATATTGAATTAGCCTTTTCAGATTTAGATACTGTTGAAAAACGTTATGCAAAAATGGCTAAAATGGGTCGAATTAATAAAGAACAACAAAAGATTAATACAAAAGTATTGCCAATATTAGAGAAATTGAAAGATTGTCTTAGTGAAGGAAAATTGGCAAGAACATTAAATCTTGATGAAGAAGAATTAGAAGCAATTAGTGATTTACACCTTATTACATTAAAACCTGTAATTTATGTTTGTAATGTAGATGAAGATAATCTTGAAGAAGATAATGAATATGTAAAAATTGTTAGAGAAGTTGCTAAAGAAGAAGATTCGGAAGTTGTTGTTATCTGTGGAAAAATTGAAGCAGAAATTGCTGAAATGGAAGATGAAGCAGATAAAAAAGAATTTTTAGAAGCTTTAGGTTTAGAAGAATCAGGATTAAACTCATTAATTAGAAGTGCTTATCATACTTTAGGAATGAGAACTTTCTTCACAGCTGGTAGTGATGAAGATAGAGCATGGACTTTTAAAGCAGGTTATAAGGCTCCTCAAGCTGCAGGTGTTATTCATACAGATTTTGAAAAAGGTTTTATTAAAGCAGAAGTTTATAATTGTGATGACTTATTTGAATTGGGTAGTGAGCAAAAAGTTAAAGAAAAAGGAAAACTTAGAATGGAAGGAAAAGAGTATATTGTTCAAGATGGGGACATTATGCATTTTAGATTCAATGTTTAAATTTATTTAAAAATATAATGATAATAAAGGCTATACATTTTTGTATAGCCTCTTTTGTCATTAAATAATAAGTAATTACTAAATCTAATTATTTACCATTCTAATTCAAATTCTAAAGGTTCTGCGAGTAATAAGAAGTCTATTAGAGGGAAACTGTATTGAAAAAGTGTACTAGAAATTTTTTGGCCACCAGAATAACTAACAATTGGACTTGGTGTCTCAAAGTTTAATGTTATTACTGAATTTCTAATAGCATCAGGACCTTCTTCTCCTAACATAAAACTAATCATTTCTAAATAGTCATCTTCAGTTAGTCCTTCATTATATTCAGGTCCAAAAGGTTCAAAATTAGGATCCGCTAAGAAAGGAATTGCTTTTGTTAATTGTGAATAATTATCTAAATCTAAATAAAAGTTAAGTTTATTATCATTTACAACCATTATAGTTTGATTTTCTGTTTCACCTAAATCAGAAATTAGAGTAGAGAGGGAAGTATAATCAAAATATCCTTCGTAACTATTTTTCCCAACTTTTGTAAATAATACATTAGTTGTTGTATCATTTTTAGTTAATTTATTAGCTGTATCATCTATAGCTAAATCCATAATAGGTTTATTATTATCATCTGTTGAAAATTCAGAGAAGTCATTTAAAACAGTTATAAAAAAATCTTCAACGCTAATTTCTATTTGAGAACTTCCACTTTCATCTTCATTAATGGATAAATCTTCTGTAACTACACAACCGATAAGAAATGGGAAAGTAATCATTAGAAATAAAATATATTTTTTGAAATTCACTAAGTGCTCCTACATCATAATTCTCTATAATACATTATAGTACACAATATTATAAAAGGATTAAGGGTTCAAGGGTTTTATATATCTCTTCATAAATATAACAAGTATACTTAATATTGATTACAAATAATATTAATAAATAGTAATTTGATTATTTTTTTAAATAGTGTAATATATATAAATGAATATTTTCTATATATATGTTAACTATTTTAAGTTAAAACTAATAGTTTTTTATATCTATATAATTTATTCTGCTAAGATATTAGGTATAGCGTTGACAAAAATAGAATCCCTTTTTATAACTTTTATAATATAGACAATTTTTGAATTTGCTATTGATGGAGGATTGAATGCAAGATTTGGATGACCAGAAAACGTTAATTATCGTTGAGTCGCCTACTAAAGCTAAGACAATAAAAAAATTTTTACCTGCTAATTGTACAGTTGTTGCAAGTAATGGACATATTCGAGATTTAGATTCTGATAAAAATGCGGTTGATGTTGAAAATAACTTTAAACCACATTATATAATACCAAGTGAAAAGAAAGCTTTGGTCAAATCACTGAAAGAAGAATTAAAAAAATCTGAATATTTATTATTGGCAACTGATGAAGATAGGGAAGGAGAAAGTATTTCTTGGCATTTATTGCAAGTCCTAAAACCAAAAGTTGATTATAAAAGAATGGTATTTCATGAAATAACTAATAAAGCTATTAAGAACGCTTTAAATTCTGGTAGAGATTTGGATGTTGATATGGTCCATGCTCAAGAAGCTAGAAGAATTATTGATAGATTATTTGGTTATGATGTTTCATCGATTGTTGGTCAAAAATTATCCTCAAGAAAGTTAAGTGCAGGTAGAGTTCAATCTCCTGGATTAATGTTAACAGTAGAAAGAGAAAAAGAAAGAATTTCATATATAAAGAGTATCTATTTTGATGCAAAAGCAAAATTTAATACTAGCGAAGGAAAATTTGAAGCAAAACTAGTAGAATATAATAATAAAAATTTGGCTTCAAGTAAAAGTTTTGATTCTACAACTGGTAAATATAAAAACGATAATACTTTATTATTAGATGAAAAAAGTATTGATGATATTATAAAGGATATTGAAAATGGTCCTTTTACTGTTAATGATATTATCAGTAAACCAATTAGTTCAAAGCCAACTGCACCTTTTATTACAAGCACATTACAACAAGAAGCAATCAAGAAGTTGCATTTTAGTTCTAAAGAAACTATGAGAGTAGCTCAAAGATTATATGAAAATGGTTTAATAACATATATGAGAACTGATAGTCCATTTTTAAGCCAAGAAGGTATCAATGGTGCTAGGACTAGTGTTCAAGAGCTATATGGGGAAGAGTATCTTTCAAAAGAAGTAAGACAGTTTAAAGCTAAAAATGCTGAAGCTCAAGAAGCACATGAAGCGATTAGACCATCAGGTGAAAAGTTTGTTTCTCCAAAGAACTCAGGATTAACTGGAAAAGAATTATCTCTTTATTCTTTGATTTGGGCTAGAACTTTAGCAAGTCAAATGGCTGAAGCAAAGAAAAGAATTACTACTATAAAAATACAATCTAATGGGGCTATCTTTAGTGCAAGTGGTACCCAAATAATCTTCCCAGGTTATTTGAGGGCCTATGTTGAAGCTAAAGATGATCCAGAAGCAGCTTTAGATGATAAAGAAACATTGTTACCAAAAGTAGAGAAAGGTGAAGAGTTAGAATTAAATGAATTAATTAGTCAAAAACACGAAACTAAACCACCTGCAAGATATACTGAAGCAAGTCTAGTTAGAGAATTAGAGCAAAAAGGAATTGGTAGACCTTCAACTTATGCATCAATTATAGATACTCTATTAAACAGACAGTATTTAGTAAAAGAAGGCAGTGCTTTAGTTCCAACTTTTGTTGGATTCGCTGTTTGCCAATATCTTAGTAATTCTTTCCCAAAATATGTTGATTATGATTTTACTAGATTATTAGAAGCTGATTTAGATGACATAGCAAATCATAAGATTGAAAAAACAAAACTATTAAAAGATTTTTATCTCGGTGAAAAAGGTTTACAATCTAGAGTAAAAGAAGAAAAAAGTAAAAAGGATAAAGTTGTTGCTAAAACATTAATTCTTCCTCAGATTGATGAAGCTAATCCTATAATGATAGGCCCTTATGGTCCATATGTATTAGGAAAAGTGGTTAATGATAAACAAGAGTATATAAATCTTCCAAAAGAAATGTTACCAGGAACTGTTACTGATGAAGAGGTAAAAGCTTTAATAAAAAAAGGAAAAGTTAAAAATGAACCTATTTTATTAGGCGAAGATGATAATAATAATGAAATTTATTTATGTTCAGGTAGATTTGGGCCATATTGGCAAATAGGGAAAGATTCAGCTAATAAACCAAAAAGAGCAAGTATTCCTTCTTGGTACCAAAAAGAAGAGACGGCTCAAAAAGATTTAACAATAGCTAAGAAATATTTATCCCTTCCTCGAGAATTAGGAAAAGATGAAAATGGGCAAACTATTTTTGCAATGAAAGGAAAATATGGTCCTTATTTAAATTGCGGTGATTTAAATGTTAATTTGAATAAAAGAGACCATGATGAACAATTATTTTCTGTTACTTTAGAAGAAGCTTTAGATTTGATTAAAAACGGCTCAACAAAAGGTTCTAAAAAGAAATCAGCAGCAAAAACTGCATTAAAAGATTTTGGAGAATTTAATGGTGAAAGTGTTAAACTTCATGTTGGTCGTTATGGATATTATTTAAAACAAGGAAAGACAAATATTCCAATAGATGATGAAAAAGCAAGATCAGATGAAGACTTAGCGATGAATTTATCGAAAGAGATAATTGAACAATCTCTTAAGAAAAAGAAATCTAAAGGTAAGTAAAGTATATAGGCTGTGTTTTTTAACACAGCTTTATTTATTATTGCTTTTTTGTAAAGTGATAGTATATTGTTATATAAAGGGATATAAATGGATAAAAAGAATTCTAATCAAAGAAATAATCAAAATATAATTGATAAACTATCTAAAGAAATAAATATAGAAAGCTATAAAATTGAAAAATGTTGTTCTAAATTTTCTATAGATTTAAAAGATCCTTATTTTATAAAGCGATATTTATTAGTAAAAGATGTAGTTTGTTCTTACTATGGTGTTTTAGATAGTTACATAAGATCTGATGAAAATCGTATTGAATTGGATAATGAAATAAAGAGATATGATGAAATATATGTAGATACAGCTCCCATTATTCATGAAGATTGGTTTCTCTTTTTTATAGCAAATGTTATTCCACATTTAAGGCGTAGGCGTAAGAAACTTGTTGTATTAGAAAAAACAATGGAAGAAATGTATGGCATTTCTCATAATGAAGAAAAAGATTTTGAAGTTAGACTTCGAGCAAAGGTAAGACCTTATTTATTACAAGATTTGGCAAAAAAAGGTTTTTTGAGAAAAATAGATACTGGAAGCAAAGGTATTGCTGATGACCATCTAATTAATATATTAAGAAGAAGAGGAAAAACCCATAATATATTATTAATTACTCAAGATAGATATTTAAGTGAACGAGTTGTAGAAGTTGGTGAAAACTTAAATAAAAATATAGAAATTCCACACCATACTCCTTTTGATAGAATAATTCATTGGAAAAAAGTTGATGAAGATATAGTTAAGAAAGTAGTTGTCTGTGAACTTTTAAAAAATGGTGATTTATTAAGATTATATATTTGTCAGCATTGTGGTGATAGCTATTATGATAAATTATATGATTGTGGTGGTTTTGTTCTTTGTTCAAGTTGCTATTATGAAATAGAAGAAAAGAAGCAAAAATTTAAAGTAAAAAAAGAACTTCAAGATAAAAAGAGATTAAAAGAACTTAAAGAAATAGAAGAAAAAAGGGATTTAGAAGAGAATATAAATACTGTTGGAAATCTTATTAAGAAAAAGCAACAACGATTTACTTTGATTGTAATAATTATTTTAGTTATATTAACGTTGGTTTCTTATTTTTTGATATAAATAAAGGCTGTTTAAAATGATATGGTAAATATCAAAATAACAGCCTTTAATATATCTAATTATTATTTATTAAAATGTAAATTCACCATTTTTATAAATTTGTATTTCTTGATCATCATAAGTTGTTGCATAAATATTTAAATCAGATGAACCAATCATAAAATCAGTATGAACTCTTGAAGTGTTACATCCATAACTTTCTAATTTTTCTTTAGAATCTAGAGTCTCTTCTGTTTTAAGACACACTGGGTAACCTGCTCCAATTGCTATATGGCATGAAGCATTTTCATCATAAAGAATAGTATTAAATACTTCTCCACTTTGAGCAATAGGAGTTCTTTCATCTACTAAAGCAACTTCACCTAAATAGCAAGCATTTTCATCACTTTTTAAATATTGATCTAATGCTTCTTGGCCTTCTTTAGCTTCACATTTAACAACTTTTCCATCTTTGAATTCAAATCTAATGTCATTACATAAGGTTTGTAAAACTGAAACAGGTCTAGTAGTTGTTACATATCCATTTACACATAATTTATCTGGAACGCTAAAATGTTCGAAAGTAGGGATGTTAACAAATAATGGTTTTCCATTACATTCATCACTTCCACCTAACCAAATAGCTTCTTTTCTAAGCGAAATTGTTAAATCAGTAATTGGGCTTACATAATGAAGGGTCTTGATTTTTAGATTATTTAAATAGTCATTCCCTTTTCTAAATTCAATGTCAAAATCTTGCCAAGCTTTTACAGGATCATCTTTATCTAGTAATAATATTTTACTTAATAAGTCTCTCATATCATCTGTTGAAGAATTTAGAACTTGTTTTGCCCATTTTTTCATAGGATAACATACAATACACCATGGAATTTGGAAATTCATTCTTCCTTCTCTACCTGTAAGAGTTAATGCGGATTTAGCTTTAGTGTATTCTGCTAATTTATCTTTATTTGTCTTATTTAAGACAGTATTATTCTCAGTATCACTAATAGCTAAGAAAGCCCATTTTTCGTTTGATCTTTCTTTATCTTGAGCTTCTAAATATTTAGGTAATTTTGAAATCTGGTCAATATCTTGGTATTTACATCTTGCTTTAATTAATTTAGCATCTGCTAAATCTATTTCAACATTTACTGCTCCTTTTTTATAAGCATCAATTGCTATTTTTGAAGCAAAATTATAATAATCTGGAGCACATCTAATTACTAAACTCATACCTTCTTCAAATTGAAGACCGAGTTCTAGAATAAGTTTAGAATATAAATTATCAAAATGGTTTTTTGTCATAAAAAACTCCTCATTTTAGTCATTATCAATAGAGTATTACTTTTATTCTAATAATTCAATTAAAAAGAAATATATAAAATGTAATATTTATTTAAAATTATTTGTTATATAATTAATAATCTAAAAAATTTTAATAAAGTGCTAAAAATTTTCTATGTTTTTATTAAATAAACAATGTAAGAATAATTACAGTAGAATTCCAAAGGAGGAAGATTTATGAAAAAATTAACAATAGGATTATTGTTATCTCTTGTTTTAGTTAGCCCTATGTTTGCTAATGGTCAAAGTGAAAGTGGAAGTGATGAACTTGAAATTGGATGTGCAATCTATAAATTTGATGACACATTTATGACAAATACTCGTAATGCATTTGCAGATGCTGCTGTAGGTAAAGCTAAGGTTAACATTGTTGACTCAATGAATGTACAAGCTACACAAAACGAAAAAGTAGACTTATTTATTACACAAGGTGTAGATGCTTTAGCATTAAATCCTGTAGATAGAGCTGCTGCTGGTGTTGAAATTGAAAAAGCAAAAGCTGCTGATATTCCTGTAGTATTCTTTAATAGACAACCTTTTGATGAAGATATGGCAAAATGGGAAAAAGTTTATTATGTAGGTGCTAAAGCTGAAGAATCTGGAACTATGAGTGGTCAAATTGTTGCTGATTATTGGAAAGCTCATCCAGAAGCAGATAAGAATGGCGATGGTGTATTACAATATGTAATGATTAAGGGTGAACCTGGCCACCAAGATGCTGAATTAAGAACTGAATATTCAATCAAATGTTTAGAAGATAATGGAATTGCTGTTGAAAAACTAGCTGAAGATACAGGTATGTGGGACCGTGTTAAAGGTCAAGAAAAAATGGCTGCTTTCTTAACTTCTAAAGGTGATGCAATTGAAGCAGTATTCGCTAATAACGATGATATGGCATTAGGTGCAATTGAAGCTCTTAAAGCTGCAGGTTATTTCTCAGGCGATAAATTCATGCCAGTTGTTGGTGTTGATGCTACAGCTCCTGCTCTTCAAGCATTAAAAGAAGGTACATTATTAGGTACAGTATTAAATGATGCTGTTAACCAAGGTACAGCTACTTTCAATATCGCTTATGAATTAGCACAAGGTAATACTCCTACTGCTGACTCTATTGGTTATGAAATTACTGATGGTAGATATGTTTGGGTTCCTTATCAAATGGTAACTTCAGATAACTACGAAGATTTCATGTAGAGTATAGAATTGATAAATTAGGCTCTAGGCTGGGAAACCTTCCTAGAGCTGTTTTCATAAAAAGGATCTAAGATGGATTATATTTTAGAAATGAATAATGTAACAAAGACTTTTCCAGGTGTAAAAGCGCTTGACGATGTTACATTAAAAGTAAGACCTGGAACTGTACATGCTCTCATGGGAGAAAATGGTGCTGGTAAATCAACATTAATGAAATGTTTATTTGGTCTTTATAAAATGGACTCAGGAAATATTATTTATAATGGTTCACCGGTTCAAATAAATGATGCAAAAGAAGCTTTACATCTTGGTATTTCAATGATTCACCAAGAACTTCATACAAATCCTCATAGAAGTGTAATGGAAAATGTTTGGCTTGGTAGATTCCCAAAAGTTGGTGGAGCAAAATCTCCTTTTGTAGATCATAAAAAAATGTATAAGGATACAGAAGCTCTATTAAAAAGTTTAAATCTTGGTATGAAACCTACGGATTTATTAAGAAGTTTATCTGTATCACATGCTCAAAGTGTAGAAATTGCAAAAGCTGTTTCTTATGATTCGAAAATTATTATTATGGATGAACCAAGTTCTTCATTAACTGAAACTGAAGTTGCTCATCTATTTGGAATTATAAATGGATTAAGAGATAGGGGTGTCTCAATAATATATATTTCTCATAAGATGGAAGAGATTCTTCAAATATCAGATGATGTTACAATAATGAGAGACGGCCAATATGTAGGAACTTGGGAAGCTAAAGATTTAACAACAGATTTAATAATCAAGAAAATGGTTGGTCGAGATTTAACAAATAGATTCCCTGAAAGAAATCCAAAAATTAGTGATGAATTATTAAGAGTTGAAAATTATACTTCTCCTAATCCTTTATCATTTAAAGATGTTTCTTTTACATTAAAGAAAGGTGAAATTTTAGGTATTGGAGGGCTTGTTGGAGCTCAAAGAACTGAAGTTATGGAATCTATCTATGGTATGAGAGTTCATACTACAGGTAGCCTTTATTTAAGAGGTGAAGAAATAACTATTAATAAGCCTAGAGATGCAATGAATAAAGGAATGGCTTTATTAACTGAAGAAAGGAGAAGAACTGGTATTTTCCCTTTACTTTCTGTTAAAGAAAACTTGTTAATTGCCAATTTAAAAGATTATGTTAAAAATGGTTTATTATCTAATGATGGTATGGAAAGTGATAGTGTTAAACAAATTGAAAAATTAAGAATCAAAACACCTAATACTAAAACTTTAATTAGATCACTCTCCGGTGGTAATCAACAAAAAGTTCTTTTTGCTAGATGGTTATTAACTCAACCAGATATTTTAATTTTGGATGAACCAACAAGAGGAATCGATGTTGGTGCAAAATATGAAATATATGTCTTGATGAAAGAAATAGCAGAACAAGGAAAAGGTGTAATTATGATTAGCTCTGAAATGCCAGAATTAATTGGTATGACAGATAGAATTGTTGTTATGAGTGAAGGCCGTGTTGCAGGCACAGTAAATAGTAGTGAAACTAATCAAGAAGAAATAATGACACTTGCAACAAAATATGTTGGTTAGGGAGTAAATGAAAATGGAAAAATTAGCAAAGAAAAATAGCCTTTCTAAAGGCGATATAAAATCTGTTTTAATGGATAAAGCTATATTAATTGTATTAGTTGTATTAATTGTAGTAATTGCAATAATTAATCCAAGAATTTTAAGTTTTAGAGTTTTAAGAGATATCTTAATGCAAAGTTCAACAAAAATAATTATTGCATTAGGAATGATGCTTGTTATTTTAATTGGTGGTGTTGATTTAGGTGCTTCAAGACTTGTTGGTATGTCTGCAGTTGTTTCAGCTTCCCTTTTACAAACACAAGATTATGTTAGACGTTTTTATCCTGAAATGGGTAATTTACCAATTATTGTTCCTATTTTATTGGCAGTTGTAATTGGTGCAATTTGGGGTGTTTTAAATGGTGTGGTTGTTGCAAAATTCCAAGTTCCAGCTTTTATTGCAACATTAGGATCTATGCTTATTATTTATGGTGTTAACTCAATATATTTTAATATGCCTCCTAATAGTTCACAACCTATTGGTGGATTAAGAAGTGATTTTACTTTCTTAGGTTCTGGTTCGATAGGTCCAATTCCTATAATTGTTATATTTGCTCTCGCAGCTATAATATTTATGTGGGTTCTATTAAATAAAACTGTTTTTGGTAAAAACATTTATGCTGTTGGTGGTAATAAAGAAGCAGCTATTGTTTCTGGTATTAATATTACTGGTATTATCATTGGTTTGTTTGTAGTTTGTGATTCATTAATTGCTTTTGGTGGTGTATTAGAAGCTGCAAGAACTGGTGGAGCTACAAATAACTATGGTGTAGGATATGAACTTGATGCTATCGCATCTTGTGTTGTTGGTGGTGTATCAGTAACCGGTGGTGTTGGTAAAGTCAGTGGTGTTATTACTGGTGTATTAATTTTCACAATTATTAACTATGGTTTAACTTTTATTGGGGTTAATCCTTATTGGCAAAATATTATTAAAGGTATGATTATTGTTTCTGCAGTTGCATTTGATATTCAAAAATACGTACAAAAGAAATAATTATATAAATAACTCCTTATGTGCTCTATGAAGATATTATTTTCATAGAGCTTTTTAATATAGAATGAATAGTTTATTTTGAATGTCTTCATCAAACATATTTTCTTTTGTAACGAAATTATAATCTATTTTCTGATTATCGATAGTATTGCTTGATAATAGATTGTAAGCTGTATTTACACCTTGATAACCCATTGCAAATCCATTGATTATTAATAATTCGTCAATAATGTCTTTTTCTAAATTTTGAATATTAGATAATGAGTGACTTGTTGCAAAAAAATAAATATTCTTTTTTGTTCCTTCTTGATTAAAATATTGGGCAATACCTTCAGAGGAATCATCATCTAAGGCTATTATGTAATCAAGAGCTTGATAATTATTTATATAATTCATTATTCTTTCACTTATTAAATTAATTGAACTTCCAGCATAAAGAGAACTACAATTAATATTAGTTGTAGATTTAAATTTTTGCATAATGCTCTCTTCCATGTATTTACTTGAAGTTACTTTAGGGCTTCTGCTAACTAATAAGACATTTACTTTTTTATCATTAGCATTATCAATTATTTTATCAGCAATTTTAATCCCAATTTCTTTAGTATCTGTCATTACAGAAAAATCAATAATATTTTCTTCGTCATCAATTTCATTAAATAATTGAATAATTTTAATACCGCTTTCTTTAGCTTGTTTAAGTGGTTCTACTAGAGCTTTTGTATCACTAGGTATAATTACAATAGCATCAACTTTTTTTTCGATTGCATTTTCTACAAATTCTGTTTGGTCGTTAATATCACCTGCACTAATTGTTGAAAAGAATTCTACTGAGGTTTTGGTATCTGTTCTAGCTTCTCTAGCTCCATTTCTCATAGAACTCCAAAATTGACCACCTTCTTTCATTCTGATAAAAGCTATTTTGTATTGTTTCTCATCGTTATCACCAAAAAGAATATTATTAGATATATAAATAAAGGTTGATAATATAATTAATAGTAGTAATGTTATAGTCATTTTTTTATTCATAATTAATTTCCTTTTGTTGGTGTTATTGGCTTTATTTTTTCTAAAAGAGGAATTGTAATAATTACTGTAGTGCCTTCTTCTATTTCTGATTCAATATTTAAACCATATTCTTTTCCATATGCGAGTTTTAATCTCATATTAACATTATAAACTCCAATACCATTCCCATCTTTTATATGTTGAGTTTTATTAGTAGTAAGAAGTGATTGTCGAACTTCTTCACTCATCCCATTTCCATTGTCTTTAATAATAATTTTGATTTTATCAGATCCAAATTTTTTAGCTTTTATCTCTATTATTCCAGGATCCATTAAATATTTAATTCCATGATAAATACTATTTTCTACTATAGGTTGTGTAATTAATTTAATTGTTTGACATTGTTTTATATCCTCTTCTATATCGATAGAAAAAACAAATTTATCAACATATCGCATTTTTTGAATAACTAAATAATTCTTACAATGTTCTAATTCTTCTTCTAGTGTTATAACTTCATGTCCTTTTGAAATAGAAATTCTAAATAGTCTTGCTAAAGCTGTTACCAATGTTATAACACCTTCATCATCACCTTGTTCTGCTAACCAAATTACTGAATCAAGGGTATTATATAAAAAGTGTGGGTTAATTTTAGCTTGTAAAGCATCAAGCTCACTTTTTCTTTTTAATTCTTGTTCTTCAATTATTCTTTCCATTAATGACTTCATACGGATGGACATATCAACAAAAGATTTTGATAAAGATTTTACTTCTGAAGAAGCTCTATTAATAACATGAGGAGAGAAAGTTTCTTTGTGTATACTTTCCATTTGCTTTTCAAGTATTCTTATAGGGCTTGTGATATAGTTTGATACTATTTTAGCTATAAGTATTGTAATAAAAATACTTGCAGCTAATATGATTATTATTGCAATCGTAAAGGAGTTAAAACTTTCTAATAAAAGTTCATTTGGGAAAGCAACACCTACTATTCTCCATCTAGTATAGTCAATAGTTTGTATTACTTTTAATTTTGAAATAGTCCCTTCATTAGAATAATATGTTCCATAGATCTCTTTTTTAATATCATTTGTATTTTCTTCAAATTGGCCAAAGTTTATTAAAGTTTGTTTTGGATGGAATACTATTTTATTATCTTGATCAATAATGAATACATAACCTGTTTTACCAATTGTAGCTGAGCTCATTACTTCTTTTAATTTTGAATAACTGAAATCTATCAGCATTATTCCAAGTTTTTCAACACCTTTTTCGTCTGTATAATTAAAACTTTTACTATAACTAATAACCCAAGGATATCTTAGAGTAGCTAATCTTTGAACATGAGAGGATGAGAAATAATAATCGCCATTCCCATTTAATGCTTTTATAAACCATTTTTGATTACTAATTTCATTTTTATCTCTTAAGTTTTGAGTTGTTGTTCCTGCAATTATTGATCCATCTGATTTAAAAAAATTAATTGTTACTATATCGTTTCTTGAATCTATAATTGTATTTAGCTTTAATTCTATACTTTCTTTATCAAAAGTTTTCATATTTGAAAAATAGTCATGTGAATAATCACCGATTTGCATAACATCTGTTATAAAAGAACTTATACTTATATTTGATTGAGAAACCGTTTGTGTTGTATTTATTTCAATGTTGTTTTTTGTAGATTTATAAAATTGAAAAGTAATTGTAACTGTGACGACTGTTACAACTATTATTGTAAATAGTATTAGGATTCTAGAAAATATATTATTAATTGATGATTCTTTTTGTTTCATATTATTTTTTCATTTTCTGTTTATATGCAGATGGAGAATCTCCTGTTATTTTTTTAAAGCAAAAGGAGAAATAATTGGAATCAGAAAACCCAACTTCCTCAGCAATCTGGTATGATTTAAACGAACCTTGATTAATTAGCTTTTTTGCTTGATTTATTCTTGTTATAGTTAATGCTTTAGTAAACGGTGTGTTTGTCTCTTTTTTAAAAGTGCTACTAAAATAGGCATTACTTACACCTAAAATATCGCAAATTATATCTTGATTAAAATTTTTATCTTTATAGTTTTTTTCGATTAGTCTTTTTGCATCTTCTACAAATTTGATATTACTTGATTCTCTTTTTTCTTGAATTTCACTATTTAGTTTATTTGCTAATTCTTTTATTTTAGATAAAGTTTCATTGACTGTATTTATTTCTGATATCTTTTTGATTAATGAAGAATATTTAGATAGTACTAAATTATAGCTTAGTGCTAAATTTGTTAATGAAGAAATTACCTTTAAATTTATAGTTTCAATATCTAGAGGATTTAATGTAGCTTCTTTACTATATAAATTATCTATAGCTTTTTCTATTTCAATTTTATTTCCTAGTTTTATTAATGTTAAAATATCTTCAATATATTTATCTTGAATATTATCTGTTACTTCTATTGAATTTATAGGCTCTAAGTCTTCAATATAAAATATATTTTGATCTTTATAATATATTTTATAATTTAGTGCATTAATACATTGCTTATATGAAAGGCTTAAGTTTTCTATATCTTCAGTAATATTACTTATTCCTATATTACATTTATTCTTTGTATAAAATTGAATAAATTGATTTATTTCTTCTATGTGTTTTAAAGTTCTTTTCTTAAACAATGGCCTCTCTATATCTTCTTTACCCTTATTTTTGTAGTAGAAGGTTAATACCATGGTATTGTTTAATATTGATTTTATTATATTTGGGTTTTTCGTGAAATTAGTATTAATTATGTCTTGGATGGTTAATAAATTTAATTCATTATTGCCTTTTTTTTCAGGTTCAATTATACATGTCATAAAATAATCATTATCATATGGTAATTCATATTCTTTTATTTGTGTTTTTACAGAATTAAGGTTTCCGAGATAAAGTTCATTAATAATCTTTTCTTTCATTGCTGGAATTAGATTATTATATAATTTCATTAATCTTTCTTTGTCTGTTTTTCTAGCTATTTCTGTATCTAAGTTAGCTTTAATTTTCTTTAATAATTCAATAATATCATTTTTAGAAACAGGTTTGAGAACATATTCAGTTACATTTAGTTTTATTGCAGTTTGGGCATATGAGAATTCATCATGGCCTGATAAAATTACTACATTAGTTGTTGGATTATTCTTGCGTATTTCTTTTATTAATTCTATTCCATCCATGTATGGCATTTTAATATCGGTAATTACTACATCGACAGAATTCTCTTCTAATAATGTTAAAGCATCTAATCCATTTTCAGCAACACCAATTATTTCAAAACCATATTCATTCCATGGAATTATGTTTTTAATTGTGTCTCTAATTCTTGATTCGTCATCTACGATTATAATTGAATACATGCATTTATTTTAATTTATAGCTATTGTTTTAGCAACAAAATTCATAGATAAATATATATAGTTTTATAAATTGATCTTTCTTAGTATAATGTATTATTATCAACATTGAGGATTCAAAATGAAGAAAATTGAAGTAGTAGCAGCAATAATAATTAAAGATAAAAAGATATATTGTGCAAGAAGAGCTAATAAAGGCGAAGTAGCACTAAAATGGGAATTTCCTGGTGGAAAAGTTGAGAAAAATGAAGACCCACAGGATGCTTTGATTCGAGAAATTAAAGAAGAATTGAATGCTACAATCAAAGTAAATAAATATTTTATGAGTGTTGAACATCAATATGAATCATTCTTCGTAACAATGCATAGTTATTTGTGTTCTATTGTTGATGGTAAATTAATCAGAAATGAGCATGTGGAGGATAGGTGGCTAGATACTGATAAGCTATCAACTTTGGATTGGGCTCCAGCTGATATACCTATAGTGAAAAATATTATAAGCTCTATTCAGCTGTAGTAAAATACTCATAGATATCGTCTCTAACAGGGGTTTCTAGTTTATAATTTATTTGAAATGCGGGAAGATTATCTATAAGTAAATCACTTGATTCACCAATAGGAGTTATTTCTCCTAAAAAATAAAAGTCTTTAGAATTGTTTGTTGCTTTATTTTTTCTTACAAATAAATAGATTTTAGTTTTATTGGCTTTGGAGTTGTAAATATAATTCCAATCTTTACTGTATTTAGTCCTATTTTTTTTTGAGATTGCAACTATTAAACTTTTAGAAATAAATTTATCTTGATAATTGATAGCAGAATCTTCTTTTTCATAATTGATAAAGACAGGGAGTGTATTAGTTTTTTTGTCAAACATATATCCATTCATTACTGCAGATTGGTCTTTTTCCCAATTTAAGAATTTACAAACTTCTTCATAAGAATATTTTTGGAAAAGAGTTAGCTTTGTATCTTTATATTTTTTACTAAAATATGTTTTATTTTGCTCTTTAGCATAATTAATTATTTCATTACTACATTGTAAAAATGTAGGATTTTTTAAGTAAGATATTAGATTTTTGGTCGGGATTATCTTTTTATCGTCAATTTGAATTAATTTACAAGCTTCATGTTTAATTAAGCTATTTTTTGTCTTAAGAACTGTATTATATTCATGTGCCAATACTTTTATAGCAACTTGGTTGTTTTTAGTATTATAGTTTACTATTGTTTCATTAATTATATTAGGGCTTGTGTTTATTATTGAATCTAGTAGATTTATGGTTTCAATATCTTTTCCCTTTGCTATTTTTTTTGTTAAATAATTTAAAGCATATAGTTCATCCCTATTTAAATCATATGGTGTGTTGTTTTTCTCACATTCTTTAATTAATTGGTAATAGGATTCATAATTATCGATTACTAAATCAAAAGATACTTCTGCAAATTTATTAAACTCAAAAAAAGATGGGATATGTGATAATTCACTTTTTAAAAAGGAGTATTCTTCTTTTATATTACGCTTTGCACTTAATTTACTATTATCAATAGCATTATATATTTGATGCTTTGAAACTTGATCAAACTCTATAGTTGAACACCCTGCTAAAAATGAAGAGCCATCGCTAACAGTTTTTCTTATTATTTCTCTATTAAAAGATTTATCGGATGTTAATGCCATAGGTATGCAATAGTTTTTTTCATAGTTCCCGATAAAGTCTAATACAACTAAGAATTCTTTATCGTTATATTTTCTTAATCCTCTACCAAGCTGTTGTACAAAAATAACAGCAGATTCAGTTGGTCTTAATAATATTATTTGATTTATACTTGGTATATCTACGCCTTCATTAAATACATCAACGCTAAATATATAATCAAGAGAATTCTCAGTTTTTTCATCCATTTCTAATCTTTCTATTGCTTCTTCTCTTTCATTTATAGAGTTTTCAGCACAAAGGGCTATTGTTCTATAACCAAGATTATTAAACTTTATAGAAAGAATTTTTGCCTCTTCTACATTTTTACAAAAAATTAATCCTTTAGCTCTGTTTCCAGAATACCCATAGAAATTTATTTTCTCTATGATATTTTTTACTCTTTCGTCACAACTTAATTTATTTATTGATGTATTGTCATTTACTATTTCACCGTTAATTTTAATTTCTGATATACCAAAATAGTGAAAAGGACATAATAGGTCATATTCCATTGCTTGTTTTAAATCGATACGAAGAGCAATATTTCTATCAAATATTGGAAGAATATCCTTAGCATCTGTTCTACTTGGAGTTGCAGTCATTCCAAATAGGAACTTAGGTTTAAAATAATTAATTATCTTTTGATAGCTATTTGATGCAGATCTATGTGCTTCATCAATTATAATATAATCAAATTCATCAGGTCTAAATTTTTTATAAATTAAGTCTTTTGCCATCATATTCATCGTAGAAAATAAATATTTGCTTTTATAATCTTTAAATTTCCCTGATAAAAATCCTGTATTTATTTCAGGTCCTAGAACTGTTTTAAAACTTTCTTCAGCTTGTATCAATAATTGTTCACGATGTGCTAAAAAAAGGAGTTTTTTTGGTTTGAAATTTTTTACATCATAGGCCGAAAGATATGTTTTACCTGTTCCAGTTGCAGAAACTAAAATAGCTTTATTTTCTCCTTTTTCTCTAATTTTTGTGAGCGCTTTTACTGCATTTATTTGCATTGCATTAGGCTTTAGGGAAAGAGTTTTTATATTAAAGCTAGTAACTTCATTACGTAATTTTTTAGTTTTATAATAGTTGTTTTCGTACTTTTCTAACCATTTTTTAGTTAACGGTGTGCCTTCATCCCAAATTCTATTGAATTCTGATATTGTATTAGATAATAATGCTCCATTTTCTTCACCAGATATCTTTAAATTCCACTCCTTGTTAGAAAGAAGCGCTTGTTGTGTTATATTAGAACTTCCTATTAGTATAGATAAATAGTTAGAATGTTCAAATAAATAACCTTTAATATGGAAAGAGCTTTTGTCATAGATTTTTATTTTTAGATTTTTGAATTCACTCAATCTTTGTAATGCTTTCGGTTCTGAAAAGTTTAAGTAATTAGAAGTTAATATTTTCCCTTCTATGCCTTTTTCTTCTAAATTTTTAAAAGTCTCTAGTAATATGTTAACACCACTGTAAGTTATAAATGCAACTGAAAAGCAAAAACTGCAACATGCGTTTAGTTCTTTATTAATTTGCGTTAAAACTTTTAAGCCTTTATCATAGTCATTGATTACAAGTTGAGGAGAAAAGCTTAATTTAGCTTCCTTTTCTTTATTAATTAGTCCATATTCAGTAGCTTTTAAAAGTAAATTAGAATTATAGTCCATAAATAGCAGCTTAGCACTCACCCTAGTATCTGTAAAGATCTATATAATTTGTTTTTATCAAGAATTATTTGATTTTTATTAACTTGCTTACTTAATATCTCTAGAGTATCATGTAACTTATGAAAGTTGTTGTTTTAGATGATGAAGAGAAAGTATTAAAACTTATATGTGCTTTAATTAAGTGGGAAGAATTAGGATTAGAATTAGTTGGTACAGCTGGTGATGGGCTTGATGGTTTAAAATTAATAAAAGAAAAAGAACCTGATATACTAATTACTGATATTAGAATGCCATCACTCGATGGTCTTGAGTTATTAGAACAAGCAAAGTTAAGTAATCCTAATTTACAAGTAATTATTATCAGTGGATATAGGCAATTTGATTATGCAAAAAAAGCAATTAAATTTGGAGTATCTGACTATTTATTAAAACCTATTAAACAAGATGAGTTAATTAATGCGCTAAAAAAAATGATAAGTAAATTAAATGAAAATTTAAACTATTCAAATTATTTAACAAATAAAGATGAGCTTAGAAGGCATTACTTATTATCTTATTTAGAAAATGAAGTTAATAAAGATAAATTAGAAGAACTCTTTTCTTTAAAACAATATTTTTTGATTTCTTTACTTGTTATTGATGGTGAATTTGCAAAATATGATTTAGATGCAAGAGCTGCAATTCGGGAAAAAATAAACTATTATTTTGTTCATTTTTTTAAAGAAGAGATAGAATGGGATTTTGTTTTTTCTACTAAATTTCATGGATATTTATTATTCTTATCCTTTGATGAAGAAGAAAAGGATATAGTCCTTAGTCTTCAAAAGAAAGCTTTTAACGAAGCTAAAATTAGTTCTACACAATTGTTTGATGATAATAATCTATATATTTCTCAAGGTAATATATTTAGCAAATTAGAAACTATTAATCAGCAATTGGATTTTATAAAAAAGCAAAGTTTATTTAGATTTGATGAATCATGCGATAATTATATTTTAGATAAAGATATTTTATTTAAAATTGATGATCGTTTTGTTGATTCTTTTATTATTTCTTTAAATTCTATACTAAGTGAGTCTAAATTAAATATGAACGAACTTGATTTATTAATGAATAAATTAAATTCTTTAGATAATATATATTTCTTTTTTACAATTACCACAATAATTGAAAAAGTTAAATCAGTTTTCTATTCACAAATAGGGGAAGATAGTTTTAAAAATATCACATTTGAAGAGATTAATTATTATAATAATAAGAAAGCATTAATAGGTTTCTTAAAAGAACAATTTATTAAAATTTATAATATCATAATTAACATTCAACAAAATGAAAGTGTTAAACCAATTAAAGTTGCTAAAAAATATATTAGTGAAAATTATAATGATAATCAGTTATCGTTAGATTATATTTCTTCTTTAGTCCATTTATCTCCTTCATATTTTAGTTCTTTATTTAAAAAAGAAACTAATAAAGGCTTTGCTGAATATTTAAGAGAAATTAGAATTGAGGAATCTGCTAAATTCTTAACTACTACTACATTACCAATTAAAGAAATCGCTAAGAAAGTTGGGTATCAAGATCCACGGCATTTTACAAAATGTTTTAAAAATCAAATAGGAATAAAGCCTCAAGATTATAGGAAGTTATATGGTTAAGCTAAAGAATAGAAGTAAATATAAATATGTAGAAACAAAAATTATTTATTTATTTTATATGACTTTGTTTTTAATTGGTTTAACTTTATTTTTCGTTTTTTTATCACATTTTGGAAGAATGGATAATGATTTATGGTTTTTCTTACCTTTTTCTTTATTATTAGTATTATTCCTTTATGGATATTATAAAATTTATAAACCCTATAAAAAATTTACACACTTGATGAGGCTTTTTAATTCAGGCCAAACTTATTCTCATTTTTCGGATTTAAAAAATCCATTAAGTAAGGAATTTGAAGATATGGATAATAGACTTTCTCAAATTCTAGATAGTGATATATTAATGAGTGTTAGTAAAAGACAGGCTCAATATTTGGCTCTGCAAAATCAAATTAATCCTCATTTTTTATATAATACACTTGAAGGAATTAGATCTGAAGCTTTAATAGCGGGTAATAATTCAATTAGTTCAATGTGTGAAGCTTTGGCAACTTTTTTTAGATACACAATTTCACATGTCCAAAACTTGGTATCTTTATCTCAAGAGTTAGAAAATACCAAAAATTATTTTTATATTCAACAATTTAGATTTGGTGAAAGACTGTCTATGAATGTCATATTTAACGATGATTGTGAAGATGAAGCAGTTAGAATTAAGATTCCAAAATTAACACTTCAGCCAATTGTTGAAAATGCAATTGTGCATGGCCTTGAACGTAAGAAAGATAATGCTATTTTAAATATTTATATTAGCTTATTAAAATCAAGATTATTAATAAATGTCAAAGATAATGGTATTGGTATGCATGAAGAAGCACTCAAGAAATTAAGAGACGCTTTATTATTAGAACATTCTGATGAACTAGATAATAAAGAAGCTGGTGGTATAGCTTTAATTAATGTAAATAACAGAATAAAGATATTATTTGGGGAGAGATATGGTTTGGAAATAAATAGTACTGAGAATGTTGGTACTGATGTTTTGATATCTCTTCCAATTGAATATAAGAGCTAGGAAATATATGAAAGAAGAAATACTTTGTTTAGAAAAAGTTTCATGTCCTCCATTTTTAGATGATGTTAATTTATATATTACTCAAGGAGAAATTGTTGGTTTAATTCCAATAAATATTTTAGGAGTAGATGAATTAATAGAATTAATATGTGATGGTATTTCTCTTCATTATGGTTATGTTTCTTATAATGGTAAAATCGTAAATGATTATTTAGACCCTAATCCTAAAACTAATAATGTTGTAATTATTGATAAGGAATCAACATTAATTGATTCATTAAGTGTTTATGAAAATCTATTTGTGCTTCGTAAAAGATTTAACAAACATATTATTAATAAAAAAATGCTTTATCAGCAAGCAAAAAGATTATTAAGTGAAGTAGATATAGATATTAATCCTGATTCATTAGTCGAATCATTAGATATTTATGAAAAGGTTATTTTGCAATTAGTTAAGGCTCAAATTAATAGAGCTCCCCTAGTTATTCTCAAAGATATATCAAGTTTTGTTAATGAAAAAGATATAATGAAATTGCATAAATTAATTAAATTGTTAAGTAATAAAGGTATGGCTTTTTTATATATATGTAATCATCATCAAGAAGCGTTTTTATTAAGCCATCGTTGCTATTTAATGAAAGAAGGTCATATGGTAAAGAATTTATTACCATATGAAATGACTGATAACATAATGGAGCATTATAGTTACGTCTTTAATCGAAGTCTTTCAACAGAAGAAAGAAAAGAATTATATGAAAATATTGGTGAAAAAGAAGTTGTTTTTACTATAAATAATTTAAATTATGATAAATTAACTAATTTTAATTTAGAGCTTCATAGAGGAGAAACTGTTGTTATTTTAGATAGTGATAATACTGTAATTGAGGATTTATCTTCTGTCTTGAGAAAAGAAGTTTTAATAGAAAAAGGGACGCTTTTATTAAATAAAAAAGAAATATCACATAAAGATAGAAGAATTGCTTTTATAGAAAAAAAACCATTAAAATCAAATTTATTCCATTCTCTATCGGTTATTGATAATATATTATTTTGTTCAGATCATAAATTAAGGAAACTTTGGTTAGATCATAGAATTGAAAAATCAATAGCTAAAAAATTAGAAAATGAATTAGGGGATATAGTGTATGAGAAGGATTTATTAAATTTAGATGAAGTAGATTTATATAAAATCCTACAACAGAAGATTCTTTTTCAAAATCCTGATGTTTTAATATTAGTTCAGCCTTTTTCTTTCTTAGATTTATATCAAAGAATAAGGAATATTGAATATTTTGATAAACTTAAAAAAAGGGGTGTTTCTATAATTATTTTAGCTTTATCTCTTTCTGATACACTTCAAGTTGCAGATAGATTATACTTTGCACAAGAAGGGAAAATAGTTAATCAATATGATAGAACTGAGTTTGATTCTTTATCTTTTTTACATGGTTCAATGTTAATAAAATAGTTAAATCATAAAAATACCCCACCTTTTCAAAATTTTACAACTCTTTTCAACTTGTATTTCTCATGAGAACATTAAGTATCTAAAGGAGAAATATAATCCATGAGTAATGAATATATTGTTGAAATGAATCATATTAGTAAATCTTTTCCTGGTGTAAAAGCTTTAGATGATGTTTCTTTTCATCTACAAAAAGGTCAAGTAATGGCTTTACTCGGAGAAAATGGGGCTGGGAAATCTACCTTGATGAAAATTTTATCAGGAGTATATACTCGTGATGAAGGTGATATGACTATTTTTAATGAAGAAATTAAAGGGCATTTAAATCCTAAAAGTGCTCAAGAAATAGGTGTATCTATTATTCATCAAGAATTAAATATGTGTTCTCATTTAACAGTTGCAGAAAATATTTTTCTTGGAAAAGAATTGCATAATAAAGGTCTATTAAGAGATAGAACTATGATAAAAAGAGCTAACGATGTATTAAAGAGACTTCAAATTGATATAAAGCCTACTGCTGTAGTTGGATCTCTAGGTGTTGGCCAACAACAAATGGTTGAGATAGCAAAAGCTTTAGAAGCCAATGCAAAAGTACTCATAATGGATGAACCAACAAGTGCACTTACAACTAAAGAAATCGAAGATTTGTTTAGAATAATAAAAGAAGTTAAAGCTCAAGGTTGTGGTATTGTTTATATCTCTCATAGATTAGAAGAACTTCAACATATTGTTGATTACGTTACAATAATGAGAGATGGAAAGTATATAACTGAAGGGCCTTTTAAAGATTTCTCTATGAAGCAAATAATTGCAAACATGGTAGGTCGTGAAATAAAAGAACAATTTCCAAGAGTAGAAACTTCTAAAGGAAAAGAGATTTTTACTGTAAAAAACTTAAATGCTGGAAAAATGGTTAGAGATGTTAGTTTTGAAGCTTATGAAGGTGAAATTTTAGGTATTGCTGGATTAATGGGAGCAGGTAGAACAGAAACAACTAGAGCTATTTTTGGCGTAGATCATAAAGAAAGTGGTGAAGTTTATATTCAAGGTGAGAAAATTGAAATAAGTTGTCCAATGGATGCAATAAGACATGGTATTGTTTTAGCCCCTGAAGATAGAAAGAAAGATGGTTTGTGTACTAAATTGTCAGTTAGAGAAAATATTGCACTTGCTAATCTTGATGAGTTATGTTCGAAAGGTGGCGTTGTAAATAGAAAAAAAGAAAAAGCAATTGTAAAAAAAGCAATTGATGATCTAAAAATAAAATTACCAACATCTGAAGTAAATGCTGCAAGCCTTTCAGGAGGTAATCAGCAAAAAGTTGTTGTTGCAAAATGGCTTGCAAGAAATAGTAAAGTTGTAATTTTCGATGAACCAACAAGAGGTATAGATGTTGCCGCAAAAGTTGAAATTTACAATATAATGAATAATTTAAAACAAAGTGGTATTGCCGTAATTTTTGTTTCTAGTGAAATGCCTGAAGTTCTAGGTATTTCTGATAGAATAGTTGTAATGTGTGATGGTCGAGTAACAGGTTCTCTTATTACTAAAGATACCAATCAAGAAGAAATATTATCATATGCAACAAAATTTGAAAAAAAGATTGACTAAGAGGTGTAAATAATGAATCAGAAATTAGAAAGTCCCTACAAGAGATTATTAGCAATTAGGGGAATGGGACAAGTATTAACCGTATCAGTAGGATTAATTATTCTTTGTATAGTATTTGGATTAATGAACCCAATGTTCTTTTCTTCAAGAAATGTATCAAACTTATTAAGACAAATTGCTCCTATTTTACTTATTGGTATTGGTCAATCTTATGTTTTATTAATTGGACAAATTGACTTAAGTATTGGTTCTGTAGTTGGAATGAGTTGTATGATCAGTGCAACATTAATGACAAGAGGTGTTAATCCTTTAGTTGCAGTAGTTATTACAATTTGTTGTGCACTAATGGTTGGTTTAGTAAATGGATTCTTAGTTGCTTGGTGTAAACTCCCTTCATTTATTGGAACTCTTGGTACAATGACAATTGCTAGAGGTATTGCTCAAATTGCTAATAATAACTATAACACTGACTCAATTGGAGAAGCTGCTGAAGGTTTTAGAAACTTCTTCTATTATGGTAAAAGTTTAGGATTATACAATACAATTTGGATAGCCTTAGCTCTGTGGATAGTTTTCAATTTTATATTAACTAGAACAAGAACAGGTCGTCATGTATATGCTGTTGGATCTAATATTGAAGCAGCAAGATTATCTGGAGTATCTGTTGTAAAAACAACAATAAAAGCATATTTAGTATCATCGTTTGTAAGTTGTGTTGTAGGTTTAATAACTACTGCAACAAGTGGTATGGGTACTATGGATGCTGGTATGTCTTATGAATTATATGCTGTTGCAGCATCAGTTATTGGTGGTGTATCAACATTAGGTGGACAAGGATTGTTATTTGGTACTGTAATTGGTGCATCAATTTGGGGTGTATTACAAAACGGTCTACAATTCGCAGGAGCTCCGATTGCAATAAGAAATATTGTAATTGGTATTATCGTAGTGGTTTCAGTACTTCTTGACGTTATTGTTAGAAGCAATAAAGGCAAGAGTTGGAAAATATTAAAAAATAAAAGCTAAAAGCTATTAGAAAAGGAGAAAAGATATGAAAAAAGCATTATTAATTGTTGCACTTTCAGTCATTACAGTAATGGGAGTTTTTGCTCAAGGGCAAACTGAATCTTCGAATAAAAAAGTTTATTTAATCACAATGGACCAAATGGACCAACATTGGCAAAATGTTAATGCAGGTTGTGAAAAAGCTGTAGCTGAACTTGGTGGTATTGATTATAAATGGTTAGCACCAGATATTAAAGATGATAATAAACAAATTGAATCTATAAACAATGCTGTTGCAGGTGGAGCTGATGTTATTTTATTAGCAGCTAATGGCCCAGATGCTGTAACTTCAGCATTAAAAGAAGCTACTTCAGCTGGTGTAAAAATTGTTTATGTTGATAGTGCAGCTGACTATCCTGGTGAACAAATTTTAGCAACTGATAATGAAGCAGCTGGTACAACTGCTGGTAATGAAATGTTAGCAGAATTAAAAGCTAATGGTGTTACTTCAGGTTCAATTGGTATTATCAATGTTAATGCTGCTACAGCATCAACAGTAGCTCGTGAAGCTGGTTTTAGAAAAGCTTTTGAAGGTTCTAGTTATACAATCTTAGAAACACAATATTGTAATGGTGATGCAGCTATTGCTAAAGATATGAGTGCTAACTTTATTACACAAGGTGTTGTAGGTTTATTTGGAGCAAATGAAGGTTCAACAGTAGGTGTTGGTAATGCAATTCAAGAAGCTGGTAATGCTGTAGTTGGTGTTGGTTTCGATAAATCTGATATGATTCTTTCATTAATTGAAAAAGGTTATATCTTATGTACAATGGCACAAAATCCAGATGTTATGGGTTATGAAGGTGTTAAAACAGCTGTTGATGTATTAAATGGAAAAACTATTTCACAAAAATATGTTGATACAGGTGTTTCAGTAATCAAAAAATAATAAATATTTATTTTATGGGGCATCGCATGATGCCTCATTATTTTTATTTATTCAATTTATAATTTTTGGAGATTTAGGTGGATTTATTTATAGGTTTAGATATTGGTGGAACTAAAATATCAATAGTATTAGCAGATGAAAAGGCTATTATTTTAAATAAAATCAAATTTCTAACTAAAGCTACATTTGAAGAGAACATTGAATTAATTATAAATTCGATAAATAAACTTATCATAAAAGATAAAGATAGAGTCAAAGCAATCGGTATTAGTGCCGGAGGTCCGTTAGATAGTAAAAATGGAGTATTTATTTCTCCTCCACATTTAAAAACATGGCATGGTAAAAATATTAAAAATATCTTAGAAAAAGAATTTAATATTTTGACCTTTTTAGAAAATGATGCAAATGCTTGCGCACTAGCAGAATACTATTATGGAAATGGAAAAAATAGTGATAATTTTGCTTTTTTAACTTTTGGTACGGGATTAGGTGCTGGGTTTATCTTTGGTGGTAAATTGTATCAAGGGTCTAATTATCAAGCTGGCGAGATTGGACATATAAGAATTAGCAATGATGGTCCATTGTGTTATGGGAAAAGAGGTTGTATTGAGAGTTTTTGTTGTGGTGACGGGATCTCAAAACTTCATAAAGAATTAACTAATCAAAATTTATCAACAAAAGAGATTTTTGATCTTGCTGAAAAAAAGAATAATCAACAAGCAATAAATACAATAAAAATTAGTTCTGAAAAATTAGGTTATACATTAGCATTACTTATTGATTTATTAGCATTAGATTGCATCGTAATTGGTAGTATATATACAAGAAGTACACAGATAATTAATAAATATATGTTGCCAATATTAGACAAGGAAATTTTAGATATTAATAAAGGTCTTTGTAGAATTAGAATCTCATCTTTAGGAGAATCTCTTGGAGATGTAGCAAGTATAACAGTAGCCCAAGAAGGATTGAAAAGTGAATAAATATATTAATGATTTAGTTGATAGGTATCCAAAACTTAAAATTTGTGAAGAAAATATTTTTCAAACCTTTTTATTATTAAAGGAAGCCGCATTAAATAATAAAAAAATATTAGTTTGTGGAAATGGTGGTAGTAGTGCCGACAGTGATCATATTGTTGGGGAATTAATGAAATCTTTTGTGAAAAAGAGAAAAATAAATAGTGATTTACAATCTAAAATAGAAGAGCTATCTCCTGAAAATGCTACTTTATTAAATACGAAATTAGAAGATACTATTTCAGCGATTAATTTATCTCAGCATTCTGCACTTAATACAGCTTTTTCGAACGATGTAGATGCGTCATTAATTTTTGCTCAACAAATAATTGGATATGGAAAAGAGAATGATATTTTAATTTGTATTTCTTCATCAGGTTCTTCTAAAAATGTTGTTATGGCAAGTATTGTAGCAAAAGCTAAAGGTTTAAAAGTAATAGCTTTGACAGGTAGTAAGGAAGGCGATATTGATAAATATTGTGATGTAATTATAAAAGTGCCTGAAAATGAAACCTATAAGGTACAAGAGTTACATTTACCAATTTATCATAGTTTATGTTTAATGCTAGAAGATATAATGTGGTAATTCGTTTAAAATATATGATTTAAGATAATTGATAATGTAATATCTTGTTGTTCTTCTCTAGTAATTAATGCAGAACCATCTCCTTTTTGTTCTCCATAATTTCCAAAATATGCATGATTTCCACCCTCTATTATATATACATTTGCCATATCATTTACTTTACTTTGGTCTAGAACTAAATCATTAGATCCATATATTGTAATTGTATTTTCAACTGAATTATTAAGTGGATAAGAAGCTAAAAGAATTAAGCCTTTCAATTTTGATCCATTCTTTTCACTATAACTTGATGCCATAGCACCACCTAAAGAGTGTCCCATTAAATACCAAGAATCAATATTAGGATATTTTTCTATAATTTCATTTGCTTCATTTACATTAAAAACAGCTAAATTAAAAGGCATATCAACAAGGAATGTTGTAATACCATTTAAAGAGAGATCATTTAGAAGAGGTAAATAAGAAATATCTTCAACTTTACCTCCAGGATAGAATATAACACCAATATTTCTATTTTCACCAACAGGTGTGATTGTTGTTATATTTTTTTCTTGTGTAATATTATCATTATTTAATATAGAAAGAGCAGTATCATCTGCTCTATAGTAATTGAGCGTATAGATATAAAAAGCGATGAAAATAATTATTAATATAGATATAAGTGAAAATATTATTTTTTTTAATAAAGTTGTTTTCTTTTTCATTCTTAATTTTTACCTTTAGATGTAAAAATATAATGAATTTAATAAATATTCAACATTGTAATTATATGCAAGTTTATACAAATAATTTTTTACTGCAGATAAACTCTTTTTATTGTTTTTATAAGCAGTTATTAATGTTATATATTTATTTCTTTCTTTTTCATCTGCAAAAGATTTAAAATATCCCCAAATATGATCTATTGAATTAATTTGAGAATTTTTAGAGAGTTCTATTTGCATAGTATTTTCGATTATTTCATAGAACTTTATTACTTCATAACTTTTCTTATCTTTAAGTAAATTTCTTATTTTATTATAATTTGATTGCGAATTACTTAAAACATAATATTTATATTTAGCCCATTCTCTTTCTAAATATTTTATTTGTTTTTCTTCAGTTGTAAGAAGATTACATTTGATAGCTGAAAGATTTTTATCTTTAACTTCCAGCATAATATCAATATCTTTATTAATTAAATTGTTATAAAAAGATAAGAATTCTTTTGAATTAATAGTTTTTGAATGTGCTCCATTTTTATAGTTATTTGCTGATTGAGAATAGTGAATTTTTTGCTTTCCATCGCTTATTTTCCATGTTTGATTACATTTATTGATTAGTTCAAACTCATTTGAGCTATTATTTGAGCTATGATTTAATTTATGATGTAGATTGTCAAAAACTACAGGAATGTTTATTTTTGAAGAAATATATAATACATCATCTATTGTATATGATTTATCATCATTTTCAATAATTAGTCTATTTTTTATTTCATTATCCAATTTGTTGAAATTAAAAATAAATCTCTCCATTGCAGATTCTTTATCAGAATATACACCTCCGATATGTAAAACAAGCTTACTAGTGTTATCACAATTAAGACATTTTAATAGCTTATTGTGGTATTCTAAATCCAATATTGATTTTCTTACTACATCTTCTTTTGGGGAATTGATTAATGTGTATTGTCCTGGATGCATAGTAATTCTAATATTATTTTCATGAATTAATGATGATAGTTTTTCAAATTTATCTTGAAAAATTTCCCACCAAGAAAGTGTATTGATAGGATGTGAAGCTAAAGGAATAATATCTGAGCTGAGTCTAAACAATTTAATATTATTTTCGATATTATATTTAAGAATTGACTGAAATGCATCAAGATTTTTATTGATGATTTCTATGAGTTTCTCTTCTGCATAATATTTAAGTTGTATTGTTGATAATTTTGTTTCAAAATCACCTAAATGAATACATGCATAACCTATTGCCATTATTTCTCCTAGTGTGTTTGCTAGTAGTAATTAAAATTTAATTACTACTAGCTATTTTTTAATTATGTAAGTCAAATCTATCAAGATTCATAACTTTATGCCAAGCTTTTATAAAATCATTAATAAATTTTTCTTTTGCATCATCGGCTGCATATACTTCTGCAACTGCTCTTAATTCTGAATTTGAACCAAAAACTAAATCTACTCTTGAAGCTGTCCACATTTTCTTGTCAGTCTTTCTATTAATACCAATAAAAGTAGTACCTTCTTCATTCATAGGAAGCCACTTAGTTTCCATATCTAATAAGTTTACAAAGAAATCATTTGATAATACACCTTTATTCTTTGTTAAAACTCCTAATTCTAAATTATTGTAATTTATACCTAATACTCGTAATCCTCCTAATAATACAGTCATTTCAGGAGTTGTTAGAGTTAAAAGTTGAGCTTTATCAATTAATAATTCTTCACTAATATTAGAATAAGAGGAATGTGAATAATTTCTAAAACCATCAGCCATAGGTTCTAAATATTTAAAGGAATTAATATCAGTTAAGCTTTGAGTGGTGTCATTTCTTCCAGGGGCAAAAGGAACTTCAATATCATAACCTGCATTTTTTATAGCTTTCTCAATACCTACTGAGCCTCCTAAGACTATTATATCAGCCAAAGAAACTTTTTTACCTTCTGAGCATTTTTTATTAAAGTTTTCTTTTATTGTAATTAATTTATCTAAGATAGGAATTAATTTACCACTTTCATTAACTGTCCATTCTATTTGAGGTTTTAAATTTATTCTTGCGCCATTCGCTCCACCTCTAAAATCTGAAACTCTAAATGTTGAAGCAGATGCCCAAGCTGTTGATACCAATTCAGATATTGATAAGTTACTTTCATTTATCATTTCTTTTAATTTAGAAATATCATTAGAATCTATAACTGTATAATCTATTTTTGGAATAGGGTCTTGCCAAATAAAATTTTCTTTAGGAGCTTCGCATCCTAAATATCTTGTCGAAGGTCCCATATCTCTATGTGTAAGTTTAAACCATGCTTTAGCAAAAGCTATAGCAAATTCGTCTAGATTTTTAGAAAAGTGTAGAGCAATTTTGTTATAAATTGGATCAAATTTAAGAGCTAAATCAGCAGTTGTCATCATTGGTCTATGTTTCTTACCTTTTATGTGAGCATCATCTACCATATCTTCATCTTCAACATCTTTAGCAAGCCATTGATAAGCTCCAGCTGGGCTTTTTACAAGTTCCCATTCATATTTAAATAAAACTTTAAAATATCCATCATCCCATTTAATTGGGTTTGGGGTCCATGCTCCTTCAATTCCACTACTGATAGTATCAGATCCTTTGCCACTCTTATATTTACTTATCCAACCTAAGCCTTGTTCTTCTAATTTAGCTGCTTCTGGTTCAGGGCCAACATTAGAAGCATCACCTGCACCATGACATTTACCAAATGTATGTCCTCCTGCAATTAATGCAACTGTTTCTTCATCATTCATTGCCATTCTTTCAAAAGTAACTTTTATTTCTCTAGCTGAATCTCTAGGTATTGGTTCTCCATTAGGACCTTCAGGGTTTACATAGATTAGACCCATTTGGACAGCAGCTAAAGGATTTTCTAGTTCTTTATCTTTAGTTGTTCTACCTTTTTCTAACCATTCTTTTTCTTGGCCCCAATAAACATCTTCTTCTGGTTCCCAAATATCAACTCTACCACCACTAAAACCAATTAATTTGCAGCCCATATATTCAAGTGCACAGTTACCTGCTAAAATCATTAAGTCAGCCCAAGATAATGATTTCCCATATTTTTTCTTAATAGGCCATAATAGTCTTCTTGCTTTATCTAAATTTACATTATCAGGCCAACTATTTAATGGAGCAAGTCGTTGATTTCCCGTATTTCCTCCACCTCTACCATCATTTACTCTATATGTTCCAGCACTATGCCAAGCCATTCTAATAAATAATGGACCATAATTACCATAATCTGCTGGCCACCATTCTTTTGAATCAGTTAAGGTATAAAAAATATCTTTTTTAACTGCTTTTAAATCTAACTTTTCGAATTCTTTTTTGTAATCAAATTTGTCTCCTAAGGGATTAATCATAGAAGAGTTTTGATTGAGAATTTTCAAGTTTAATTGATTTGGCCACCATTCTTTATTGGATGTACCTTTAGTGTCCCCATGTCTTGTGTGACCCGTAACCGGGCATTTCTCTACATTACTCATTTTAACCTACCTATTTTCTGTGTGAGACGATTTATATAAAAAATATATAAAGTTAAAAAATATAATAAGGATGTTAAATAAAGAAGCACAACTAATTTCTTTTTAACATTTAATTGTACCATTACTTTTTTTATAAGTGTATGGAGAAATAATAAATATACGAAATTAAATTGTAAAATCTTAACAAAAGACTATAAATATTTCTCAAGGATAAAAAAAGCTAATAATTCTATTTGTTTTTTATAGAACTATTAGCTAACTTTTTATGATAGGCCTTTTATGAAAGTTCTTTATGAACTAAATCAGCAGCCATTTTTGCTGTCATAATGCTAGTTGGTAATCCTGCAGGGCTAACAGTCCATTGTCCAGCGCGATATAAATCTGGGATAGGGGTAATAATGGCATTTTTCATATTTAGCATTGAAGCTTTTATTGGAATTTCATTTTCGAATGACCATCCAACAATTGCACCTTCAGAGCTATTAACCCTTTGATTAATGCTTAATGGGCTAGCACTGAAATAGCTAATTATATTGTCTTTTAATTTTTTATATACTGATGAATTTAAAGTATCAATTATGTATTCACAGATTTTTTCATTAAATTCATCATACCAGCCCTCTTCTTTAATTCTTCTTGTTAATTCATAGTCAAAGAGGAAACTTGCAATAATACCTGTTTTTCCTTTAGGTGCTGCATCAATATCATTTAACACTGGTATTGATATTTCAAAAGTATTTAAATCACAATATGCTTTTAACCATTTGTAAAAATCTTCTTTATCAAGATTGTCCCAATTGTTTAAAATATTATTAAGATCTTTTCTATGAAGTTCTCCTAAACCTTTTTTTGATGGAGTATAGAAGAAATGTCCGGCAGAGATATTTTTAAAATATTCATATGGTAGATTAACTTCTAAGAATAAAGTGAATACTGATTCAGCGCCATGACTAGATAGTATACGATTTTTTTCGTCTATTAATTTATCTTTTATTGAAGAAGTAAAATCTTCAGGATTAATCTTACTATATAGATGTTTCATATCAGCACACCAAATAAGTTTGTCATATTCATATACATTGCCATCAGTATCTTTTAGAATTTTATTTTTTGCATCTATATCTATTATTTCAGTATTATTTTTAATTTCTGATCCAAGTTTAATAATTTTAGTAGCTAATGCTTTTGGAAGGGATCCAACTCCACCTTTTGGATAATAATAATCTGGATATAAAGAGAAATAGCTCATAGCAAAAAAAGCAGGAGTTTTTTTAAAGAAATGTTGTGAAATAATATCATTTAAAGCTTTATCCTCTAGTAAGTCATTTAAGAATTTTTCCATAGGAATTTGCATTCTCATAATTGCAGCACCCGTAGCTAAGAATTTAAATATCCAAACAATAAAGGTACTAAAGTAGTAACCAAGATTCCTTTTTACATCTTTGAAAAAAGGGCTGTCATTTCCAAATAATACTTGCATGTATGTATCAAATTTAGCAATTACTTTTATAACTTTTTCAACATCGTTTGTGCTGTTTGGATAGAGCTCTTTTAATATTCTTTCATAATCATTAATGCTATCTTTATTATCAGCAACTATAATTTTATCTTCTATTCCTACTGATACTTTACTCTGTAATAACTCTAAATCAATTTCTAATTCCTTTAACATGGGTATTAACATGCCAGAGTTTTCTACAGCTCTTATTCCACCATCAAAAATAAAACCATCTCTTTCAAAAGAATTAACCAAACCACCACAAGTATCATTTTTTTCAAGTATTGTTACATTGTGTCCTTTCATAGCTAAAGATGTGGCTGTTGTTAGACCGGAAATTCCTGCCCCTACTATTATAATTTTGTTCTTATTATCCATTTAGAGATACCTCATTTTATAATATTTATTTTCTTAAAATAATGATTATTTTAAGTTCTTAAGTTCCTCATTTTTTTTTCTATATTCAGCAATAGGTCTATCACCTTGAATTAATTTTTCATCCATTTTCATGTTTGAATATTTTGGTTGTTGTGTTATTACAACTCGTTTATCTTGTTTTAAAATAATATTACTAGATACTTTTCCAAAAAATCCTACTATATGTCTAAGACCCCATATAGGCATAAATGCTTGGTAGAACCGTAAGTAAATAAGGGTGTTTTCTTCATCAATAGGTGCAAAAGCAGCAAATACTCTAACTTTTTTTGCTATTATATTATGCCAAATATTTGGCATAATTATTTGAAGAGAGAATAGGTCTTCTTCATCTCCCATTTCATTTGGGCCTTTAGCTTCAATTTTCCCATCATCTACTAGGTTTTTAACATACCAAGTTAGCTTATTTCCTTCCCATTTTATTTTTGGTCCATAAACTACTGTTTTTTTACCTCGGCCAATGGTGTTGTGGTGAACAAAAGGGATGTGAACTACATCCATTTGATTTTCAATACATCTAGTATAATGAACTGGCCAGTGATCCTTTATCTGCGAGTAGTAAAATCCTGATTTCAAATCTTCAAAGAAGGGTATATTGGGTAAATTTTCTTTTTTATCTCCCCAAAAAATCCAAATAAAACCATATTCTTCTTTTGCTATATAAGCATTTACTTTATATCTATCTGGGACTTCTTTTTTCTTGCCATTTGCTGGGATTAATGTTACTTTCCCATTTTTATCATATTCAAAACCATGGAATGGACATTGTGCATGTCCATTTACTATTTTTCCTTTACTTATTGAAGCTCCTCTATGGCAGCATCTATCAAAAATGCATGCGATTTCATCTCCATCTCTCCATAGAGCAAGTTTTTCACCAAAGCGTTTTGTACCAATTATGCCTTTTTTAGGTATTTCTTTTGAATCTAGTATTGCATACCATTGGTTTCTTATCATTTAGCAGTCTCCAAAGTTTGTAATTATTGATAGAATTTTATTTTAAATCAGCTAGTTTCAATTAATATTCTTTTTTTGTAAATGCATATATTGTAGCTGCTAATACGACAATTAGACAAACTATAGTTGTTACTATTACAGATGTATACATTGAATTAAAAACAGTTGTATGTTTTATTAATATTCCTAAATATGCCCATATAATTACGAGGCCATAAAAATAATCTTTATTTCTAAGAAGAGCTACACTACCAATAAGTGCTCCTGCAATAATAATAAGTACTGCCCAAAGTGGTTCTGAAAAACCATAGCCTTTTAGATTAAGAGAAACTAAAAATATAGTTACGTTTGCTATAGTTGCAACTGTTATCCATCCAAAGTATACACTGAAAGGGACTTTAACAAATAATTTTTCTTTTGCATTTAATTTTTCTTCTTTTATAGTTATTACTATTTTCATCAATGATGATAATAGTAATAGCATTAGTATTAATGATAACCATATAATTTGATAATGCCATGCAAAAATCCAACAAGCATTAATTATAGAAGAAATTGTAAAAGTGATACCAACCGAATTTAATAATTCATTACTTATTTCATCATTTTTATTAATTATTCCTAATTGATAGAAAGTAAACATGCCAAGAAGAATATATATTATTCCCCAAATTGCAAATGTTATACCAGCTGGGGCAAAAAGATTAGGATAAGAGTCTGATATAACACCTGTATCTACTCCATTAATTGGTAAAGTATTTGCTAATGTATTAACTACAATCATTAAGATATAGGTAAGTAATACAAATATTTGAGTTGATTTTTTCATGAATTTTGCCTCCATTTATTTTATTATACCATAAAAACATATGTGGAGTAGAAAAAATTTCATTCCTAACAAATAAGGTGATAATACATATAATAAAGTGGAGTTTGTTTTGAATAAAAAGAATGCCCCGTAGACGATTCGAACGTCCGACCCCTTCCTTAGGAGGGAAGTGCTCTATCCAGCTGAGCTAACAGGGCGGTTAAT
>NZ_JBNAIC010000004.1:0-59293 GCF_050031695.1 Pleomorphochaeta sp. | reverse complement strand
CCATAGCAGAGTGGACACACCCGTTCCCATCCCGAACACGGCAGTTAAGCACTCTCACGCCGATGGTACTACAATTATGTGGGAGAGTAGGTAGCTGCCGGGCCTTTTTCTTTTTTTTACACCTTTAGGTGTATTTTTTTTGTTAAATTTCCTATTTCTGTTTTGTTTCAATTTATTAAATAATAAATAAAGTGTTTTTGCCGAGTATAAGATTCAATACCTCTTCAATTATTATTTTAATGTTGTGATAAAAAAATTATTAGGTTATGATTTGAAAAGAAAACTTATCGTTTTTTCCATTTAAATTTTAGTTATTATTATTTTTTAAAAAATAATAAACTAAGTTAATTGATAAATAAATTAATTAACTTTATTTTATAATAGCTATGGAAAAAATAAAAAATTTAAAAGCTGTTGTTCTTGATTTAGATGGAACATTATTAAGTCCTGATTTAGAAGTTCTAGAAGAAACTAAATCAACTTTAAGAAAAATAAAAAATAATGGAGTTAAATTAATTATTGCTACAGGAAGAACTCCACAAACTGCTATACCAATGACTAATTCTATTGGAATAAAAACACCAATGGTTTTAGCTAATGGAGCATTAATTTATGATCCTTGTGAAAAAAAAATTATAGATAGTAATTCTATTAGTAAAGAGACAGTTACTTATCTTTTAGATTTATCAAAAAAAATTAATAAAAGTTTAAATATTTATACTCCAAACCTAATATATATGGAAGAAGATAAAATAGATGCCTATATAGAAGATTCAGGAGATAAAAAAGAGAATTTAATTAATCAAGATAAATTAGATTTAGATAAAGAAATTGTATTGAAATGTGAGTTTTTTGGAAAAGGGGAGGGAAATAATCCTAAATTAAAAACTATTGTAGAAAATGCAAGAAATGATTTAGATGAGGATTTATATTTAACCACTGCTCATATTAATTATCTTGAAATATTAAATAAAAATGTTAATAAGTTAAATGGCATTAGAGAAGTATTAAACCTTTATGCTATTCAAGATGAAGAAGTTTTATTATTTGGAGATAGCCATAATGATGTGGAAATGTTAGATAATTTTCCACATTCAGTAGCAATGGGTAATGCTGAGAAATGTGCTAAAAATGTTGCAAAATATGTTACTAAATCAAATAGTAATAATGGTATTTCCTATTTTATTTCTAATTTTACTGATTTAATGTAATTAAACCCTTTATCTTTTTACAGATAAAGGGAAAACAATAAAATATGAGGTTATTAATTTCTATTAATTAATATTCTTTAATTGAATTTGTAAGATTTTCCAAAGTCTAAATGCTTCGTCTTCACTTAATTCTAATGAATTTTTCATTGCTTCTGCTAAAGGCATTGCTCTGCTAGTTGTAGATACAATACCATCAATGCCTAAATCATATAAAGCTTCAGTACCTTTGCCAATATCTCCTGCAATAGCAATAACTGGAACATTAAATTTTTTAGCTATTTTTGCAACTCCAACAGGTACTTTTCCTCTTTTACTTTGACCATCAATTTTACCTTCACCTGTTAAGACTAAATCAGCTTTTGAAACAGCTTCTTCAAAACCGATAGCAGATAATACTAACTCAATACCACTTTTCAACTCGGCATTTAAAAAAGATTTAAGGGCAAAACCTAAACCACCAGCAGCTCCACTTCCAGGGGCTAAGGCTTCATCTTCTTTGTTAACTAATTTTGAAAATTTATTTAAACTATTATCTAAGAATTGTACCATATCTTTATCAGCACCTTTTTGAGGTCCATAAATATAACTAGCACCATTTATTCCACATAATGGATTATCAACATCACAAGCAACAGATACTTTTACATTGTTAATACTTTTATGAAAATTAGAAAAATCATAACTTTCTATTATATCTAAGCTTTTTCCAATTGGAGAAACTTCGTTTTCTTCATTGTCATAAAAAGTTGCTCCTAATGCTGTTAACATACCTATTCCACCATCATTAGTAGCACTACCACCGATACCAATTACAAGATTATATACACCACTATCTAATGCATCTTTAATTAATTCTCCTGTACCAAATGTTGTTGTATTTAAAGGATTTCTTTTTGAATCTGGAACTAGAGGTAGTCCACTTGCAGCTGCCATTTCAATAAAAGCAGTTTCTTCATTTCTAACATAACTTGCTTCTATTTCATTAAAAAGAGGATCTTTTACTTTTAAAGTTATTCTTTTATATCCTTCTAAACTTTCAATAACTTCTAATAATCCTTCTCCACCATCTGATACTGGGAACTTGCTAATTTCAACAGAACTATCAGCTTTTAAAATTCCTCTCTCGATTGCTGAAGCGACTTCAAGAGATGTTGCACTTCCTTTAAACGAATCTGATGCTATTACTACTTTCATAATTTTCCTCCATGATAAGTTATATTATCATTAGAAAAACAATTAGAAAATTGTTACACGTAACAAATAATAGAATAATTTTTAGTTTTACAAACTGAATTTAAAAATTAAGTTGAAAATAAAAATCTATACACAATTGTAAGATTAACGAATCTTTAATATTTCTTGGATCAAGGTTAGTATTCTCTTTTATTTTAGTTAAATGATATTGAAGAGTATTTGGGTGCATATTTAATAATGGGGATGAATATTTTATAGAACAATTATTGTCGTAATATACTTTTAAAATATTAATATCTTTAGAAAGATTTGTAGAAGTATAATTAATGAAAACTTTTTTTATTAATTCATTTTTAATTTGAATTGGAATTTGTTCATAAATTAATTCAATATTTAAATCATTATAATAAGAAAAACCTGTTGAGTTTTTTATTCTTTGAATATTTAATGCGTGTTTTGCATTTAAATAATAAGAATTAATATCATAGAACTCGCTTACTATTTTACTTATTCCAATATATAAATTTGCTTGTTCTTTTATTGCAAAGTTTATTAATTTATTTAATTGATTATTTAGAGTGCTTTTTTCTAAAGTTTCTGTTGCTAAAACTATGATATTAGAATCTTTAAAAATAAGATTAGAATCATTGAAATTATATAATTTATTAATTATTTTTTTCTCAAGATTAATTAATTGTTTTTTATCTTGTAGGGATAACTCAAAGCAAACTATACGTCTTTTTTTCTCGATGTTGATATTTAGCTGAAGTCCTCGTTGAATTAATTGTTGGTTATAGTTGAATTTAGTAGATGAAATCCAATCAATTAAAAAGTAATTTCTTATACTTTCTTTATTTTGTTTAATTTCTTCTCTAATTTTACCTTCTATAAGGATTTCAGTCATTTTTTTTACGATATTACCATATGCTCTTGTTTCATCACTACTACCTGTGATTCCTACAACTCCAATAATTTCATTATTTATCTCAATAGGGAAATTTAATCCCTTATATGTACCTTCTAAATCTAAGTTAGTCTCTTGTACTTCTAGTTCATTTAATTTATTTGAAATAATATTATATGCACCCTCATGAAAAGAATTAATTCTACTTGGTGTTGAACTAGCTATTATAATGCCTTCGTTATTCATGATATTAAGTTTTTTATTTAGAAGTTGAGATATTTCTTTTACTATCTCAGCTGCATCTCTTTTTGATAATTCCATAAAAATATAATATCATGCTTTATTGATGGATTGAAGAATATAATATAAAAAAATAAATTATTAAAGAAAAAATCTGAATTATCGTATATAGTATAATAGAAGAAAAAGAAATAGAGGTTAATGTGTCTGATACAATAGAATTTTATAAACCTACATTAAGAAGAAAAGATATGCAATCTGTTTTACAAACAATGGTTGATGAAAAGATAGGACCAGGTAGTAAAAAACAAGAGTTTATATCATTGTTAACACATCGTTTAAATAAGAAGGGTGGTATTGCTCTTAGAAGTTATTATGATGCAATTATTTCTGCATTAGTTATTGCTGGAGTTAAAGAAAACTCTAATGTGGTGTTATCAATTCTTTCTCCTAAAATTTATAGAAATGCAATTAAAGCTCTAAATGCAAAAGCAATTTATGTCGATATAGATAAAGAAACTGGATGTATTACTTGTGATAAAATACTAGATAAAATGAAAGATAATGAAATAGAAGTTTTATTTCTTTATGAACCTTTTTGTCAGATTCCAAATGAGCAAGATTATAAATCATTAAATTTAACTGTTATTGAAGATATTACTCAAAGTTTTGGCTCTTCTTTTGACGAGTCTTATGCTGGTTGTGTTTCTGATATTGTTGTTTGTGCATTTGAACAAGAACATATTGTCTCTTGTGGTGGTGGTGCTGCTCTATTATATGATGATGTAAAATATAAAGAATTGTTAAATAAACGTTATCATTTAATTTCTAAATATCAACAGCTTCCAGACTTAAATGCAGCTTTAGGTATTATTCAATTAAATGAAGTAGATAAACATTTGGTTAAAAGGAATGAGATATTTACTATGTTTAAACAAGCTTTATTAAAAACTGAACATAAACTATTTGGTCAAAAAGATATAAACTTTGAATCTAATGGTTGGTGTTTCCCTGTTGTTTTAGAATCAAATCCTGATGAAGTAATTAAATTTGCTAAAAAATATAATGTAGTTTGCATGAAAATGTTTAATAATAGTATAGGATTTGATTATAAAAACCAATATGCATTATATCCTAATGCAAGTGCAGCTATTTTAAGAGGAGTAGCCTTTCCTATATATCCATTTTTAAAGGCTAGTGAAATTGATTTACTAATAAAAGTAATTTCCCATTTACCATAAGGAGAAATAATGTCTAAAAAATTAAAACATATATTGATCGTAGCTAATTGGAAAAAAGAAAGAATAGAAGATACTTCTAATGAAATAATTTCTTATTTAAATTCTATTAATATTAAAACTACTTTAATAAAAACAAATTCTAATTACTCAGATATTAACTTTGATGGGGAAATAGATTTGGTTATCTCATTAGGTGGTGATGGTACAGTATTATTTTGTGTGAGACATTTACAAGATTTAGGAATACCTATTTTACCTGTTAATATGGGAACTTTTGGTTATATTACTGAAGTGTCAATAAATGAATTAATTGAAACTTTACATTCTTATGTTGAAGATGGAGATAAGCATGTATTACATAAGAGATCAACTATAAAAGCATCAATAATTAGGAACGGGAAAGTAGTCTTTGGTGGTACTGCTCTAAACGAAGTAAATGTGACATCGAATGGCCTTAGTAAAGTTATTACTTTTGATATGAGTGTAGATAATACTTTTGTTGGAAGTTTTAGAGCTGACGGGATGATTGTTGCAACACCAACTGGTAGCACAGGATATTCTCTTGCAGCAGGTGGCCCTATTGTTGATAATGGTTTATCTGCTCTTGTTTGTACACCAGTTTGTCCATTTACTTTGTCAAATAGACCTTTAGTTGTTTCTAGTGAAAGAAGAATTTCTCTAAAAATATCTGAAAACCAAAGAACAGACGTTATGGTAAACTTAGATGGTCAAGTAAATACCCAGGTATATGAAAATGATATTGTTGAGGTTTGTAAATCTAGAACTAAAGCTATTTTATTGGTTACTAATAATAGAACTAATTTTGATATATTGCGTGATAAGTTAAATTGGTCAGGAGGAAGAGGTAATGCTTGAGAGCTTAGATATTCATGCCTTTAAATTAATTGAAGATATTCATATTGATTTTAAAGAAGGTTTTAGTGTAATCACAGGTGAGACAGGTGCAGGTAAGTCTATAATGTTATCAGCTCTCTCATTGTTGTTAGGGGGTAAAGGTGAAACTTCTTCAATTAGGGTAGGTTTTGATAGTGCTACAGTAATTGGACAGTTTTATTTAGACCGTGATGATAAAGAATTAAAGTCTTTTTTAGTTGAAAATAATATTAATTTTGATGATGATACTTTGATAATTAAGCGAGTTATAAAAACTAATGGAAGAACTCTTAGTTATATAAACAATGAAACTATAAATAGAAATTTATTATCACAATTATCAACCTTTTTAATTGATATTTCAGCTCAACATGCACATCAATCCTTAATGAAAAAATCAAAGCAATTATTACTTTTAGATAGTTTTGGAGAAACTTTTAGCTTACTTAATGATTATCAAGATGTATATAATAATTTGAGTAAATTAGAAGCAGAAAAAGTTCAAATAGAAGAAGTTATAAATTCATCTAGACAACAAGAAGATTATTTAAAATATGCTTATGAAGAAATTAAGCAAGTTGATCCTAAAGAAAATGAAGATGAAGAGTTAGATGATAAAATTAGAAAAATAAGTCAGTTTGAACAAATTCATGATAATGTTGAATTAATTACAGAGATATTAAATAATTCTATTGATGGAAGCAGTACATTAAATAATTTAGATAAAAGTTGTGAAGTTTTAGATAAAGTAAAACTGAAAGATGATTCATTAATTGAATTATCAGCAAGAATGAAAAGTTGCAAATTAGAAGTTGAAGATATTTATGAAACTTTAAAAGATTATCTAGATAATATGGAATATAGCCAAGTAGAACTTGATGAAATGCAAGCACGTTTATCTTCATTACAAAAGTTAAAGAAAAAATATGGACCTTCATTAAATAATGTTATTGATTTTTATCAAAACATTAACGAAAAAATTGAAACATTAAATAATGGTGAAGATGAAATATTATATATTGAAAAAAAGATTAAAAAGACAAGATTATTACTCAAAGAGAAAGCCTATGATTTGAGTGTTAATAGAAAAAAATCTGCAATCAAATTATCTTCTTCTATTGAAAATACCTTAAAAAAACTTGGTATGCAGCATGCCTCTTTTTTAGTTAAAATAAATGAAAAAGATTTTTCGTATGATGGCATTGATGATATTTCATTTTTAATGAGTGCTAATGTTGGAATTGAAAAAAGAGCAATAAAAGAAATTGCTAGTGGTGGTGAATTATCTAGAGTTATGTTAGCAATAAAAGCAACTTTAAGTGAAAAAGATAATTTATCAACTATTGTTTTTGATGAAGTTGATGCTGGAATTGGTGGAGAGATTGCAACTAATGTTGCAAATACTTTATTAGAACTTTCTACATCATCTCAAGTTATAGTTATCTCTCATTTAGCTTCAATAGCTTGTAAAGCAAAAACACATTTTATGGTAAAAAAATATGTAAAAGATGATTTAAGCTATACAACAATAATTGAATTGAACAAGGAAGAAAGAATCTTAGAAATAGCTAGAATGTTATCTGGAGATATTGAATCTAGAGTTTCTCTTGATCATGCTAAAGCTTTATTGAAATAAATAAATAATAATAGTATCGTTTTAGTATAAAAAAAATATTAATATTGTATGATTTAAATATATTTATGCTATAAAAATAAATAACTAAAAATACCTTTAAAGTGTAAGTTTGAATCTTTATCTTTAAAGGTATATTAAAAATAGATTAAACGAAATTCAATAAATTTTTCATTTTATTAAAATTATCTATGTCAATTTTATATTGTGATAAGTCTTGATTAATATAAGGGAAAATTTCGTTTTGTAAAGCTTTCATTTCTAAGTTAAGGTTTTCTTCATGAGCCATTGTTAAGAAATTTATTGTATAATCAATTATACTATTTTGAATATTATTTTCACTAATACTTTTTGCAATAGCTAAAGCTTCATCATCGAATATTTTTCTAACAGTGTCTTTTTCTTTTTTTCTACCTTGAATCATTATAAAATCAATTAAGTGTGAAATACTTTGTTTTTTTGAATCCCAACTCAAGGTGTTTGGAGTAATAAAAAGAGATCTTAGAGCTCTAATACAAGTCCCAATATTTTCTATAAAGATTGTATCGTTTGGAGAATATTTTGTACCTTTTGATATCATTGAATAATTATCAATAGCATTTGCTATTTGTTTTAATTCAACATCGTCTACAACACTTAATGATCTTTCAATCCAATTATAAGTTTCATCAATTATTCTTTCTGTAATATCTTTATTATTTAAAGTATAATGATTTGTAGATTTTGTTAATTTATCTTGTAAAGAAATATAAAGTTCAAAACCTGTGCTGCCAGAGTATTCATCTAAAATACCTGTACCTTTAAATTCTCTTAATGATACTATATCAAAAATTTCAAAATTTAAATTATCCTCAACAGTTCTAAATTTAGTTAGTCTAAACCTACCATAAGAGTTGTCAAATAGTTCAATTTTAGCAATTGTACGATTTAAAATAAAATAAAGTGCAGCTTCAACTTCACCCGGTAATAAATTTAGTGATTTCTGAGCAATAGTCATTCCATCACCATCTTCTTTATTATTGCATTTGGCATTTTTTAAATCTAAAAGGAAAGGTGATAATAAACTTTCATTACTATACTTTTGGAATAGATTAATAGAGTAAAGTGCATAATTAATATTTTGAATTGGTTCAACGCCTGCTAAATCGTTGAAGAACCATCCACAAGAAGTAAAAGAGAAATGAGAGTTCTTAATTCCAACTAATAGAGAAGCAATTTCTGTTTCATAGCCTTTTGCTTTACTGTTTTTTATTACTAAATTATCAATAAAATTATGCATTTTCATAGAACCTGATACAACAACTGAGTAATCTAATAATAGCTGGTAAGGATCTATAGAGTTTTTAAATATTTCATTAATTCTATTATTAAATATATTTACTAATCTTTTTGAATTATTAGTTAATGCAACCCTTAAAGGAGTTCTCCATTTTTGGTTCCAATTAGGTTCTCCTCCAGTGTGACAACCACAGTCTTTATACCATCTACTAACACCATGAAAACAAGACCAACTAGTACCTCTATTATCTTCTCCTTTATGAAGAATTGCTCTTCTTGTAGGAGGATTCTCTTCTAAAATTGTAGCATAATTGGAAAATTCAAATTCATTTCTTTCATAGACTTTTTTTATTAAAGCCGCTAATGCCATGTCCCCAAATGGTTCATGGTGTCCATAAATTTCACCATCTGTTGCAGTGTTGATTATTTCAGTATTATCATTTTTACTTATTTCGCTTATTACATTATAAAGGTTATCCGCATCTCTAAGCAGATGTCCAAAACTAATTCCTTCTGCTAATTGAGGATTATAGAAGAAAGCATTTAATATATTTCCTTTCTCTCCATAAATATAAAATGGTTTATCATAAGGAGCCGGCTTATCTTTTAATTCAATAATATTTTTATTTTCATCTTCAATAGCTTTACATTGCCATGGAGATAAAATTACAAATTTAATTCCTTCTTCAGAAAGGATATCTACTATTTTTTCATTGATTGCAGTTTCTGGTAGCCACATGCCTTCAGGGAGTCTATTAAATCTATGTTTAAAGTCTTCAATACCCCATCTAATTTGTAATCTTGCATCTTTTAAGTTATCTAAAGGAAGAATAGTATGGTTAAAAGCTTGAGCAATAGCATTACCATGTCCAAGTCTTTCTATGCTTTTTTTATCAGCCTCGATGATTTTTTCATGAATGTCTTTATGATGCTTTTCAATCCACGAAAGTAAAGTTGGACCAAAATTAAATGATATATATTCAAAATTATTACTTAATGAAATAATTCTTCCTGATTTATCTAAATATCTACTATGTGTGTTAGATGCATAACATTCATGTAGTATTTTTTCATTCCAATTTAGAAAAGGACTAGCTAAATGTTGTTTAGGAATGATCCCTGTAAATGGATTTTCTCTAGGTGGTTGATAGAAATGTCCATGTAAAATTAATTTTTTCTTCTGAGTTGTCTTCATAGATTGGAATATATCATAATTTTATAATTTAGTGTAGAAGTTTATTGCTATCAATAAGCAATTTGTTCACTAGTATGGTTGACCAAAAATGCATATTTAATTACCATAACTTAAAGTTGAGTGAAAGGGGATATCTTTTTATGATATTAGTAGATATTGATAATTTGTCTATACAAGAATTGAAATACCTTGCAAAGCAAGAGGGTATTGAAGACTATGAATCTTTAGAAAAAGAAGACTTAATAGATGAATTAAATGATATATATGATATTGTTGATGGAACAATTCAATTAAGTGATAGGTTACAAAATACTAGTGGTAAGAGATATGTTAATTCTTTAACAGATATTACAAATAATAAAGAATTTGAAGATTTACCAGGTGTTGAAGAACTTACTGAATTGTATATGGAAACATCAATTCATTTTATGCTTTCTGATTTAAGTTGGGGGTTTGCTTATTGGTCAATTTCTCCTTTAACTAAAGCTAAATTACTAGAAGAAGATGATACATATTTACAAAATGTTTTTTTAAGAGTTACATCAACTAACAATGAATCAGGGGAGACAACCTTCTATGATATTTATGTCGATAAAGATGATACTTGTTGGAGTATTAACTTAGCTGAACTTGGATGTACATATCAAGTTTCATTATGTGTTAAAAATGATGCTGATATAATTATTGCCCTAGCTCAGTCTTTAGCAGTAACAGTTCCAATGCCTTATTGGTTTAAACATACTGAAGAATTAGAAAAAAATCCTGTGTTGTTTAACTCTTCCTTCTCATCAATAATTACGAGACAAGGTGAATATAAAGATACTTTGGTCGTAAAATCTGTAATGACAAAATTAGCTCATGGAGATAATAATGGCAAATACTAATATTAATTTTATTCTTCACGCTCATATGCCTTTCGTACGTCATCCTGAACATGAAAGATTTTTAGAAGAAGATTGGTTATTTGAATCAATTAATGAATCTTATTTACCATTACTTAGAATGTTGAAAAATCTTCAAAATAGTAATGTAAAATATAAATTAACAATGTGTTTTTCTCCAACATTAATTTCAATGTTATTAGATCCTTTACTACAAGAACGTTATTTAAATTATTTATCATTACATATAGAATTGGGTAAAAAAGAATTAAAAAGATGTCAAAAAGAGCAGCCTGAAGCTTTAGAAATGGCAAAAACTTATTTAGATAATTTAGAAAATAATTATAAAGAATATACTCAAGTATATAATAAAAATATTTTAACAGGATTTAAACAATTAAAAGAGGCTGGTTACTTAGAATTATTAGCAAGTGCTGCAACTAATTCCTTCTTCCCTGTTTACAGTGAGTTTCCAATTGCAATTAATGCACAAATTGAAGTAGGTATTCAAACTTTTATTGAAGCTTTTGAATTTACTCCTGATGGCTTTTGGTTACCTGAATTAGGGTATTATCCAGGGCTTGAAAAAATACTTGCAAAACATAATATTTCTTATTTCCCAGCATCCTCACAGTCTGTCTTATTTAGTGAAACACGATGCGAAACTGGTGTTTATAGACCAGTAAAAACTGAAAATGGTGTAACAATATTCCCAAGAGATTATCAAACAACTTCATTAGTATGGTCCCATCATGGTTATCCAGCTTCTAAAGAATATAGAGAATTTTATAGAGATATTGGTTATGATTTGCCTCTTGATTATATTGGACCATATATTCATGAACCAGATGTAAGAGTCTTTACTGGTTTTAAATATTTCTCAATTACTCAAAAAGGTCCCGAGAAAGATTATTATAATAAAGATGCTGCTATGAAAGTTGCACAACAACATGCTCTAAATTATGTATATAATATTGCACAAAAAGGCAGAGCTGTTAGACCTAATCTAAATGGTAAAGATCCTTTATTTACATTATGTTTTGATGCAGAATTATTTGGTCACTGGTGGTATGAAGGTTTAAAATGGTTAGAAACAATTATTATTGAACAAAATAGTGAATGTGCTTCTGTTACTTTAGTTAATCCAAAAGAGTTTTTAAAAGAAGAAGGTAAATCTTTCCAAAAAATTAAATCTTGTTTGTCATCTTGGAGTAATGGCGGTTATGCTAAAATTTGGTTAGATGGTTCAAATAATTGGATTTATAGACACACTCATAAGGCTATTGAAAGAATGGTTGAGCTATCTGAAAGATTCCCTAACCAACAAAGTTTGAAAAAAAGATTTTTAGATCAAGCTGCAAGAGAAGTATTGTTATCAATGGCCTGTGATTGGCCTTATATGATTTATAATGATACTAATTCACAATTTGCAAAAAATCAGTTAGTCTCTCATTTAGCAAACTTTAACGTTGTTTATTCTAATATGTGTAAAAATGCAGTTAATACTGAGTGGTTAGTAAAAAGTGAATCTAGGGATAATATATTCCCAACAATTGATTATAATATTTTTGAAATGAAAAATTGTATGAATGTTTAATGCATTTGATTTATTTATATCTAAGCCTAGGAGTTACTCGCTTCTAGGTTTTTTTTATATATAACAATAAACTAGATTAGTTATATAACTATACAAAAATTTAGTAATTTTCTTCTTTATTTAATGCTAAACGTTTCATAATATTTAATTAACAATATTTTTATTGTATAAATGTGGTAAATCGAGTATAATATGTAGTGAATAAGTGGAATATTAGAAATAAAAATGTAATGGAGTGAGTAAAAAATAAATGATGTTAGGTGTAAACACTATCACTATAGACGAAAAAGGCAGATTTCTCTTTCCTAATAAAATGCGAAAAATTATGGAAAATGGGGAGTATGTTCTAACTTATGGTGTTGAAAAATGTTTACAAATAATGTCATTAACTGATTTTGAATCAATGAAAACTGTATTACTAAAAGATGCTAATCCTATGTTAAATAAACACAGTAGAGAACTACTTAGGAGATTTATAGCACCTGCTATAGAAGTTAATCTTGATAAAGCTGGTAGGTTAAATATACCAAGAGCTTTGAGAGATGGAGTTGGTTTATTTTGTAAGACAGAGGGTGTCATTTTAGATTCTGGTCCATTTTTTGAAATATGGAGTAATGCAAATTACAGAATAATGAATGATAATTTAGATATTGAAGAAGCAAGTTCTGCTCTTTTCAATATTATGAATAACGAAAGTGAGTAGGAGATAATATGGAATTTGTCCACATGCCTGTAATGGCTAATGAAGTAAAAGAATTCTTAGTTCCTCCTAGTGATGAAGAACCTTTGATGGTTGATTGTACAACAGGAGAAGGCGGTCATACACATATGATGCTAAATACTATTCCTAACTTGAAAGTATATGGTTTAGATTGTGATAAGCACATACAAGAAAAGGCTAAGTTTAGAATGCGCGAATTTGGTGACAGATTTGTTGCAGTTCATACTTGGTTTGATGATTATTTTGAGAATTATGATGGTCCAAAATTGGATTTAGTTTTAATAGATTTAGGAATAAGTATATTCCACTATGAAGAATCTAATAGAGGGTTTTCATTTAAAAAAGAAGAAAAGCTTGATATGAGGCTTAATGATGAAAGTGAGCTTACTGCACAAATGGTAGTTAATACCTACAAAGAAGTTGATCTAGCTAATTTAATTTATAAATATGGTGAGGAGAGATATTCTAGAAGGATTGCAAAGGCCATTTGTGAAGCTAGGCAGCTAAAGCCAATTACAAGTTCAAGTGAATTAGAAAATATAATTTTTAAGAGTGTTCCTCAAAATTATAAGCATGGAAGAATTCATCCTGCAACACGTACTTTTCAGGCGTTAAGAATAGAAGTTAATAATGAACTTGATAGAATTGAAAAAACTATTATTAACGCAACAAATGCATTAAAAGTAGGTGGAAGAATGGCTGTCATTTCATTCCATTCACTTGAAGATAGAATTGTTAAATGGACTTTTAAAAGTCTAGCTAAAGGTTGTACATGCCCTCCTGAAGCAATTAGATGTACTTGTGATAATAAACCACTTGTAAAAATATTGACTAAGAAGCCAATTATTGCAAGTGATGAAGAAAATAAAATAAATCCTCCTAGCCGTAGTGCAAAGCTAAGAGTGATTGAACGGATTTAGTTGTTGAATATATGATTTAGAGAAAAGGATAGAATATGATAAAAAGTTCTAGTTCAAAAGTAAATGTATCACATGCTTTAACTATATTTACTATAGCTACAACCTTTTCAAGTCTTTTTGCTCCCGCCTATTTAAATGGGTTAAATCAAAGTGCAATTAATGAACATTCAAAGTTGATGAAAGAAAGAGAATTATTAGTTGAAAGAAGGAACAAAGAATTAAGTATTATTAGTTCCTTAAAAACACCTGAGAGTGTCTATAATATGGCACTTCTACAAGATTTAGATTTACAAATGGTAAATCATGAATAAAAGAAGGTTAATATGGCTTTTTCGACATACAAATATGGAGTGTTTAGTATTGCAAGATTTGCACAAGCAGAAGTAGTAAAACAAACTCCAAAGAAAATATTAGAAGTTTCAATTGATTCAAGAAAAAAAATTAAGAACAGTTTATTTGTTTGTCTTGAAGGTGAAAATACCGATGGGCATAATTTTATTCTTGATGCAATTAATAATGGTGCGTCTGCTATTTTAATTAAAACTTCAAAAATTGAAGAAGTCTTATCAAAAGTAAAAAATATTGATGTTGGAGTTTTAGCCATAAATTTACCTTTGCATGGATTGCAAAATCTTGCAAAAAATTATATTTCACAATTTTCAAATATTAATTATACAGCAGTAACCGGTTCTGTAGGAAAATCTACAACTAAGGAAGCAATAGCTTCTATATTATCTACAAATGGTAACACTGTTTATACACCTTATAATTTCAATAGCGAAATAGGATTGCCTTTATCTCTTTTAGAGATTGATTCAACTACAAAATACGGCGTATTTGAAATGGGTATTGATCATAAAGGAGAGATGGATAGACATATGTATATGCTAAAACCTAATCAAGCTCTAGTTACAAAGATAGGTTTATCTCATGTTGAGAAAATTGGATCAATGCGAAAGATAGCTAAAGAAAAAGGTAAAATTTTTCATAATGATATAGATTTAGCTTTTATATCTAAAAATTGTAAATATAAAAAGCTCATATGTAAAAATACTTATGATAAAACAATTGAATATAGCGTAAATGATATTAAATTTTTAGATAATGGACTATTAGGAATTAAAGTTTTTATAAATAATGATATTATTAATCTTCCTATTATTGGAGAACATTTATTAGAAGATATAGTGGGTGCAATTACTTTAGCTAAATCTATTGGTTTTAATAATTCTCAAATTTCTGAAGGATTAAAAAATTTTAAACCAATGCCAGGAAGAGGCTCAATTGTAGATGGAAATGTTACCGTAATTGAAGATTGTTATAATGCTTCTCCTACATCAACAAATATTATTTTAAATTATCTAAAAAGCGTAGCTTGGAAAGGCAATAAAAAAGTGGTTTTGGGATCAATGAAAGAACTTGGAAGAACAAGTAAAAAAGCTCATGTTAATATTGCAAAATCGCTTTATCAAAATAAATTAGAAAGTGCATTTTTGTATGGAAAAGAAATGGAAAATGCTTATTATTATCTAAAAAGAGAAAATTATAGTAAAAAGCTTTTTTATAGTGATAATTTTGAAGAATTAAAATATGCAGTAAATGAAAATAAAGAAAAAGGGGATTTGTTTTTGCTTAAGGGATCAAGAGCAATGGCTATAGAAAGGTTAATACCTACATTGCAAGGAGTAATATAATGTCATTTTATTTATATAAAGTAATAGTTCCTTTTGTAATTAGTTATACTATAACTTATTTATTGTCGCTTTTTTTGTTAAATAAAGTCACAATTTTAATTAGTAAATCAAAACCTGAATTAGAAGGTTTCCATAAGAATAAAGAAACTATTCCAAACATTGGTGGTATAGCTTTTATATTTGCAACTTTTATAACAACTGCATTTTTTTCAAAAATTAATACACAATTAATTTATACAATAGCCCTAATATTAAGTTTTGCAATATTAGGGTTTATTGATGATAATTATAAACGATTTAGTGATAATGGTGATGGAATAAAAAGTTTAACAAAACTTTTTTGGCAATTTGCAATTTCTATTTTATTTGTTTTAGTTGGTACATCTAGAGGCTATATAGCAAGTGGAATATCCTTTTTTATGAAGGATGGAATAGTTTTTAGTGTTCTTGAAAACTGTTTTTTAATATTTTTAATGGTTTACTTTGTTAATGCATTTAACATTACTGATGGGTTAGATGGCTTAGCAGGTTATGTAAGTTTACCTTTATTTGTCGTTTTTATTTTAATTACTCTTTGCAATGGAAATAGTGAATTGATATTAGTATTAAATGTAAGCTTATTTGCTGCAATTCTTGCTTTTTTACATTTTAATCGTTATCCAGCTAAATATTTTATGGGTGATTGTGGATCAATGGCTCTTGGAAGCTCTTTGTTGATTATTGCATTAACACTTAGATTGACAAGTATCTTTATAATTGCTTCCTTAATTTTTTCACTAGAATTATTTTCTTCATTTATACAAATTGTTGCAATTCGAGTTTTTAAGAAAAAAGTATTTTCAATAGCACCAATTCATCATTTGTATGAGCAGAAAGGGGAAAGTGAAGCTGAAATAGTTAATCTATTTGCAAGATTGTCAGCTTTATTTTCGATTATAGCGTTGATATTATATTGTTATAAATATTTTTGATAACTACTAATATTATTTATTAATAGAGTTATATTAAAGAAGAGCATTAAGAAATGGAAAGTAAAAAAATAAAAAAGAATAAGGAAATATTATTAAACCCATTTTCTTACTTTGTTGTTGTTTTTTGCTTAGTTCTTTATGGCTTAACAATAATGTACAGTGCTTCATATTATGAAGCTTTATTGCATTCATTATCACATGATTATTTTTTGAAAAGACAATTAATGTTTGCTATTTTAGCTTTTTTTGTTGCGATAATAGTACATTTTATTAATTTTAAATTAATAGAATCACTTACATATCCTCTTGTGGTTTTATCCTTTATTTTTATGTTATTAACATTATTTTCTCCTTTTGGAGTAACTATTTTAGGAGCTAGACGTTGGCTAGCTTTAGGCCCAATTCCAAGTTTTCAACCATCAGAAATTGTTAAAGTATCAACTATTCTTTTTATAGCAAAATACTATAATAAAGAAGACCATAATGATTTAATAGCAATCTTTATAGTTTTATTATTTTCTGCATTAATTTTATTACAAAAAGATTATTCAACAACTGTTGTTTATTTAGTTACCTCTTTTTCATTGCTTGTTATATGTGGTTGTAATTTTAAATCTGTAATAATTATGATATGCTTTTTATTTATACCTGCAATTTTAGCACTGTTTTCTCAAGGTTATAGAATAAAAAGAATTTTATCTTTTATTTATCCTTCTTTAGATCCATCTGGTTTGAATTATCAAATAAATAACTCTATTGATGCAATAGCAAGTGGCGGCCTCTTTGGTAAAGGAATTGGGGAAGGTTATTATAAGCAAGGTATATTACCTGAAGTTCAAAATGATTTTATATTCTCTCATCTTGGTGAAGAATTAGGTTTTATTGGAATAATAATTTTAATTATCTTGTTTTTATTATTTACACATATTGGATATAAAGTCGCAAAAATTAATTTTGGAAAAAACAATTTTAATAGTTATGTTTCATTTGGAATTACAACATCAATTGTTTTGCAAGCAATTATAAATATGATGGTGGTTACCTCTTTATTACCTCCTACAGGTATCCCTTTACCTTTCTTTTCGCAGGGAGGTACAAATTTATTCTTTACAATTGTTTTAACATCTATAGTTCACAAAATAATCTGTGAGACACAAAAATGTGAAGACGATAAAAATTTAATTGATTTAGAAAAGATTAATATGAAGACAGATTATGAGGAGCTTTATTTTGACTAAAAAATTTAAAATGGTAATAATCTCTTCAATTTTATTTATGTTTGTTTTTTTGTTGTTTTTTTCTATGTTTAATTCAGAATATTTGATAATTGATGATATAATAGTTACTGTTGATAAAGGAGATATTCCTCCATCAATAAAGACATATTTAAAAAAATATCAATCAAGAAATATTTTTAAAATTAATTGTAAATTATTAGATACTAAAATGGAAGATAATGCATTTATATATAGTGCTAAGTCTAAAATATCTATTGGAAAAAAATTAATAATTAACTTAAAAAAAAATGAAGTTAATGCTATAATAAAAACGATAGATAATGAAAATTATGCTATATTGAGCAATAAAAATATGTATTTAGTTGATGATGAAGATAAATCCTTATTAGATAGTAATTTACTACTTATCGAAATGGATAATAATGTATTTAATTCATTGTTGGTTAATGAAAATTTAAATAAATTTGAATATTTTATCAATAATATAGATATTTTATATGATTACAATTACTTGATAAGTAGTGTAAAATACGATAATAATATTAAAAATAGTTTCGGTTTTTTTGAACTGAAATTAAATAATAATAATACTATAATACGTGTACGTGAAGAAGTAGACTTTTCTTTAATAAAAAGTGCTATTAAAATTTCTCAAGAATTAATTTCTAGTTCAGAGAAATACACAGTATTAGATGTTTACGATGAAGCAATTATTAAAAGAAAATTGTCTCTCGGAGGGTGAGTAATTGGCTGGAGAAAAAGTGTTGATGGGGTTAGATATCGGCTCAAAGACTATTCGATGTGTAATAGGTTCTTTAGGTCGTGACGATCAATTTATGGTAGACAGCATTTGTGAAAGAGCCAGTGAAGGAGTATTACAAGGTTCAATTGTTAATATTGAACATGCCGTTAGATCAATTAACAGTGTGGTTAATGAAGCTCAGTTGCTAGCTGGAACAGAAATTAGTGATATAGTAATTGGTATTGGCGGCGAATCTATAAAAGGAACAATTAGTCAAGGTGTTGTTGGAATAAGCGACCCTGATCAAGAAATAAAAAAAGAAGATGTTATTAGAAGTATGGAAGTGGCAAAAGCTTTTGAACTTCCAACGGATAGAGAAGTAGTACACCTATTGGTTCAAGATTTTAAAATTGATGGTAGATCTGGTATTAAAGATCCCATTGATATGTTGGGTAGAAGATTAGAAACTAAAGTATTAGTTGTAACAGCTAGTTCATTGTTGTGTCAAACTCATCGTAAATGTGTTCAACGTCTTGGTTTAAATGTTAGAAGAACTACGTTAGAAAGTTTAGCAGATGCAGATGTAACTTTATCATCTGAAGAAAAAGAAATGGGCACAATATTAATAAACATAGGTGCTGGTACTACTGATATGATTGTTTACAAAAATGGTACTCCTTTATATGTTGGTGGAGTTAATTTAGGTGGTAATTCAGTCACTGAAGATATAGCTTCAATATTTAGCAAACCAAAAGCTATTGCAGAACAACTAAAAGTTGAATATGGTCATTCATTTGTTCCATCAGTATCAAATGAAGAAATGTTTACAATACCAAGTGTTGGCGCTTTACCTGCTATTCAAATGCCAAGGAAAGAATTGGCAAAAGTTGTTGAAGCTCGCATGGCTGAAATTTTTTCAAGATTGCAAAATGAATTAGTTGGAGTTCCTAATATTGGTAACTTAGGTGGTGGAGTTGTCTTAGTTGGAGGCGGTGCATTACTTTCAGGTGTTACTGATTTAGCGAGTGAAATATTTAGATTACCTTGTAGAGTAGGATTTCCTGAAGCTCTAGGTGGTTTAGACAGAAATTATATTAATCCTCAATACACAACTGTATTAGGTTTATTAAAAAATAATGCTAAAAAGCATGTAGATTCTTCTTCTAACAGAAGAAAGAATGGAAAGAGAGATAGAGCAATTAAAAATAAGTTTTTGAATTTTTTCAAATCTTTATTTTAATATTTAGAGGATAGAATTTATGGATGTTGGAATGTTTGAAGTACAAGATATGATTTCAGGAGACCAAGCTGTAGAAACAAACATCAAGGTAGTTGGTGTTGGTGGTGCAGGTGGTAATGCTATTAACCGTATGATTGCAAGTGGGCTAAAAAAAGTATCTTTTGTTGCAATGAATACAGATATGCAAGCATTGCAAAGATCTAATGCTCAAGCACGTATTACATTGGGTAAAGCGTTGACTGAAGGCTTAGGTGCTGGTGGTATACCTGAAATTGGCGAAAAAGCAGCATTAGAAAGTAAAGAAGATATTAGAGGCGAAGTTGAAGAATGTGATATGGTTTTTGTAACTGCAGGAATGGGTGGAGGTACTGGTACAGGTGCTGCTCCTATAGTAGCAGAAGTTGCAAAATCAGCAAACGCATTAACAGTAGCAGTTGTTACAACTCCTTTTTCTTTTGAAGGGAAAAAGAAATTAGCTTTAGCACAACAAGGTATTGAAAAATTAAGAGATCAAGTTGATACCTTAATTATTATTCCAAATCAATATTTATTAAATGTTGTAGAAAATAATACACCTATCAAACAGGCTTTTTTAATGGCTGATGAAGTTTTATATATGGGAGTTCAAGGTATATCTGAATTAATTACAGAACCTGGTGAAATAAATATTGACTTTGCTGATGTTAGAACTGTTATGAAAGGTAAGGGTGATGCATTAATGGGTATTGGTTTTGGTGAAGGTGCTAATAGAGCTGTTGATGCAGCAAGACAAGCAATTAGCAATCCTTTATTAGCTAATGCTTCAATTGATGGAGCAAAAAGTGTATTAGTAAATTTAGCTGGTACAGATACTCTAACAATCCAAGAATACCAAGATGTAGTTGAGTTAATTACAGAAAATTGTGCTGAAGAAGCATTAATTATTGCTGGGCAATCATTTAATGCAGATTTAGGAGATAGAGTAAAAGTTACTGTTGTAGCAACTGGTTTTGAAAAAGCTAGTGAAAATGTTGGAGAACATCTATTTACAGCACAACCATCTGAAAAAACCAAAAAAGTTGAAACTATCAAAACAGAAGAAAACAGTGAAGAAGAAAATCCTAAAATGGAAACAATTACTGTAAACAGATGGCAAGATTTACAACAAAGAATAGGTTCTCAAGAAAATGATGGTGATTCTGATGATTATAATATCCCAGCTGTTTTGAGATATCAAAAAAGAAGAGATTCTAAATAATAATGATAGATAATTCAAGAATAATTCAAGAATATACAGACTATTTATTATATCAACGACGGTTGCAAATTGCGACCGTCGATGTATATAAACATCAAGCTGAATATTTTTTGAGTTATTTAAAGAATAATGAGATTTCTGTAGAAGATTTTTCTATTTGTAATTTAGAAAATTATTTTATATATATTAATGACAAAAAAAAAATATCATCAAGAACTCAAGCTAAAAATTTAAGCTCTTTAAAGAATTTTATGAAATTCTTGATACAAAGACATTATCGAGAAGATAATCCATTAGATGTATTTGATAGTGTAAAGCAAGAGATGATTTTACCTCAAGTAATTAGTGAAAAAGAAGTAAATACTTTATTAAATTCAATTGAATTAGTTGATGATTTAGCAATCAGAGATGCAGCCCTTTTTGAATTAATATATAGTTGTGGTCTTAGAGTTAGTGAAGTTGTTAACCTAGAATTAATAAATTATCAAAAGGATTTTTTAATTGTAAGAGGTAAAAGAGATAAAATGAGATATATCCCATTAGGAGATATAGCAAAAGAAAAACTTAATTATTATTTAAATAATGCAAGGCCTAATTTAATCAAAAATAAAACACAATTTATTTTTTTAGGTAGAAGAGGAAATAAATTAAGTAGACAAGCAATTAATAAAAGATTAGAAATTTATTGTTCAAAGTGTGGTATTTATATACATGTTCATACACTTAGGCATTGTTTTGCAACTCATCTTTTAAAAGGTGGTGCAGATCTTAGAGTTGTACAAGAGTTATTAGGACACAGTGATATAAAAACAACTCAAATATATACACATTTAGATGATGATGATTTAAGAAATACTTATGAAAAATATCATGATAGTTTTTTTGAAAAAGAAGATGAAGAATAACTTATAAATTTATATATAAATTATATACTTATTTACTAATAATATATATATTTACTACTAAAATTATATAATAATTATATGAATATTAATATTTGAATTTTGCACTAAAAATAGTTATACTGTAATTAACGGATTATTTATGACAATATTTGAAATACTAAATAATTATATAAGCTATTTAAAAAATGTTCGAAATATGAGTGATAGAACATTAATTAGTTATGAAAAAGATATACGAGAATTTATACTATTTTTAGAACAAAAAAATCTTGATTTTTTTAATATGGAAGAAGATGTAGCAATCCAATATATTAAGATATTAGATAATAAGAATTTAAGTAGAACTACCATTTCAAGAAAAATAAGTAGTTTAAGAGGATTTATAAAATATTGTAGAAAGCATCAACTAATTGAAAAGGGAGTTTTTTCATATATTTCTCTAAAAAAAGGACAAAGAAAGCTTCCTACAGTATTAACAGTTGATGAAGTATATCAATTGTTAACTATAGAGGTAACTGATTTTGACTCAATGAGAAATAGGGTGTTGTATTCATTATTGTATGATACAGGACTTAGAATAAGTGAAGCATTGAATTTAACTATAAGAGATATTGATTTAAATAAGAATAGTTTTATAGTATTAACAAAGGGCAAAAAGCAAAGAATTGTGTTTTATACAGATAGGACACAATTTCTTTTAAAAGAATATATAGATGTTAAAAATGATATTCAAAATAAAAATAATATACATTTGAAAGAAGATAGAGATAAATTATTTATAACAAATTTAGGAAAACACTTGTCGATTTCAACTGTTGAGAGTATTTTTGAAAAACAGAGAGTATTTTTTGGTTGGCAAAAAAACTTTACACCTCATGTTTTGAGGCACACGTATGCAACCCATATGTTAAATAATGGAGCATCGATAAGAATGGTTCAAAAAATGTTAGGCCATTCTAGTTTATCAACAACACAAATATATACTCATGTATCGCAAAAAAAAATGAGAGATGTGTATTTAAAGTCACATCCACATGGAAGGAAATAAAATGGGATCATTTAAAGGAACAACAATTGTCGCAGTAAGAAAAGGTGGCAAAGTAGCTATCGCTGGAGATGGCCAAGTAACACAAGGAAATACTGTGCTAAAAGGTAATGCACATAAAATTCGTCATTTGTATGGTGGAAAAGTTGTAACAGGTTTTGCAGGTACAACTGCAGATGCATTTACTTTATTTGAATTATTCGAAAAAAAATTAAAACAATTTAATGGTGATTTAACAAGAGCAGCAGTTGATTTAGCTAAGCAATGGAGAACAGATAAATCATTGAGACAATTAGAAGCTATGTTATTAGTTACTGATGGAGATAAAATTTTCCTAATAAATGGGGCTGGAGATGTTGTTGAACCAGAAAACGATGTTATGGGAATAGGTTCTGGTGGAAATTATGCTCTTTCTGCCGCTCTAGCATATTTAGATTCAAATACTGATTTAGATGCTAAAGAAATTGCTGTAAAAAGTGTTGGTATTGCTGCAGATTTATGTATATATACTAATAAGTCTATTATTGTTGAAGAACTATCAAAGTAAAAGGGATAAATAATGAATAAAATACCGCTATTAGATGAGATGAAACCATCTCAAATTGTAACAGAATTAGATAAATATATTATTGGACAAAATAAAGCAAAAAGAACTATAGCTGTGGCTATTAGAAATAGAACTAGAAGAAAAAGATTGCCAGATGAAATTCGTGATGAGGTTTCACCAAAAAACATGATTTTAATCGGACCAACAGGTTGTGGTAAAACTGAACTTGCTAGAAGAATTAGTAAGTTAAGCAATGCTCCATTTATAAAAGTTGAAGCAACAAAGTTTACTGAAGTTGGTTATGTTGGTCGTGATGTAGAATCAATGGTTAGAGATTTAATGGGTGTTGCTATGCAAATGGTAAACAAAGAAATGAGTGAATCTTATAAAGATCAAGTTGAAGAAAAGGTTGAAGAAAGATTGCTTGATTTATTAATTCCATTAACTAATGCATCAACTACTGAAATTTCATCTACTTCGATTTCTGAAAGTTCCAAAGTAACTCGTGAAAAATTTAGAGAAATGTTAAAAGATGGTAAGTTAGAAGATAGAGAAGTTGAGCTTACTGTTAATAATAAAGCAAATGTTGGTATTGAAATGGTTGGCGCAACATCTATGGATGATATTCAAAATGCTATGAATTCTTTAGGTTCAATTTTTCAACAACCTAAAAAAAGAACTTGTTCAATTAAGAGGGCTCGTGAAATTCTAAGAGAAGAAGAAACTCAAAAAATGGTAGATCCTGATAAAGCTAAGGATGAAGCTAAAGAAAGAGTTGAACAAATGGGAATTATATTTATTGATGAAGTAGATAAAATTGCATCATCAGAAGGCCAAAAAAATGGACAAGATGTTTCAAGAGAAGGTGTTCAAAGAGATATTTTACCTATAGTTGAAGGAACAAAAGTTAATACCAAATGGGGTATTATTGATACAACTCATATTTTATTTATTGCTAGTGGAGCATTCCATGTTTCAAAACCTAGTGATTTAATTCCTGAACTTCAAGGTAGATTCCCATTGAGAGTTGAGTTAGATGAATTAACCGCTGATGATTTTGAAAGAATCTTAGTTGAACCTAAAAATGCTATTACAATGCAATATCATGAATTATTAAAAACTGAAGGTGTTGATATTCAATTTGATAATGAGGCTATTAGAAAGATAAGTGAAATTGCATATGAAGTTAATACAACTAATGAAAATATTGGTGCAAGAAGACTTTATACTGTAATGGAGAAATTATTAGAAGAATTAAGCTTTAGTGCAGATGAATGTGCAGGACAAACAATAACAATAACTCAAGATTATGTTGATGAAAGATTGTCAGATGTAGTTCAAGACCAAGATTTATCAAGATTTATCTTATAGGAGTGAGAGAATGGAGTTTCTAAATATTGAAGCAAAAGATTATGATGAAGCAATTAAAATAGCAAGACAAAGGTACGGAGGGGCTGTAAGAATACATTCTTTCAAAAATATCCCTTCTTCTTTTGCTAAAAAAAGTTGTTGTCAACTTACTTGCTATTTAGTAGATGTTGTTAAAGAAAATCAAAGTGAAAAAGCTTCAATAGAAACTCCAAAAAGTATTGAAGCTCCAATTGAAGTAGTTAATAAGATGAAAAGTATTCTAGAAAAGAATGATTTTTCAAAAGAACTAATTAATAAAGTAATTGGTGATTTAGTTTGGGAAGATGCTGATGATTTGACAGAGATGGAATTAAGTTTAGTAAATGGACTTATCGATAGTGCAAAGATTGATAGAGAAAATATGATTAATCCACCTAAATATTTTGTCATGCACGGTTCAACTGCAGTTGGTAAAACTATTTCTTTATTGAAAACTGCACTATTATATTCAACCCAAATTGAAGAATCTTCTAGAAGAAAAATTGCTATTTTATCATTAGGTGGATCTTCAAAATTAAATTCTATTTGTGAATTGCATGAACTTGATATATTCCATATTGGCGATCCTCAAAAGCTAAGACAATTTACCACATCTGATTCATCTAGATATGATTTAATTTTTGTTGATTTTGGTGATATTGAAAAAGATTTAAAAGATACAATGTTAAATGTTTTAGATACGGAAAATGTTGGACATTTTTTATGTATAAACTCTAGATATAAACTAAGTGAATTAATTCATACTTATGATAATATTAGTGAAAAATATAATATTAGAAGTGTTATTGTTACTATGTGTGATGAGGCAATTTCTATTGGTAATGTTTTATCATTTTGTAATAAATTAGATTTACCTTTAATCTTTTTTAGTGAAGGAAAGGATATTGAAAAAGGATATTATTTAGCAAATAGTTCTTATATCATGAGCTTATTACATGGTTTTTCAATAGATTTTAAATCTATGTGGGAATCCTCAAATAAAGAAAATTTATTTTAATTTATTTTGAGATATTAATCCCTCAATTATATTTTTTACAGCAGGGGAAGCTACATTAGCACCCCATATAGAATTTTTACTAGGGGCTTTTGCTGCAAAATATATAATATATTTAGGATCATCTGCATCAACAATTGCAATTGTTGATGCTAAAGCTTCGCCATCTTCATAACTAAGTGTTTCTTCATTGAGTAATTGAGCTGTTCCAGTTTTAGCTGCGACTCTTATCCCATCAACATATGCATTTATCGCAGTACCTCCTTCTTCGGTAGCTTTTACCATTGATTCTAGTACTGTTTTAGCTGTTTCTTCTGAGATAATTTGATTTCCTTCATCTATCTCTTGTATTTCTTCTCCAATTTGCTTAATAATTATTGGTTTTAGTAAATAACCTTTATTAGAGATTGCTGTAGCTGCACTTGTTAGATTTAATGCAGTAGTTAATAATTCTTGTCCAAAGGCTATGGTAGGTTTCGATCTTAAAGACCATAGTTCTGTAGATTGAATTCTTGATCTTGAAATTCCATTTATAGGTAGATCAAGTTTTGTATCAAAACCAAATTCAAGTAATTTATTATATAATTTATCACTATCTGTTTCTAAAGCCCATTTACTTATAGCTCCATTACAGGAATATTTTAGCATTGTATCTTTAGTAACTTCTCCATGTTCATGAGAACAATTTATAGTAAATTCTTGATTATTAATTTCAAAAGAATAGGAGCCATCACAGTAAAAAGGCTCATCAAAATTAGCTTCATTTATATCTAATAATGCAGCGAAAGAATAGATCTTGAAAACTGAGCCAGGTTCATATAATAGAGAAACTGCATTGTTTTTTCTTTGCTCAATATTACTAGTTTTAAAATTATTTAAATCATACCAAGGGTAATTTGATAAAGCTAATATTTCTCCTGTTTTTGCATCCATAACAATTGCTATTGAGCTATCTGGATTATATTCAGCATTTACTCGTTGAACTTCTAAATCACACAAATATTGAATATTCATATCAAGAGTTAAATAAACATCCTTTCCATATGTTATTTTTTCATTTAGTCCAACTCCAGGATATAATTCTTCATTTAATGTGTTTTCTATGCCTTCTAAGCCGTTATTGTCATATCCAACAAAGCCTATAGTTTGACAAGCATGAAAAGTATATGGGTAATCTCTTCCATATTTTTTTTCAAGTTTTACTTGATTTATTAATTTATTTTCTTTAATAAATAATTGAAATTCTTCAACTATATCATCATCTACTCTATCTTTTATTAAAGCTTGATATTGATAATCTTTAGCTATATTAATTATCTCTGAAGAAGTCATATCTAAAAAAGGTGAACACATTGAAGCTACTTGTTCAAGATTATCAATACTATCTACTCTAAAACTACAACTATAATAAGGAACTTCTATTGCTAATAATTTAGAATTTCTATCATAAATATTGCCACGAATAATTGTTTGAGCAACATTAGGGTCCTCATAATTTACTCTAGAGTTCTTCCCATTAATCATGATATAGGCTACTCTAATAGCGATTAGAGCAAATAAAATAAGGATAATTACTTCTGAAAAAATAAAAATTTTTTGTTTTTTTGTGGAATCCATTATAGAAATATAGTACAGTATGAATAAGGTAATGTCGACATGAATATAGAAAATTTTAATATGGATGGTTCTTCAAATCCTAATGATCCAGATGATTTTGATAATGGAAATAAAAAAGGTAATAAATTAATATTAGTACTTTTTTTTATTTTGTTAGTTTTGTGTTTAGTAGCTGGATATTTTTATATAACTAATTCATCAAATAAAAATAGTGATGAAACAAATGTTGCTGTCCAATCAAGTATTGAAACTATAGTTCCTGATGATGAAAAAGAATTTGAGAATGAAGTTGCTAATATTTCTGATTCGAGTATTACTCCAGTAGTAGATGAAGAAACTAATAATAACGCAATGGCATTAGATATTTCTAAAGTGAAAGCTGCTAGAGCTGCAGAAGGTGCTGTTAAGTTTGTTAACCATGTCGTAACTAGTGACGAAGATTTAAATTCTATAGCTTCTCTTTATGGATTGAAAGTTCAAACAATAATAAGTATTAATGAAATAAAGAATATAAGTGGAGTAGTTGAAGGTGTCGTATTAAAAATACCTGACAGAAATGGAAGGTATTATACTGTTCAATCTGGTGATATGCTATCCACTATTACTAATGAATATTGTCCAAATTTAGGTTGGAAAACTTTACAAGAAATCAATGGATTAGCAGATACTAGACTTGATGTCGGTGATAAAATATTTATTCCAGATATGAGTGATATTATTTCTAATCCAACTATTAGTACTACTGCGAATAAATTTAATTTACCAACTGATGGTTCAATTATTGCTAAGTATGGACAATTTTTTGAAGATAATAAGTATAATGATGATATCAGTTTAGATGGTATTTTAATTAGATCTAATAATCCAATATATGCATCATCAAGTGGGGTAGTTGTTGATATTATTACTGCTAATAATAGAATGAGTGTTAAACTATCACATGAAGATGGTTATGAAAGTATTTATGGGAATTTGAGTAATACTGAATTAAGAATTGGTGATGAAGTTTCAGAAAAAAGTATAATTGGTAAATTATCAACTAGTGATAATATTCTATATTTTTCTATAATTCAAAGTGGAATTCCTTTAGATCCTGAATCATTCTTCTAAATAAAAAAACACTCCTATTTTACAGAAAATGTTTAATATAGGAGTGTTTACTAATTATTTATAAAGTTTTTAACATATCTTTTGCAAAGGCTTTTGGGCCTAATATAGTATAATGTTCTTTATACCATTCATCTAATATGAAGATGAGAGCAAGTTGATTGTCTTTTGTGTTTTTAAATAAGTCTTTTAATTGCATATAAGCTTGTTCATCACTAGCTGCTGTTGCAAGATAATCATCTACACTATCTTTAGTATCAGCTTTAATGTCAGTATTATAAACAAAAATAATTTCATTTTCTTCACCTTCAACTACAGGTGGGAATGCTATAGCATCGAATAAGAAGAATGTATGACCTGAGTAGTCTTTTAAAGTTTTATCTTCATTTGATAAAGAATATAGAATTGGAATGTTCTTATTTTTTTCATTTAGAAGAGGATTAACATCTAATGAATATTCTAGGGAATATAAAAGGTTATCCATTGTTATTTTTTCATTTTTAAACTCTAGTGACATTGCTACAGCAGTATCTATACCAATTGGTGAAATATTAGCATCGACTTCTTCAATTGTTGCATTTGGCTCTCCAATTCCAAAAGTTATTTCAGCTTTATTATCATCAGAATATACTCCTCTGATAATAAAATCATCATAGTAAGAACCTATATAGTCATATCTTCCACTTGTAATATTTTTACTATCTAATTCCATTAATTGGTAATTATAATTGATACTATAATCAAAATCGACTGTAATTGTTTCCTCTAACCATTCTGTATTCCCAAAAGAATTTAATTTACTATTTGGATAATATGTATAAGTAACTTCAGGTGTAATAAATAATAAGTGAGTTGCATTAGCCATTTTAGCTTTTGCAATTGCATTATCTATAGTTAATTGTTCGAAGTTACAATCTAAATCATATATTACATTGATAAATTCATCTTTATCTAAATTGTATGAAAATTCTTTAATTAATGTTTGAACATCAAATAATTCATTTTTATTTTTATGTGCTGTAGCATATATTGTAATAGTTGCTTTTTCTTTAGCATCATTGATTAATTGAGTTAATTCTCCACTCATATATCCGTTATCTTTTGCTTTCATGAAATATTTGTATGCAGTTTTAGAATTATCTCTGTCCCCATAATTATAATAAGTTTTACCTTCTTTAATATATTTTAAATTAAGAATATCCTTTGCTGCTTGTTTATCTTCTTTTAATTGATTAACTTCAGGGATTGGGTATATATCATTAATCCTAGCATTTTTAACATCAGTGCTTTGTTCAATAAATTCATCATATACCTCATCTACAGTTTCTAAAGAAGAAATAGTGTTTTGTTTAAGGTATGAATCAATTTCATTTGTTTTTTCTAAGGATATTACTTTCCAAGATTCTTTGATAATGTATTTTGCATCTAGTGAACTTGGGTCATCTTTTAATGCTTGTAATGAATACTTTAATGATTTCTCATAATTACCTTTTTGAAAAGACTCTGTAGCATTTTCTATTGGTGTAGCACAAGAAATAAGAAAAGTAATTAGTGAAATAGTTAACAATGTTAAACTAATTTTAGATCTAAATATTGATTTATTTAGTCGTTTTTTCATAAAAACCTCCTAATATTTTTATCAGTATATAGAAAAATGTATAAAAAATAAATCAATTATTTATAATTGTTATAAAAAAAAATTAGAATTAGAGCGCTAATTGCTTTGTTTATAAGTAATTATAATTATTTTAGTTTAAATAAAATTGCTAAGTATTAATTTTTTACATTATAAATAATTTAACATATGTTAATATAAAAAAATCTCCTTAAAAAATAAGGAGATTTTTATAAATCAAAATATAAAATCTTGTTTAGTTGTTTTTCCCACAACAGTTTTTATATTTTTTACCTGAGCCACAAGGACAAGGATCATTTCTACCAACTTTAGGAGTTGTTCTTTTTACAGTTACAGGTTTATCACTTGTACCTCTATTTGATCTTGTTTGATTTGCAGCACTGTTTGCTTTATCTTGGAAAGCTGCAGCTTTAGAATGTCTTTCAACAGTTTTTGTTTTTCTTCTTCGTTGATAATTTTCTTCATTCTCTTTGATTTGAACTCTAACTAAAGTTTGAGCGATAAATTTATCAATATTGAATAACATTTCATTGAAAATATCAAATCCTTCAAGTTTATATTCTACTAAAGGATTTTTTTGAGCAAATGTTCTAAGACCAACTGCCTCTCTTAATTCTTCTAACATAGATAAGTGATCTTGCCATCTAATATCAATTTGTTTTAAGTAATGGAATCTTAAGAAATCATTAAAAGGTTTTTCTGTAACTAGAGCAATTTTTTCATTTATACTATCATCAATAGATTTTTTTAGATATTCATTCCATTCAGCCTTTGAACTAATATCTTTTGAAGGAACTAAATCAAAGAATAATTGAGTTTTAGCTTCATCAATAATGATATTCATTTCTTTACCATTTTTACTACTAAAAGCATCTTCTACAATATCATCACATAAATCATGTATTATATCGATTACTTTATGTAAAATATCTTGATTCCCTAATATTTCATCTCTTTTGTTATAAATAAAGTTTCTTTGTTCATTTAAAACATCATCATAATCAAGTAAATGCTTTCTTATTTCAAAGTTTCTTTCTTCAACTTTCTTTTGAGCTCTTTCGATAGAACCTGTTAGCATTTTATGCTCTAGTGGTTCACCATCTTTCATTCCAACTCTACCTAACATACTTTTTAAATTATCGTTAGCAAATAATCTCATTAATGTATCATCGAGAGAAACAAAGAATTTAGAACTACCAGGATCTCCTTGACGACCAGCTCTACCACGTAATTGGTTATCAATACGTCTAGATTCATGGCGTTCTGTACCAAGTATATATAAACCACCTAGTTCTTTAACTTTTACATATTGTTTTTCCCATTGTGGTTTAACTTTTTCAAGTGCTTCGGCAAATTCTTCTGCAGTTGCTTCTGTTCCACAAATTTTTCTAGCAAGATTATTTATACTACCACCTAGTTTAATATCAGTACCACGACCAGCCATGTTAGTAGCAACTGTTACAGCACCTACAGCACCTGCTTCTTCAATAATTAAAGCTTCTCTTGCGTGGTTTTTAGCATTTAAAACTTCATGTTTTATACCAACTTTTCTAAGTAGAGTAGAAATTATTTCACTCATTTCTATAGAAACAGTACCAACTAGAATAGGTTGTCCAGTTGAATGAACTTGTTTAATTTCTTTTACAATTGCATCTAATTTAAATTTTTCGTTGTAGTAAATTAAATCTTGACTATCAATTCTTGCAATAGGTTTGTTAGTTGGAATAACAACTACATCAAGATTATAAATCTTCATAAATTCAGTACTTTCAGTTTCAGCAGTACCTGTCATACCAGACAATTTATCATACATTCTAAAGAAGTTTTGGAAAGTGATTGTAGCAAGAGTTTTATTTTGTCCTAATACTTTTATTCTTTCTTTAGCTTCTATTGCTTGGTGAAGACCATCACTATACCTTCTTCCGTGTAAAATACGACCTGTGAATTCGTCTACAATTTGAATTTGTCCTTCTTGAACAACATAATCAACTTCTTTTGCAAATAATTTTTCAGCTTTTACTGCTTGAGTTACATAGTGAACGAATTCAAAATTAGAACCATCATATAGACTACCGGAAATAATATGGTGTTGTTGTAATAATGATTCAATGTGATTCATACCTTCAGATGTAAAAGAAATAGTTTTTTTCTTTTCATCGATTTTAAAATCTCCATGTTCATCAAAAGGTTCAGAAGATTTATCGAATCTAGCTAATGGATCCATTTCATAATAATCATTAGTTTTTGGATCTTTTTCACACTCTTTTAGAGAAGCAACGATTTTTTGAGCTCCGATAACTTGTTGAGAATCATCTTCTGCTTGACCACTAATAATTAAAGGTGTTCTAGCTTCATCAATTAAAATAGAGTCAATTTCGTCTACAATACAATAATGATGTTTTGGTTGAATTTTATCTTCAATAGACCATTTCATATTATCTCTTAAATAATCAAAACCAAATTCATTATTAGTACCATAAGTAATATCTTTACTATAATTAATCCTTCTTGTTTCATTATCTAGTGAAGAGATGATTACACCAACAGATAAACCTAAATATTTATAAACTGGAGTCATCCAATTTGCATCACGTTCTGCTAGATAATCATTTACTGTTACAACATGAACACCTTTGCCTTCTAAAGCATTAAGATAAGCTGCAGGTACACAAGTTAAGGTTTTACCTTCACCAGTTTTCATTTCTAAGATTTTACCTTTATGAAGAACGCTAGCACCCATAATTTGAACATCATAGTGTCTTTGACCTAAAACTCTGTAAGCTGCTTCTCTTGCAAGTGCAAAAGCTTGAGGTAATAATTCATCAAGGGTTTTTTCTTTAGCTTGAATTTGTCTTTTAAATTCTTCTGTTTGTTTAATAAAATCTTCTTCTTTTAAAGACTTTGCCCAACTTTCTTGTTCATTAACTTTTTGTACTATAGGCATAAGAGCTTTGTAATCACGGTCTGTTTTCGAACCGAAAAGAGCTCTGAATATTGATCTGGCCATTTATTTCTCCAAATGTAGTTTTTGGCTATATCCACTAGTATACATTGAAAATAGCTCAAAGGAAAGCAATAATTTTCAATCAATAAGAATATATTTTATTTTATACAATTAAAAATAATCATAATCCTATATTAAGTAAATAATAATGAATCAATTATAGAAAAAAATAATACTTTGTGTCAAATTGACGCTTTTGTTGCTTATTTTTCATCCCTATGTTATTTTTTTAATATGAAAATAGTATTTTGTGGTGGAGGAACTTTAGGTCATATTTATCCATCTCTTTCGATAATTGAATATATTAGAACATACAAAAAAGATGAATCTTTTGAATTTGTATATATAGGTAGAGATAATGAAAAAGAAAAATCTCTTATCGAGGGGAAAAACCTTAAATATTATAGTATCAGTTGTGGTAAATTTAGAAGATATTTTTCTATAAAAAACCTAAATGATATTATTAAGATTTTTAGAGGCTATTATCAGGCTAAAAAAATATTGAAATTAGAAAAACCCGATATTATTTTTTCAAAAGGTGGATATGTTTCTGTTCCAGTTGTATATGCAGCAAAAAGATTAAATATAAAGATAATTACTCATGAATCTGACATTACATTAGGTTTAGCTACTAAATTAAATATGAAAGTTGCTTCAAAGGTTTTAAAAGGTTTCCCATTAAATAAAAAGGAAGAAAATGATAGTCATTTTGTTTACTGTGGGAACCCTATACGATTAGAATTATTATCTTTCAAAAATATAAACATTAATGAATATGAAAAAAAAATATTAAGTGAATATAATGATAATTTTAGTAATAAGATTAAATTTATTATAAAAAAAATGAATGAAACTTTTGATAGTAGTAAACCAATAATTTTAGTTATTGGTGGATCTTTAGGAGCTTTAGAGATAAATCAAATAATTGATAAGAACATAAATAAATTAACTGAGAATTATAATGTTTATCATCAGATGGGAGATTATTCATTTAGAGAGAAAGAGATGCCTAATTATATATGTACAAAATTTATTAATGAAGAATTAGGTTATTTATTTAGAAAAGCAGACTTAGTAATAAGTAGATGTGGTGCAAATGCATTAAATGAAGAGTTGTTCTTTCAAAAAAATATTTTGGCAATCCCTTTAAAAAATAATTCTAGCCGAGGAGAACAAGTTTTGAACTCTAATTATTATAAAAAGTTAGGTCTTTTAGATGTGTTAGAAAATTCTTCTAAATTTATGGACACTGTTGAGAAATTATTTGATAATGAAAATATAAGAAAAAGAAAAGAATCTTATGAAAATTATGATATAATTAATTCAAATGAATTGATATATGAAGAGATTGTTGATTTGTTAAAATAGGAGTTTTTATTATGGATTTTACATTAGTAGTTGGTTCAGTGGTATTAAATATTGTCGACATTATTATTATAGCTATTGCATTAATTTCAGGTATTGCTGGCTCTTTTGAGGGTTTTGCTAAAAGTTTTGCATCTAAAGCTGCAATATTAGTTGGACTAATTGTTGGACTCATGTTTAGTGAATTAGCATCTGAAAAAGTGATTTCAAGTTTAGGATTACCTTTAATAGTAGATTCATTATTAAGTTATATGCTTTGTTTTATCATAGGGTATATCCTTATGTTAATTGTAGGGAATTTATTATCTTCGGTTTTTGAAGGAGTAGGACTTGGTGCAATTAATTCGTTATTAGGATTTATTTGGGCGATTGTTTTTTCACTAGCCATTTGTGCCGTTATTTTAATGTTATTAACATATCAACATTTATTTGACTTATCTTCTCTTATAAATGATTCCTATTTATTTATTAATGTCTTTTCACCAATAATTCCAATAGCAGAGGATTTTATTAGTAATGTTGGATAAATTAAAGAATTCTCAGGCGGAACTAGCATCAATATTTGAAAAAGCAATAAAGAGGGGAACGTTTAGTCATTCTACACTTTTTTGTGGGCCTAAATATTCTTCTAAAATGACAGCAGCTATAGAAGTTGCAAAAGCTTTATCATGCACTGAAAATAATTTTGGTGAATCTTGTAATTGTCATTCTTGTAATTTATATGAAAGATATTTGATGCAAAATTTAATTATCGTCTCTAATAGAGATTTTGAGAGTCGTATTGAAGTTGCTTCTCAAAATTATATAAAAAATAGAAATGAATTTACAAAAGATTATTTAATTAAAACAATTAGAGTTTTATTGCTTTCTTATCATAATGGTATATATACTGATAAAAATAAGAAATTATTTGATAATGCTTTTATTGTAAGTGAATTAATTAACGAGTTTGATGCAAGTAAAGAGGTTTATAAAGTAAGAGAGGCTCAACGTTTTGTAAAAGATTTAAAAACTAAGTTAAATCCTTTATTAGCTATAAGTAAGAAAAATTTAACTAATTTAAGTGTAGATGGAGTTAGAGCTTTACAAGTGTGGCTTAGTAATACATTAGTGAACGAAAAGTCAAGAATTGTTATAATTGAAAAAATAGAAAAAGCAAATGAAAGTGTAAAAAATAGTTTGTTGAAAATATTAGAAGAACCAAATAATAATGTTTACTTTATATTAATATCAGAAAATCCTTCTAGAATTATGAAAACGATTTTATCAAGAGTTAGAAAATATAATTTTTCAGTAATAGAAGAAGATAAACAACTTGCATTATTAGAACCTTTTCAATTAGAAGATAAAAATATTAATTCTCTTGAAAAGTTTTTCTTAAGTGCAAGTGGAATGAAAATTAATGATGTGGAAAGTTCTCTAGATTTAATTATTAATTCCTTTAATAAAAACAAATATTTAAACAGTGAACAATTATCACAAGCTATAATAAAATTAGATTCATCTACAAGTGATGAATTTGTTTTGAAACAGTTAATAAATAGAATTAATATTTCTTATCAAAAGAATTTAATTAATTCATTTAAAGCAAAACAAATAATTGATGATATTTCACAATTATATAATAACCAAAGAATATTTAATTTACCAAAGAAAAATATGTATGAAAATATTTATAGAAAAATGATGGAGAAAAGGTAAATGCATAATTTTGTAATTAGAGCCTTAGAAAAATTAGAACAATTAGACAAAAATCAAATAGAACAATTAATTAGACGTGAAGATGCTCATATTTCAACATTAGAGCATGTTTTAGATAATTTACCACAAGGTATTATATTAGTTAATAGTGATAAAAAAGTAGTATATATAAATAAATTTGCAAGAATGTTACCTCCTATAAAGAGGCTTAAGAATTATGAAGGTGTAGATTTATCATATATAATTCTAGATAAAAATATAATTAATTATCTTAAATCAGAATTCCATAAAATTGGATATAATGAAGAAGATAATGAATTTAATTATCAATGGGGAGAAGAAGTAAAAACTATTTTACTTAGTGCTGAAAAAATAGAAGATTTTGATGTTAAAGATGGATATGGTTATCTTTTAGTTTTTAATGATATTACAGTTAGCAGAAGAAATGAGGCAAAACTTAGAAGAAGTGAAAATTTAGCAAGCATGACTACAATGGCAGCTGGTGTTGCTCATGAAATTAAAAATCCTTTAGCTGCGATGAGTATTCATTTACAATTATTGACTAAAGCTTTTGAAAGAAAAGAGACTTTAACTATTAATGATGCTTCTAGATATATTGATGTATTATCTGAAGAAATTGAAAGATTGAATTCTATAGTTGTTGATTTTTTATTTGCTGTAAGGCCTATGGATACCCAATTAAAGCTTTCAAGTATATCTAGAGCTGTAAATGAAATTTGTAATTTTGTAGAACCAGAGCTTACTGAAAATAAAGTTAAATTAGTTAGGGATATAAAAAGCACTCCGAAAGTAGAGTTAGACAATAATTTATTCAGGCAAGCTTTATTAAATATTATAAAAAATGCTATGAACGCTATTGAAAAGAAAGGTACAATAACAGTTGGTGTTAAGCTTTCAGGTGATGAAATTGTAATTAGTGTTAAAGATACTGGTAAAGGAATGAGTGATTTAACAAAAAGTAAAATTTTTGAGCCATATTTTACTACTAAAGCTAGTGGAACAGGACTTGGCTTAACAGTAGTATATAAAGTAATAAAAGAACATAAAGGTGATATTAGAGTAAATAGTACTTTAAACAAGGGAAGTGAATTTATAATTACATTACCAGTTCCACATAGTGAAAGATTGGCAATAGATGATTCAACGGAGATTATTGATGAATAGTAATAAAACTATATTAGTATGTGATGATGAAAAAAATATTCGTGAAGGTCTAGCTATGGCCCTAGAGCTTGAAGACTATAATGTCATTATGGCTGAAAATGGGAAAGTTGCTTGGTCGTTAATAAATAAAAATGATGTTGATTTGGTTATTACCGATTTAAGAATGGAAAAGATGACAGGTCAAGAACTATTAAAGAAAATAGTTTCTTCATATCCAAATATACCTGTTGTAATATTAACAGGGCATGGAACAATTGAAACTGCTGTTCAAGCAATGAGAGATGGTGCAGTTGACTTTTTCACAAAGCCATTAGATTTAGACAGATTATTATTGCTTGTTAAAAAAGCTTTAAAAAATAAAGATTTACTTGATGAAAATAAAAAAATTAAAGAAGAACTTGCAGCATTAAAAGCATATAGAAACTATGGTAAGATGATAGGTAATAGTTCTAATATTAGAAAGCTATTAGAAACTATTAATCAAGTAGCACCTACAAAGGCTTCAGTTTTAGTTACTGGTGAAAGCGGGGTAGGAAAAGAGTTGGTTGCGGATGCTATACATCAAATATCTACAAGAAGAGATGGTCCTTTTATTAAAGTTCATTGTGCTGCTTTAAGTGAAAGTTTATTAGAGAGTGAATTATTTGGTCATGAAAAAGGTGCTTTTACAGGGGCTATATCAGCTAAAAAAGGCAGATTTGAATTAGCTAACGGTGGAACTATTTTTTTAGATGAAATTGGGGAAATTAATTTAGCTACTCAAATAAAAATACTTAGAGTTTTACAAGAGCGCCAATTTGAAAGAGTTGGAGGAGAAAAAACTATTACTGTAGATGTAAGAATTGTTGCAGCAACAAATAGAGATTTATTAAAAGAAATTGAAGAAGGGACATTTAGAGAAGATTTATATTATAGATTGAATGTAGTGCACCTAGAAGTTCCTCCTCTAAGAAATAGAAAAGAAGATATACCTTTATTATTAACATCCTTTTTAGATCAGATTAATAAAGAAAATAATACTAATGTTAAGGGTTTTACAACTGAAGCTAAATCAGCTTTATTTAAATATGATTGGCCTGGAAATATTAGAGAACTTAGAAATTGTGTAGAAGCTGCTGTTGTTCTTTCTAAAAATGAGTTTGTAGGTATAAAAGATTTACCACCTCAAATTACGACAAATTCAGAAGTTCAATCAATTAATATTGAAGTTGGATTAAGTTTAGCAGACATAGAAAAACAAGCAATTCTTTCAACTTTAAATAACTGTAAAGGTAATAAAAGTAAGACAGCTGAAGTTTTAAAAATAGGTAGAAAAACATTACATAGAAAACTTGAAGAATATAAGAGTGAAGAAGAAATAGAATAAAAATGACAGATATACAAATAGAAGATATTTTTGATAGTGGTGGAGCTTTATCTAAAAGTTTCCCTTCTTATGAAATTAGAGAAGGTCAAATAGAAATGGCAAAACTCGTATCAAAAGCATATGATAATGATTCAATCGCTATATTAGAAGCTGGTACAGGAATTGGTAAAAGTTTCGCATATTTAGTTCCGGCTATATATAATGCAATAGAAAATGGTGATGAGAGAACAGTTATTTCTACAGCGACCATTAATTTGCAAGATCAATTATTTAAAAAAGATATCCCAAGAATACTAGATATTTTGAATGTTGATGTTAATGTAGCATTAGCCTTAGGTAGGGGAAATTATATTTGTCTTAGAAGGTTTAATGATGAAATATCAAAAAATCCTATTTTTTTAACAGATCCTTCTACAAAAGAAGCTAAATTTAAGAAATGGTGTACTGAAACAGATACAGGGCTATTAACAGAATATAATGGGAAAATACCTTTTGATAGAAATAAAATAAACAGTGATGGTGAATTATGTTTAAATTTTAAATGTCCTTATCATAAAGAATGTTTTTATCAAAAAAATAAAGTAAAATTACAAAAAGCTAGAATAATAATTAGTAACCATTATCTTTTATTTACTGATTCTAAAAGTAGGGTAGATAGTGAAATTGGATATGATGAAGATAATGTACTTCCTTCTTTTAGTCGATTAATAATTGATGAAGCTCATAATATAGAAGATATGGCATCTGAATATTTTTCACAAGTTTACAGTAATTATTTTGTATTAAAGAAAATAGATAGTTTTATAAATACTTCTAAAAATGGGAAATCTAAAAATCTTATAGAACAGTTAGGAATGTTTTCAACACAAGGGTTTGATCATCAAGTTTTAATTAAAAAATATACTGATTTAAAAAATCAGATTTTATCATTGAGTCAATATTTACTTAAAACATTCGAAAAGCAAGGATATAAAAGTGTGTATCTAGTTAAGTCTCAAAAATCTAGAATGGCAAGTTTTATTGAAGCTTCTTCTAGTATTATAGAACTTGCAAATAATTGTAACAAAATGATGGGACAATTTTTACAACAGTTGAAAGAAGATGATACTATATTACCCTTAAAAAAAGAAGTCGAGACCAATCATATTAGAATAATGGCTACTATTTCTGTTTTAGAAGTATTTATTAATTTTGATGAATGGCAAGAAGATGAAATACATTGGTTTGAACCAGAAAAAAGGCGGGGTGATGTAGTAGATATCTCTACAATTATTACTCCTTTAGAAATGTCTCAATTATTAGTTGATAATTTATTTAGTGAATTGCAAACTGTAGTTTTAACTAGTGCAACACTCAATCTTAGTGATGATTTTAAATTTTGGAGTTCAAGAGTTGGATTACCATATACTAAAAATAGAGATTTTATTAAAGCCTCCTTTATATCCCCTTTTGATTATGAAAATAAACTATTATTATTAACACCTAGTGATGCTTTTCCTCCTCCTCAATATATTGATGAAAAGATAAAAGATGCAAAAAAGAAAAAGGAAGAAAGTGAAAAAGACTATATTGAATATATGAGTAATACAATATTTGAAAGTGTTAATTCTTCATCAGGTGGAGCATTAGTATTATTTACTTCAAGAGATATGATGAAAAAAGTTCACTCTAAGGTTGTTAGTAAATTTGAAGAAAATTCTTTAAATTTATTAATGCAAGGGGAGTCTTCAAAACATAGGTTAATAAATAAGTTTAAAGCAGATGATAATTCGACCTTATTTGCTTTATCTTCCTTTTGGGAAGGTGTTGATGCCCCAGGCAATACACTAAGATTAGTAATAATAGTTAAATTACCATTTGCAGTACCATCTCATCCAATAGTTAAGGCAAGAGCTATAGATTTTGAAAAAAGAGGTGAAAGTGGATTTTTTAATCTTTCATTACCCATGGCCACTATGAAACTTAAACAAGGTTTCGGAAGATTACTAAGATCAACAGCAGATTATGGTGTAGTTTTATTATTAGATAGTAGGGTTACACAAAAATCTTATGGGAAATATATGCTTAGAGCGTTACCACCATGTTATCATGTTGATACAATGAGTGAGAATATTAGTGAGAAGATAGAAAACTTTTTATATAGTGAGAAATAAATATGGTAAAAAATGTTATTGAATTATTAGAGAAAAAAGCTAATGAGAAAACTAAAGTTAGATTTATTAATAATGGTGCAACTAATAAAGTATTAGGTGTTAATTATACTGATATAAAAAAGATAGCAAAACCATATAAAAATGATAATGAAATGGCATTAGAATTATATAATACTCATATATATGAATGTATGTATATGAGTAAATACATTTTTGATCTTAGTAATATTGATGAAGCTATGATAATTAGGTTTGTTGAAGAAAGTGATAGTTATAATATAATAGAAAATGTATTAGCACAATTAGGCTTTTATCTGAAAAACGTAGATACAATAATTGAAAGATATATATCTAGTGAAAATAATAATTTGAGACTTTTTGCTTATTGCTTATATTGTGAATACATTTCCATTGTCGATAATAGTGAAATAGATATTGAAAAAGTTAAAGAGACAATTGAAATTGTTAAAAACAATATAAAGAGTGAAGAAAATAGAATCAAATATAATATGAATAATTTTCTATTAGTATGTGGGGCATATATTCCTGAATTAACTTCTTATGTTATAGAAATAGCAAAATCGATAGGTAAAGTAAATGTTGATATGAAAAATACATATTGTAAAGTTGCTGAAATTCCAACTTATTTAGATAAAATGATTAAGCTAAAAAAAATAGGGAATAAAAGAAAAACTTCAATTTGTTAAAAAAAAGCTATTTAGAATATATCTAAATAGCTAAAATAAATGTTATAAGAGGTTTATTCAACAACCGCTAAAACATCACCCATATTTATAATTAGTAGTTCTTCACCATCAATTTTAATTTGAGTTCCTGCATATTTGTCATGTAGAATTTTATCTCCTACTTTAACTGTGATTGCATCTTTGTCATCACCAATAGCGATAACTGAAGCAATTTGAGTTTTTTCTTGTGCAGATTGTGGAATAAATAAACCACTAGCAGTTTGAGCTTTTACTTCATCCATTTTAACTAAAATTCTGTCACCTAAAGGTTTTACTGTCATTTTTATATCTCCTTAGAGTTTGTTTACTATAAATAGTGCAAAGAATCTATCGCTTTGCACGTTATTAAATATAACAATATAAAATGTAAGTGGCAATATTATAAATATATTTTTTTTATTTTTAAAAAAAGTTGCCTTTTAGAATTTATATAATTATATTTTAGGTGAAAGCCAGAGAGGAGAAAAAGAATGAAAGAAGATATGAATTTAATAAAAAGAGGAATTGATTCTAGTTATTATTTTACTCAAGAAACATCTCAGCTTTCATTGGCTAAAACTTTTTATAAATTAGCTAATTCTTTTTTAGATAATAAGGATTTAGTCAAAGGCTTAGATTGTTTTTGTGATACCTTTATTTTAAGGAATAAAGATATTGAATCTCTTGAAGATGACTTTTTAGAATTTTTTAAAATTCAATTTATTATGTATTTATTAGGTAAAAAAAAGATAAAAGTTGCTTTAAGTGAAGGTGATATGATATTTGATTTAATCGAAGATACTTTTATTGAGCTCTCAAAAGAAATGGAAGAAAGTCCATTTTACATAAAAGATGAAAATAAGCGTTCATTTTATAAAACAATAGAAATAGATTTTCCTTGGATGATGTTTGAAGACGCTTTTTTTGCTTAGTTTGGTTACAAATGGGGCAAAAAGCCACTTATCTATTTGTCAATTGTTTTATATGTGTCAAAATGAAACACTATATTTTATATTTAATTTTAACGGGTCAATATGACCTGTTATTTTTTTGTATATTATAAATCTTTCGATAAAGATCAATGTTTTGGCATAAAAAATATCCATGATGTTGTTTATTTGTTACTTATTTAGTTTTGGCATGCTTATTGCATACTAATTAACAACATGGAGGACAAAAACATGGAAAAAGATAATAATATGCTAAATAATAATGAAATTAATAATGATGATTCTAGTGTACTTTCAATGTATATGAAGGAATTAAATAAATTACCTCTTATTTCTCATGAAGAAGAAGTTGAACTTTTCAAAAAAATAAAGAAAGGTGATTTAAGAGCTAGAAATAAAGTTATTGAATCAAACCTCCGTTTTGTTGTAAAAATTGCAAAAAAATATCAAAATCAAGGATTACCTTTAGATGACTTGATTAATGAAGGAAATATTGGATTAATGACTGCATTAGATAAGTTTGATGTTGATAAAGGATATCATTTTATTTCATATGCAGTATGGTGGATTAGACAATCAATAATGAAAGCTATTAATGAGAAAAGTAGAGCTGTTAGACTTCCTTTAAATAGATCTAATGAATTATTACAAATTCAAAAAGCTCAAAAAACATTAATGCATTTAAATGGAGAAGAACCTTCTATTGAAACATTAGCAGAAGAAACTCATTTAGATGTTAAAGTTGTAAAAACTTTAGTATCTGTTTCAAAAGATATGGTTAGTTTAGATGCTCCTGTATTTAAGGATAACGAAACAAGTAGTATTGCTGATTATATTGAATCAGATATTGATTCACCAGATAAGCAAGTAATGAGTGATTTATTAATAGATGATATAAATGAAGCATTAAATCAACTAAGTGAAAAAGAAAAAGATATTATTGAATATCGTTTTGGCCTAAATAATAAGAGTCAAATGAGTCTTAAAGAGATCGGTGAAATCTATAATTTAACTAAAGAAAGAATTAGACAAATTGAAAAAAGAGCTTTACAAAGATTACAAAATACTGAAGTACATAGAAGTTTAGAAAGCTATAGTGCTTAAATAACCTCAATCAATAAAAATTGGACAAATGCTTGTTAAGTATTTGTCCTTTTTTGTGCTTTAAAAATAGGTATTTTTTTATCTAAACGAGCAGACAACTATACATATATTAACATTAAATTACTAAACATAAAATAATAGTAGTAAACTAATTTAGTAATTGTATGAAATAGCTTATTTTTCACATATATTTTTTATTGTTATTGATTATAAATTACAAATATTGATTGACATATATTGCTATAATAACCTACTCTTATTTTACTATGTTATTTGTATAATTTTTTTTGGAGGAAATTATGAACCAAAACAACGAGAAATATGTATATTTCTTTGGTGACGGACAAGCAGAAGGTACTGCTTCTATGAAAGAACTACTAGGGGGTAAGGGTGCTAACCTAGCTGAAATGACTTCTATTGGATTGCCTGTTCCACCAGGTTTCACAATAAGCACAGAAGCTTGTGAATATTTCAATACACACAATGGTCAATTACCAAAACAACTTGAAACTGAAGTTTTAGAAACCTTAACTAAATTAGAAAAAACTATGGGTGCAAAATTAGGTGATAATTCGAACCCATTATTAGTTTCAGTAAGATCTGGTGCTGCACAATCTATGCCTGGTATGATGGATACAGTTTTAAATTTAGGTTTAAATTTAGATACTGTTGATGCATTAATAAAAAAATCTGGAAATGAAAGATTTGCTTGGGATAGTTATAGAAGATTTATTCAAATGTTTGGTGATGTTGTAATGAATGTACCACATCATGAATTTGAATTGGCTCTTCAAAGTGTAAAAGATGAAACAGACAAAGTTTATGATACTGAATTAAATGTTGAAGATTTAAAAGAAGTAATTAAAAGATATTTATTAGTATATAAGAGATATACTAATGAAGAATTTCCAACAGAACCACAAGAACAATTATTTAAAGCTATTATTGCTGTATTTAATTCTTGGAATAATGAAAGAGCTATTAAATATCGTCAAATGAATGATATTAGAGGACTTTTAGGTACTGCTGTTAATGTTCAAACAATGGTATTTGGTAATATGGGTGATACATCAGGAACTGGTGTTGCATTTACAAGAGACCCATCAACTGGTGAAAATAAATTCTATGGTGAATATCTAATGAATGCTCAAGGTGAAGATGTTGTAGCTGGAATTAGAACTCCACAACCAATTGATACACTTAAAGAAGTTAATCCTAAAGTATATGATCAATTAGTTGAAATTAGAACTATTTTAGAAAATCACTATCATGACATGCAAGACTTAGAATTTACCATTCAAGAAGGTAAATTATTCATGCTTCAAACTAGAAATGGTAAAAGAACTGTATTTAGTTGGTTAAGAAGCCAAGTTGAAATGGTTGAAGAAGGTTTAGTTGATAAAAAAACTGCAGTTTCTAGAGTTCCAGCTGGTGAATTTAATAAATTATTTGCACCTGTTTTAGATAACACTATCATTTCAGAAGAAAATATTAAAGAAATTGCAAAAGGTTTAAATGCTTCTCCAGGTGGTGCTTGTGGACATATTTATTTCACTGCAGCAAAAGCGGAAGAAATTGCAAAGACTGGTAAAGCTGTTATTTTAGTTAGAACCGAAACCTCTCCTGAAGATATTCAAGGTATGGCTGTTTCTAAAGGTGTTGTAACTGCTCGTGGTGGTATGACATCTCACGCTGCTGTTGTTGCTAGAGGAATGGGTTGTCCTTGTGTATCAGGTGTTAGTGAAATTGTTGTAAACGAAAAAAAGAAAACAATGGCTGTAGGCGATCTTACATTTAATGAAGGCGATTATTTATCTATTGATGGTTTTACTGGAGCTGTATATGGTGCAAAGATTGCTGTTAAACCTAGTGAAATTGTTCAAGTATTAGATGGTACTATGAAAGAAGAAGATTCTTTACTTTTCGAAAACTATAATAAATTTATGGGTTATGTTGAAGAAATTAAGGAATTAGGTGTTAGAACAAACGCAGATACACCACAAGATGTAAAAAGAGCTGTTTCTTTAGGAGCTGAAGGTATTGGCCTTTGTAGAACTGAACATATGTTCTTTGGTGGACAAAGAATTAAATCTATTAGAAAAATGATTCTAGCAGAAAATCTAATGACTAGAGAAGCTGCACTTGAAGAATTATTACCAATGCAAAGAAGTGATTTCGAAGAAATCTTTAGAGAATTAGACGGAAGAGCTGCAACAATTAGATTATTAGATCCACCTTTACATGAATTTTTGCCAAACGACCACACATCTAGACACGAATTAGCACTTGATTTAGGTATTTCTGTCGAAAGAATTGCACAAAAGATTACTGAATTGCATGAATTTAATCCTATGTTAGGATTTAGAGGTTGTAGATTAGCAATTGTTTATCCTGAAATTCTAAAAATGCAAGTTAGAGCTATTATGGAAGCTGCTTTAAATGTTCAAGCTGAAGGTATTAAAGTATTCCCAGAAATTATGATTCCTTTAGTAGGAAATTATAAAGAGTTTATTTTCTGTAAGAAACATGCTTTAGAAGTAATTGAAGAATTATTTGCAGATAGAAAAGATAAAGTAGAATATAAAATTGGTACAATGATTGAAGTTCCTCGTGCAGCAATTACTGCTGATGAAATTGCACATGAAGCTGAATTCTTTAGTTTTGGTACTAATGACTTAACTCAAATGACTTGTGGTTTCTCAAGAGATGATGCAGCATCATTCTTAAATCATTATGTTCAAGATACTGATAAACTATTCTATGATTACGATCCTTTTGCATCAATTGATGTTGATGGTGTTGGAAAACTTGTTGATATGGCAACTAAATTAGGAAGAAGTGTTAGACCAACTATCAAATTAGGTATTTGTGGTGAACATGGAGGCGATCCAAAAACTATTGATTTCTGTCAAAAAGTAGGACTAAATTATGTTTCTTGTTCTCCTTTCAGAGTTCCAATTGCTAGATTAGCTGCAGCTCAAGCTGTAATCAATAATAAATAAATTAGAATTTATATTTTAATAAATTTGGGTACCTTAAAAAAGGTACCCGTTTTATTTATAAAGTAAATAGTAATTTCTTTGATAGCCGGAGGAGGGAATTGAACCCTTGACCCACGCTTTACGAGAGCGTTGCTCTACCCCTGAGCTACTCCGGCAATATGAAAAAGATACTATATATATATAATCTTTTTCAACTAGAAATTTAAATATTTAACTATTTATTTTATTAACTATAATCATAGGCTAAATCTTGACCGACATCCTTAAAAAATGTAAGCTAAGCCGGTATGGTAAACAAGCAAAAAAAAATATTAAAAACTGTAAAACTTCCTTTAAGAAATGATACTTATGCGTATCAAATGACTAAAGATATAGATAAAAGACCAGTCATTACAGAAACTTGGGATCCTGAAGTAGCTGAATTTTATATGGGATTGTATCCTTCATTATTAAACGAAGGAAATACTATTTCAGATTTACATCAAAGAGCTCATTTTGAAGCTATGACAAGAAGTTCATCTATTGAATCACTCGATGATTTCATTAGAATGGTTACAAAACTTAAACCGAATAAATAATTAAGGTAAATAAAGAGTATGATTGTTTTAGGAATAGAAACATCTTGTGATGAATGTAGCGCAGCAATAGTCGAAGATGGAAACAAAGTATTAAGTAATGTAGTTGCAACTCAAATAGAGCTGCATAAGCCTTATGAAGGTGTTGTCCCTGAGCTAGCTAGTAGATTGCATACTGAATGGATTGATCAAGTTGTAAGTGCTGCAATTGTGCAAGCAAAAATAAAGAAAGAAGATATTGATGCAGTAGCTGTAACTAATAGGCCTGGATTATTAGGATCTTTATTAGTTGGAGTTAATTTTGCAAAAGGTTTAGCTGCAACTTTAGATGTACCATTTATTACTATTGATCATATTAGAGCACATTTATTTGCATCACAAATTGAAACACCTCTTGAATATCCATATTTAGGAGTTTTGGTTTCAGGTGGACATACTGTAATTTGTAAAGTAAATAGTTATGATGATGTTGAAGTAATGGGAACTACTATAGATGATGCTATAGGTGAAGCTTTTGACAAAGTTGCTAAACATTATGGATTAGGATACCCAGGTGGTGTTGTAATCGATAGATTAAGCAAAAATGGTAATTCAAAGGCGTTTTTATTTCCTGGTCCTTCTTTATCAAAAGGCCATGAATATGATGTTTCATATTCAGGTTTAAAAACAGCAGTTATTAATCAGTTAGATAAATTTCATGTTGAAGGTGAAGAAGTTACAAATGAAAATATTGCAGCAAGTTTTCAAAGAGCTGCAGTTGGTATATTAATGAAACGAATAAAGCTTGCATTAAAAAATACAGAATTAAAGAGAGTGTCAGCAGGTGGTGGTGTTGCAGCAAATAGTCTATTAAGATCAGAATTAAAAGACTTAGAAAAAGGCGGTTACACAGTTACTTTCCCTTCTCTTAAATTATGTACTGATAATGGAGCAATGATAGCAGGTCTTGCATATCATTATTTAAAAGATGGGTATACTGATGAATTTGATATAAGTGCAAGTGCACGTGTAAGTGCATTTAAAAAAAAGCAATAGGGAGCGATTTAATGGAAAAATATGATTTGGACTCAGCAATTAGAAAGGTGAAAGATTTTCCAAAAGAAGGAATTCTTTTTTATGATATAACAGGAATTTTAGCTAAACCTGAAGCTTTTAATTATTGTATTGATGCATTTTACGATTTATATAAAGATAAAAAAATTGATGGTATTGTTTGTTTAGAAGCAAGAGGCTTTATTTTTGCAAGTCCTTTAGCTGCAAAAATGAATGTACCTTTAATATTAGCAAGAAAAAAAGGTAAATTACCAGGTGCAGTTTATGAAAAAGAATTTGCACTTGAATATGGCGTTGATACAATATGTATTCAACATGTAGATATTAATGAAGGTGATAAAATATTAATCATTGATGATTTATTAGCTACAGGGGGAACTATTGATGCTGCAAGAGCTATAATTGAAGAAAATGGCGCAGAAGTTGAAGCTATTGGTGGTGTAATTGGATTGCCTTTTTTAGGATATGAAAAAGTATTAGAAAAATATAAAATAGATGTTTTATTAACTTATGAAGGTGAATAAATAAAAAATGAGATAGGGGAATTGCCTACTTAGACTTATACCAAGATTACTAATTGACAATTATTTTTTATAAAGGTATATTAGCCATTAGTGTTTTGGGATATAGTGTAATGGTAACACAGCAGATTCTGGTTCTGTTTTTGGGGGTTCAAATCCCTCTATCCCAGCTGTATGGTCCCTTCGTCTAACGGCTAGGACGAGAGATTCTCAGTCTTTAAATAGGGGTTCGATTCCCCTAGGGACTATTTTTTTATGAAGGCAGCCTTATGGTGGGTTGTCTTTATTTTTGAGTAGGTAAATATAAATTAAATATAAGGGTAAATAAATGATAACAGCTTCAAATATTTCATTATCTTACGGTACACAAGTATTATTTAAGGATGTAAATATTAAATTTACACCTGGTAATTGTTACGGTATTATCGGTGCAAATGGCGCAGGAAAATCTACATTTTTAAAAATTTTATCAGGTGAGATTGAACAAGATACAGGTGATGTAATAATTACACCTGGAGAACGTCTAACTATGCTTAGACAGGATCATTATGCTTTCCAAGATTATACAGTTATGGAAACAGTAATTAAGGGTTATGAAAAACTCTATACCATAATGAAAGAAAGAGAAGCTATTTATGAAAAAGAAGACTTTAGTGAAGAAGATGGCATTAGAGCAGCTGATTTAGAAAATGAATTTGCAGAACTTGGTGGATGGGAAGCTGAAGCTGAAGTTGGTCAAATGTTAGATGGTCTTGGTATTTCAACAGATTTTCATAATAAAAAAATGGCTGATATAGATGATACATTAAAAGTTAGGGTTTTATTAGCACAAGCATTATTTGGAACTCCTGATATTCTTTTATTAGACGAACCTACAAACCACTTAGATTTAGAGTCAATTAATTGGTTAGAAAATTTTCTAGAAAATTTTGAAAACACTGTTATTGTTGTTAGCCACGATAGACACTTCTTAAATAGTGTTTGTACTCATATAGCAGATATAGATTATTCTAAAATACAGTTATATGTTGGTAACTATGATTTCTGGTATTTATCAAGTCAATTAGTTGCAAAACAAATGAAAGATGATAAGAAACGTAGAGAAGATAAAATTTCTGAATTAAAAGATTTTATTCAAAGATTTAGTTCGAATGCTTCTAAAGCTAAGCAAGCTACAAGCAGAAAGAAATTAATAGATAAACTTACTATCGATGATATTAAACCATCTTCAAGAAGATTCCCTTATATTGCTTTTAAACCAGAAAGAGAAGTTGGTAATAATGTTTTAGAAATTGAAGGTTTAACTAAAGTTGTCGATGGTGTAAAAATTTTAGATAACTTGGATTTAGTATTAAATAGAGATGATAAAATTGCTTTTGTTGGTCCAAACCACCAAGCAAAGACATTATTATTTGATATAATTAGTGGAAGAATTGAACCAGATAAAGGCTCTTATAAATGGGGTGTTACAACATCTCAATCTTATTTCCCAAAAGATAATTCTTCATATTTTTCTGAACATGTAAATATTACAGATTGGTTAAGACAATATTCTCCAGAATTAAAAGATGATACCTATATAAGATCTTTCTTAGGTAGAATGTTATTTAGTGGTGATGAAGCTCTTAAGGATTGCACTGTTTTATCAGGTGGTGAAAAGGTAAGATGTGTTTTATCTAAAATGATGTTAGAACAAGCAAATTGTTTAGTTTTTGATGAACCTACATCTCATTTAGACTTAGAATCAATTACAGCATTAAATAACAGTTTAATTGATTATAAAGGTGTAATACTATTTAATTCACATGACCATCAATTTGTTAATACTATTGCTAATAGAATTATAGAATTTACTCCTAATGGTATAATTGATAGAATGATGCCTTTTGATGAATACTTAGTAGATGAAGGTGTTAGCGAATTAAGAGATAAACTTTATCAAGGTGTATCACATCATCATTTATCAATATAATTTGTGAGGTTGTTTTATGTTATTTGCAGTTGATATTGGAAATACAAACATTGTTTTGGCAATTCATGACGGAAAGTCTTGGGTTAATACTTGGCGTATCCATACAGATATACATAAAACAACTGATGAATATTTTGTAGTTCTTGAATCATTGTTACATAATTTACATCCTCAAGAATATCATATTACACATACTGTAATTTCTTCTGTAGTTCCTAATTTAAATAGAGTAATGCAAAAGAACTTAGTAAGATTGTTTGATATTGAACCTATTATGGTAAATCATGATTTAAATACAGGTTTAATTAGAAATAGTATACCTTTGGAATTAGGTTCTGATTTATTGTGTAATTTAGCTCAAGCTCATCATTTATATCCTAATAAAGATGTCATGGTAGTTGATTTTGGTACAGCTCTTACTATGAGTTGTGTTAATAAAAACGGTGAAGTTTTAGGCGTATCTATTGCGCCTGGATTAATAACTGCAGTAAATGCATTATTTGGAAAGACTGCTCAATTACCACAAGTTCAATTAAAAGCTCCTGAAAAAACAATGGGACGTTCAAGTGATTGTTCAATTAGATCTGGTATAATGTTCGGATTCGCTGGTTTAGTTGAATCAATGATAAAAAGAACAGAAGAAGAAATTGATGGTAAGCTTTATGTTATAGCTACAGGTGGATTATCAAATACAATATCATCTTTAATCCCAAGAATAGATGAAGTAAAACAAGATCATACGCTTGATGGATTAAGATTTATTGCATTATCTAATATTGAATAAATATAATTATTATATAATTGATATATAAAAAAGATGTAATTTCTAATTGTTTTGATATTAGAAATTACATCTTTTTATTTTATTAAATTACAAAATTTCCATCTTTAATAACGGTAGTATCTCCAATGTTTATTTTAGAAAATACATCTCCAATTGGTATTGCTAATTTAACTAGAGATTGATTGATATTGATTTTATCAAGATTTGTATCTTCATCAAAGTTTGCTAATGAATCCTGTGTTGCTCCTCCGAGAATTATTGAAGTTGTATTTTCAAAAGAGTAAAGAGGGTGAGTTCCTTTTGTAATATATTTAGATTCAAGAGTTTCTTCATCAGTTAAATATATACTTGATACTTTATTAGCATTTTTATCACATTCAAAAAAAGCCTCTAAAGCTTCTTTGTTAGTTTCAGCTTTATAAGATATGACTTCTCCATTTTTAAAATTAAAAGATGCGTTTTTTATTAGTTTACCAAAAAGGTAAAAATCTCTACTAGCTTCTATATGACCTTCAAATGATTTACAATCAAAATTGTTGTGAATATTTTGTGATGGAAGAAAATTATAAAAACTTCGTTTGTTTTTTAAAGTTATGAAATTAGAAGCCCAATTTCCATCTTTAATTAAAAATGCTTTAAATTTAGAAGTTCGGTTCTTAAATTCAATATAATTATTAAGTGAATTTAATATATTTACTCTATAGCTTAATAATGTAGCTTGGTTAATCCAATATTGAATCATGTTTTCATTATCAAATCTTAGTAATTTAGCGAAGTAAGCTAAAGCTTCATTCTCACTCATATCTATAAATGCATGTTTAACAAATTCTTTAGATGGGTATGGAACTATGGTCCATGGAATAGCTATTCTTCTTTTTAAATCTATAGGTTCACTTAAAATCCCATATTCACTAATTTTAATTATATTATTAGAAATTTTCGTTATATCTTCGCTATTTAAATAATTAAAATTATTTAAATCTAATATTCTACACATAATTTGAGTAGTTACTTGAGGTTTTTGGATATCTAAAAGATTAGGTTCTACAGGAACAGTTTGAGTTACTTTTCCATTTTCTGTTACAACAATATTTACAGGTATATTTGTAATTTTTGCAGCAAATTTTGCTAACTCGAGAGAAAACGGGTAAGTGGATTCTTCACTGTTTATTGATAAAGAATCACCTGGTTTTAAATTTAATTGGCTAAAACATATTAGCTTTGATAATTGTAAATCGAAATTTGTCATAATTACTAATATAACAAAAAAAGTATAAATTGGGCAGTGAAATAAGCGAAAATTAGTAAAAAAAATAATAAAAAATAATTGATATCTAATATATAAAAAAATATAGATAAAAAAATATATAAACCACTTGAATAAAATATCACAGAGTGATAATGTATCGATGTAAATGAAAATAGCTGTATCATTAAATACACTGTTTTAGATTATTATTGTAACATATTTTGTTAAATATATATAAATAATGTGATAATTAGTATATTAATTATGCACAAACGATTAAAACTAATAGGATTTTTTATTTTTGTAATTTAAAATCTGAGGAGAAAAAAATGGGTTTAATGAGTTTTTCAATTCCAAGAGAAATTTACTACGGTGAAAATTCTCTAAGTAAATTAGCTGATCTTAAAGGAACTAAAGCTGCTATAGTAACTGGTGGTAGTTCAATGAAAAGATTTGGTTTCTTAGACCAAGCTGCTAAGATACTAAAAGATGGTGGTATCGAATCTATTGTTATAGACGGTGTTGAACCAAATCCATCAGTAAAAACTGTTATTCGTGGTGCTAAAGCTATGTTAGATTTTGAACCAGATTGGATTGTAGCAATTGGTGGTGGATCAGCATTAGATGCAGCTAAAGTAATGTGGTGTTTCTATGAACATCCTGAACTAAAATTCGAAGAAATTATCGAAGTTGGTTCAATGCCACCTCTAAGAAATAAAGCTCGTTTTGTTGCTATTCCTTCAACAAGTGGAACAGCTAGTGAAATTACAGCATTCTCAGTTATTACTGATACTGAAAATCATATTAAATACCCAATTGTTGCAGCTGATATGGTACCAGATGTAGCAATTTTAGATCCAGCTCTTCCTATGAAGATGCCAGCTCATATTACAGCAAATACAGGTATGGACGTTATGTGTCATGCTTTAGAAGCCCTAGTTTCAATTGCAGGAACTAATTTCACAGAACCATATGCAGTAAGAGCTATTGAATTAGTTAATAAATATTTACCTGTTGCATATAGTGAAGGTGAAAACTTAGAAGCAAGAGAAGCAATGCATGAAGCTTCAGCTTTAGCTGGTATGGCTTTCACAAACGCATCTCTAGGTTTAGTTCACTCTTTAGCACATAAAATTGGTGGTGAATTTGGTGTAACTCACGGTTTAGCTAATGCTATTTTATTACCTTATATCATTGATTATAATAGACAATTCACTGATAAATATAATTATATTGAAGAAATTCTAAAAGTTGATAATGTAGCTGATACTATTAGAGAATTAAATAAAAAATTAGATATTCCTGCATCATTTAAAGATTGTACTGAAGTTGATTTTAACGAAGCTAAATTCAAAGAAGTTATCGATAGAATGAGTAAGAATGCTTTTGGTGATCCTTGTACATTAACAAATCCTGGAACTCCTTCTGTAGAAGCTGTAAAAATGATTTATGAATCAGCTTACTATGGTACACCAATTAAAAAATAATCTAAGAAGATTGTTGAAATTTAGATAAATATATTTCACTCCATTATTAATTTAGTGGAGTGATTTATTTTTTATTAGATTTACAAGATTGAATAAACTGCTTTTAAACTTTGAAGAGCCCAATTATATTGATCATTTGTTTTATAATTTCTATATGGACATTCGATTACCATAATTAAATATAAATAAAATTTATAAAGATTAATTCGTTTTAGCTCTGATTTAGTTAAATTACTTTTATCTAAATAGCTTGAAAGAAATTCTTTATTATTATCTAAATGTCCGCATGCAATTTCTAATAAATAATCAGCATATAAAGCTCTCTCAGTATCTATAATTCCTTCGATTTCAAAAGTATTAGGATTAATGAAAATATTTCCATCCCAGAGATCCTTATGAACTAGTGAAGCTTTTTTTACTTTCTTAAGCTCATTTTTATATTTAATTATTTTTTCTAGTGCCTCATATTTTGAAATAAAAAGAGTTAATTGTATTTTATTTGCATCACTAAATAAGTCATTAATCATTGAATAGAAGCATTCAAACCAATTATTATATTGTTTTTCTTTATTAGAGATATCCCCAAAAAAATTATTTTCTATTGAATTTATTTTTTTTGTATAATGTCCTAATTGAGAATAAATGGATTTAAGGTTTTTAGAATTTAGAGTTTTTTTTAACTTATTTAGAGGTATTCCTTCAATGTAATTCATTATAAAGTATTCGCACTCTATAAGTTTTAATGAATTATCATAATATAAAATTTCAGGAATAAAGGGATTATTTTTTGACAATAGTGAATTTACTATTACTTCATTTCTCATTATGTTTTTTTCATACGTTAATACATTTATATTTGACTTTGGTGCTATTTTTAAGACGATTTTTAAGTTGTTATTTAGAGTAATTTTATAGCTACTATTAAAATAACCATCAATCAATTCAGCTATATTTAATATGCTGACAGAATTTTTAAATGCTTTTGTAATTATTTTCTCGATGTTTTTTTGAGATATTATAGTTTTGGTTATACTTTCCATAAATTTTTATTTATTAGATATTAAATAATTGCATTAATTTTTGAAATATTTAATATATTCTTCATATCCTTCATCTTTTAATTTTTCAAAAGGAATAAATTTTAGAGAAGCTCCATTAATGCAATATCTAAGTCCACCTTTATCGATTGGTCCATCATCAAAAACATGTCCAAGATGGGAATTTGCTATTTTAGATTTAACTTCTACTCTTTCCATATTAAAAGAGACGTCTTTATTATAAACAAGAGATTCTTTTTCAATAGGAGAGCTAAAACTTGGCCAACCACAACCACTATCAAATTTTTCTGTAGATAAAAATAAAGGCTCACCTGATACTATATCAACATAAAGTCCTTTTTCATTACTATTGTGATATTTACTACTAAAAGGAGGTTCTGTTGCTGAGTTTTGAGTTACATTATATTCTAGTTTGCTTAATTTGCTTTTATTTATTTTTCTTTCTTTACTCATAATAAATCCTTTCTATAAATATGTTTATATTTTACATTTAAGTTAATGTAAAAACAATGTTTTAGTATTTATTATTTTATTTTTGTTAAAATATTTTCTTTTTATGAAAAAAAAATATAAATAAGTGTTATTTGAATTTTGTTTTGAATGGCAAGAAAAGTTGTAAATTAATAATTCATGTTAATTATTATTTAGAAATAATTTTACTTTGATTATCGATTACTTTATTTAATAAATAATATAGGTTTTCAACTTCTTCATCACTAAAATTAGAAAATAGTTCTTTAGCATGATGATTAATTACTAAATCAAGATTATCAGCTATTTTTTTACCATCAGCTGTTAAATAAATTAAATTTTCATTTTTTTGGTTTCCATTAGTTCTTATAATATAATTATTTTCTTCTAGTTTCTTTAGCCCTTTTGATATTGCTTGCGGACTTATCTTCATTAATGAAGCTAGCTTTCTTTGATTAATTTCATTGTTATTTCTTATTAAACCAAGCATTTTCCTTTGATTATGATTGAATTTTCTTTCGTCTCTATTTTCTGATTTTTTATTAACAGGTAATTTTTTTTGTGATAGTAGGGTAATGCAGTCCTGTAGTAGTGATAGTGTTTTTACTTTATCCATAATTTCCTCTATTAGTTTAATTACTATGTTGTTTATTTAAACAAAGTACTTTATTAAAAAGATATAAAGTACTTTGTTCTAAATATAAATTCTATTCTATTATAGTGCTATTAAAGCTTAAATAGTAGTCGCTACTGTCAATTTTAGTATTAACAAGTTTAACAAAGCTTGATTCAATTGCATAGAAAATATTACCACCATTTTGTGCTGTATTATTATTAAAAGAGCAATTATCAAAATATACGGTAGAGAAAATATCATAATTGTTAGTCCAAGAACTGTCGATTAAATCAGAGAAATGTGTGTCATTTTCGATTTCTTGAGAGGCTCTATCTAATATATAAACAACTCCACCAGCTTTTGCACTGTTGTTATTAAAAGTACAATCAATATATTGTGTTAATGATCCATAATCTACCATAGCTGCTCCACCAACGTACTCTGCAGTATTGTTTTCATATGTACAATTATTATAGCCACTTCCACAACCACTAACATCATAAGTTGCTCCTGCATATTCAGCACTATTGTCTATAAAATTACAATCACTAAAAATTGGACTCCCACCAAAATATGTATAGCTTGCTCCGCCTAAAATAGCATAATTGTCAACGAAAGTAACATTATTAACTGTAGTGTTAAAGCCAAAGGTGCTATCTGTAACTTCAGCATCTGATACTATTGTATCTGTAAATACTGAATCATTTCTATTACCAGATAGATAATTAAATAATCCGCCTCCTAATCTATCATATTCTTCAGCATCATCTCCTTGTGCGTCTGCATAACCGCCTGTAATAGTTAGGTTGTTAATTGATGCTTTATCACTTCCAATAATTACATGATAAGTATTGTCACTTTTTATTGAAGAATCACCAATTTCACCAGATAGAATTGTTCCATCTTGAGATTCTCCAATTAGATTAACACCCTCTAATAACATGAATGAATCAATTCTGCTATTACCTGCTGTGTAAGTACCATCTGCAATATAGATATTAACTTCTTCACCATTTTCAACATAATAATTGTTAGCCATATAAATTGCTTTTTGTAAATCACTTAAAGAATTATCACTAGAAGAACCATCTCCATTTCCTTTTAAGTCAACATAGATTGTATTAGTTTCAGAAACTAAATCAGATTTGTTAGAATGATCTAAAATTGTAGGAAGTTCAGTCATTTCAATACTTAAAAGATAGTTGATAATTTCAAAGATTTCTTCATCATCTCTATTCCCACAATCTGAATAATTAAATCCTATTTCAGTATTTGTTAAACAATTATAGTTTTCATCGAAAATAGCTTTTGTATCAATTATATTATCGCCTGTTCCATAATAACCACCTTCTATGATGCTATCATAAACAGCTGTATTACATTCATTAAAGTTATAAATTGATGCATTACCATTGTCACTAATATTATCTGAAACAACACAATTAATAACTATTGGATCATTATAACCACCGGATCCTTGATATAATGCAGCTCCATCTTCTATTGAGTAATTGCCTGTGAATGTTGAATTTACTATTTTAGGGTTAGAGTAGCCATCATTACCAATTCCAGCAGCAAATTCACAAGTGTTATCTAAAAATAAACAATTGTAAAAATATGGGCTACATGCGAAATCATCATAAATTGCACCACCTTTCCCATTACAGAAATTATTTATAAATTGACAATCAATGAAAATAGGAGAAGATTTATAATCTATGGAAATACCTCCACCACGAGAAAATGATGAACAATCTTCTACTATTACATTATAGAATAATGGCTGTGTATCTAAATTACTTGTATCGTTTACATAAATTGCTCCACCTTTATCAGAATAACAATTTTTAATAGTAACGTTTTTTATTTCAGCACTTACAGCCCAAACTACAATAGCTGCTCCGTTTCTAGTTGTTTCAGCATTACCTGAAGTTACTTGTTCAGGAGAGCTGTGACCAGCACTTTTTTTATCATTTTCATTATCATTTTTACCTGAAGGTGGAGATCCCATTGCTAACATACTTGAACTATATCCATTTTGAATAGTAAATCCATCAATTATTCCATTAGTAGCTAATAGTATGTTATTTGTATTATCAGTATCATCATCGGGTGTATTTAAAAAATCACCATCTAATATTGTTTCGTTACTATTTATATCTCTTTGATCAATTGAAGTTTCTGTTCCTTCAAATCCACCATATAAGTTAGTTCCATCAACTAATGAAAAACTTTCTTCTTGGTCAGTTGTACTTGCATAATAAGTACCTTCTGCAACCCAAATACTATCTCCATAATTTGAGGATGAAATAGCATCTTGTAAATCATTGTATGCATTATTCCAAGAGGTTCCATTATTATCACCATTAGCATTTGTATCTACAAAGATGATATTCTCAAAAGTTGTTTCATCTTGTGACTTTTTTGTGCTGCTACAAGAAATTAGGCTACATATTAATATTGCAGCTAAAATTAGTTTGTAATTAAGTTTCATTAAATTACTCCAAAAATGTTGTTTGTTATAGTGAGATGCAAATCAAGACACTTTCTAAAATATTTCACGAATATTTCAGTAGTTTTTCCTCTTTTTTCGCTGCACCAGTAAATGCATTATAATAGATTTCATTTGGTGCATAATATCCCAAAGATTGGTGTGGTCT
>NZ_JBNAIC010000003.1:0-6798 GCF_050031695.1 Pleomorphochaeta sp. | reverse complement strand
TCAATAACATCACCGTCATAAGCTAATTCATAAGAAACAGGAGTTTCTTCAATATTTGTTTTTAATTGAACGTCTGCTGTTTTACCTGAGAAAGATATACTTGCGAATACTGGAGCTGATACGATTAAAGCTGCTGCTAAGATAGTTAATAATTTTTTCATAATTTTGTTTTCCTTTTAATTATTTTTGTTATTTAGTTTCTTTATGGTTTTACTATATAATATCTTGTAACTTATGTCAACAATTATTATAAAAAATATTACAAAAAAATACAAAAAATATATAACTACTTATAATATAACGAATTAAATAGTAATAAAACATGTAGTAAGTAAACAACATATGCAATAAGTTTGATTTTATATAAAAAAAATAATAGAATCGTATTGTTTTTTTTAGAATATAATTAAGTGATTAAAGAAATATTTACAAAAAAGTTAAAAAAAGAAGGTTTTGATAGAGAAAAAAAAGAGTTGTTATTAAGTCAATTATTCTGACTTTTTTAACAACTCTTAATAATTATTTTATTATATTAACCTTTAATTGCACCTGCTGTTACACTTTGAATAATTCTATCTGATAAGAATAAGTAAAGTATAAAAGTTGGTAAAAATACAATAACTACTGAAGCAAACATTCCTCCCCAGTCACCTGTGTATCTCATAGATTGAATCATATTGTACAATCCAACAGCAACTGGTCTTACCTTTGTTTTATTAGCAAAAATTAATGACATAAAATATTCATTCCAAATTGTAATAAAGTTAAATATAGTTACTGTAATAATACCTGGTTGAACTAATGGAAACATAATTCTCCAATAAGTTCCCATAGGAGAACACCCATCTATATATGCTGCTTCTTCATATGTTGATGATAACGTTCTAAAGAATGAAAGTAAAAAGAATAGGGTAAAAGGAACATTCATTGAAATATATAAAAACATTAACATCCATCTATTGTTCGTTAATTTTAAATAACTAACAATGCTGAATAAAGGCATAATAATCATTATTGCTGGAATACCTAATGCTGATGCGAATAAGTTCTGTGACAATGCATTACCTTTAAATTTAAATCTTGATAAAACATATGCCGCAGGAGATGCAATTAGAACAATTGCAGTACAGCTAATAACGGTGTACATTAATGAATTCATGAAAAAGATAGAAACCTTTTGTGTTTGCCAAGCTTTTACATAATTTTCAAAATGGAATCCAGATTGAAAAGAAAACATATGATCACTAAATATTTCGCTAGATGTCGAAAGGGAAGCAAAAAATACCCAACCAATTGTTATAAAGGTAAATAGTACCCAGGCTATAATAATGATATAGGAAGGGATTAATTTCATTTGATTTTTTCTATCAATACTAAGTTTTTTTGACATAGTTTTCTCCTAAAATTCCGTATCATCATTTTTAATTATTAGATTTGTTAAGCCAAATACAATTAAAACGATTACCATCATTGTTACACCAATTGCTGCTCCAGCACCACTATCGCGGACTGTAAGGGCAGTTGATGAAGCTCCGAATACCAATTCATACATATAGTTCATTGGGGCTACTGTAGCATTCGATAAATTAACTGGACTGAATAATTGTCCCCAAATAAAGAATCCAACAGTGAAAACTGTCCACATAACTAAATTAGTTCTAATACAACCTTTTAAAAAGGGTAGAGTTATTTTTGTAAATCTTTGAAAAACATTTGCGCCTTCAATTACAGCTGCTTCATGATAATCTTTTGGTATTTGATCAATTCCACTAATAAAAATTAACATATGATATCCAACCATACCAAAACAATAAGCAATCATCATAGCCCAAAAAAGTATGCCAGGACCAGTCCACAAAATTTGTGAAGCTTTTTCTAAATGTAATAATTTGAAAAAGTTATGTAATAATCCATAGTCAGAGTTATAAACATAGTTAATCCACATTGTACCCATAGCTACTGCAGATACGACATTTGGTAAATAAATAACTGATCTAAAGAATTTCATATTTTTCATTCCAGATGTAAGAGATACTGCAAAAAATAATGCAAATATCATAACTAGAATTCCGCCAAAAAACCAAATACGGCCAATATTTACCATAGATTGTATAAATAAAGGTGTATTAAAAATATTTACGTAATTTTGAATCCCATTGAATTTCCATGTAGAGATAGAATCTGTAACACCTTCTACTGCAAAGAAACTCATTATAATTGTTCTAATAGAGGGATACAAAAATACTATTAGATAACACAACAATGCTGGTGTTAAAAACAATATAATCATTGTACGATTTTTTTTCATTTTGTCCTCTAATTCTTAAAATAAATTATTAGTCCCACAATTTGTGGGACTAAATTTGACCAACTATTTATTCATATTATCATAGAATTCTTGTGGTGTAATTTGATTAAGAATTAACTTAGCAAAATTTTCTTTTATTTTAGCGTTGATTTGTGGATTATCTTCCATTCCAACTGCCCAAGGCATACGTACAGTTGTTGAATCTAATACTTGTTTTGCTTCAGCTAATTGAATAGGCCATTGGCTAGAATTAGCCATTGGTACTCCAAGAGATCCTTCAGCTAGTTTTTCATCCCATTCGCCAGTAGTTAACCAAACGATTAATTGGAAAGCTTCAGAAGAAACTTTTGAGTTCTTATTAATACCGAAACATTGTGCACCATAATTGTTTGCATTAATTCCTGTGCCAGCTGGATCAATTGCAGGGAAAGCAAAAGCACCCCAATTCATGTTAGGAGCATTACCTTTAATTTCATTAGGTAACCAAGTACCATTTAAGTACATTGCAACTTTACCAGTAGCCATTTCTTCTATTTGTCCTGCAGGATAAATATTTGAAGCTGCTTTTCTACTGATATATCCTTTCTTAGCAAAATCTGACCAAATTTGAGCAAATCTTAAAACACCAGGATTTGAGAAATCATTGTCTTTAACCATTTTCAAAGTTTCGTCTAATCCAATAATACGACTCATATTATAGCCAAAGAAAGCTGCCATATAAGCATCATCTACAGTAATTCCAGCAACACCAATGCTTTTTAGTTTAGCACAAGCATCTTCAAATTCATCGATAGTTTTTGGAGTTGAAGTAATGCCGGCTTGATTAAATAAATCTTTGTTATACATTACTACAAATAAAGATGGTTGATAAGGAATTTCATGTAAAGAACCGCCTCCGATTTCTGTAACAAGATTTACAAGAGTTTGGTTAATTTGAGTTTTGAAAGGTTTGTTATTAGTAGTTGGATATACTTGATTAGCATAATCTTCAACATCTAAAAGATAATTTTTCCAAGTATTCCCAACTCTTTCAATGTCTTCATCAAACATATCAATAGTTTCTCCAGCATCTAAAGCAGGTTGTAATGTTTTTCTAATTTCTCTACCATTAAATACTACTTCAACTTCGATACCAGTTTCTTCAGTAAAAGCTTCAACAGCATCAGCTATTACAAGAGCCTGTGGTTCAGCTTCGTTCCACATTGACCAATAAACAACTTTCTCTGAATCATTCTTTTCTGAATTTCCGTTTGCAAAAATAGGGGATGCAAAAGCAACAATTAAAATCAATACAAAAAATGTTTTAATTTTTTTCATATAATCCCTCCTTGTGGTGATTATTCCTATTTAAAGTATTTAGTCCAAAGTTCAAATTTGTATTTATACGATTCCGTAAATAATTTGGACAAAATAATAAAATAGGGGTTTTTTAAGGATTTATAAGGGATTTTACTAGTTTTTTAATAGAAGAACATATAATAAGTAATGTTCTATTGTGCAAATAATATATCTTTTAAAACATATACAGATATACAAACCTCGACTACTATAACTATAAAAACAAAAGGAATCAATAGGTTTTATAAAATGAGTGTGTATTTATCAAAATATAAGTGTAAAGCTTCATTGGTTAAAGGTGAAAATCCATTACCAATATTTAGAGATAGTAAAACGAATTTTGAAGTTATTAATTCAGAAACAGTTCCAAAAGAATTTTCTAGATTATTAGGATATGAATGCGGGAAAAGAGTTTATCCGTATAAGAAACAAGATAGATATGATAGAAAATGTAATCAAACAGAATTAAAATCTATAATTTTAGAGAATGATTTTTTGAAAGCAACTTTTTTACCAACTTTAGGGGGAAGACTTATTTCTTTATTTGATAAAGAAAAAAATAGAGAACTTTTATTTGCAAATGAAAATATTCAAATGGGGAATTTGGCTATAAGGGATGCTTGGTTTTCTGGTGGTATCGAATGGAATATAGGTCAATATGGGCATGCTTTAACCACTAGTGATGATGTTTTTGTGTCAGTGCAGAAAGATTTAGAAGGTAATGATTTTTTAAGAATATATGAATTTGAAAGAATGCATGAAATTTATTGGCATATTGATTTTCATCTTCCTAAAAATAGTAAAATTCTATATATAAAAGTAAAGATTTATAATTTAAATCAAAAAGATACTTCTCTATACTGTTGGACTAATGTTGCATTAAGAAAAACTGATTCTACTAGAGTTTTTTCTAATACAAAAAATGCATTATTTTTAAATCCTTTCTTAAAAGATAATAAAAAAGGTTATGATTATATTTCATTACCATTTGTTGATAAGTTACCAAATTTAGATATATCCTATCCAAAAAGATTCCCTTATAGTAATGAGTATTTCTTTGCATGTAATAAAAATGAGTTACCATATGAAGTTACAGTTGAAGAAAATGGCGATGTTTTTTTAGATTTTTCTACTAATGAATTAGGTTATAGAAAAATGTTCTGTTGGGGAGAGCAACAAGGCGGTAAGCATTGGGAAAGTTTTTTATCACCTTCAACAACTGGCGAATATTTTGAGGCTCAAGCTGGAGTTGCTCCAAGCCAATTACATGGTGAGATATTACCTGGTTTATCTAGCTTTTCTTTTGCCCAAGCTTTCTGTGGAATATCAGTTGATTCACAAATAGCTCAAGATGAAGATTATGATTTAGCTTTTGATTACATAAAAGAACAAGTAAAAAAAGTTGTAAGAAATAATGATATCAATGAATTTAATGAAAAATTTGAATTGTATTCACAAATTAAACCAGATAGGATATTACATAAAGGATCTGGTTTTGGTTATTTAGATAAAACAATCAAAAACTTACAATTGCCAGCAGCTTTTAAATTTGATGCCGATACAATTAAAAATGAGCAAAAGATACTTTTAAGTTTATTGAATAATAATTCATTAGATTTAGATTATGAAAATCTTGAATTTGATTATCCTGCACTCTCGTATCAAAAATTATTAGAAAACAATAATACAAATTTTATTAAATACTTAAATGCTTGTATTGAATGTGAAAAATTAAATTATGATAAAGCTCTTAAAGAATTTATTGCATTAGAAAAAGTTAATTCAAATAGCTTAGTTTGTCGAAATATTGCTTTTATCTATAAAATAAAAAATGATTTTAAAACTTGCTATAAATGGTATGAAAAAGCTTTATCAAATAAAAATACTAAAAATTATTTATATATTCTTGAAGAGTATTCGAATATTTTATTAAAAAACAATGAACTTAGTAAGGCAAAAGAAATCCTATATAAAGTCGATAATAACCTTCTAGCAATATCTGATAATTTATTGCTTGATTTAGCTTTTATAAGTGCAAAATTTAATGATTTAGATAATTTAGAATTCTGTTTGTTTAATAGAGAAATTGCAAATATTAGAGAAGGGGAAAATCCTTTTCCTTATTTATATTATGAATATTTAACTCTTAAATTAGCCAAAGATAGAAAAATAGAAGTTAACAATACTTTAAGAGCTGAAGTAAAAGCTAAGTATAAAATTCCTTATAAATTTGACTTTACTGTACTTTTAGAGAAATAAGTTACTCTTATATAATATTTTCGATTTAAAAAAATGCTTTATTTAATTGAGAAAAATAAAAATTTATAGCAAAATTTTGTTGACATTTTTGTTACCTATTGTTAACTTTCATATGTAAGAATTATTAACTTATTATTTAACATAATATTGGAGAAAAAATGTCACAGAATTATAATTTTATTGGTTATATAGAAACTCCATATAACTCATTAGCAGAATGTCCTAAAAATATTAGTTTTAATGGACCTTTATGTAAACTTTTTATTAATGATGATTTAAAAACAGAAATTAGAGGATTAAAAATAGATCAAAAAATAATGGTTTTATATTTTTTAGGAGATAAAGAGGATTCGACTATTGAATCAAACTCAATAAAAAAATGTCCTCATTCTCATAATAAAGATTTAGGACTATTTGCTAAAAGATCACCTCATAGACCAAATCCAATTGGGGTTGCAATATTACCAATAGTTGATATTGATTTTGATAAAGGTATTATATATTTAAAAGGGTTGGATTGTTTAAATAAAACAAAATTGTTAGATATTAAACCCGCTATATATCTAGAAAATAAATAAAATTACTTTTTAGTGGCCTTTTTATAGTTTTGTTTTTGCATGTCCTTTTTAAATAGATAAGCATTAAAAAATTTAGAAATTGATACGAAAATACCTTTCTCTTCAGCTATATAAATCGGTTGAAGAGCAAAGGTAGTATAGGTTATTTCTTTTAGAATCTTTTTTAATATATATGATGCAATCATGAAAGAAATAAATGAAGCTAAAGTAAATCCTAATCCAGTATATTCAATAGGTAAAAATTTAAATATTAATGTAAATATACCATTTAATATAAAGAAACTAAAAGCAACAAATAAAGCATTTCCTTTTCTT
>NZ_JBNAIC010000002.1:0-5974 GCF_050031695.1 Pleomorphochaeta sp. | reverse complement strand
TCTTTCCTTTTTACAATATTGGGGCAAACAACCTTAGTATAATTCTATAAATTCTTCTAATAAGATTTATAGATGTTGCTCTATTATAATCAATAGGATCACTAACTTCTAAAATATTTTCCATATCTTTTTTTACATCCTTTATAACAGAAGCCCCAAAAAAAGCAACTCCACATTCAAAGTGTAAATAGAAAGATCTATAATCCATATTAACTGTACCAATAATTGATACTTTATCATCACATATAAACATCTTACTATGAATAAACCCAGGTGTATATTCATATATTTTTATTCCAGCAGATATTAACTCAACATAATAAGATTTTGAAACTTCATTTACATATATCTTATCAGGGATTTTTGGAACAATTAATCTAACATCTACTCCACTTTGCGCAGCAGTTGATAAAGCATCTATCATAGTTCTTGTAATAACTAAATAAGGTGTTGTAATCCAAACATAGTTCTTTGCCATATTTATAATTTGTAAATAAGCTGTTTCAGCCATTGCAACATCATCTAATGGATTATCACCAAAAGGTTGAACAAAACCATCATCTTTAGCTTTATATGTTGGTCTATATTTAGTTAAATCTTCTTCATCTCCAGCTGTTACATTCCACATTGATAAAAAGAGTACTGTTAAATCCCAAACTGCTAGACCTTTAATTCTTACAGCATTATCTTTCCAGTGTCCAAATCTAATATCTCTATTAATATATTCATCAGCTAAGTTAACACCACCAGTAAAAGCTACATTACCATCAATAACACAAATTTTCCTATGGTCTCTGTAATTTAGCCTACTATTGATATGGGGTTTAACTGGATTAAATGCACTTGCATTAAATCCATCTTTTCTTAATTGCTTTGCATAATTAGAAGGCAAGCCCCCAATACATCCAAAATCATCATAAAGAATTCTAATTTCAACGCCTTCGTTTTTCTTCTTTTCTAATACTTCTAAAACTTTTGACCACATTTCTCCAAATGAAATGATAAAAAATTCTATAAAAATAAAATTTTGTGCTTTATTAAGTTCTTCTAAAAAGTCAAACAGAAAATCATCACCCAAAGGATAATACTTCGCTTCAGTGTTTTTCCAAGGAGTACTGTACGCAGATCTTGAAATATATTTAGATTGTCTAGCTAAATCGTCATCATACTTCTCTAAATCTATTAAGTTTTGAACCCTATCTTCATTAATTGAAGTAGTTTTAGCAAAAGCTTTAATAAACTTATTTAACTTTTTTCGACTAAAAAAAGTTAAAGTTTTTTTCCCAAATATTATATATAATAATACCCCATATAGAGGGAATATCATAATAATTAATAACCAGCCTATTGCATACTCAGGTTCATGTTTATTAAAAATAACCCAAAGACTAAACAAAAAAGATAAAACTGTAAAAAATTGTGATACAAAAGTGTTATTAACAAATCTAGAAAATAAAACAATAATTACTGCAAACTGAATTGCAATTAAAATAGCAGAAAAAAACAATCTGCTACTAAGTATTTTAAATAATTTTTTCAAATTTTTATTCCAATTTATTAGTGACTATAACTTAATATAGTCACTAATCAACAATTAAACTTCTTGCTCTTTACTAGCATTTACCCAGAAATCGATTGGATATACAGTATAACCAAACTTTGCAGATAAAGTACTAGGATCTACTTTGAAAATAGCAGGTAACTCATGAATGTAAGTTCCTTTGACAATTTCTTTTTCTAACAAATCATTTGGTAAAATTATTTCAAGAGCTAATTTATTTATTTCTTTTTCTAGATCATCATGTAAACTTGATTTAGTTCTAAAACGTACACTATCAGATAATAAATTAATATTACTTAAATCAGTTAATACATATTTTGCAATCAAATAAGCAATACTTTCTTTTACAATACCTGCTGGTCTATCTCTATTCATTAATAAATACCAACCAGAGCCTTTATCAAACTTTTTAGTATCTTCAGTTTTTATTCGAATTAATTTACCTGTGATAGCTGGATTTAACATTGGAGAACAAAATATTCCCAAATTCATTTTTTGTGCTAATTTAACAACATTAACAGCTCCGTCCATTTGAAATTCAGATAATATTTGAGAAAAAGTTTCTTTATCCATAAAGTGTCTCCTTATTATATATAACCCTTACAAAAATAGGTCATTCTTATGTTTATTCTATCATTTATTTAATTTTTTTACAATTTATTCTTTTTTTGCTTTATCAGCTTTTTCTTTTTGGTATTTAAGAGCATCCCTTAGTGAAAACTCACAACCACAATATTTTTGCCTATATAAACCTAAATTTTTACTGTGCTTTATACTTTTAGCATAACCATCTTTCTTTTTAAAGTTTTTTTCTAAAAACCCATCATAATTTGAACCTATTTTAAATATTCTCTCACTATTTTTATAACGACTTACAGTTAAAGTAGTTGTAAAATATTCTATATTTAATTCTTTAGCTTTTTTTGCAGCTAATGAGAGATTATAATCAAAACATAATCCACATCTAGATCCGCCTTCTCTTTCTTCTTCAAAGCCTTTTACTTTTTCTAACCAATCTTTATGATTATAATTATCTTTTATAACTTCTAAATTATGAAACTTTGCGACCTTTTCTAATTCTATAAATCTTTTATTATATTCGTCTTCTGGATAGATATTATCATTAGAAAACCATAGTACAACATCATATCCTTCATTAATTAGCCAATCAACACAGGTTGTACTACAAGGGCCACAACAGCAATGTAATAATATCTTTTTATTCTTTTCCATCGAGTAATCCTTAACACTTAACAATAAGTAATTTATGATTATATAAGTTATTATAAAAAGAAACAACTATCTAATATTTTTCTCGCTTGTATATTTTTCAAAATTCATTATATTATACTGTACTAGATAGTAAAGAATTATATAATTCTCTGTGGAGGAAAATAAAATGAAAAATAAATATACAGCTTATGCAACTATTTTTATATGTATTATTATCGGACTTCTTCCGATACCAGGTTATATTAAATTAATTGCCATTATTTTGATTTCAGGAGCCATTATTTATATTAATAGATCACTATTTTATTTTATTATGGGAAATAGAAATTACATGAGTAAGAAAAGTGAAAACAAAGATAAAACTTGGGAATATTATAGAAAAGCTTATAATGCTAATTTAATTGATAAATATAAAGTTACGATGGCTAGTATTTTAATTCAACGAAATGATCACAACTTTGGTGGCATTATTTTAGATTCTGTAATTAATAATTCAAAAGATAAAAATCTTGTAAATCACGCAAAAATTCAAAAAAGTATGGTTTTTCAACTCAATGATGAAATTGATAAATCAATTGAAATATTAGAAGAAGTAAAAAACTCAGGATACAATGATAAAAATCTTATGATAAATCTTGGAACTTATCTCCTTTATACAAATGATTTAGAAAAGGCTGAAGCTTTAGTTAATGAAAGTGTTGACGAAGAAAAAACTAGTAGTGGTATTTTAGATAATCATGGTTGGTTCTACATGCTAAGTGACAATTGGGAAGAAGCTTATAGAATATATCTTGATGTATTAGATAGAAAACCACGTTTCCCTGACCCTTATGTTCATGCTGCACAAGTTTTCCTTCATTATAGAAATGTTGAAAAAGCAATTGAATGTCTAAACGAAGCTATCAAGAAAACTTGGACAAATACAATTATTTTTGATAAAGAAATGCTAACTCAAATGATAAACAATCTAGAATCAGAAAAATCTAATTACTTCATGGCATGCATTAACACAAGTGTTGAGGAAATTGCTAAAGGTGATTTATATATAAACTTATCTGAAATTGAAGCAAATAATTATTTATCTAAAAAAGCTGAAGCAGAACCTATTCAATTAATTAAAGAAGAAAGTGAAAATAATGAAAAGAATATTGAAGAATCAACTATTGAATCTTCTGATGAAGTTATAGATTCTGAGTTACCTAATACTGAACTAACTGAAGAAGATTTAAAATGGGAAGAAGATCATAAATAATAATTAATGTTTAATTAATATTTTCAATTTTCATATTGAATAATTAATATACTTATGATAAATTTCATCTAGTGCGCCGGCGTGGTGAAATTGGTAGACACGATAGACTCAAAATCTATTGGGGGCAACTCCGTATCGGTTCAAGTCCGATCGCCGGTATAAAAACAGTTGATTAACTTCAACTGTTTTTTTTTACATTCAATTAATAAATAGTTTTCACTTTAAACAGTCTATTAAAAGATTGATTTATGAACAATTAAATGATATTTTAATAGTTATAAAGATTAAAAAGTGAGTATTAAATTGAAAAAATATAAAATTATTCTTCTCTTCATTTTTATATTAACAATAATGAATAATTCTATTTTCGCTGTAGATAATTATCAATACATTGTATCTGTTGATGATAGTGAAGAAATAATTGAAGGTATTTCATATTTATACGTTAAATCAAATTATGCACTTCCTTCTATGAGTGCACCTTATTCAGTTGCTGAATTAATTAATATGCTAGAACAAATCAACTATAATTCTTTAAATAAAGTAGAGAAAAAAACATACGATTATTTAGAGAAAAAAATCCTATCTTTTAAAAATGAAGTAAAAGAAAATGTTGATTTTAATATTGGTGCTGAATTAAACTTTGAAGGATATTCACATACTAATACTACTGATTTTATTGAGAGAGATACTTGGTTTCGTGGTTGGACAGACCAAGAGAACTTATTTAACCTTAATTTAGAATTTTTAGGTGATGATTTTGCTTATGCACTAAGTTCTATATCTTTTGGAGTTGCAAGACTAAATGATATCCCTTTTGGCTCTTCAACTTATCAAACAAACATTCCAGGATATATTGACCTAGATTTTTATAAAGATACTAATTCTGTTATTTCACAAAAAGCTTTTGCTTCTTTTGGAGATTCTAATTGGAATTTGCAAATTGGACGAGATAAACTTAATTGGGGAGCGGGCCTTTCTGGAAATTTATTATTAAGTGATAATCTAAAATATCAAGATTTTGGTAAATTTACTATGTTTGGTGATAAATACAAATATACATATTTAGCATCTTTCTTCCCACACCAACTTAATTATATTAAAACTGATGGTTTTAGTTTAAATACTAGTCAATTAGATCCAGTTGTTGGTTTTTCTATGTTTGTAGTACATAAATTTGAAGGCAGAGCATTTAATAATAGATTAGGATGGTCCTTTGCAGAAGGTCTCATGTATGCAAGTGAAGATTCTTCAATAGATGTTAGTGCCTTTAACCCTATGCTTTCCTATCATAGTCTTTTCTACAAAGCTAATTGTAACTCAATTGTTTCTTTAGATTTAGATTATACTATTAACTCTTCAACTAATGTTTATTCACAAATTGTTATTGATGATTTAGTAGTTCCATCTTTAGAAACTTCAAGTATATATTCACCTAATGCAATTGGTTTAATGCTTGGAGCAAAATATTTTTATGCCAATAGATTATTTAATTTACAATCTAATATTGAATTTGTTTATACTTCCCCTTATCTATATTTAAGAGATGATGGAACAACCTCTATTAGTGAAGATAGTATGCAAGATGGATATGGTATCAATTTCATAGTTGCTCTAAGAGAATTTAGTAATACTTCAACTTATAGTGGAATAACATACGATAAAGAATTCTTAGGTTATAAATATGGTGGGGATGCTTTAGTCTTTAATCACAGTAATAAATTTAATTTTTTTAATAACAAATTAACTCTTGAAACAAATTATTTTCTTATGTTACATGGTGTAAATTCCATAGATACATTATGGTCTCCTGTCGGAGGTAATGTTGATGATCCTGGATTTTTATCCCTTATAAGTTATGATGGTAGTTTAAGCGGATTAAGCCTTACAGAAGTATTCGGTATTTATTCAGATTTAGAATTAACCAA
>NZ_JBNAIC010000001.1:0-20323 GCF_050031695.1 Pleomorphochaeta sp. | reverse complement strand
TTAAAATTTTATCTTTGTAAATAATTATCATATAAAATACTTATATTACACATATTTGTAAAAAGTCTTGTCTACTATATACATTTGTATAAATTTGTTAAATACCAAAATTGAATTTATTATATATAAAAATGTGAAGTTGAATAGTAATAATTTAACAATCTAGTTACTGACATATATTGTATAACAATGGGGTTTTCATTATACTAAAAACATAATAAATAAGTATTAATTTAATTAGTTAGACAATGGGGTGCTACAAGCTATAGCTTTGTAATGCCCTATTTTTTTTGATATTTATAAAAATTTTGCACAATAAAAATATTTGTGGTAATAGATAAAGTATGTTAAATTTTTATATTAAGAGTATTTTTTAATTAAAAAAAATGAATTTTGGAGTGATGATGAATAATAATAATGAGATTTTATTTTCTTTAAGGCATAAAATTAAGGTCTACTCTGAAGTCTTTACGGAAATAACTAATGTTGATATTGCTATAGTAGATAATAAAAGAATACGCCAAACAGCAACTGGGAAATGTTCAATAGATCAGTTTTTAAATAATAATGGGCGAGTGCTTGAAACAGTATTAAAAAGCAAGAAACCTCTAGAGGTACTAAATCCAACAAAAGATATTGTGTGTTCTAATTGTGAGCAAAAAAGATTTTGCAAAGAAGTATATGAATATTGTGTACCTTTGTTTGTAGGTCAAGAATTATTTGGAGCAATTAGTTTTGTTGTATTTGAAGAAAAAACTAAAGAGTGGATATTAAAGGATAAGAAATTATTTTTTATGATGGCAGATAATTTTACAAACTATGTTTCAAAGTATTTAGAAAAAAGCAATTCATTAGATTATTCAAATAAAATTAAGAGACCAATTAATAATACTAAAATAACCTTTAAGGAAATTATAGGTAAAGCTCCAAGTTTTTATTCAGTAATAGAAAAAGCAAAAATTGTGGCACCTAGTGATGTTTCTGTTTTAATTTTTGGAGAAACAGGAACAGGAAAAGAAATGATAGCAAAAGCAATACATAATGCATCTCATAGAAACAAAGGGCCTTTTGTAGCAATAAATTGTGGGGCATTCCCTGAGAATTTAATTGAAAGTGAATTGTTTGGTTATGTTGAAGGTGCATTTACAGGTGCTTCAAGAAAAGGAAAAGCTGGTAAATTTGAAGAGGCTAATGGTGGAACTATCTTTTTAGATGAAGTTACTGAGATGCCTATATATTTGCAAACGAAATTATTAAGAGTATTACAAGAGAGACAAATAGAGAGAATTGGTTCTAATAAATTAATAAATTTAGATATTCGTATCATTTCAGCAACTAATAGAGATATTGAAGAATTAATTGCTAAAGGTCTATTTAGACAAGATTTATATTATAGATTGAATGTAATTCCATTAAAAATCCCAGCATTAAGAGAGAGAAGTGAAGATATTGTTCCTTTAATTAATCATTTCTTAACTAAATATTCAGATATTGTTTTAAATAAACATGTTGAGAATTTCTTATTAAACAAAAAGGTCATAGAGTATTTAAAGCAATATAATTGGCCAGGAAATATTAGAGAGTTGGAAAATGTTATTTTATATTTATTAAATATGTTAAATGATAAAGGGGAAATAACAATGAAAGATCTACCATTATATCTCCAAAATCAAAATCAAAGTTTAAGTGATAGTTTTTCTTCTTTAGAAAGATTAGAAAGAGAAGCAATAATTGAAGGATTAGAATTTTATGGTTACGATACAAATGGTAAAAAACAAACTGCTGAATCCTTAGGCATAGGATTAACAACCCTTTATAGAAGAATGAAGAAATATAATATTGAAGATTATCTATAAGTTAGTATAATAACCTATCTAAAATAGAAACATAGAATCTTTTTACAGATAATCTGTTTCTATTTTTTTATCCCTTTTTTATAATTAATTTTTTTCAAATTCTTTTCATTTTTTGAAAATTTTAAATGATAATTTTCATTTTGAAAAAAGAAATCAAGAAAAAATATTAGTCTAAAAACAAAAAAATGAATAAAAAATTAAAATATTTTTAATTAGTATAAGCAATTAGCTATAAATTCTAAAAATGCAAATTTTTTGGCATATTAAATGCATTAATAAGTGCATAGGGAAAAAATATGGTTGATTTACTGATTAAAGATGGTTATGTAATAACTATGAATAGCAAAAGAGAGATGCTGTTCTGTGATATTTACATTGATGATGGTAAAATTGTTGCACTTGGAAAAAGTGAAAAAAAAGCTAGAAGAACAATCGATGGAAAAAATTGTGTTGTACTTCCTGGCTTAATAAATACGCATACTCATTTATATCAATCTCTTATTGAAGGTATTGGCTATGATATGCATTTTGAACCTTGGAATTGGAGATATTTAGTACCAATAGTATCAAAAATTTCACCAGCGCACTCTTATGTTAGTGCAAAATTAGCATCACTTGAGATGATTCAAAGTGGCACAACAACAATCTGTGATCATTGGTATATGCATACTGATTTTAACAATATTAGAGAAGCAAGTAGAGCTTTAGTAGAATCTGGATTAAGTGCTGAAATGGTATACGGTTTATTAGATAATGGCTTTGCTGGAGAAACTTCTAGTGATGAGTCAGATATGACAATGTTACATTCTAAAGAAGCCTTAATTAAAGATTTTTATGATTATTATGAGAATTATCATAATAAAGATAATATAAGTGTAGCAATCGGAATTGGCTCCACCCCCGATGCTTCATTCTCCCTTTTAAAACAATCAAAAGAAATAGCTGATAAACTATCAATAAACATGAGTACTCATGTTGCTGGTTGGCAAGATGTTTTAGCTTATACATATAAAGAATATGGTATGAGGGATGCTGAATTTTATTATAAAAATAATCTAATGGGCAAAAATTCTATGTTTGTACATACTGTTTGGTTAACTCCAAATGAAATAAATATGTTAAAAGAAACAGGCACAAAATCTATTCACTGCCCAGCAGCTAATTCTCAATTAGGTTATGGGATAGCTCCTGTTGCGGAGATGTTGAGTCAAAACATTCCTGTTGGATTAGCTACTGATGGTGCCGCAAGTTATACTTATGATTTATTTGAAATGATGAGATTAACAAGTTATTTACAAAAACAAAAACATCAAAGCTCTGATGTATTTAGTGCAGAACAAGCCTTAGAGATGGCAACTATAAATGGGGCAAAAGTTTTAAATAAAGAAAATGAGATAGGTTCAATTGAGATTGGAAAGAGAGCAGATATTATCTTATTAGATTTTGATTCCCCTCATTTATTGTTTTCAAATCGCATAGTTCCAAAAATTGTATATTCTGCATCAGCAAAAGATGTAAAAACAACAATCGTTAATGGAAAAGTCTTAATGGATAATTTTAAAGTTGAATCCCTTGATGTAGATAAAACTCTAGAAGAAGTAAGAATTGCTCAAAATCAATTATTAGAATCAGCAGGTCCTGAAACACATAGATTAATAAATGCTAAGTGGCCAACCAATGGTACATATTGGAAGTTATAGGAGAGAAAAATGCTTTGGTTTAATAAACTAGTTAGAATTAATTTAACAAATAGAACAATTAAAGAAGAGATGATTCCAAATCAAATATTAGAAGAATATTTAGGTGGAAAAGGCCTTGGAACTTATTATTTCTTAAAAGAAGTAAATCCAATTCTTAATGCATATGATGAAAAGAATTCAATATATATAGCTCCAGGTTTATTTTCTGCAACAGGCGTTCCAGCTTCTTCTAGATACCATGTAGTAACAAAATCCCCACTAACAAATATAAATGTAGATGGTAGTTCTGGTGGCCATTTTGGTCCTGAATTGAAACTTTGTGGAATTGATTTATTAGTAATTGAAGGAAAAGCTGATACTTTAGTTGGCATTAGAATTGAAAATGGAAAAATAGAAATTGTTGATGCTGCTTTTGCAAAAGGTTTTGGAATTTATGATACAGAGAAAACAGTAAGAGAAGTTTATAATAATAATAGATTACATGTATTATCAATAGGACTTGCCGGAGAGAATAAAGTTGCATTTGCCTGTTTAGGAAACGACTTTAGTCGAAATATTGGTAGAGGTGGAATTGGTGGAGTATTTGGATCCAAAAATTTAAAATTTATAACAACCTTTGGTAATTGTGATGTTATTCCAGAAAATAAAGATGAATTCTATAAAAAATGCTTAGAAACTAATACTTGGGTTATGTCTAATGGTTGGGTAGCAGGTACTAGAGAAAAAGGAACAGTTGGTAATGTTTCCTTTATTCATGATATCGGAGGGCTTCCTACTAAGAATTTCTCAGGTGAAGATTTTACTGAATACAATAAAATTTCTCACGAAACTTTAGAGAAAAAAATAGTAAAAAGATTATCTTGTGCAAACTGTCCTGTTTCCTGCTCAAAAGGTTACAGAGAAGGTACCTATGTAAAAGGTAGTATTGAAGGCCCTGAATTTGAAACTTTAGCTTTAATGGGTGCTAATTTGGGTGTAAGTGATTTAGAAGGAATTGCTGCCTTTAATTATCTTTGTAATCAATATGGACTAGATACAATTTCCTGTGGGTCAGTATTAGGCTTGGTTTTTGAAGAATATAGAAATAATAATTTAGATTTTGAAAAACTTGGATTAAAGGAAGATATGAATCCTGCCGAAATTGGAATTCAAGTTATTAAAGATATTGTTTTTAGAGAAGGTCTTGGTGATGAATTTGCAAAGGGTTCTATTGCTACTGCTATAGCCTTAGGTAATAAAGCAGAAGATGCCCCTCAAGTAAAAGGTTTAGATATGGCAGGCTATGAACCAAGGATTTCAACTGGTATGGCTTTAGCTTATCAAACAAGTGATAGAGGTGCTTGCCATTTAAGAAGTTTCCCTTTAGGTAGAGAGTTATCTGGCGTTTTAAAAGCTCAAGATGTAATTGATGGTAAGGCAGAATTTGTATCTAATCAGCAAAATGCTAAAGCTACTGAAGAATGTTTAGGGATTTGTCAGTTCCCATATGGTATTGGAATTAATGGTCAATGTGTAATTGATTTAATCAATATTGGAACTAATTTAAATTATGATAAAGCCTCTTTAGAAGCAATTGGGGAAAGAATTTGGAATATGAATAGACTTTTTGCAATTGCAAATGGAATTAGTAGAAAATCTGATTATCTTCCTCCTAAATTTTCAACTGAAGGTCTTAAATATGGTCCTAAAAAAGGACAAAAAATAACTAAAGAAACTCAAGACAATATGTTAGATGAATATTACCAACTAAGAGGTTGGGACAAAAATGGTATTCCTACAGTGAAAAAACTAAAAGAATTAAAAATTTTTGATCAACACCAATCATATAAAAAATATATGAGTGAGGAGAATATTAATGAGTAGTTTCATAATGGTTGATAAAGCAAAATGTACAGGCTGTAGACATTGTGAATATGTTTGTTCTTATAAACACAATGAAGGCTTTAATATGAATCGTTCCAGAATCCAAGTAATTCGAGACGATACATTAAAATTTAGAACTTTAGTATGTGTTAACTGTAAAAATGCAAAATGTATTGAAGCTTGTCCAACTAATGCAATTTATAGAGATAAAAATAATGTTGTCAGAGTTGATGAGGCTAAATGTACAGCTTGTAAAGCTTGCATAAATGCATGTAACAGAATGTTTTTTGATTATGTAGATAATGTAGCAATTAATTGTGATCTATGTGGCGCTTGTATTAGTGAGTGTCCAGAAGGTGCACTAATTATAAAAACTATAGGAGAATAGGAAAATATGAAAAAAGTAATTACTAATGTAATGGTAGTAACTCCCCAAGCAAAAAATGATTTGATTAGAAATGGTTTTTTAGAGATTACAGATAATAAGATTTCTAAAATTGGAGATATGAAGGATCTACCAAAATATGAAGGATCTACAACCATTATCGATGGAAAGAAAAAGATAGCTATCCCTGGTTTTGTTTGTGCACATAATCATATGTATTCAGCAGTTGTTAGATCAATTCCATATTCAGGTTTTGCTCAAGAAGATTTTTCTTTTGCATCTTGGATGGAAAGATTCTGGTTCCAAAAATTAGAAAACAAAGTAAATAATGATGATGTAAAATATGGAACTTTAATTAATGCAATTGAACATGTTAAGCATGGATTTACAACTACAACTGATACAGTTGAAGGTCCAAATGCTCTTCCTGGTACTTTATTTGCTGCTGGTGAAGCTGCAGAGTTAAGTGGAATTAGAGGTGTATTATCTTTTGAATCAACTGGTAGAATTAGTCATGAAAATTTCTTATTAGGATTAAAAGAAAATTTAGATTTTGTTAAAGCTATGAGAGATAAAGGTGGAAGAATTCAAGGTAGAATTGGTATTCATACTACTTACACAGTTACTCCAGAAGAAGTTCAATTAGTTAGAGAAGCAGCTAATGAAAATAAGTGTGGGATTATGATGCACTTAAGTGATTCAAGATATCACACAACTGATTCAACTCTAAAATATGGTAAAAGACCTGTAAAATGGTTAGAAGATTTAGGTTTCTTAGGACCAGATGTATTATTCTTCCATGCAGCATATTTAGATATCTTAAGAGATCCACAAATTCTCTCTAAATATGGTTGTAAGATTTCTCACCAACCTGTAAGTAATGCAATGTTTGGTTTCTGGCCAAATATGGTACCTCTTCTTGGAGAAGGTATTCCTGTAGCATTAGGTACTGATGGAATGACAGAATCCATGTTTGAAATTATGAGAACATCTCAAATGATTCATAGATTAAGATATGAAGAATTAGAACTATTACCAGATAAACAAGTCTTTGAAATGGCAACTATAAATGGTGCAAAAGCTCTTCAAATGGAAGATGAGATTGGAAGTTTAGAAGTTGGTAAAAAAGCAGATATTGTTCTTCTAGAAAATAATTCTCCAGTAACAGTATTTGAAGCAAATATTTGGAACTATTTAGTTAGTGTAGCAGATAGTGCTCATGTAAAAGATGTTTATGTTGATGGAGAGTGTGTTGTTAAAAATGGCGTTCACCAACTAGTAGATGAAGTTGAAGTTAGAGCAAAATGTAGAGCTCAAGCAACTGACTTTTGGAAGAGAAATGATTGGGTAACAGCAGAATGATAGATAATGAATTATTTGAACTGATTAAGGATCTTGTTGAGATAGAAAGCGTTAATAAAAATGAAGAACATTTAGGAAATTTCTTATATGAATTTGCTAAAAAAAATGGACTAGGTTATGAGAAACAATATTGTACTTCTTCTAGATTTAATGTGCTCATTTCCTATCCTCCAGTTTCAAGTGATTCAGATTTCGCTTTATTATTTCATGGACATTATGACACTGTTGCTAAACTTGATATGGAAGATCCCTTCCATATCAAGAGAGAAAATAATGTTATAAAGGGGAGAGGTACTGTAGATCAAAAATCAGGAATCGCCAGTGCACTATATGCTTTATTACAATTAAAAAAAGAAAATGTTTCTTTGAGTAAACCTGTAGTACTCGCCTGTGTTATTGATGAAGAATCAGAACACAGAGGTTCTATGAAATTGGTTGAATCAAAGATTAAAAGTGATTTTGCTATTGTTACAGAACCAACAAATTTAAGTGTAGTTTTAGGCTGTAAAGGAACTTTACCAATAAAGATATTAGTAAAAGGTAAAACTTCTCATGGCTGTAGACCTTGGTTAGGCGTAAATGCAATTCAACAAGCTCTTCCAATATTAGATAAACTATTTAAAGCTGAGTTTGATAAAGTAGATTTTGGTCCTAATTGTGGTATCCTACATGATTCAATCAATGTTGGAGTTGTTAAAGCTGGTACAGCATATAACAATGTCGCTGATACTTGTGAGATTTCTTTAGATTGTAGAATAATCCCAGGAGAATCTCCACTTGCAATGATTAATAGGATCAAAGAAATATTTGAAGAATGTAAAAGAGAAAATCCCACATTAAAAGTTTCTTATTCAATAGATAGACCAGATTGGGATTGGCAACCGATAAAAGAAAGAGGTTTATTATCTGCAAGTATTGATGAGAGAGAACAAATTGTTAAATCAATTGTGAAAATTCATGAAGAACTAAATGGTACTAAACCTAATATGTATATAACTGATGGTTATACAGATATGGATTTTTTAATAAATGATTTAAGAATTCCAACAATTGTATATGGACCAGGGATTCCATCTTTGTGTCATACAGCTGAAGAACAAATCGAGTTAAGTGAAATTGAAAAAGCTTATATAGCCTATAAAAAAATTATCTTGACTTTATGTAGGTAGGTAAAATAATGGATAAAATTAAAGGAATAGTAACAGCTTTAGTAACCCCATTTAACCAAGATGGAACTATTGATGAAATAAGTATTAAAGAATTAATCAAGTTTCAAAAAAATAAAGTTGATGGTTTGTTTGCTCTTGGATCTTCAGGGGAAGGAATTCTTATGGATCTAGACCAAAGAAAAAAAGCCCTAGAGCTAATTGTTGATGAAAATAATAATCAAGTAGATATTATAGCTCATGTTGGATCTATTAATACAAAAGATACAATTGATTTAGTTAAGCACGCTGTAGCTAACAAAGTAGATTATATATCAGCAATATCACCCTTTTTTTTCAAAGTAAGTGATAAAGCAATTATAAATCATTATTTGAAAATAGCTGAAGCAGCAAATGGTACTCCTTTCTTTTTATATAATAATCCTGCTTTAGCTGTAAATCATATTAGTGAAAATGTTGTTAAATATTTTTATGAAAATGTGCCAAATTTTGTTGGTATAAAAGATAGTAGTAAATCTTTAGATAACTTAAGTTCTTATCGAAAATTAGCAAAAGAAAAATATGTGTTTGTTGGTGGAGATAGAATTGTTAATAAAGCCTTGAATTTAAAAGTAAATGGGGCTGTTAGCACATTATCGAATGTTTATCCTGAATTATTTACAAATCTATATAAAGCAAATCAAAACAACAACCAAGAAGAAGCTGAATATTATCAAGATATTATTAATAGAGTTTTAGATATTCTATTTGAGTTTTCATATTTTAGTACGATAAAAAAATTATTGAATTATAGAATTCCTACAATTAAATCATCCTATTGTATAAATCCTATAATCGATTTGAGTGATGAAGAAGAAGCTATTATGAAGAGAAAACTTGAAACTATAAAAGAGTTAGGAGCTTTAAAATAAAATGACTGAAGAGAAAATTTCAAAATTAAGAAGTAGAAAAGTTATCTCGGGAGCACATAGAATCCCTTGGACTGTTAATTTAAAAGCCTGTGGTTTTACTGATGAGGAATTAGCTAAACCAATTATTGCAGTAGCTAATAGTTGGAGTGAAAGTGTTCCAGGTCATATGCATTTAAGACAAATCTCTGAAGCTGTAAAAGCAGGTATTAGAGAAGCTGGTGGAACTCCAATGGAGTTTAATACAATAGCTTTATGTGATGCTTTAGCCCAAGGTCATGGCGGTATGCATTATATTCTTCCTAGTAGAGATTTAATTGCTTCTTCAATTGAAATGGAATGTCAAACTTATCAATTTGATGGTCTTGTTTGTATTGGTGCTTGTGATAAAATCGTGCCAGGTCAATTAATGGCTATAGCAAGATTAAATCTTCCTTCCATCATGGTAACAGGTGGTCCAATGATTCAAGGTACCTATAAAGGAAAAAAAGTAACACCAACAGATGTATTAGAGACTTTAGTTTCATTAAAAGAAGGTAAAGTTAGTGAAAAAGAATTAAATGATATAGCTGAGGCAGCATTCCCTTGTGCTGGATCTTGTGTTGGTGTTTGGACTGCAAATTCAATGGGTTGTATAACGGAAGCAATGGGATTATCCCTTCCTGACTGTGGTACAATTCCTGCTGTTTATTCTAAGAGAATTAGATTAGCTAAACAATCTGGTGTTAAAATAATGGAATTAGTTGAGAAAGATATAAAAGCAAGAGATATTATGACTCCTTCTGCTTTTAGAAATGCTATTAAAGTTGCAATGGCTATAGGCGGTTCAACAAATGTATTTTTACATCTTCCTTCCATTGCTAAAGAAGCTCATTTACACCTTGAATTAGATGTCTTTGATCAAATAAGTCGTGAAACTCCAAAGTTATGTAGATTAAGTCCTGGTGGCGAATATGTAATTGAGGATTTATATAATGCTGGAGGCGTTCAAGCCTTACTAAAAGAAATGCAATCAATTCTAGAGTTAGATAACCTAACTTGTACTGCAAAAACTGTAAGAGAAAATATAGAAAAAGTTGAATATATTAATAATGAAGTTATTCATCCATTAAATAATCCTGTAACTAAAGATGGGGGCTTAATAGTATTAAAAGGAAATTTAGCACCAAATGGAGCTGTTGTTAGAGTTGCTACTTTACCAGAGGGGTTAACCAAATTTACAGGTAAGGCAAAAATCTTCGATGAAGAAGAAGGTGCCACTGATGCAATTTTAAATGGAGATATCAAACCTGGGGATGTCATTGTAATTAGATATGAAGGTCCAAAAGGTGGTCCTGGAATGAGAGAAATGTTAACAGCTACTGCAACACTTAAAGGCGCAGGCTTTGGAGACAAAGTTGTATTAATTACAGATGGAAGATTCTCAGGAGCAAGTAGAGGTCCTTGTATTGGACATATTTCTCCAGAAGCGGCTGAAGGTGGTCCAATAGCATATATCAAAGAAGGAGATATTATCTCTTTTGATATAGAAAATAGAAGTTTATCTGTTGAATTAAGTGATCAAGAATTAGAAGAAAGAAAAGAAAATATCCAACTAAAAACAAAAATTGTAAGTGATAGTTATCTTGAGTTATATAGAGAGGTTGTAACTTCAGCTAGTGAAGGAGCAATTTTATTACCTCCTTCAAAGCATAATAAAGATTTAGGAAATCTTGAAATAACCAAGAATTAGAAATTAAATAGGGAAATTATTTATGGAAAAAAGTAAAATTGATGTTTCAATTGAAATTGCAAATGTAAAATTTGATAGTCCTTTGTTTTTATCAGAAGGACCTCTATCAGGAAGTAAAGAACTGATAGAGAGAGCTGCTAAACATAAAGTTGGTGCTATTGTAACAAAAAGCATAAGGAATGAACAATCTTATTCTCCCTCTCCTTACATGGTAAAGGCTAATAAGGGTTTGATTAATGCAGATTGGACAGATATTGGTTTTGATAATTGGATGAAGGAATTAGATCAATTAAAAATTGATAAACCATTAATTGCTAATGTAGCTACTAATCATGTAAAACCAAAAAAAGCAGCAGAATATGCTCAAATTTTACAAGATAAAGGAGCTTCCCTTGTTACTTTTTCCGATTACGAACCTGAAAATTTGATTGAAGCTGTAAGCTATGCTAGAAAGAATGTTTCAGTTCCAATAATGGTAAAATTGCCTCCTTTTAGAAAGGATATCGCATATCTTTGTAAAGAATTAGAAAATGTTGGAGTCAATTGTATTGCTGCAATGGATGCTGTAGGTCCCGCAATGGATATTGATATAGAAACTGGAAAAAATACTTTAGGCTGTAAAGATGGATTTGGATATCTCTCTAGTGAACCAATCTTTCCTTTGACTTTAGCATACATTTCAGAAATTTGTAAAAATGTTAATGTTCCAGTTTTAGCTGTAGGTGGAGTTGTATCTTATAAAGAAGTCGTAAAATTGATTATGGCAGGTGCAACAGCTGTTGGTATATCTGGTGGAGCAATCCTAAATGGGTTACCAATATTTGATAAGATTTACAGCGATTTAATATCCTGGATGGATAAAAAAGGCTATCAAAGTTTATCTGATTTTAGATCTATAACAAATAGAGAAGAAATATATGAAGAATATCATAAGAGTGCAAGTATTCTTCAAGAAAAATGTATTAACTGTGGGTTGTGTGTGAAATCCTGTTTCAAACAAGCGATAAAAAAAGAAAAAGAGATAGTAAATATTTATCAAGATGATTGTGTTGGTTGTGGAGTTTGTACTTCTGTTTGTCCAAGTAATGCAATTGTTTTGAGATAATTGAGAGGAGAAAAAGTTATGAAAAAGATGTTAATTGCTTTAACCGTTTTGGTAACATTAATGGTTCCATTGTTTGCTAATGGAGCAAAAGAAACTGCATCAGAAGATGATGGTTTTAGTATGGTAATGGTTACAAATGTAACAGGCTTAGGAGATGAAGGCTTTAATGATGCAGCTTGGAAAGGTATGCAAAGAGCTGAACAAGAATTAGGCGCTAGCATTTCTGTTATCGAAACAGGAGAACAATCTCAATACGTTCCAGGATTACAAACAGCTTGTGAACAAGGATATGATATTGTTGTTGCTGTTGGATTTTTACTTTTAGATGCTGTAACTCAAGTTTCTGCACAATATCCTGATACTAATTTTATTATGATTGATGGTTATGTTGATGCTGATAATGTTGCTTCAGTATTGTTTAAGGAAAATGAAGCTGCTTATCTTTCAGGTATAATTGCCGCAATGACAACTGAAAGTGGTAAAGTTGGATTTATTGGTGGTATGGAACAACCAGCACCTATTAGATTTGAATCAGGTTGGAAAGCTGGTGTTGCATCAGTAGATCCATCTATTTCAAATACTATTAGTTATGTTGGTTCTTTTGGTAACCCAGGAGCAGGTAAAGAACAAGCTTCATTAATGTACAAGCAAGGAATTGATGTAATTCAATTAGCTGCTGGTGGTACTGAAGTTGGTTGTATTGAAGCTGCTGTTGATAATGGCAAATGGGTAATTCCTTGCGATAAAGATAAATCAGATTTAGCTGGCAAACAACAATTAACAGCATCAATTAAGAAAATTGATGAAGCTGTAATGGCAATTGCTAGTGAAGCTGCAAAAGGTTCCTTCCCTGCTGGAAAGAGAGAGTTAGGTCTAGCTGAAGGAGCTGTTGGATATCCTGAAAGTGTAAGAAGTAGTGTTAGTTCAGATATTTTAGCTGTAGTAGACGATGCAACAGCAAAAATTATTTCTGGTGAAATTGTTGTTCCATCAACAAGAGACCAATATGCAGCATTCGTTGCACCAAGTTTAGTTCAATAATTTAGCATTCAGATTTGGTTTAAGATAATAAATCTTAAATGGAAAAATTAAAAATAGCATTACCTAGTTTAGCTAGAAATATAAAACAGTAAATAAAATGTTGTTGATAGAGTTTAGTTAAATTTAGGTATGCTATTAGATATTGAAAGTAGTAAATTATTAGTTTTGAAATCTGGGAATTACTCATAGAGGGAATAATAATGAGTGAGCCAATTGTAAAATTAAGTCATATTACCAAACAATTTCCTGGAGTTTTAGCAAATGACGATGTTTCTATGGATGTGCATAAAGGTGAAATTTTAGCCTTATTAGGTGAAAATGGAGCCGGAAAAACAACCCTAATGAATATCCTTTATGGATTAATTAGTAAGGACGCTGGAGAAATAATTATTAATGGTGAAAAAGCGATAATAAATTCTCCTCGAGATGCACTAAAATATGGGATTGGAATGGTTCATCAGCATTTTATGCTAGTGAAATATCTTAGTGTTGCTGAAAATCTTATTTTAGGAGATGAACCTACAATAAAAGGTAAATTGGACAAGAAAAAGACTGTCAAATTAGTTAAAGAATGTTCTAAAAAATATGGTTTGGATGTTCATCCAAATTCTTTAGTTGCAGATATATCAGTTGGAGAGCAACAACGACTAGAAATATTAAAAACATTATATCGTGGTGCAAAAGTTTTAATATTAGATGAACCAACTGCGGTTTTAACACCACAAAAAGTAAGGGAATTATATTCTGTTCTTAGGGAATTAAAAGCTCAAGGTCATTCTATAATTATCATTACTCATAAATTGCAAGAAATTTTAGATATTAGTGACAGAGTAGTTGTAATGAGAACTGGTCAAGTAATTGGTATTGAAAATACTTGTGATGTAACAAAAAAAATGCTTGCAGAGATGATGGTTGGTCGTCCTGTTTTATTAAATGTAAATAAAAAAGAACAAGAACCTAAAGAAGTTTTATTTAAGGTTGAAAATTTAAGAGCAAAAGATTCAAGAGAAATTGATGTTGTTAATGGAGTAAATTTTGAAGTTAAAGCTGGAGAGATTGTTGGAATTGCTGGAATTGATGGTAATGGTCAAAGTGAAATGTTAAGAGTTTTTGCTGGACTATTAAAACCTGAAGAAGGCAAAGTTAGTGTTTGTGGTAATACTTTACCATTAAAATTTACTCCCAAAATGATTTCCGATTTAGGTGTTTCTCATATATCTGAAGACCGCCATCATTGGGGTCTAGTGCTTGAATATTCCGTTGCTGAAAATCTAATTTTAGGATTGGAGGCAGATAAGAAATTTAAAAAAGGTGTTTTAATGGATTCTGAAAATATAGCTAAACATGCAAAAGCTTTAATTGAAGAATATGATATTAGAACTCCATCAGAAAAAGTTTTAGCAGGTTCTCTTAGTGGTGGCAATCAGCAAAAAGTTGTATTAGCTAGGGGTGTTTCTAAAGATCCTAAAGTATTAATTGCAGCACAACCTACAAGAGGCCTAGATGTTGGAGCAATTGAGTCTGTTTATAAAATTCTCTTAGATCAAAGAGAAAAAAATAAAGCTATTTTATTAGTTTCATATGAATTAGATGAAATTTTTGCTTTAAGTGATCGAATCTTAGTTATGTACGATGGAGAAATTGTAGCAAATTTTAAAACTGAGGAAACAACAAGAGAAGAAGTCGGTCTATATATGGGTGGAGGAATGAAATAAAGTGATTAAAAACAATAAAATAAATAAAGGGTTAATTGTTTTATTTAACTTCTTTAAAGAAAAATTACTAAGCCCAATAATTTCAATATTTATAGCATTATTTATTGGTGCATTAATTATCGCAGCTCTTGGGGGAAATATTACTTTAGCTTTATCCTCTCTATTTAAAGGTGCCTTTGGTAGTTTTAGAAATTTTGGACAAACTTTATTAGCTTCAACTCCATTATTATTTACCGGTCTTTCTTTTGCTATTGCATATAGAGTTGGTTTATTTAATATTGGTGCTGAAGGTCAGTTCTACATGGGAGCAATTGCTGGTGCTGTTGTTGGGCTGTTTTTTCCAAATTTACCTCCATTCTTTAAAATATTTTTAGTATTAATTGCTGGAGGAATAATGGGCGCTCTTTGGGCATTTATTCCTGGATTTTTAAAAGTAAAATTAGAACTACATGAAGTTATAGTTGTAATTATGCTTAATAAAATAGCTATACGATTAACAAACTTTTTAGTATCAGTACAAGGTCCATTTAGATTAGATAGTACATTACCTGCAACACCATTTGTTACAGGCAATGCAAGATTGAATCCAATATTTCACAATTCTCCGATGAATTACGGGTTTTTTATTGGAATTTTAATTGCTGCTATTTTATTTATTCTTTTATGGAAAACTATTGTTGGCTATAGAATGAGAGCTGTTGGTTTTAATAAAAGTGTTGCTGAATTTGCATCAATTAATACAGGCCGTGCAACAATAATTGCTTTTATGATATCAGGATGCATAGCTGGTATAGGAGGGGCAATGGAAATTTGCTCAGTATATGGTAGATTTTATGCTCAATTCTCACCAGGTTATGGATTTGAAGGAATCCCAGTTTCTCTATTAGCAAATAATCATCCAATTGGAATAATATTAACTTCAATCTTATTTGGCGCTTTAAAAACTGGTGCACTTAGAATGCAAATTATTGCAGGAACAAATGCTGACTTAGTTAAAGTAATTCAAGGTTTAGTTATCTTCTTAATTGCATCCCATTTCTCAATATCTGCTATTCGAATGAAAAGAAAAGCAAGAAAAGAACAGAATCAGTTAAAGAAGCAATCTGACGAAAAAGAAAAAATAGTTGAAGGGGGAGTCTCATGATTTTACAAATATTTTCTACAGCATTAATTATTTCTACATTAGGAATGGCAACTCCTTTAATATTAGGAGCTCTTAGTGGCACATATTCTGAAACTACTGGGGTTATTAACTTAGGTATTGAGGGTATGATGATTTCTGGTGCCTTTGGGGCTGCTGCAGTTTCTCTTTTAACAGGAAGTGCTTGGCTTGGATTATTATGTGGAGTAATTTTTGGTGGAGTAATGGGGCTTTTATTAGCTGTGATGTCTATTAGATTCCAAGCTAATCAAAGTGTAGTAGGGGTTGGATTAAATATCTTTGCAGCAGGTATTCCTGCATTGTTTTTACAATATTATTGGGGCTCTCCAGGTAGAACTCCACAATGTGCAGCAATTGATGTAATAAATATTCCTATAATCTCTAAAATCCCAATTATTGGTGAATTAAACCCAGTTACCTATATAACAATTTTAATAGTTATAATTTCTCACTATGTAATATTTCATACACCTTTTGGATTAAGAATGAGAGCTGTTGGACATCATCCAAAAGCTGCAGATACAGTTGGTGTTAATGTTTTTAAAGTTAGATACATAAGTGTAATTGTAAGTGGTATGTTAGCTGGTTTAGGTGGCGCCTATTTATCTGTTGCCCAATTATCTATGTATAGTGATGGTATGGTTGCAGGAAGAGGTTTTATTGCACTAGCTGCAATGATCTTTGGTAAAAGAACACCTGTAGGTTGTTTATTAGCTGGATTATTATTTGGTTTTGCCGAAGCACTGCAAATGACTTTACAAGCTGTTGGTGTACCTGTTCCAAGTGACTTCTTATTAATGAGTCCATATATAGTTACATTATTAGTCCTTGTATTATTTGTTGGAAAAACCATTGACCCAAGTGCAAATGGTAAGCCTTACGTAAAGAGTTAGTATAAAAAGATTAGGTGAATTATTTATTAATTTATCTTAAGTGAAAAGAATTAAATAAAGGATAGTTTATGGAGAGTAATTATTCAATTTCGATAAATGGAGAGATATATCATTATTCCTCGCTTTTAGAGAAATCACTATTAGATTATTTAAGAGAAGATTTAAATTTGATGGGATCCAAAAATGGTTGTGGTAATGGTCAATGTGGGGCCTGTACAGTAATTATTGATGGTAAAGCTAAGAAATCCTGTATTCAAAAAATGAGTCGTCTAAATAATACAAAAGTGGAAACAATTGAAGGCTTAGAAAAAAATGGTAAACTTCATCCATTACAAATAGCATTTGTAAATTGTGGGGCTGTTCAATGTGGTTTTTGTACTCCTGGATTAATTATGAGTTCAAAAGCTTTATTAGATCAAAATTTAAATCCTACAAGAGAGGATATAAATAAAGCATTGGGTTCTAATATTTGCAGATGTACTGGTTATAATACTATTATTGATGCTATTAATTTAGCTGCAAAAGCACTTAGAGAAAATATAGAATTAACCTTTAATCTTGATAAAACAGGATTAAGTGAAGAGGTAATAAGAAAAGATGGCATACTAAAAGTAATGGGTAAGCCAATCTTTAGTGATGATTTACCTATAAAAGGTTCTTTATATGGGGAGTTAGTATTAAGTGAATATGCTCATGCAAATATTTTATCAATTGATACAAAGGCAGCAGAAAAAGCCGATAAGGTTGTAAAAGTTCTAACTTATAAAGATATTCCTGGTAAAAATGTGTTTGGAATTATTTCCAAAAGACAACCAGTATTTGCTTTTGATAAAGTTAGATTTTTAGGAGATGCTGTAGCCTTAGTATTAGCTGAAGATAAAAAGAGTGCTAGAGAAGCTTGTAAGTTAGTTAAAGTTGAATATCAAGAATTAGAACCAATCTTTGATATGAGTAAATCTGAGAATAGTGATATTAAAATTTATGATGATGGAAATGTATTACAAAAGCTCAGTATCACAAAAGGTGATGTAAATAAAGGTTTTGAAGATAGTGATGTGATAGTTGAAGATACAATTACTCTCCCTGCAATTGATCATGCTTATTTAGAACCTGATTCAGTATATTCTTATTATGATGAAAATGATTTATTAACAGTTAGTACACAATCCCAAAGTTCTTTCGATTTTAGAGAAGCTATAGCTGATAATCTGAATTTAGACATTGAAAAAATTAGAGTTATTACAAATGCAACAGGCGGTGCTTTCGGTGGACGAGAAGAACCAACTGTTCAAATTCATGCAGCTTTAGCAACCTATATTACTAAAAGACCCGTTCATATGGTTATGAACAGATACGATGTACTTCTTAGAACCATTAAAAGACATGGAGAAATTCTTCATTATAAATATGGAGCTAAAAAGAATGGAAAACTACAGGCTTTTGAAGCTGAGATTTTAGCTGATACAGGAGCGTATCCTTCTGCAGGTGAAGCAGTAATACTAAGATCAGTATTATTTTCATCAGGTCCATATGAAATTGATAATGTTAGTGTAAAAGGTACAGCAGTTTACACAAATTCTGTACCAGCAGGAGCGATGAGAGGATTTGGTTCAAATCAACCAGCAGTTGCTAGTGAAATTCTTATGGATGAATTAAGTAAGAAATTAAATATTGATCCAATAGAAATAAGAAAAATCAATGCCCTTAAAATTGGCTCTAAAACCATAGGTGGTCAAATTCTTAGAGACAGTGTTGGTCTTGATGCTTCTTTAGATATGATAAAAGAAATGTTATCAAATTATAAAACTCCAGAAATAGCTAATAAGAAAATTGGTATAGGTATTGCATCCGCTATGAAAAATGTTGGCCTTGGTTCTGGGATGAATGATAAAGCAGGCGTTATAGCTGAATTTATTGATGGGCATTTGTTATTAAAGATTGCAAGTGTTGATAGTGGACAAGGCTCCGATACTGTTGCTAGACAAATAGGAGCAAAAGAGTTTGGTTGTAATATAAATGAAGTTGATTTAATTGCTAATGATACTTTATTAACAATTGATTCTGGTGTTACTACCGCATCAAGACAAACCTATGTAACTGGAAATGCAATTATATTAGCTGTAGATAATTTAAAGCAAAATATAATTTCTAAATTATCAGATACTCATAAATATTCTAACATTCTTGACTATAAATTTGAAAATAATAGTTTAAAATTTGATGAAAAAGAAATATCATATTCGTCGTTGTATAAACTAATTGGTAAGACTGTTGGAATTGGTAACTATAGTGCCCCAAGAACAGTTCCTTTAAAAGCTGATACAAATAATAGTGAAAACCTAATAGAAGAAAATAGACTCCACTTTGCTTATGATTTTGGAACTCAAGCTGCAGTAGTAGCTGTGGATCAAGAAAGTGGTAAAGTTGAAGTTTTAAAAGTTTTTGCTGTACATGATGCTGGAAAAGTTATTAATCAATTAGGAGTCAAAGGCCAAATTGAAGGTGGAATTGTTATGGGACTTGGATATGCCTTAAGTGAAGAATTCTTAATTAATGAAAAAGGTATTGTTACTAACTCTTTTAGAAAAATTGGAGTTCCATTGATAAAAGATGCTCCACAAATTGAATATAAAGTTATTGAAGATTATACAACAGATGGCCCTTATGGAGCTAAAGGAATTGGAGAAATTACTATGGTTCCAACAACTCCGGCTATTATCAATGCAATTTATGATGCAACTGGTGTTCGTATTACAAATTTACCAGTTAAATCAATAAAATCTTAAAAAACTAAAAAATATATAAAGAAGGACTACTATGGATTACATAAAAGAATTACACAGTTTATGCGCACAAATGATTCAAACACCTAGTGTTACAGCAAATGAGATGAAGATTGTTCAATTACTAAGAACAAAAATGATCAAATATGGTTATGATGAAGTATTTATCGATAAGGTTGGAAATATCATTGGAAAAATAAATAAGAATGTTGAAAATGGAAAAACCGTCTTATTTGATGGGCATGTAGATACTGTTGATATTCCAAATAGAAAAGCTTGGAAAAAAGAACCTTTTGGTGCTGAAGTAATTGATAATAAGATTTATGGTCGTGGAGCTTCAGATATGAAAGGAGCCCTTGCTGCAATGATTATTGCTGGAGCTAAGGTAAAAGAATCTAATTTACCTCATGGTGATATATATGTTTCTGGAACTGTATTTGAAGAAATTGCAGAAGGGTTATCCCTTAGATCTGTAATTAATTTAATTAAACCAGATTTTGTTGTAATTGGAGAAGCAACTTCCTTAAAATTAAATATTGGACAAAGAGGTAGAGCTGAAATAAAAGTTACTACAAAAGGAATCCCTGCTCATAGTGCAAATCCTGATAGAGGAGTAAATGCCGTAACAAAAATGGTTCATTTCTTAAATGAA